>NZ_DASYAF010000147.1:0-65895 GCF_036501465.1 Phenylobacterium sp.
GCGAATTCCGCGGAACCATCGCCCCGGACCTGGACCTCGCGGCCGCCGGCGCGTCGATGGCTGAATACAATCGGCTAAAGGGCATCCCGCCGGCGCCGTCGTCCTGAAACTGGAGCGGATCCAAGGGCCGCTTCTGGCGCAAAGCCGCGCCACGCCCGTGGCGGGAGGGGTGGAGGCGGCTTGCCCCCTCCACCACCCGCTCTGCGCCCGGCGGGGCCGGGCTCGGCGGGCGGTCGCCCTCCCGCCACTTCGCGGGGGAGGTAGGGGCGCCGGCGCCGGAGCCTACTTCACCCCAAAGACCTGCTTCACGTCCTCGCGGAAGGCCGCCTGGCTGGCGGGGCGGGAGTAGAACATGTGGCCGCCGGGGTAGACGGCGAGCCTCACCCGGTTCGGATCGCCGGTGATCGGCATCTGGTCGATGACAATGCGCGAGACGAAGTAGGGGCAGCTGAGGTCATCCCAGCCGTGGGCGATCAGCACCTTCATCTTGGGGTCGGCGGCGATGGCCTGGCGCAGGTCCGGCGTGGCCTCGGTGGCCTCGACGCCCTTTTCCCAGTCGTTGCCGACCTCATAGCTCAAGGCGTTGAAGCGGCCCTCGACCTTCCAGCCGATCACGCGGGTGTCGAAATCGACCATGGCGCTGGTGGTGGGCGCGATGATCGCGTCGAGGATCGGGTCGTTGCGCCGCCCGTCCGGCGCCCAGGGGAAGGGATCGTCCTGGGTGACGTTGCTGTCGTAGACGCTGCCGATCTTGCCCTGGTCGCGATAGAGCTCGCGCAGGAAGGCGCCGATCTCGATGCGCCCGCCCGAGCGCTTGACGAAGGTCGGATCGAGGCCGGTGTAGGCGGTGACCTTGGAGACGATGCGGTCCACGGCGGCCGGATCGCGGCGGCCCTTCAGGAGGTCGGCGGCGAACTCGCCGCGGGCGTAGTCCTCGACCTCCTTCATCTGGGCGGCCGACAGCGCCTTGCCGTGCCGCTCATAGTTGGCGGCGGCCATGGACGGGAGCGTCGTCACCCAGGGCATGGGCGAGAAATTCGGCGCCTGGTCCATGGGCGGCTCGAGGTAGGGGCTGACCATCACCATGCCGTTGATCCCCACGCCAAGACGGGTCTGCAGGAAGTAGGTGATGCGCGGCACGCGATAGCCGCCATAGCTCTCGCCGGTGATGTACTTGGGCGAGGCCATCCGGCCGTTCTTGAGCAGCCAGTCGTAGACGATGCGCGACAGGTACTCGATGTCCGGCTTGATCGAATAGAACCGCTTCTTGGTCTCGTCCTTGTCGACCAGCGAGCGCGAGAAGCCGGTGCCGACCGGGTCGATGAACACCATGTCGGTGAAATCGAGCCACGTGCCGGGGTTGTCGACCAGGGTCGCCGGGTCGGACGGCGCGTCGCCCTGCGCCCCGAACTGCACCCGCTTGGGCCCGATGGCGCCGAGGTTCAGGTAGACGCTGGCCGCGCCCGGGCCGCCGTTGAAGGCGAAGGTCACCGGCCGGTTCGGATCCTTCGGCCCGTCCAGGGTGTAGGCGGTGAACACCACCTCGGCGATCTTCTTGCTCTTCTCGTCGCGCACCGGCAGCGAGCCGACGGTGGCGGTGTAGCTGAGCGTCTTGCCGGCCACATGGGTCACCTGTTTGACCGATGCGTCGGCCGGGAACGGCGGCAGGTCGATGTCGTCCTTCTTGTCCTTGTCCGCATCCTTCTTGCCGTCCTTTTGGGCCGCGTCGGCCTTGGGCGGGTCGTCGGCGGCGAAGGCCGGCGCGGCGGCCATGGCGAAGGCGAACGAGAGGCAAAGGGCGGCCATGGCCGCCAAGGTCAGCTTGCGCATACGGAGAATCCCCAACTGCTGGCGGCACATTGGCCGCGATCGCCCGCGCTGGCCAAGTGAAACCGGCGATAGATTCCGTGTGCGTGCGGCGCCAAGCTCAAGCTCATGAGCCTTCCTGACACGAGCCTGGCCGAGCGCACCGCCGTGGTCACCGCCGCGATCGCGGCCAAGCCCGGCGCCGCGGGCTCGCCCATGGCAAACGGCGTCACCCTCTACAAGGTGATGGGCAAGATGTTCGCCATCCTGGAGGTGAACAAGCTGACCGGCGTGATCCTGAAGTGCGATCCGCACCTGGCCGAGGCGATGCGCGAGCAGTACGCCGGCATCGGCCGGCGCAGCCACCTGGACCCGCGCTTCTGGATCCATGTGGATTTCGAAGGCGACGCGCCGACCGAGCAGGTCCTGCGCCTGGTCGACCACTCCTACGACCAGGTCCGCGCGGGCCTGACCAAGAAGCAGCAGGCCGAACTGGCCGTCCTGTCCCAACCCCTGGAGCCCTGAATGAAAGCCGTCCTGATCGCAGCCCTGGCCCTCGCCGCCGCCCCGGCGCTGGCCCAGCCGCCGACGCCGCCGAAGATGCAGACCGAGGCGCCGAACTATGTCTCGATCCCCATGCAGATCGACGTGAACCGGCCGGCGGCCGAGGTCTGGAAGCGCATCGGCAAGTACTGCGACATCGCCGAATGGCTGCAGATCGCCAGCGGCTGCCAGATCACCTCGGGCAAGGACGGCGAAGTGGGCGCGGTGCGGACGGTGGGGCGCGAGATCCTGGTGGGGAAGACCGAGCTTTCCTACACCTACACCCAGCCCGTCTATGAGGGCCGGCCCTACAACCTCTATCACGGGACCCTGGAGGTCCGGCCGCTGAGCGCCAAGACCTCGCGGATCGTCTACACCCTGATGTACGACAACTCGCGCATCCCCGGCGACGACGCGGCCAAGGCCGCCGAAATACAGCGCCGCCGGACGGCCTTCGAGCGCGGCGTGGCCAATATGAAGATCCTGGCCGAGGGCGGGACCCTGCCGCCGCCGCCCGCGCCGGCCCCACGCTAAAGGACCCCTGTCGAAAATTTAATGCGCCCGCGGGCTGCGCCTGTGGGAGAGTCCGGCTGGGAATTCCTCGACCGGAGATAGAGTTCGATGCGCGCCAAGAGCCTTCGCCCGGCCATGCTGGCCGGCGCTGCGGCCGCCGGAGCCATGATCGCGCTTGCCGGCCTGTCCGCCCGGGCCGCCGGATCGGAAGCCATCCATTGGCAGGTGGACGCCGACCGCGGCTACAGCGCCGACGTGGTGCAGTTCACGCTGACCGGCGACCCGGCCCGCGGCGGCCAGATGATCTCCAGCCCCGCCTCGCTGAACGTCCTGGTGGGCCTGACCGCCGATCAGCTCGCCAGCGGCCAGAAACGCCCGGTGAAGTTCCGGGTCGAGCGGGACGCCGGCCAGTTCGAGTGCGAAGGCTTCGCGGAATCCCGCCATGCCTCCGGGGATTGCGTCTTCCAGGGCAGCCAGTCCTTCGCCCAGCTGCTGGCGGCGCGCGGCGCCGGGCGGGCCGACACGGCGGACCTCTACCGGATGACCGTACACAATGTCGGCGCCAGCTATCTCGATGAGCTGAAGAGCCTGCACTATGACACGCCCACCGTGGAGGAGCTGGCCAAGGCCGGCGAGCACGGCGTGAACCTGCGGTACATGCGCGACATGGCGGTCGCGGGCTTCCCGCCCGGCAAGGTGGACCGCCTGATCCTGGCGCACGATCACGGGGTCGAGCCCCACTATGTGTCGGGGATGGTGGCCGCCGGCTTGACCTCGCCGTCCACGGACGAGCTGGTCCTGCTGCACGATCACGGGGTCTCCGCCGAGTTCATGGCCGGCCTGCGCCACGCGGGCCTGGGCCGGATGAGCCCCGACCAGGCCGTCCAGCTGCACGACCACGGGGTGTCGACCGAATGGGTCGGCGCCCTGCGCAAGGTGGGCTACGACAAGCTCACGCCGACCGACCTCATCTACCTCAGCGAGCGCGGCGTCCCGTCGAGCTTCATGGTCACCCTGCAGCGCCTGGGCTTTCAGCGTCTGCCGATCACCGACGTCGTCAAGCTGCGCGACCACGGCGTCTCGACGGACTGGCTGGCGGGACTGCAGCAGGCCGGCTACGGCGGGCTCAGCGTCGACCAGCTCCTCGTGCTTCGCGACCGCGGCGTCTCGCCTGACTACCTGGCCGCGCTGAAGCATGCCGGATACCACCGGCTCAGCGTGGACGAGATCGTCCAGTTCCACGACCACGGCGTCAGTTCCGACTTCGTGCAGGACGTGGTGGCCGTGGGTTACGGCGACCTGCCGGCGCAGGACATCGTCAAGATGCGCGACCGCGGCCTGTCGGCGAACGCCCTGCGCCGCGCCTCGGCGCTGGGGCGCAAGCTGTCGGTGGACGAGCTGATCCGGCTGCGCGACGCCGGCACGATCTAGCTCACGGCGCGGCGGGCTTCGGCAGCGCATTGAGCGCGCCGTCATCCGGCAGCTTCGGGAACGGCGCGTGCGGCTCGGCCTGATACCAGAACGCCACCGATGACAGATCGTCATGCAGCGGCAGATAGGTCGCCTCGCCGATGAATTTGGTCGGCGTCACGCCCTTCCAGCCGAGGTTCTGGATCGTGACCCGCAGGTCGCTCCGGAACCGTATCGGGTCCAGGATGTGCCAGCGGTACTCCCCATAGCGGCGGTCGCCGGGCTTGAGGTAGTCGGCGTCGATCGGCTGGTCCCGCACCGACAGGAAACCCGAATAGGCCGCCGAATAGGAGGTCTCGACGCGCCCACCCTGGGCCGTCTTCCGCTGGTACGAATAGGAGCCGAGGAAATAGTCCTCCTCGCCGGTGCCGGCGATGGTCGGGAAGTCCTTGTCCCCGTCGATGTAGAACTTGGCCTCACCCTCGCCCCACCAGCCGGGGCTGAAGGCCCGATGGCGAAGGTAGGTGCCGACGTACTGGCCGTGGCCCTTCACGCCGTCGAGCAGGGTGTAGTCGCCGGTCTTGGGGTCGGCCTTCCCCATCCGGAACTGGGCGTGGAAGTAACCGGCGTTGGCCGGCACGGCGGTCAGGGCGTAGTCGACGGCGTAGTAGATGACCAGCGCCTGGGCGCTGCGGTTTTCCAGGGTCAGCCGCGCCCGTTTGCGGAAAGGCATCTGCCAGAAACTGTTGAGGCCGCTGCCGGGATTGACCGCGACCACGGCGGAATCGATCACCGGCTCGGCGCCACGGCCCCAGCCGGCGGCGAAAAAGTCACCGACCGGCGTCTCCACCGAAGGCGTGGCCTCGCCATCCCAATAGATCCGCAGGATCGCCGAGCGGTACTCGGCCCCGCCGCCCAGCGTCATCCAGATGTGGTTGATCACGCCCGGCCCCTTGGCGTCGCCCAGGGTGAAGGTCTTGCCGGCCGGGATGACGATGTAGGGGTTGACCTTCCAGCCGCGGCCCAGGTCCTTGGCGGCGTATTTGGCGCTGCCATCCTTCAGCTCGGTGCGTGCGCCCATGCCGGGGGCGCCGGTCAGGTTTTCCGGCCCGATCTCGCGGGACCTGGCGTCCGACAGCAGGAAGAGGCTCTGCACCCCGGGCGCCGGGGTCTGCTGAGCGGCCGCAGGCAGGGCCAGGGCGCCCGCCGCCAGGACCGCGCCGACGCCTCGCCACAGGCGTCCAAACCGCCGTCCGCCCATCGCGCCCTCCACTGGTCTTGAGCGGCCGCGGCCGCCGGAGTGGGATGCTAGACGACCTGCCCAACCCACGCGAGCCGCCATCGCCCGGCCGGGCCGGCGAACTTAACCGGATTGAAGCGTTCAGCTGCGCGCAGTGAGCGGGCGCCTTGAAACGTTCGCCGCGGACGCCGCCGATGCCTTCCGACAACGCCTTCCGTCGAACGATGACGCTGATCGCCGCCGACACGCCGCTGTCGGCCGTGCTGGAGACCATCGTCCGTTCGGTGGAGGAGGAGGCGCCCGGAATCCTCTGCAGCATCCTGCTGCTGGACGAGACCGGAAAGCGGATAACCCTCGGCGCGGGCCCCAGCCTGCCGACCTTCTACAACGACGCCATCGAAGGCCTGGAGATCGGCCCTGAGGTGGGATCGTGCGGCCATGCCGCCGCCCTCAACGAGCGGGTGATCGTCGAGGACATCCAGGCCCATCCCTACTGGGTCAACTTCCGCGACCTCGCCGGCCAGGCGGGGCTGAAGGCCTGCTGGTCCGAGCCGATCCGGGGCAGCCGCGGCGAGGTGATCGGCACCTTCGCCATCTACCACCGGCAGGTCGCCGCGCCCTCGGCGCGCGACATCACCTTCATCGAGACCGCCGCGGAACTCGCGGCTATCGCCATCACCCGCAAGCGGTCGCTCGACGAGCTGGCGCGGAGCGAGGCCCGGGCGCGGCGCGCCCTGGAGGTCGAGCGCGAGACGGCCCGCGACCTGACCACCTTCTTCGAGGTGTCGCTGGACATGCTCTGCATCCGCGACATGGACTGCCGCTTCGTGAAGGTGAATCGGGCCTGGGAGCTGGCGCTCGGCTATCCGGCCGGCGAGCTCGAAGGCATGCCCATGTTGGACTTCGTCCATCCGGACGACGTCGGCGGCACCGATGGGCACATGCAGCGGATCCGCACCGAGGAAGAGGTGCGGGGTTTCGTCAACCGCTACCGCCACCGGGACGGTGGCTACCGGAACCTGGAGTGGCGCGCGCGCCGGGTCGGCGACCGGGTGTTCGGCGTGGCCCGCGACGTGACCGAGCGCCTGGCCGCCGAGGACGAACTGAAGGCCGCCAAGCAGGCCGCCGAAGCCGCGAACCGGGCCAAGAGCGAGTTCCTGGCCAATATGAGCCACGAGATCCGCACCCCGCTCAACGGGGTGATCGGTGTGGTGGACATGCTGAGCGGCACCGAACTGACGCCGGCGCAGCGGGAGATGGTGGACCTGATCCAAGGCTCGGCCGTCACGCTCGAACGCCTGGTCTCGGACATCCTGGACGTCTCCAAGATCGAGGCCGGGCGGCTGGAGATCGAGAAGGGGATCTTCGACCTGCACGGGGAACTGGCCGCGCTCGCCGACCTGCACCAGCTGCGCGCTCACGAAAAGGGGCTCGCCTTCCGCGCCGAGTTCGGGCCGCGGGCGCGCGGGGAGTTCCATGGCGACAGCACGCGCATCCGCCAGATCCTCGGCAACCTGCTGTCCAACGCGGTGAAGTTCACCGCCGCAGGCGAGGTCCGCCTGGTGGTCGAGGTGGCCGATCCGGACGCCGCGAACGAACCCTCCGTGCTGACCCTGGAGGTTCACGACAGCGGCGTGGGCTTCGACGCCGAATCCGGGGCCGCGCTCTTCCAGCGCTTCAGCCAGGCGGACACCACCATCACCCGCCGCTTCGGCGGCACCGGCCTGGGGCTTTCGATCTGCAAGTCGCTCGCCGAGATGATGGGCGGCGAGATCGCCGCCCGCTCGCAGCCCGGCAAGGGCAGCCTGTTCCGCGTGGTCATTCCCCTCGCCCGGCTCCAGGCGCTCGAGGCCTACGACGCCGGCCGCCTGCTCGCCCAGGCGCCCGTTGCGCAGAAGGCGGCCCCGTCGGTGGGCGAGGCCCCGCTGCGCATCCTGCTGGCGGAGGACCACCCGACCAACCAACGGGTCGTGCAGTTGATCCTCGCCCCCTATGCCGCCGAGGTCGTGGTGGTGGAGAACGGCCGCGACGCCGTCGACGCCATGGCCGCCGGCGCCTACGACCTGGTGCTGATGGACATGCAGATGCCGGTGATGGACGGCCTGGCCGCGACCCGCGCCATCCGCGACGCCGAACAGGCCCGCCCGGACCGCCGGCGGACGCCGATCATCATGCTGAGCGCCAACGCCATGCAGCAACACCGCGCCGAGGCCCTGGCGGCCGGCGCCGACCTGCACCTCGCCAAGCCGGTCACCGCCGCGGGGCTGGTCGCCGCGATCGCCGGCGTGCTGGACGCCGAAGCCGCCGCGCCGCCCGCCTTGGCCGCGGCGGGCTAGACCACAGCCCCCAGCCTCACCAGGGCGGCCTCCAGCTTGACCTTCGCGGCCTCGGCTTCGGCCAGGCGGTCGCGGTTCTCCTCCACCACCTCCTCCGGCGCGCGGGCGACGAAGTCGGGATTGGCGAGCTTCTTGGCGGTGCGTTCGACGTCGGCGGCGAGCGCGCCGACCTCCTTGCCCAGCCGCGCGCGCTCGGCGGCCACGTCGATGAACTCAGCCACCGGCAGGGCCAGGGTCGCGCCATCGACGACATAGGGGATGGCCCCGGCTGGCGCGGCCTCGACGACCTGGACGCCATCGACGCGCAGCATCTGGCGGATCAGCGGTTCGGCGTCGCGCAGCACCGCCTGCTGGTCCTTACTGGCTTCGATCACCATCAGCGGCGGGCGGGCCGAATTGGGTACATTGAGCTCGGCGCGGACCGAGCGGCCTTCGGCGATGGTCTCGACGATCAGACCGATCTGGGCGTCGGCCTCCGGGTCGATCAGGCTCTCCGGCAGGTCCGGCCAGGGCGCGGTCATCAGGAAGCCCTTGTGCGCCCGCGTCGCGCCCAGCAGCGCCGTCTGCGCCCACAGTTCCTCGGTGAGGAACGGCATCACCGGATGCAGCAGCGTCAGCATCACGTCCAACACCCAGGCGGCGGTGGCCCGGGTCTCGTCGCGGGCGGCTTCGTCGGCGCTGGCCTCGTCCGGCTTGCCCAGCACCGGCTTGGCCAGTTCCACGTACCAGTCGCAGTACTGGCGCCAGATGAAGCGGTAGAGGGCGTCGGCCGCGGCGTCGAAGCCGCAACTGTCGAGCGCGGCTGTCACCGCGCGCGCCGTCCGCGTGGTCTCGCCGACGATCCAGCGGTTGAGCGGCAGCTTCACCTGGGCCGGATCGAAACCCTCCGCCCGCGCCGCGCCGTTCATCTGGGTGAAGCGCGTGGCGTTCCACAGCTTGGTGCCGAAGTTGCGGTAGCCCTCGATCCGCTCGCGGCTGAGCTTGATGTCGCGCGCCTGGCCCGACATGGCGGTGAGCGTGAAGCGCAGGGCGTCGGCGCCGTAGTCGTCGACCAGTTCCAGGGGGTCCATGACGTTCCCCTTGGACTTGCTCATCTTCTTGCCCTCGGCGTCGCGGACCAGGGCGTTGATGAAGATGCGCTTGAAGGGGACCTCGCCCATGAAATGGATGCCCTGCATCATCATCCGGGCGACCCAGAAGAAGATGATGTCGAAACCGGTGACCAGGGTGTGGGTCGGATAGAACCGGGCGAGGTCGCTTGTCGCGCTTGGGGTCTTCTCCGGCCAGCCCAGGGTCGAAAACGGCCACAGCGCCGAGGAGAACCAGGTGTCGAGCACGTCCTCGTCCTGGCGCAGGGGCTCGTCGCGGCCGTAGTGCTCGCGCGCCTCGGCCCTGGCGCCCTCCTCCGTTTCGGCGACGAAGATCCTGCCGTCCGGCCCGAACCAGGCCGGGATGCGGTGGCCCCACCAGAGCTGGCGGCTGACGCACCAGGGCTGGATGTTCCGCATCCACTCGAAGTAGGTCTTCTCCCAGGCCTTGGGCGCGAAGACGGTGGCGCCCTCTTCCACCGCCTTGATGGCGGGCTGAGCCAGCACCTCGGCGTTCACGTACCACTGGTCGGTCAGATAGGGCTCGACCACCACGCCGGAGCGGTCGCCGTGCGGCACGGTGTGGCGGGTCTTCTCGACTTCGCGCAGCAGGCCCAGGGCCTCGAATTCCTCGACCACCTTCTTGCGCGCCGCGAAGCGGTCCAGGCCGCGGTACGCCGCGGGCACATTGTCGTTCAGCCGCGCGAAGTCGTCGAAGATGTTGATCATCGGCAGGTTGTTGCGCTTGCCGACCATGAAGTCGTTGAAGTCGTGCGCCGGCGTGATCTTCACCGCGCCGGAGCCCTTTTCCGGGTCGGGATATTCGTCGGCGATGATCGGGATCGGCCGGTTCACGATCGGCAGGCGCACGGCCCGGCCGACCAGGGCCTTGTAGCGCTCGTCGCTGGGATGCACAGCGACGGCGGTGTCGCCCAGCATGGTCTCCGGCCGGGTGGTGGCGACCACGATCTCGCCGGAGCCGTCCTCCAGCGGATAGGCGAAGTGCCAGAAGTGGCCGTCGACCTCGCGCTGCTCGACCTCCAGGTCGCTGATCGCGGTCTGGAAGTGCGGGTCCCAGTTCACCAGTCGCTTGTCTCGGTAGATGAGCTTTTCCCTGTAAAGGGTCACAAAGACCTTGCGAACCGCCGCCGACAGGCCCTCGTCCAGGGTGAAGCGCTCGCGGCTCCAGTCGCAGCTCGCGCCCAGGCGTTTCAGCTGGTTGACGATGGTCCCGCCGGACTTGGCCTTCCACTCCCAGACCTTGGCGACGAAGTCGTCGCGGCCCAGATCACGGCGGCTCTGGTTGCCCTCGGCGGCGAGCTGGCGCTCCACCACCATCTGGGTGGCGATGCCGGCGTGGTCGGTGCCGGGCAGCCACAGCGCCGCCTTGCCGCGCATCCGCTCGAAGCGGATCAGCACGTCTTGCAGGGTGTTGTTCAGCGCGTGGCCGATGTGCAGCGAGCCGGTGACGTTCGGCGGCGGGATGACGATGGAGAACGGCTCGGCGGCCGGGTCGGACGTCGGCGCGAAGTCGCCCGAGGCCTCCCAGGCGGCATAGAGGCGCGGCTCGGCGGATTTGGGGTCGAAGGTCTTTTCAAGCATGGGGTCTGGCTGGTGATTACACAGGCATACGGATGGAAGCTACCTCCCCCGCATGGCGGCGGGAGGGGGACCGCTCGCCGTAGAGCGAGCGGTGGAGGGGGCAAGCCTCAAGCTCTGCGGCGGGGTCAGGCTAGGTCGAGGTTCGTGGACGGGGCTGGCCCCCTCCACCATTGGTTCTTCGGCCAACGGTCCCCCTCCCGCCGCTTCGCGGGGGAGGTAGAGCCCTAGCGTACTCGCCCACGGGCGATGCGCTCGACCTCGGCCTCGACCGCCTGCTGGACGATGCCGGGCAGGTTGGTGTCCAGCCAGTCCTGCAGCAGCGGGCGCAGCAGTTCGCGCACCACGTCCTCCAGGGTGCGGTCGGCGCGCGGCATGGCGATGGCCGCGGAAAGCTGGCCGAAGGCCGAGGCGGCGGCGCTGGCGGCGCGCTCGCTCACCAGGCCCTCGACGGCCGGCGGCGCGGGCGGGGCCTCGGCGGCGGGCGCGGTGAACACGTCCAGATCGCCGTGGGTCTCGACCTTCTCGGTCAATTCCAGCGCCTCTTCCTCTTCGGCGACGGCCGGCGCGGGTTCCGGCTCGGGCGCCGCGGCGGCGGCCACCGGCTCCGGTTCCGGCTCCGCGACGGGGGCGGGTTCAGGCTCGGGCTCCGGCGCGGCGGCCGCTGCGGCCGGCTCCTCGGCCGGCGCGGCCTCGCCTTCTTCGGCGGCCGGCGCATCGTCTTCGGAGATGATGCGTCGGATGGAGGCGAGGATTTCCTCCATCGTCGGTTCTTGGGACGTCTGTTCAGACATGGGCCGGCGGCCGCCTCAGAGAAATGGAATCCGTAGGCCACCAGCCTAGCCCATTTTCAGCCGAAGGGGAGCCGCTTCAAATGGTCCCTACTTCTTGGGCGCCTCGACGGGCGGCGCCACGGCCGGCTGCGGCTGCAGGCCGGGCCCCACGGCGCCCTCGCCGGGGACCGTCCTGCTCTGCGGGATCGGCGGATAGGCCACGGCCTTGTCCACAACGGCGATCGGCTCTTCCCAAGGCACATAGCCCAGGGAGAAGCGCAGCTTCCGCAGGTTCCGCGCCGGGTCGTACTGGGTCACCGCGGGGATCAGGTTCTTGGCCTCCAGCCGGCCCATGGCCGACAGCATGGTGGCCGAGGCCACATATTCGTCGTGCTTGGCCGTGGTGGCGGACAGCTGGTCGGCGCGCAGCTCCTGCTCGGCGTTCAGCACGTCGATGGTGGTGCGCAGGCCGAGCTTCAGCTCAAGCTCGGTGCCGTCGGCGGCGACCTGGGCGGCCTCCACCGACTGCTGGGTGGAATCGATGTTGGCGCGCGAGGCGATCAACTGGTTCCAGGCCTGGGTGACCTGCTGCAGCACCGAACGGCGCTGGGTCTCGATGGTGATCTTGTCGGTGTTGTTCCGCTCCACCTGCTGGCGGATGCGCGAAGAGGTGAGCCCGCCGGAGAAGATCGGCATGGTCACCACCGCCTGGCCCACGATGTCGCGCGTGTACTTGCCCTGGTCGAAGGGCGTCACGACGCCGGTGAAGCCGTAGTCGAGGCGCAGCGAGGCCTGCGGCATGCGCTCGGCGCGCGCCTGGGCGACGCGGGCGCGGCTGGCCTGCTCGGCGTAGACCTGGCCCTTCAGCACGGGGTTGTTCTGCTCGGCGACCGAGAAGGCTTCATCGACGGTCTTCGGCATCAGGAACGCCAGCGACGGTTCGGGCGCCAGGTCCCCGGGGTTCTGGCCGACCGCCAGCGCATAGTTCGCGCGGCTGATCGCAAGCTGGGCCGTGGCGTTGGACAGGGCCGCCTGGGACTGGGCGTAGCGGGCTTCCGACTGGGCGACGTCGGTGCGGGTGAGTTCGCCGGCCTCGCGCCGGGCGCGGGTCTCGTCGAGTTGGGCGCGCAGGGCCTCCAGGTCCAGCTTGCGGATGCGCAGGGCTTCCTGGTCGCGGCGCACGTCCAGGTAGGCCTGGATGGTCGCCAACATCACCCGGGCTTCCACCTGCCGCAGTTGCTCCCGGCCGGACAGGATATCGCCTTCGGCCGCCGACAGCGCCGCGGCGACGCGTCCGCCCGTCCAGATCGGCTGGTTGAAGTCCAGGCCGATGAAGGCGCTGTTGCTCTCGACGAGCCCGCTGCCGGCGGGCGTGTCGGGGATGCCGTCGCCATTGGTGTCGATCAGGCCGCCGCCGGCGGCGCGGGGCGTCCGCGTCTGGACGTAGCTGGCGCTGCCCTGGAAATTGATGGTCGGCCGGTAGCCGGTCCGGGCCTGGACATAGTTCTCGTCCAGCGCCCGCTGGGTGGCGCGCTGAGCCAGCAGGTTCGGGTTGGTCTGATAGGCCAGCGAGATCGCGTCAGCCAGGGTCTCCGCGCTGGCCGGCGCCGCGGCGGTCGCGGCCGCACCGGCCAGCAGGATCGCGACCAGCCTTGGCCCGCGATGGGTCTTCGACATTACCTAATCCCCGATGTGGGCGAGCGAGTTGTTCTCGTTTTGCGGCTGTTTCCACCAAGGCCAGGGCCGCGTCACCTTAAGCTTTTTTCACGCCCTATTTTGCATCCGATCGGCCTTCAAAACACCTCGTGAAGAGTTTTGAGGACTATTCGAAGGCGAAACCGTGTTCGGTGGCGAAGCCCGCCATGACGGGCGGTGTGGCGTCGAAGGCTTCACGGCGGCCGACGCCGTCCTCGGCGCGCACATAAACGCAGGCTTTTCCGACCGGGCCGTCGCGTTCGATGACGCCCAGGCGTCCGGAAACGGACAGTGCGGCGGTCCAGGCGGCCGGCGCGCGGCCCACGGCGCCTTCGCAGACGATCACGTCATAGGATCCGGCCGGCGGCTGGGCGAGATCACCGTCGTCCAGGCGGGTCACCGAAAGGCCCATGGCCTCCAGCACCGCGGCGGCGTAAGGGGCGGCGATCGCCAGCGCCCGCTCGCCCGGCATGGGGCGGATCACCTGCAGCAGCTTGGCGACGTCGCGCGGCTTCAAGAGGCTGCGGCCCGGCGCGTATTCCACCTCGATGTCGGCATAGGCGAGGTAGGCCCTGGCGGCGGGCAGCAGGCTCTCGCGCGGCAGGACGCGCATGGCGTCGTGGATGCGCACGTCGGTCACGTCGGCGGGGCGCACCTGGCTTTCCACCATGTTCAGCCGTGCGGCGGCGAGATCGGCCATCGGAAGGTCCCTGGACGCCAAAAGAGTCTGCGGCGGCTTATAGGTTGCGCCCGTGGGGCAAGGCAATCGGGCCGCGCGCCGCAGGGCCAGGCGCGGCGGCCGGCGGCGCTCGACCGTTGCCCTCGCCGGCGCCTTCTGTTAGCGATCCGCCCCTTCCGAAGGGCCCCCAGGGCCCTCGGCGGCCTGATGGCGGAGTGGTGACGCAACGGACTGCAAATCCGTGAACTCGGGTTCGATTCCCGATCAGGCCTCCAAAACCCCCTTTCCGGCGATCGTCGCGCGCCCGTCCTTGCGGGCGGCCCCCTGCTCCACCGGAGCGCGCGCGCCGGCGTTTTGCACGAGCTAGGTGTTTGCCCTGATTGATCATTCGTCCCAGTCGGGCAGAATAGGCTGGGGTAACGCCGGCTGATTGCGAGCCCATGACCAGACTGCGGTCCGCGCTTCCCGCGGCCACGACGAACGGCGGCGGCGCGGCGCTCCGCGGTTTCTTCATCGGCCAGAGCGTGGCCGTGCTCGCCGCCGTGGCGGCGCTGGCGCTGCATCTGCTGCTCGGCCCGCTCTTCGCCCATTCCGTCTATCTGTTCTGCGTGCCCGCGGTGCTGCTCTGCGCGGCGGTCGGCGGCTTCCCCTCGGCGATGAGCGCCACGGCGATCCTGACGGTCGGCGCCTATCTGGCGGACAGCACTGCGGCCCTGCCGCCGGCCGAGCAGTTCGGCCGCGCGGCTGTCTTCCTGCTGCTGGGCGCGATCGTGGCCTTGGGCGGCGGCCAGTTGCGGCGAGTGCTTTCCGCCCAGGGACGGCGGATGGCCGAGCTGGAGGAGCGTGGGGCCATCCAGCGCGCCAGCCTGGACGCGGCGACCGACGCCACCGTGGTGATCGACGAGGAGGGTTTCGTGATCGGCTTCAGCCCGGCCGCCGAGATCCTGTTCGGCTGGCCGGCCGAGGAGGTGCTGGGCCGCAACGCCAGCGTCCTGATGAGCGAAACCGAGGCGAAGGCGCACGACGGCCACGTCCGCCGCTTCGTGGAGACCGGCGAACGGCGGGTGATGGGCTCCTCCCGCATGGTCTCGGGGCGGCGGCGGGACGGTTCCCTCTTCCCGATGGAACTGCGGCTGGGCGAGGCGCGGATCGGCCGTCGCCGCTACATCACCGGCGTGGCGCGGGACCTTTCCACCATGCGCGAGGCCGAGCGCCGCTCGGACGAGCTTCAGGCCCATCTGTCCCAGGTCTGGAGCCTGAATTCCATGGGCGAGATGGCCTCGGTCCTGGCGCATGAACTCAACCAGCCATTGTCCGCGGTGGCCAACTACCTGCGCGCCGCGCGCACCCTGATCGCCAATCAGGAGATCGATGACGACGATTTGATCGACGCAGTTTCACGGGCCGGCGACCAGGCGGTGAGAGCCGGCGAGATCATCCGGACCATGCGCGATCTGGCCACCCGCGGGGGCGTCGAGCAGAAGTCCGAGAGCCTTTCCGCCATCTTGTCGGAGATCGAATTCATCATAGGGTTAATGGTTCGGGACGCCGATGCGAGGGTATTCTACGACCTGTATCAGGGTCCGGATATTGTCGTGGCGGATCGCATCCAGATACAGCAACTTGTGGTTAACTTGGTCCGAAATGCCATAGAGGCAGTCTCAAAGTTCCCTGATCGGGAAATCAAAATCTCAACCCGCCTGGATGCAGATGGTAAACTACTGACGTCAGTCGAGGATAGCGGGCCAGGTGTCGATAGCGCCGTTCTTGGCCGCGTCTTCCAGCCCTTGGCAAGCACCAAACCATCAGGAATGGGGCTAGGATTGTCAATTTGCCGCGCTATAGTCGAAAACCACGGCGGTCGGATTTGGGTTGAATCCAGTTCGCTGGGAGGCGCCGCTTTCTGTTTCGTACTGGCGCGGACGGGTGTGAGTGAGGATGACGCAGGCGGCCGATCGGACCGTGTTCGTCGTCGATGACGACGCCGCAGCGCTGGATTCGCTGGTCCTCCTTCTGCGGTCCGATGGGCTCAACCCTAGCGGGTATTCTTCCGCGATGACCTTTCTTGAAGCCCTGCCCCCGGAGGCCCGGGGCTGCGTGATCAGCGACGTGCGGATGCCCGGCATGGACGGCGTGCAACTGGTCCGCTCGCTGAAGCAGATGGGCTCGGCCCTGCCCATCGTCCTGATCACCGGCCACGCCGACGTGACGGTGGCGGTCCAGGCCATGAAGGCCGGGGCCTCCGACTTCGTGCAGAAGCCCTATGAGAGCGAGCTCATCCTGCGGCTGGTACGCGCGGCCCTTGAGGAGAACGACGAGGCGGTCGACGCCAACGCGCGTCGCACCCGGGTGCTGAGCCGCATCGAAAGCCTGACGGTGCGCGAGCGCCAGGTGCTGGACCTGATCATGGAAGGCGCCAGCAACAAACTGATCGCCTCCAGCCTGGCCATCAGCCCCCGGACCGTCGAGATCTACCGGGCCAATGTGATGTCGAAGATGCGCGCCGACAGCCTGTCGGAACTGATCCGCATGACTCTCGCCAGCGGCGCGGCCTAGGGGCCGCGGGGCGCCGCAACTTTTAAGGGAATGTACCTAGGTATTCGCGCTGGCGTGAAAACCGCCGCCGGCTGTGCTTGATTCGCAGCCCTGATGAGTAGCTTCGCCCCCGCTCCCTCCGCGCGATCGGATCGCCTGCCGGCCAACGAAGGCGGGGTCACGGACGATATCGCGGGCGAGCGGCTGGATGCGCTGCGGCTGAAGTCGGGCGCGCTCACCCACGACTTCAACAATCTGCTCGGCGTGATCCTCTCCGCCAGCGAGCGCCTGGCCGCCGAACTGCCGGAGGGCGGCGAGCAGCGCAAGCTGGCGCTCCTGGCCACCGAAGCCGCCGAACGCGGGGCCGAACTGCTGCGCCGCGCGCTCGACCTGGCCCAGGGCCGCGAGGCCGGGCCGACGGCGGTCGATGCCGGGGAAACGCTCGACACCCTGCGCCGCATGGCCCGCCAGGCGATCGCGCCGGGCGTGCGCCTGGACGTGCATGACCCCGAACTTCCCCTGGCCTGCCGCGGCGAACGCACGGGCCTGGAAATGTCGCTGCTGAACCTCTGCCTGAACGCCGGCCACGCCACGCCGGACGGCGGGCGCGTGACCGTGCAGGTCCAGACGGTGCAAATCGACGCCGCCGAGCGCCTGGGCCTGGAGCCCGGCGCCTATGCCGCCTTCAGCGTGCGCGACACCGGCCAGGGCATGGCGCCGCAGGTGCTGGCCCGCGCCACCGATCCCCTCTTCACCACCAAGTCGACCGGCACGGGCCTGGGCCTGAGCTCGGTGCTCGACTTCGCCCGCGCCTCCGGCGGGACGCTTTCCCTGTGGTCCCGCGAGGGCCAGGGGACCACGGCCACCCTCTACCTGCCCCTGCTGCACGCCGACCCCGCCGCCGTCGCGGCCTAGGATCAGCCTGGACGTCCGCCGTCCTTCCCCGCGTCAGGGAATCGACCCTCAGGTTTTGAAAAGTCGGCAGCCACCGCTGATCTTGACCTTACCCAGCATCAGATTGCGCCGCCCGCGCAGCACGCCATCTGCCCCGCGCACCAGCGAAAGCGTTTCGCCGCCACCGCCGCGCCCCGTGAGCAGGCTGCGCTGATGGGGGGTTATCAAGGGATCGCCGGCGAACCAGTAGTCGTCGATCCAGTATTCAGGCACCGATGGCGAAAACAGCGACGCGTGAATATGCGCCGGCGTGTCGAGCTGTGGATAGGGCGCAGGCTTGATCGTGCGAAAGCCATAGCGGCCCTGGGCATCGCTCTTCACCCAGCCGAACAGGCGCGGGCGGAATGGGGAATTCGGGGTGTTGTAAAGTCCCCGGCGGTCGGTGTGATAGGCGAAAACCACAATATCTGGCGCCGGTGTCTTGCGGTCCGTCGCGTAGACGACGCCGGTGATTTCGAGCGCCTCGCCCGGTTCGTCGCCCGGCGCGATGCGACCGAAGCTTGGGATCTGAGCGGGTGGCGCATAAGACCCGCACGGCGTGACGCCATGGCCGCCCGTGGGCATCTGCGGAAAATGACTGGCGAGGGCCATCGGCTGAACATCTTCGTCTGCGCCGGCCCGGGACGTCGCGAGCAGCCCCAGCAGGGTGGCTGCGGAAGCCGGTAAGAGGGTCCGACGGGTCAGCGGAGCGGGTTCAGTCGCCATGGCGACGCCTTTCTCAGGACCGGTTTGGTCCGTTCGGGGACATCGCCCATCCTGGTTTGCTTCGAACCCGACGGGCTTCGTCCCGGATCTGCCGGCCTTGATAGGCCTTATGCGCACCCTGATGAAGGTGCTGGCTCCGCTGAGCGCCGATCCCGCACAGCAAAAGGGCCGGACACCCGAAGGCGGCCGGCCCCTCTGGCTGGGAGGTACTTGGGGGAACTAGGCGGCGAGCGGCTGGGCCGGCTCGATGGCTTCGCGCGACGCCGGGGTGTCGCGCAGCATGTAGCCGCCGCCCCAGACGGTCTCGATCTGGTTGTCGCCCTGGGCGGCCGCGGCCAGTTTCTTGCGCAGCTTGCAGATGAAGACGTCGATGATCTTCACCTCCGGCTCCTTCAGGCCATTGTAGAGGTGGTTAAGGCACATCTCCTTGGTCAGCACCGAGTTCTTCCGCAGGGAGAGCAGCTCGAGCACCTTGTATTCGGACGGCGTCAGGTGGACCGGCGTGCCGCAGACCTCGGCGGTGCGGGTGTCGATGTTGAGCGCGATGTTGCCGGTGCGGATGATCGATTCCGAATGGCCCCGCGAGCGGCGGACGACGGCGTTGATGCGGGCCGCGAGCTCCGCCTTGTGGAACGGCTTGGTGATGAAGTCGTCGGCGCCGGCGCCCAGCGCCTTCACCTTGGTCTCGATGTCGCCGGTGGCGGTCAGGATGATGACCGGGGTGCGGATCTTCTTCAGGCGGACGGCGCGCAGCACGTCCAGGCCGTCCATGTCGGCCAGGTCGAGGTCGAGCAGCACCAGGTCGTAGTCATAGATGCCGGTCAGTTCGACGGCGTCCTCGCCCATGTCGGTCGTGAACACGTTGTGGCCTTCGGCGACGAGCTTGAGCTCGATGCTCTTGGCCGCCACAGGATTGTCTTCCACCAGAAGGATATGCATTGGTCAGCTCCCTTGCCCAGTCAGTTTAAGTGCTTGGTTTTCTTTGCGATCAGGCGATCGGAGATCGCCAGAAGCTGCGAGGTGCGGAACGGCTTGGCCAGCACCTCGTCGGCGCCCAGATGCCGCGCCCAGCTCAGGTAGTCGCGCCGGCCGCCCGGGCCCGCGCCGCTGATCGCGATGATCAACGGGGGCTGCGGCTTGCGCTTGATCTGCAGGATCGCGCCGATGCCTTCCATCTCCGGCATGACGATGTCCGTCACCACCAGGTCCGGTTGATAGCTGTCGACGAGGCCCAGGCCCTTGCGGCCGTTGGTGGCCGTCAGCGTGACATAGCCCGCCTGGGTGAAGGCCTGGGCCATCAGGTCCAGCAACGCCGGATCGTCGTCGATCAACAGGACCTTGCCGCCGGCGCGGCTAGGGTCCTGAGGAACGAGGCGAAGGGCGGTCATCGGCGGCACAACCAGCTGTTGACTTATGGTTAATGCTTTTAACCACGCTGATTCGCCCGAATCACCCTGAGGCGACTACCTACGGGGTTTCCCGTAGGAGTGGTGGAAGCTTGACCGTAGCGTCCGCTACGGCCACGCCCGTTCTTTCATCTGAAGTATAGTGGACTGAATTATCTGGATTTTTCGTGCCAGATCGCGAGCGCCAGTCGGGGCCGGATCACGAACAGCAGGCCCCAGACGACCAGGACGCCCAGGCGCCTGAGGCCCTTTTTGCGCGGTCGGATCTCGGTTTCATACAACTGGGCGTAGTCGGCGATGACGGTCATTCGGGACCTCCTCTAGGTTGAGGAGAGTCAATCGGCCGCAGCTACGACAACTTCGGACGCAGGGCGTTCCGCGCGGTCTCGATCTCCGCCGCCAGGGTGGCCTTCAGCACCGCCGGGGCCAGCACCTCGATCTTGTCGCCCCAGGTGAACAGGTGCCAGGCGAGCTCGCGCATGCCGCTCGCCCGGAAGCGCACGACCACCGCGCCGTCCGCGTGCGGCTCGACCGACTGGTTGGCGTGGAAGCGCCAGCGCAGGGCGTCCTCTGCGCCGGCCGGTGTCGCGCGCAGCACCACGTCCTCGGTATCGTCGTGATAGATGCCGAAGCTCTCGTCGGCGTAGTCCTGCAGCGAGAAGCCTTCCGGGCGGGCCGCGGGCCGGTCGATGACCGCGATCTCCCGGATGCGGTCCAGGCGCCAGTTGCGCGGCCCCTGCCCTTCGTCGGCCACCAGATAGTTGGAGCGGCCGAACAGCAGGCCGAAGGGCGTCACCTCGCGCATCCGCCCCGGCTGCGAGCCGCCCTCGTAGCGGAAGCGTAGGGCGCGCAGCGACAGCAAGCCCTCGCGCACCGCCGCCAGCACCGCCTCGTCCTCGAACGGCCGCGGGCCAGCCTGCACGGCGATGGTCTCGGCCTGCAGCAGGGCCTCCAGGTCTGGCGCGAGCCGGCGGCGCGCCGCGGCGCGGGTGGCCGACAGCACCTTCTGTTCGAGTGATTTGAGCGCGCCGGCCCGGGCCACGGCGCCCTGCTGGGCAAAGACCTCGGCGGCGGCGGCGAGCGCGGCGAGCTCCTCAGCGGTCGGCGCCTGGAAGAGGCCGTCCAGGCCGGCCGGGATGCGGAAGCGCCGCGTCGGCGGTTCGTCGACCTCCTCCAGCTGCGGAAAGACGTCGCGCACGGCGTCGCGCATCCGCTCGGCCGTCCGCCGCCCGACGCCCAGGCGCTCGGCCATTTCGTCGAGGGTCAGGCCCTCGGCGGTGGCGGCCAGCATCCGCGCCAGCGCCAAGAGCTGGCTGGCCTTTTCATGACGCATTGGGATTGGAGCGCATCGCTACGTCCGATTCTGTCGTGGCGACCGATCAGACCTGAACGCGTTGAAACCTGCAACGGAGTTCAGAACGATGTCCGCCTATCGCCGCTTCCGTCCCCGCCTCGCCGCCAGCACGATCGAGACGGCCGCCTTCGAACGCCCCGCCCTGCCCGGCTCGGTGGTCGACGCCGTGCTCCGCTACCACGACGAAGTCACCGACCAGGGCCCGGGCCGCACCCTGCTGCGCCTGTCCGAAAAGCGCCTGCGCGCGCCGGAGGTGAAGAAAGCGCTCGGCAAGCTCGCCGGCCGCGCCGCCAATGTCGCCGTCCTCTGGGACGAGGACGAGAGCGAAATCATCCGCGTGCTGGAGGCGGCCTAGCGGCTTCCCTCATGCTTGTAGTTCGGCTGGTCGATCGCCAGCTGGTCCAGGACGTTGGCCTTCAGCGCGGCGATCAGGCCGGGCGTGGCGGCGTCCATCGTCCCCTCGCGCAGCTTGCGGCAGAGCTCGCTGTTGAGCTCGGCATAGTCGCCGCCGTGGTCGAGCAGGACGGTCAGGCGCTCGGTCGCGGCGGCTTGGGCGGCGGGGCCCAGGGTCAGCTCGCGGCCGACCACGCCCAGCACATTGGCCGCCACCCGGGCCAGGAACGCCTCGCGCGGGCCGAGTTCGGGGCGGATCGCGTCGATCCAGCGGGCGACGGCCTCGGCCAGCTCCTCGGTGCGCGGATGGGTGATCACAGCCCGGCCTCCAAGAGGTGGACCAGGTCGATCTCCGTCTCGGAGACGCGCCGCCCGATCATCGGCCGCTCGACCGAGGCCTCGGTCCCCTGCGCCCAGCTCAGGTACATCATCAGGCACATGACGCCCCACTTCAGCGAGCCCAGCGCCTGCCAGGCGCGCACCCGGGCGAGCGGCATCGGCGTCCCGCCCGCCGCCTCATAGCCTTCCAGCAGCTCGGCATAGTCCCCGAAGCCGCCGACCGGCCGATCGGGACGGCCGAAGCGCCAGGAGTTGACGCAGATCCAGCCCAGGTCCTCGGCCGGATCGCCGATGTGCGACAGCTCCCAGTCCAGCACCGCGGCCAGGCCGGTCTCCGGATGAATCATCAGGTTGCCATTGCGGAAGTCGCCGTGCAGCAGCACGGGGTCGACCGGCGGCGGCGCGTGCTTCTTCAGGTGCTGGAACGCCAATTCCAGCACCGGCCGCTCGGCGCCCGAGGCGCGGTAGGTCTCTTCGTAGCGGGCCAGTTCCGCCAGGAAGTCGAAGGTCTTGAGGTCGGCCTGCGGCGGCGGCGGCGTGGCGTGGATCTGGGCCAGCACTTGGCCGCACTGGGCCGCCAGCTTCGGGCGCACATCCTCGAACCGCGGGTCGGAAACGATGCGGCGGCCGAGGGCCTCGCCGGCGACCTTCTGGGTCACGTGGCACTCGCCCAGGCCGTCGGCCTCATCGCAGACGTGGACCAGCGGCGGGGCCGGCGCGCCCCGGGCGCGGACCGCGGTGATCAGCGCGGCCTCGGCCGCCAGGCTGGTGGAGCGCGCGGTCTCGGGGTCGAAGGGCGCGGAACGGCGGCGCAGGATCAGGTCGCGGCGCACCTTGTCCGCGCCCTCCAGCGCGAACGACCAGGTCTCCATGCTGGCCCCGCCCGACAGCCGCTCGGCCGAAGCCAGGACGGCGCCTTCGCCGCCCAGCCTGCGGGCCAGCGCCGGAAGCGCGGCGAGCACGTCGACGGTCATGACCTTGCGGAACCCCGGTTGCCTCTTCCTCGCCGGCGATCAGGAAGCGGTTCAGGCGGCTTGTAAATGCCCCGGATGCGCTAAGGTCGAGGCAAGAGCCGTCCAAACGCGCCCCAGACCGACCCAGAGGAAGCCCATGGATTTCGACCTGCCTCCCCAACTCGTGGCCTATCTGGCGGAGCTGGACGACTTCATCGAGCGCGAGATCAAGCCGCTGGAGCTTGAGGACGACAACATCCGCTTCTTCGACCACCGCCGCGAATACGAACGCACGGACTGGGAGCGCGGCGGCCTGCCGAAGCACGAATGGGAAGCCCTGCTGGGCGAGGCGCGGAGGCGCGCCGACGCGGCCGGCCACCTGCGCTACGGCTGGCCCAAGGAGCTGGGCGGCGGCGGCGGGAGCCAGCTCGACCTGGCGGTGATCCGCGAGCACCTGGCGGCCAAGGGACTTGGCCTGCACAACGACCTGCAGAACGAGCACTCGATCGTCGGCAACAACCCCTTCATCCTGATGTTCAAGGCGTTCGCCACCAACGCCCAGTACGAGCGCGACGCCGACAAGCTGTTGAACGGCAAGATGCGCACCGGCTTCGGCCTGACCGAGCCCAACCACGGCTCCGACGCCACCTTCATGGAGACCACCGCCGTCCGCCAGGACAAGGACGGCAAGCCCGGCTGGCTGATCCGCGGCGAGAAGATGTGGACGACGGGCATGCACGTGGCGACCCACTGCATGGTCTTCGCCCGCACCTCGGGCCAGGACGGCGACGCCGCCGGCATCACCTGCTTCATCGTCCCGGCCGACACGCCCGGCGTGAAGGTCGAGGAGTACCTGTGGACCTTCAACATGCCCACCGACCACCCGCGGGTCAGCTTCACCGACGTCTGGGTGCCGGAGGACAGCTACTGGGGCGAGATCGGCGGCGGCCTGGGCCTCGGCCAGAGCTTCGTGCACCAGAACCGCATCCGCCAGGCGGCCTCGTCGCTGGGCGCGGCGGTCTTCTGCATCGAGGAGAGCGTGAAGTACGCCCGCGAGCGCAAGCCGTTCGGCAAGGCGCTGGCCGAGAACCAGGCGATCCAGTGGCCGCTGGTGGAGCTCTCGACCCAGGCCGAGATGCTGCGCCTTTTGATCCGCAAGACCGCCTGGCAGATGGACCGGATGGACCACAAGGAGATCGAGCGGACCATCTCCGACAAGGTGTCGATGTGTAACTACTGGGCCAACCGCCTGGTCTGCGAGGCGGCGGACCGGGCCATGCAGGTCCACGGCGGCATCGGCTATTCGCGCCACAAGCCCTTCGAGCACATCTACCGCCACCACCGCCGCTATCGGATCACCGAGGGCTCGGAGGAGATCCAGATCCGCAAGGTCGCCGCCTATCTGTTCGGCTACGCCGGGCCCAAGCGCCGGGCCTTCAAGGAACAGGGCATCGGGGCCTAGATTCAAAGATGTAGACCCTGATTCAGCGTTCAGGCCGCTTCGGCCTGAACCCATCAGGGTCTAGGCCGCCGCGGCGTCGCCGTAGAGGCGGTCGAACACCGGCGGCAGGCTGTCGGGCAGGCCGAACAGCGGGCCGGAGGAGAGCAGCAGCACCACCTCGTCGCCCTGCAGCGCCGAGAGCGCGCGCGTCGTCTCCTCCGCCCCGGAGACGCCACGCACATCGACGCCGGCCGCGGCGGTGCGGGCCAGGATGTCGGCCTGGCTCGACTGGTGGTGGCTGGCCGCACCGTGGGTCGGCGGCGGCAGCATCAGCACGCGGCTCACGCCCTCGAACACGGTGTCGTACCAGGAGAGCGCGTCGGCGCTGCGCCAGGAGAAGGTGTGCGGCTCGAAGACCACCACCAGCGGTCGGTGCGGATAGTGCAGCAGCAAGGCCTCGATGGCCGAGCGCGCCTTCTCGTAGGACGAGCCGAAGCCCTCGATCACCGGGATAGCGGAGCCGCTCGTGAGCCGATCGAGGCGGCGGCGGATGCCGGCGAAGCTCGCCACGGCCGCCGCCAGCTGCGCCTCGGCCACCAGGCCGCGCTCCAAGAGGTAGGCCGAGACCCCCACGATGTTCTCGATGTTGTGGGCGCCCAGCAAGGTGGTGGCGAGCGCGATCCGCCCGCCGTCCGGCCGCACGAGGTCGAAGCGGGTGGTCTCGCCGAAGGCCACCGCGTCGGCCCACCAGCCGTCACAGCGATCGGTGTCGTACCAGACGATGCGGCTGGCGGCCTCGCCGGCGATGGCGCGGATCGCCGGATGCGCGCGGGCCGTCAGCAGGCCGTCGGCCGGCAACAGGCGCAGCAGCTCGCGGAACGGCGCCTGGTAGTCGGCGAAGGTCGGGAAGACGTTGACATGGTCGTGGACCAGCGAGGTCAGCAGCACGTCGCGCGGGTGATAGAGCACGAACTTCGAGCGCCGGTCGGCGGCCGAGACGATGTATTCGTCGCCCTCCAGCACCACCTGGGCCGCCGCGCCCCAATGGCCGGTGTCCGGCAGCGACGGCGAGATGGCGCCCACCATCCAGCCCGCGTCGACGCCCGCCTGGCGCAGGACATGGGCCATCAGCGCCGCGCAGGTGGACTTGCCGAACGAGCCGGCCACCACGGTGTTGACGCGCCCGGCCGTCGCCTCGCCGACCAGCTCGGGGAAGGTGGTCACCTTGATCCCGCGTGCGCGGGCCGCGGCCACCTCGGGATTGGCCTCGCCGCCCAGCTTGGCGCTGGTCCCCAGCACCAGGATGTCGAGATCGGCCGGCAGGTTGGCGGCGTCGAACCTGCGGAAGAACGGGAAGCCCAGGCCTTCCACATAGGTCGAGATCGGCGGGAAGACGTCCTCGTCGGAGCCGGAGACCTGATGGCCCGCCCCACGCATCATCACCGCGGCGGCGCTCATGCCGGCGCCGGCGATGCCCGTGAAGTGGATGCGCATCCTGGTGACCCGTTGAGCTTGGGCGCGTCGATTCGCCCGCCGCGCCCGGACGCCCCAGGACTAGCCCAGAGCCCCTCGCGCTCCAATCGGGACCCGGCGCCGCAGGCGTCGCGCCTTAAGCGTCCTTACGATCGCCTTTCGAAGCCCGCGCGGCGTTAACCGACGTTTAACCACACGAGTCCAACCTCGCACTGTCTTCCTTGAAGACACCCCACCATCACCGACTTTGTGTAGCCCGGCGTTCGCGCCGGGCTCTTTTTTCGAGTGCGGCGCCGCGCCGGTTCCGCCTGTGGTCCTGGCCGGCTTGCATGGACGGACGGGCCAGCGTATAGGCCCCACCCTCGACGGCCTGATCCCCGATAGCTCAGCTGGTAGAGCAGTCGGCTGTTAACCGACTTGTCGCAGGTTCGAGTCCTGCTCGGGGAGCCATCGAACCTTCCTGCTCCTAGCGGCCCTTCAGCGCCGTGCGCGAGGTCGCCACGATCCAGGCGGCGGCGGTGAGCGTCACGGCCACGAACAGGAGGGTGAGCTCGGTGCGGTCGCCGGGCTTGGCCGCCACCCGCGGCAGATGCACCAGCAGGACGAAGGACGTCATCATCAACGCCTCGGCCGTCGCCGCCCAGCGCCGCCGGATGCCGGCCACCAGGGCCAGGCCCACGCCCAGGTGGATCGCGCCGGTCAGATAGGCCAGGCCCAGCCGCTCCGGCAGCCAGGCCGGGACCATGCCCGCGGTGAACCTGGCGTAGGCGAAGTGCGAGACGCCGAACATCACGCAACAGGCGCCGAACAGCCGAAGTTCGATGTCGGTGAGCGTCCCCGGCCCGGCCAGCATCTCGCGGCGCAGCAGGAAGCCGCCCAGCGCCATGGCCGCGCACTCCGCGACCGCCAGCCACAAGGTGAGGTCGGCCGGATGAGCCACGACCTTCGGCAGGTGCAGCCCCAGCACCCACAGGCCGATGAAGGCGCCGGCGATCCCCGCGCCCAGGGCGCGGTAGCGGCTCATGGCCATCATCACGCCGGCGCCCAGCAGAACCAGGCCCGACAGCGCGCCCAACACCGCGTGCTGCGGCCAGGACGCCGGGACCGGCTCCCACTGCAGGGCGGTGTCCTGGTAGATCAGGCTGAGCACGCCCAGGCCGCAGAGGCCGGCGGCCATGCCGATGGCGGCCGCCAGGGCCAGGCTGTTCGATCGCCCGCGTGAAGCCATGGAATCGCTCCCCTTCCGACCGCCAGCCTAGCGCAGCCGGGCCGGAAGCGAGCCAGGCCTGGTCGATCCCAGCGATGATCGGCGGACGCCTCGCGAAATGCGGGCGGCCTAGCGCCGCCGCTCGGCCCGGCGCTGCTGGCGGTTGCCGCGCAGGTCGACGGAGACCCGGGCCAGGTTCTTCTGCCGCAGCTTCGCGCCCTCGTCGTCGTAGAGGAAGGGCACGAAGACGAAGCGTTCGCCCCGGGTCACCGGCGTCGCCTCGTGCAGCAGGCCGCAGGCGAAGACCGTGACCCCGCCCAGCGGCGGCCGATAGAGCCGGGGCCCGAACTCCGGAAAGCAGAGGTCGCCGCCCTCATAGCCGTCGTTGAGGTTCAGGGAGACGGCGAAGCGGCGGTGCGCGGTGCCGGCGGTGACGTCGTCGCGGTGGCGGGAGAAGAAGCCCTCCTCCTCCTCGCCATAGCGGCAGATCAGATAGCGTTCGATGTGCTGCGGCTGCCAGCCCAGCGCGCGGCGCACCATCGGGAAGAGCCGCGCCTCCAGGCGCTCGCGCAGGGCGTCGAGCACCGCCTGGTCCTCGATGAAGACGTCGCTGCGCCGCTTCAGGAAGGTGTCGATCTGCTGGACGGTCTGGCCGTCCACGTCCCTGGCGAAGCCGGAGGGCGTCGGGCCGCCGATCCGGTAGAACTCCACCAGGGCCGCGCACAGCTCCGGCTCGAAGATCCGCGGCAGGGTCAGCACAGGGGCGTTCTGGCGCTCGGCGGCCGCCGCCGCGTCGGCCAGCTCCTGCGCCAGGCGGTCGAGGACCACGGCAGTCGCCTCGATCGGCGCGCTCATGGCGATGCGGAAGGCCGGGTCGATCAGGAACAGGCAGGGCTGCAGGTTGGCCGCGTCGGCCACGCCGTAGAGCTTGCAGACCGCCAGGTCGAAATCCCAGAAGAACCGCACGCCGGGGTCGGAGTTGACCAGGCCCCGCTGGGCCCGGTCGGCGGGATCGATGCTGACCCCGAAGAAGGCGGCGTCGCGGCCGTTGAACAGCTCGCGGCGTTCGAGCGCCAGGGCCAGGCCCTCGGCGGTCGCGGCCTGGCCGGCGGTGCCGAAGAACATCAGCACGATCCAGCGCCCCGCCGCCACGTCCAGGCTGTAGCGGTCGACGCCGTCGGTCGCGGCGGCGAAGAACGGCGCGGGTTCGCCCACCTGCGGGATGTGGCCCATGGAGAGTTCCGGACGACGACTCGAACTTGAGCCGCCTTAGCCAGGATCGCTTAGCGCGAGGTTAGGATGATGTCGCGACTGTCGCGGATTGAAACCCGGATCGGCGGGCGCAGCGGGAGACGCCTTCAGGAACCGCCAAGACGCCAAGGGTGCGGCGGTGGCGCGGGTGGCGCGCCCTAAGGGGAACCACGGAATACACGGACCACACGGACAGGTTTCCCCGGCCGCCTTCCGCGTGGGTTCGTGGCTTTGACTCCCGCTCATCCCGGCGAAAGCCGGGACCCATAGGGCGCAGGGGGTCTCGGCGCGCGCGGCGGCAGGATTGCAGACTCAGCTTGGGTCCCGGCTTTCGCCGGGATGAGCGGGGGTTTTAGCCGGTGTCGGCGAGTGGGGGCTGTGGCGTGTTGGCCGGCGCGGAGCGGGTGGATTATGACGCCCGCCGCGACAACGATCTCCGCGCCAGAGGCCTTCGGGTGCTGCGGTTCTGGAACAGCCAGATAGCGTGGATCGGGGACCTTCGGGTCCAATGCCGCGTGGTCCCGCCGGCCGGCGCCGCCCTCTCCCAGCCTCTCCCACGGCGCTGCCGCGCCTGGGAGAGGGGCGGACTCCCCAAACGTCCGCAACGGGTCGAAGCCGGCCTTGTCGCGGGCTGGCCGAAAGCAGGCCTTCGCGGCTACCAGGCGCCGACGTTGGGCATCGAGACCCAGGGTTCGGCGGGCGGCAGGGCCGGGCCGGCCTGCAGCAGTTCGATGGAGATGTTGTCGGGCGAGCGGACGAAGGCCATGTGCCCGTCGCGCGGCGGGCGGTTGATGGTGACGCCCTTGTCCTTCAGCCGCTCGCAGGTGGCGTAGATGTCGTCCACCGCATAGGCCAGGTGGCCGAAGTTGCGACCGCCCTCATAGGCCTCCGGGTCCCAGTTGTAGGTGAGCTCGACCATGGGCGCCTTGTGGGCCTTGGCGGCGGCTTCGTCGCCGGGGGCGCAGAGGAAGACCAGGGTGAAGCGACCGCGCTCGTTCTCGACGCGCGAGACCTCCGACAACCCCAGCTTGTCGCAATAGAACGCCAGCGAGGCGTCGAGGTCGGTGACCCGGACCATGGTGTGCAGATACTTCACTTCAACCATCCCTTGCGCCGTGAGCCTGCGCGACACGGGGTCACGCGGCGAAGCCTGCGCTTCTGTGCTGCAATAGCGGACGCCTGAATAGCCCGGCGCGAACGGCCCATAAACGCCGATTGCGCCAAACTGCCCGTGAATTCGGTTGAACTCGCGTAACAGCGGCATCACAAGCGGCGCAAGCCTCTACCATGAGAGGCGCTAAACTTCAGGTGGCGTGATTCGCCGGAGCGACTAGGGGGATAGACCGGCTCGATGCGGATGAAGTCCCAATACCTGTTCGTCGTCGTCGTGGTGGCGGTGATCGCGGTCTATTTCATCGCGCGCAGCCTGTTCGGCGGCGGCGCGCATGTGGCCCAGGCCAAGCCGAAGGCGCCGGCCGCCGGCCCGCCTACCGTCCAGGCCAAGCTGATCCCCGAGGCCATCCGCACCTATGAGGTCATGGTGCGCGGCCGCACCCAGGCGACCCGCACCGTCGTCGTCCGCTCGGAGACCGCCGGCGTCGTCGCCCAGACCCCGGTGCTGCAGGGCGCCTACGTTAAGCAGGGCCAGGTGCTCTGCCGGCTGGCGGTGGACGCGCGCCAGGCGGCGCTGGACCAGGCGCACGCGGCCCAGCAGTCGGCGGTGCTGGCCCAGCAGCAGAACGAGGAGCTGGCGAAGAAGGGCTACCGCTCGCCCACCCAGGTGCTGCAGGGCCAGGCCAACCTCGACGCCGCCAAGGCCGCCGTGCGCACCGCCGAGATCGCGCTCGCCCAGGTGAACATCAAGGCGCCCTTCAACGGCGTGTTCGACCAGCGCGCGGCCGAGGTCGGCGCCTATCTCGCGCCGGGCCAGCCGTGCGGCACGGTGATCGAAATCGACCCGATGCTGATCGTCGGCGACGTGCCGGAGACCGAGGCCGCC
The DNA here is from genome assembly GCF_036501465.1 of Phenylobacterium sp. GTDB lineage: Bacteria > Pseudomonadota > Alphaproteobacteria > Caulobacterales > Caulobacteraceae > Phenylobacterium. The sequence continues at coordinate 29,693 of NZ_DASYAF010000147.1, forward strand.
GCCGTCAAGGTCGGGGCGGCCGCCACCGCCAAGCTGGTCAGCGGCCAGACCATCGCCGGCCACATCCGCTATGTCGCCCACGACGCCGACCCGCAGACCCGCACCTATCACCTGGAGGTCACCGCGCCGAACCCCCGCCTCGACATCCGCTCCGGCCTGTCGGCGGAACTGCAGATCGGCGCGGGCTCCGGCCCGGCGCACCTGGTGCCGACCTCGGCCCTGGTGCTCGACAGCGCCGGCCGCCAGGGCGTGCGCTACGTCCAGGCCGACGGCCGCGTGGCCTTCGCGGCGATCAAGGTGGTCGAGGAGACGCCGCAGGGCCTGTGGGTCACCGGCCTCAGCGGCCCGGTGCAGTTGATCACCGTCGGCCAGTCCTACGTCGCCGATGGCCAGAAGGTTCAGGTCGCCCAGGCGCGCTAGCGTCCAGGCGACAGGAGAGGACAGATGATCGGGGCCCTGATCGACGGAGCCATCAAGCGCAGGAAGGTCGTCCTGGGCGTCACGGTTATCGCCTGCCTGTTCGGCTTGTTCGCCTATCTGTCGATGCCCCGGGAGGCCAATCCGGATATCGACCTGCCCTACATCTACGTCACGGTGCCCTTCCCCGGCGTGTCGCCGGAGGACGCCGAGCGGCTGATCATCAAGCCGCTGGAGGTCGAGTTGCAGACCATCCAGGGGGTGAAGCACCTGAGCGCGGTGGCGCGCGAGGGCGTGGCCGTCGCCGTCCTGGAGTTCGACCCCAACTTCCCGAAGCAGAAGGCGCTCGACGACGTCCGCTCCAAGGTCGACCTGGCGCGCGCCAGGTTCCCGCCCGACGCCGAGCCGCCGGACATCGAGGAGCAGAGCTACGCCGACCAGCCGGTGATCGAGATCGTGCTGCACGGCGCCGCGCCGGAGCGGGAGCTGGCGCGCATCTCCCGCGACCTGAAGGAACGGCTGGAAAGCTCGCCGGGCGTGCAGGAGGCCTTCGAGAGCGGCGCGCGCACCGAGATGCTGGAAGTGGCCATCGATCCCCTGCGGATGGAGGCCTACAACGTCACCGCCAACGACCTGTCGGCGGTGATCGCGCGCAACAACCAGCTGGTGCCGGCCGGCGACCTGCGCTCCGGCGCGGGCCTGTTCGCCATGAAGATCCCCGGCGTGGTGCAGAAACCGGCCGACATCCTGGCCCTGCCGATCAAGAAGAACGGCGACAAGCTGGTCACCATCGGCGACATCGGCAGCGTGCGGCGCACCTTCAAGGAGCCGGACTTCATCACCCGCTTCAACGGCCAGCCGGCGGTGGCGCTGGACGTCACCAAGCGCAACGGGGCCAACATCCTGGAAACGGTCAGGACCGTCCGCAAGGTGGTGGCAGACGAACAGAAGCAGTGGCCCGCGACGGTCCGCGTCGACTACACCCACGACACCTCCGACTACATCGGCGGCATCCTGACCATGCTGCAGAGCGGCATCATCACCGCCAGCCTGCTGGTGATGCTGATCGTGGTGGCCAGCCTCGGCATCCGCCAGGGGATCCTGGTGGGCCTGGCGATCCCGGTCTGCTTCCTGATCGCCTTCATGATGATCCACGGCATGGGCGTGACGCTCAACCAGATGGTCATGTACGGCATGGTGCTGGCGGTGGGCATCCTGGTCGACGGCGGCATCGTGGTGGTGGAGTACGCCGATCGGAAGATGGCCGAGGGCATGCCCAAGGCCGAGGCCTTCGCCGCGGCGGGCAAGCGGATGTTCTGGCCGGTGGTCAACGGCACGCTCACCACCCTTTCCGCCTTCCTGCCGTTCCTGTTCTGGGACTCGGTGGTGGGCAAGATGATGAGCTTCCTGCCGCTCACCCTGCTGTTCGTCCTGGGCGCCTCGATCTTCGTGGCGCTGATCTTCACGCCCGCCCTGGGTTCGATCTTCGGGCGCGCCGCGGCGGTGGACGCGGCCCACCTGGCCGAGATCGAGAAGTCCGAGCACGGCGATCCGCGCCAGATGACCGGCTTCATGGGCTGGTACGCCCGATCGCTCGACTACCTGGGCCACCATCCCGGGCGCACGGGCGCCGCCGCCTTGCTGGTGATCGTCGTCATCCTGGGCGGGTTCATCGTCACGCCGCACCGGACCGAGTTCTTCATCAACCAGGACCCCGACGAGGTGACGGTCTACATCAAGGCGCGGGGCAACCTGTCGCCCGAGGCGCAGGACGAGCTGACCCGCCAGGTCGAGGCTCGCCTGATGGGGATCAAGGGCGTCCAGGATCTCTATGTGCGCGCCGGCGGGGTGTTGTCGAACGGCGGGCCGGGCTCGCCGCCCAACGACACGGTGGGCCGCATCGAGGTCCAGTTCGACAGCTACGCGGGCCGCAAGGCGCTGGGCCTGAGCGGCGAGGACGTCGCCACCGAAATCCGCAACCGCGTGGCCAACCTGCCCGGCATGCAGATCGAGGTGCGCGAGCCGGAAAGCGGGCCGCCGATCGGCAAGGCGATCCAGGTGCAGCTCCAGAGCCACGACCCGGCGGCGCTCAACAAGGCCGCCGACATCGTCAAGGCCAAGTTCGCCGCCGACCCGCAGCTCATCGACCAGGAGGACAACCGCACCTCGCCGGGGATCGAGTACAACCTGGCCGTCGACCGGGTGGCCGCGGGCCGCTACGGCGTCGACGTGCTGTCGGTGGGCCAGGCGATCCAGTTCCTCACCGACGGGGTGCTGGTCGGCCGCTACCGGCCCGACGACGTTCAGGACGAGCTGGACATCCGCGTCCGCTTCCCGGCCACGTCACGCACCGTGGCGGCCTTCGACCAGCTGAAGATCACCACGCCGTCGGGCCCGGTGCCCGCCAGCTATTTCGTCAAGCAGGTGCCGGCCCAGCAGGTCTCCCAGATCCAGCGGCGCGAGGGCCAGCGGCTGGTGTTGGTGCAGGCGAACACGGTCAAGGGCGTCGCCGCCAACCAGAAGATCGCCCAGCTGAAGCCCTGGATCGCCAAGGCCGGGCTCGACCCCGAGGTTCACGTCAAGTTCGTCGGCGCCGACGAGGAGGGCAACAACGCCATCCTGTTCTTCCTGGGCGCCGCGGGGGCCACCATCTTCCTGATGGGCACCATCCTGCTTTGGCAGTTCAACAGCTTCTACGGGATGGTCGTGACCCTGTTCGCGGTGATCCTGTCGACCATCGGGGTGATCTTGGGGATCGAGGTGAACTTCCTGCACACCTTCGACTACATCTCGGTGATCCTGGTGGGCACCGGGGTGGTGGCGCTGTTCGGCGTGGTGGTGGGCCACAACATCGTGCTGGTGGACACCTTCTACCAACTGCGCCGCCAGGGCTTCCCGGCCGACGAGGCGGCGGTCCGCGCCGCCGCCCAGCGCTTCCGCCCGGTGATGCTGACCACGGTGGTGACGGTGGCGGGCCTGCTGCCGATGATGTTCCAGATCAGCCCCAATTTCGGCAACGGCCATATCGAGCTGAAGTCGCCGGGGTCGGAATGGTGGGTGCAGCTGTCGGCCGCCGTGATCTGGGGCCTGTCGTTCTCGACCCTGCTGACCCTGATGCTGACGCCGGTGATGCTGGCCGCGCCGAAGGTGATGTCCGCCCGCTTCCAATGGCTGTGGCGGCTGGTGCGCGGCGCGCCGGCGCCCAAGCCGGTGAAGCCCTACGAAGTCCCCAGGGCCGCGGAGTGAGGGCCGCGGAATGAGGGCGGCGGAGTAGGCGTTTGAGCGGGCTGACGTCGCGCCTGGCGCTCGAAGCCGACCTGCCGGCCCTGGAGGCGGTGATGGACGCCGCCATCGGCGAACTGCAGAAGGGGTTCCTGAGCCCCGAGCAGATCGCCGCCAGCCGCACGATCATGGGCCTGGACCGCCAGCTGGTCGCCGACCGCACCTACTTCATCGTCGAGGAGGCGGGCCGCATCGCCGGCTGCGGCGGCTGGAGCCGCAGGGCCACCCTCTATGGCGGCGACCACACCCCGGGCCGCGATCCGGACCTGCTGGACCCGGCGCACGACGCGGCCCGGGTCCGCGCCATGTACACCCATCCCGATTTCGCGCGCCGCGGCGTCGGCCGGCTGATCCTGTCGCTGTGCGAGGCCGCCGCCCGCGCCGAGGGCTTCGCCCGCCTGGAGCTGATGGCGACCCTGTCCGGCCGCCCGCTCTACGAGAGCTACGGCTTCGCGCCGATCGAGGAGATCGTCGATCGGCGCGGCGGCGCGCCGGTGCCGCTGGTGCGGATGGGCAGATCCATTTGACCGTCATGGCCGGGCTTGTCGCGGCCACCCATGAACTCCGCCGCCGCAGGAAGACTGGCGCCGCCCGCGCGTATGGGTCCCCGGGACAGGCCCGGGGATGACGGTTGAACTAGCTTTCCCGGGTCTGGCGGCGCCACAGGGCCGCATATTCGCCGGTCTTGGCCAGCAGCTCGGCGTGGGTCCCGCGCTCGACGATGCGGCCGCGGCGCAGGACCAGGATCTGGTCGGCGTCGACGATGGTCGACAGGCGGTGGGCGATGACCAGGGTGGTGCGCCCGGCCTTGACCTTGCGCAGGGTCTCCTGGATCGCCGCCTCGGTGGGGCCGTCGAGCGCGCTGGTGGCCTCGTCGAGGATCAGCACCCGGGGGTTGGCCAGCAGGGCCCGCGCGATGCCCACCCGCTGGCGCTCGCCGCCGGAGAGCTTCAGGCCGCGCTCGCCCACCAGGGTCGACATGCCGTTCGGCAGGCTGTCGATGAAGGGGCCGAGCTCGGCGGCCTCGGCGGCCGCGCGGACCTCGTCGTTGGAGGCCCCGGGCCGGGCGAAGGCTATGTTGGCGTAGAGGCTCTCGTTGAACAGCGCCACGTCCTGCGGCACCAGGGCGACGGCCTGGCGCAGGGCCGTTTGCTTCACCTGGCGCATGTCCAGGCCGTCGATCAGCACCCGGCCCTGCTTCGGGTCGAGCAGGCGCATGGCCAACCGGACGGCCGTGGTCTTCCCCGAGCCTGACGGGCCCACCATGGCCGTGGTGGTCCCCGGCGCGACCGCGAAGCTCACCTCGCGCAGGCCCACGGAGCGGGCGTCGTGCTGGAAGGCGACGTGGTCGAAGGCGATCGAAGCGCCCTTGCCGCTTTCCGGCGGCAGCTCACGGGCGTCGGCGGCGTCGACGATGTCGGGGTCGACCGCGCGCAGCTCCACCATCTGCTCCATGTCGATGAAGGCCTGGCGGATCTCGCGGTAGTTGAAGCCCAGCATGCCGAGCGGCTGGTAGAGGCCGCGCAGCAAGAGCACCGCCATCATGATCTCGCCGATGCGCAGGGTCCCGTGCGACACCGCCGCGCCGGCCATCACCGTCATGATCGCCAGGCCGACGTTGAGGATCAGCGACTGGGCGGCGTTCAGCAGGTTCAGCGAATTGTTCGCCCGCACCGCCACGTCGACGTAGTGGTCCATGGCCCCGCTGTAGCCTTCCACCACCCGGACCTCGGAGCCGAAGGTCTTGACCGTCTCGTAGTTGATCAGGGCGTCGACCGAGAGCCCGGCGACGCGGGAATCCGCCTCGGCCCATTCGCGCCGGTGCGACAGCCGCCAGTCGGTGATCCGGAAGGTGACCACGGTGTAGATGACGATGGTCGCCAGCGTGGTCAGCGAGAAGCGCAGGCCGAGCCTGGTCCAGAACACCGCCATGGCCATGATCAGCTCGATGGCGGTCGGGCCGATGTTGAACACCACGCTGCGGATCAGGAAGTCCGTCGAGCGCGACCCGCGGTCGATGATCCGCGACAGCGCGCCCAGCTGCTTGGACTGGTGGAAGTCCATCGACAGCGAAAGCGCGTGGCGGAAGGTCTCGACCGCCGCCTTGGCCATGGTCGCCTGCGAGACCCGCGCGAAGATCGCGTCGCGGACGAACGGCACCCAGGCGGCCAGCAGCATCAGGCCCGCATAGCTCACCGCGCCCAGGACGAAGCCCATGGGCAGGGCGGCGCTGGTGATCCCGCCCAGGCCTTCCTTGAGCCCGTCGATGGCGTCGCCGATGACCACCGGCGCCCAGACGCCCGCGAACTTTCCGACGATCACCAGGCCGAGCGCCGCGGTGATCCGCAGGCGCAGCCAGGGCGCGCCGGAGCGCATGACCAGGCGGCCCAGGTCGGCCATGGAGCGCCAGAAGTCGAACTTCACCCCGGCCGCGGCGGGCGCGCCGCCGAACCGTCCGGCCATTCCAGGGTGGGCGAAAGCCAGGGCGAAAGCTCCGTCAGTGGACCAGCAGGGTGGATTGCACGCCGCCGCCGGGCGTCAACCAGTCGACGCGAAGGCCGGCGGAGGTGAGCTGGCTACGCACGGGCCCCTCCGCAAGGGGCGCGGCGGCCGAGACCTGCACCGTGGCCTGGTCCATCAGGGCGTAGCCGTCGCCGAAAACCTGGATGCGATGCGCGCCGGGCTTGACCGGCGTCTGGCCGCCCAGGCTGACCTGATAGCGGCCGGCGGAGTCGGCGCGGCCCTGGGCGATCTGGCGGCCGTCCATCAGCATCGTCACCACCGAGCCGGGCGCCACGCCGGCGCTGATCTCCATGCCGCCGCCGCGGTCGAAGTCGACGGCCCGCAAGCCTGGCTTGGCCGGGGGATCGATCCGCACCGCGCTCGCGCCGGCGCGCAGCAGGGCGCCCTGCCCCGACGGCGTGACCAGCAGGTAGCCCTCCGCCTGGGCCGAGCGGCCGTGGGTGGTGGCCGAAAGCCCGAAGATGCGCGCCTGGGCCGAAGCCGGCAGGACCACGGTCCAATGGCCCCTGGCGTCGGCCGGGGCGAACTGCACCTGGCCCGCGGGCGTCGCCAGGCGCACCTGCCCGCCGGGCGCGGCGATCCCGCTCAGCGTCACCCCGCCGGGGCCGGGGCGCACCGTCTCCACGCGCGGCGGCGCGAGATAGCCCGCCTCCTGGGTGGTGTCGCTGTCGGCGGCTGCCGACGGCTTTTCGCTGCAGGCGGCGAGCAGGCCGAGGGCGAACCCGCCCAGGGCGAAACGCGCCGCAAGGATCCGGAAAGTCACGGTTCGGTTGAAACTCCTTAACCCTGGGCCTAGCTAATCAGGCTTTCGCCGCGCCGCGACAAGCGCGCGTGAGATTCCGCCCCAAGCTTTCCTGGGAGATCCAATCGATGGGCGAAGCGCCCAACAGCCTGAAGTCCGTCTGTGTGTTCTGCGGCTCTTCCGACGCGGCCAAGCCGGCCTGGCTGGCCGCCGCGCGCGACCTGGGGGCCGCCCTGGCGGCGGCCGACCTGCGCCTGGTCTATGGCGGCGGCGGCGTGGGGCTGATGGGCGCGTGCGCGCGCGGCGCGCACGAGGCGGGCGGCAAGGTGCTGGGGATCATCCCGGACTTCCTGGTGGGCAAGGAGCGGGCCCTGGAGGTCGTCGAGCACATCATCGTGCGCTCCATGCACGAGCGGAAGCAGAAGTTCTTCGAGGAATCCGACGGCTTCGTGATCCTGCCGGGCGGCATCGGCACCCTGGAGGAGATCGTCGAGCTGCTGTCGTGGCGCCGGCTCGACCTGCACACCCGCCCGGTGGTCTTCTACAACCCCGACAACTTCTGGGAGCCGCTGTTCAAGCTGTTCCAGCACACCGTCGACGCCAAGCTGACCCCGCCCAGCTTCATGGGCGCCTGGAACGTGGTCGACCGTATCGAGGCCGTTGTGCCGTCGCTGTACAAGGGCGCCCCGGCCGGCAAGGCGAACCTGCTGACCGCGATCAGCTGACCTCCTCCCCTAATGGGGAGGGTGGCCGCGTGAAACGAGGTCGGGTGGGGACGTGTCGGCCGGAGTGCTGAACTCAGCAAATGAAGCAGACTTCCCCACCCTGATCGCCGCGCGATCTGTCCCTCCCCATTAGGGGAGGGTGTCAGGGGACGTTCGCCTCCAGTTCCTCGAGCCACACCCGCGCCGTGCCGTCGGAGGGCGCGCGCCAGTCGCCGCGGGGCGAGAGGGCGCCGCCGGAAATCACCTTCGGCGAGTTGGGCACGGCCGAGCGCTTGAACTGGCTGATCTCGAAGAAGCGGAACAGGAACAGCTTCAGCCAGGCCTTGATCTCGGCGAGGTCGTACTGGTGGCGCGCTTCCTCCGGGAAGTTGGGCGGCCAGGGGCCAGCCTTGGCGTCGCGCCAGGCGTGCCAGGCCAGGAACGCCACCTTGGAAGGCCTGAGGCCATAGCGGGTGATGTGGAACAGGCTGAAGTCCTGCAGCTCATAGGGGCCGACCTTGGCCTGGGTGGACTGGATGGCCCCCGTCGCGTCGGCCGGCACCAGTTCCGGCGAGATTTCGGTGTCGAGGATCGCCAGCAGGGTCTTGCTGGCCGCCTTCTCGAGCTGGCCGGTCTTCACCACCCAGCGGATCAGGTGCTGGATCAGCGATTTCGCCAGGGAGGCGTTGACGTTGTAGTGGCTCATCTGGTCGCCGACGCCATAGGTGCACCACCCGAGCGCCAGTTCCGACAGGTCGCCCGTGCCGACGACCAGGGCGCGGTTGTGGTTGGCCAAGCGGAACAGATAGTCCGTGCGCAGGCCCGCCTGGACGTTCTCGAAGGTCACGTCATAGACCGCCTCGCCCTTGGCGAAGGGGTGGCCCATGTCGCCCAGCATCTGGTTGGCGGCGGGGCGGATGTCGATCTCCGCGCCGGTGACGCCCAGCGCCTTCATCAGCGCCCAGGCGTTGGATTTGGTCCCTTCGCTGGTGGCGAAGCCCGGCATGGTGAAACCCAGGATGTCCGACCGCGGCTTGCCGAGCGCGTCAAACGCCTTGCAGGCCACCAGCAAGGCATGGGTGGAGTCCAGGCCGCCGGAGACGCCGATCACGATGTGCTTGGACTTCGTCGCGCGCAGGCGCTGGGTCAGGCCCTGCACCTGGATGTTGAAGGCCTCGTAGCAGTCCTGATCGAGGCGCGCCGGGTCGGACGGCACGAAGGGGAAACGGTCCAGCGGGCGGATCAGGCCCACGTCCTCGAACGCCGGGCGATGCTCGAAGCGGATGCGCCGGAAGCTGGCCTCCGGCCGCCCGGCCGCGACGGCGGCGTTGTTGAAGGTGGGGGTGCGCAGCCGCTCCAGCCGCAGCCGCTCCACGTCGATGTCGGCCACCGCCATCTGGGCGTGGGCCGGGAAGCGCGCGGTCTCGGCCAGCCGCTTGCCCAGTTCGTGGATCGAGGCCTGGCCGTCCCAGGCCAGGTCGGTGGTGCTCTCGCCCGGCCCTGCCGCCGAATAGAGGTAGGCCGCCTGGCAGCGCATGGACTGCGAGGCGCAGAGCAGTTCGCGGTCATCGGCCTTGCCGACCACGATGTTGGAGGCCGAGAGGTTGCAGAGGATCAGCGCGCCGGCCAGCGCCGCGCGGGTCGACGGCGGGGCCGGCGCCCAGAGGTCCTCGCAGATCTCCGCGGCGAAGCTGAAGTCGGCCAGGTCTGCCGCCTCGAACACCAGGTCGGTCCCGAACGGCGCCTCCTGCCCCGCCAGCCGGACCGTCAGGCCGCCCAGGCCCGCGCCCGGTGCGAACCAGCGATTCTCGTAGAATTCCCGATAGTTGGGCAGGAAACTTTTGGGCGTGACTCCGAGGATCCTGCCCCGGGCGATCACCACCGCGCAATTGTAGAGCGCGCCGGTCGCGCGCACCGGGGCGCCGACGATCAGCACCGGCGCCAAGTCGGCGCTGGCCGCCACGAGGCTCGCGATCTCGGCCTCGACCCGTTCCAGCAGGGCGTCCTGCAGCAAGAGGTCGTCGATGGCGTAGGCGGAAAGCCCCAGCTCGGGGAACAGCATCAGGTCGCAGGCTTCGGCGTGGCCCTGTTTCGCCAAGGCCAGGGTCTCGGCGGCGTTGAACCCCGGGTCGCCCACCGCCAGCGCCGGCGTGCAGGCGGCGACGCGCACGAAGCCGTGACTGTGGATCGCGTGGAACGGTCGGCTCACGAGTGGCTGCCCCTCGTCAGGTCATCCCCGCATCAACGACCGATTTGCCGCCCGGGAGAAATGCTCACTTTGAGCATATATAGGTGGAGCGTTGAGAAATGGCAAAAATCCTTCTCCCCATAGGGGAAGGTGGCGAGTCATTGATCGGCCTCCTCCCTTGTGGGAGGAGGTGGCCTGCGGAGCGGGTCGGAGGTGGGGTCTCTGGGACTCTCGGCGTTGGCAGAATTGGCGTCATTCACGGATGGCAGGCGCGACCCCACCTCCGTCAGCCTCCGGCTGACACCTCCTCCCACAAGGGGAGGAGGACGCTAACGATCTTAGTCGTCGCGGTGGACGCGCTCGCGCCGCTCGTGGCGCTCCTGGGCCTCGAGGCTGAGGGTGGCGATGGGCCGCGCGTCGAGGCGGGCGACGCCGATCGGCTCGCCGGTCTCCTCGCAGTAGCCGTAGCTGCCGTCCTCGATCCTGCGCAGCGCCTCGTCGATCTTGGAGATCAGCTTGCGCTGACGATCGCGCGTGCGCAGTTCAAGTGAGCGGTCGGTCTCCGACGAGGCGCGATCCGCCAAGTCCGGATGATTCTCGGTTTCGCTCTGTAGATGTTTGAGGGTCTCTCCAGATTCGCGGAGGATGTCCTCTTTCCACGTGAGCAGCTTCAGCCGGAAATATTCGAGCTGCCGCTCATTCATGAACTCTTCGTCCTCGGAAGGACTGTAAGTCGAATTCTCGACCAACGCGGCTGACGCCTTCATCGACAACTCCGAGCCCCTGACTCCGACGACACGCGCGGCGCTTATAGCAAAGAAAACAGTGGTTTCAACGCTGCGGTGTGGTTACGCGCGTTTACGCCGCACGGGAGGCCTGCTCCAGCTTGGCCATTTCCACGGCGGCCCGCAGCTCGATATCGTCCAGCACCGCTTCCAGTGCGGGATCCTCGGTGAGTTCGCGTTCGTCGCGGATCGCGCGGCGCAGGCGGTCCAGGTCGGCCCCGCCGATCTCGCCCTCCAGCAGGCCCACCTTGATCTCGTCCAGCACGTCCAGGATCCGGCCCGCACGGCGCACGGCGCGGCGTTTGCGCTCCAGCGGCCCGCCCAGTTCCTGCAAGGCGATCAGGGCGTCGACACCCACCACCCCGCGCACCGCGCCGCTCGAAGCCACCTGTGCGGCGCCCGCGGCCGGGCCGGGCGTGGCGATATGGAACCCATCGCCGCCCGCAGCCGGGCGCGACGGCGCAGCGCCCGAGGACGATCCGATCCCGCTTGGGCCGGTGACCTTCATGCTGAGCGCCTGATCCCTCTAGTTCTAAGCCACTTGGACCCTGTTCTCGGCTGCAACGCTTGCAGCATGGTTAATGCCGGGCAAAATCTGCCGCCGGGCATCCGACGCCGACGTAAAGGCTCATGGCCGGCATTTGTTTTCCTTGAAGATTCCGGCCTCCTTGAGCTGGCACGGGCCTCGCATGGGACGAACGCCAAGAAGCTTCGTCAGGACTCCATGCGTCTGTCCCTCCGCTCCATCGTCATCGCGCTCGCCGCCCTGGGCCTTGCCTTCGGCGCCGCGATTCCGGCCGCCGCCAAGTCGCGCATCAAGGATATCGTCAACTTCGAGGGCGTCCGCGAGAACCAGCTGATCGGCTACGGCGTCGTGGTCGGCCTGAACGGCACCGGCGACGCCCTGCGCAACAACGCCGAGACCAAGCAGAGCCTCGAGAACATGCTCGAGCGGTCGGGCCTCAACACCCGCGCCGCCGACCTGACGCTGAACACCAAGAACATGGCCGCGGTGATCGTGACGGCCAACCTGCCGCCCTTCGCCACGCCGGGCACCAAGTTCGACGTCACGGTTTCGGCGATGGGCGACGCCAAGAGCCTGCTGGGCGGCACCCTGCTGATGACTCCGCTCTCCGCGCCGAACGGCGACGCCTACGCCTCGGCTCAGGGCACGGTGCAGACCGGCTCGATCAGCGCCTCGGGCGCCTCGGGCTCCACGGTCTCGAAAGGCGTGCCGACCGCCGGCCGCATCGCCGGTGGGGCGATCATGGAGACGGACGCCCACTTCGACCTGGTCAACATGCAGACCATGCGCCTGACCTTGCGCAATCCCGACTTCACCACCGCCCAGCACGTGGCCGAGGCGATCAACGCCCGTTTCCCCGGCTGCGCCCAGCAGCAGGACGCCGCGGTCGTCGCGATCCGCCCGCCGGCCGGCCTGAACATGGTGGCCTTCGTGAACCAGCTGGAGAACCTGACCGTCGACGTCGACGCCCCGGCCAAGGTGGTGATCGACGAGGTGGCCGGCGTGATCGTGATGGGCGAGGCGGTGCGGATCTCCACCGTCGCCATCCAGCAGGGCAACCTGACCATCACGGTCAAGGAGAGCTCGCAGGTCAGCCAGCCCGGGGCCTTCTCCAAGGGCACCACCGCCATCGTGCCGCAGAGCGACGTCTCGGTGGACGAGGAGAAGGGCAAGAAATTCGTGACCCTGAAAGCCGGCGCGTCGCTGTCCAACCTGGTCGCCGGTCTCAACGCCCTGGGCGTCACACCGCGCGACATGATCTCCATCCTGCAGAGCATCAAGACCGCCGGCGCCCTGCAGGCCGAAATCGAGGTGCAGTGATGAGCGACCTCTCAGCCGCCGTCGTCCCGACCAGCCTGCTGACCGCCCCGAGCCTTCCCGGGACCACTGGCCCGCAGATGAGCGCCTCGGAAGCGGCCAAGCGCGCCCAGATCAAAGACACCGCCAACAAGTTCGAGGCCTCGTTCCTGTCGGTGATGATCGGCCAGATGTTCGAGCACGAGGACGAAGGCGTCGACAAGGCGTTCAGCGGCGGCGACGGCGCCCAGATGTTCAAGTCCTTCCTGGCCGAGGCCATGGCCAAGAAGATGGTCGCCAACGGCGGCGTCGGCCTGGCGTCGGCCGTGCAGCGCGAGATGCTCAAGATGCAGGGCCTGCACTGATGAGCGCCACGCCGGACGACGCCCGCGCGCGGGTCGAACAGCTCATCATCCTGACCGACCGGCTGACCGGCCTGGTCGCCGAGCAGGCCAAGTGCTTCGAGGCCCGCCGCCCGCAGGACGCGCTGGCGTTCGGCGAGGAGGTGAGCCGGCTCGCCAACCTCTACCGCCACGAATCGGCGCGGGTGCGGGGCGCGCCTGCGCTGGTCGCCGCCGCGCCGCGCGAGCTGCGCCTGCGCCTGGTGCGCTCCACCGAGGCGTTCGACGCGGTCCTCGCCCGCCAGGCCCGCGCCGTCGGCGCCGCCAAGACCGTCACCGAGGGCCTGGTCCGCGCCATCGCCGAGGAAGTCGCCAGCCAGCGGCACAAGGGCGTCAGCTACGGCGCCAACGGCGTCCAGAGCCCCGCCGGTGCGGCGGTGGCCATCACACTCAACAAACGCGCCTGATTCAAACAACCGTTTGACGCGCCGACCCGGACGGCGTTAGCCTGCGCCCGTCGTCGGAGCGTTTCCGGCGATCTACGTTCTCAGGGCGGGGTGAAAGTCCCCACCGGCGGTAATGCCCTCCTTGGCGCTTCCGGCGCGAGGGTGGGACGAGCCCGCGGGCGCCTGTGGCCCTCCAAAGGCCGCGGGGACAAGCAGACACCGGTGCGATCCCGGGGCCGACGGTTAGAGTCCGGTTATGAGAACCGCTGAACGCGTGCGCTCAGGCTTCGGCCAGGCGCGCGTGGGCGGCGTCTCCCTGAGTCGTGGTTCCTCGAACCCGTCAGGGAGAAAGACCATGACCCAAACGACCCAAACCCAGGCCACCGAAGGCCAGACCCCGGCCGGCAAGGCGCTGGAGTTCCCCACCGCCAACGGCGCCTTCCGCGCCGCGCGGATCGCCTTCGTCCACGCCCGCTGGCATCGCGAGATCGTCAGCCAGGCCTACGAGGGCTTCCTGGAAGAAATGGCCGCCCTCGGCTTCGGCGCCGAGACCGTGGAGCTGTTCGAGACGCCCGGCGCCTTCGAGATCCCGCTGCACGCCCAGACCCTGGCGAAGACCGGCCGCTACGCCGCCGTGGTCGGCGCGGCCTTCGTGGTCGATGGCGGCATCTATCGCCACGAGTTCGTGGCCGAGACGGTGGTGTCGGCCCTCATGCAGGTGCAGCTCGCCACCGAGACGCCGATCTTCTCGGTGGTGCTGACGCCGCACCACTTCCATGAGCACGAGGTCCATGAGCGGTTCTTCCACGCCCATTTCCGGGTGAAGGGACGCGAGGCGGCGCAGGCCTGCGTGGGCGCGCTGAACAGCCTGGCCCGGCTCTCGGCGGCGGCGTGAGGCGAGCGCCATGCACACCGAACCCCTCGTCCCGCCCGCGGGCTTCCAGCCGCATGACCGCAAGAGCCCGCTCACCGATCCCTGGGAGCCGCTCTACAGCCGCAAGACCGAGGGCGCGGTCGTGCTCGGCCTCTGGGCCGGGACAGCGCACGCCAACGCCCGCGGCTTCGTCCATGGTGGGCTGATCAGCGCGCTCTGCGACAACGCCATGGGCCTGTCGTGCGCGCGGCGGCTCGGCCAGGTCAGCGGCCTGGTCACCGTCAGCCTCAGCGTCGACTTCCTGGGCTCGGCCTTCACCGGCCAGTGGCTGGAGTTCGACACGGTGTTCGTGAAGCCGGGGCGCACGCTCGCCTTCGCCCAGGCCTTCGTCACCGCCGACGGCCAGCCGGTGGCGCGCGCCAACGCGGTCTTCAAGGTGCTGGACGACCGCTCGCGGAGAGCCGCGGCGTAACGGAGGCTGCATTCCGCGCCCGCGACCGGCTGGCCGCGGGCGCGGCTGTCGTGGTATTGGCGAAGGGCTTCGGCCCGCCCTGACGCCCGTCTTTCAGGTGCGCCTGGAACCGCGACGCCGATGCGGGGGTTCGCTTTCCATGACCCAATCCTCCCCTCCGCGGGTCTTGCGGCTTCTCGCCGGTGTCGCAGCCCTTGCCCTGGGCGCCACCCCGGCGTTGGCGCAGCCCACCAACAACTCGGACAACCAGGAGCCGTGGCGCAGCCCGGTGCAAGGCGCGCCCACCTCCAAGCCGCATGTGACCTCCAGCCTCGAGGCCACCGGCCCGGCGCCGCAGGATGCGCACCAGAGCCGCGCCCTGGCGGCGGCGATCTTCTCGCGCCCCGCCGCGGCCCAGCGCGCGGCCGACAAGGCCTCGGCGGCCAACGCCCCGCGGATCACGCCCGCCGATCCCAAGCCGGAATGGCTGACCGACCAGGGCGTGCGCTTCGGCGGCGAGGGCGTCGAGGTCAGCCGGCCGTTCTGACGCCGCTTGCGTCCGTGATCTGAAATCACGAACAGGGCGCCCAGATGTCGTTTGCGGCGCCGCTGGCTTGCGCTGATACTTGAGGTCAGCTCACAGACGAGCGGACACCCTCGGCGAGGCCCCATGGCCAAGCGCAGCCAACTTCCGCTGACCGCCCTGCGCGCCTTCGAGGCCTTCGCGCGCCTCGGCAAGATGAGCCTGGCCGCCGACGAACTCTGCGTCACCCACGGGGCGGTCAGCCGCCAGGTCCGCAGCCTGGAGGCGGTCTGCGGCGTGAAACTCACCCAGGGCCCGCGCAACGCCCTGAAACTCACGGACGCCGGCGAGCGGATGGCCCGGACCCTGGCCACCACCTTCGACGAACTGGAGGCCCTGTTCCGCGATGTCCGCGCCGCCGGCGACAAGGAGCTGCACGTCTCCTGCGTCGGCACGCTGGCCATGAAGTGGCTGATCCCGCGCCTGCCCGGCTTCCACGCCAGCCACCCGGAACTCTCGATCCGGGTCACCGAGGCCTATGGTCCGGTGGACTTCACCCGCGAACCCTTCGACGCCGCGATCCGGCTGGCCGAAAGCGTCCACGGCGAGGGGCTGACCGCCACGCCGTTCCTGGACAACTTCCACGGTCCGGTGGTGTCGCCGGCCCTGCTGGGCGAGGGACGCGGGCTGGAGGCGATCGCCGCCCTGCCCCGCCTGCACACCCGCACCCATCGCCAGGCCTGGGACGAGTGGGCCGACCACGCCCATGTGCGCATTCCCGAAGCGCGGGAGAACCGCGAATACGAGCACATCTTCTACACCCTGGAGGCGGCCATGGCGGGCGGCGGGGTGGGGCTCTCGCCCTGGATCTATGTCGCCAACGACATCGCCGCCGGGAAGCTCGCGGCCCCATGCGGCTTTGTGCAGACGCCGATCCGCTTTCATCTGGTGACGCCGGGCGACCCGCCGAAGCGCGGCCTCAAGGCGTTCCGCGAATGGCTGCTGGAGGAGGCCGCCAAGGCCCCGGCCCCGCCGACCCTGCTGGCGCCGGTGGGCGCCTGAGCGAGCTGGGCTAGGCCCCCGGCGTACCGATCCGCTGCCCCGGGGTGTCGGCGCCATTGGCGTGCATCACCACGCCCTTCCCGCCCTCAGTGAAGCGGTAGCGGATCGGCGCGTCGGGCAGGCGGAAAGTCTGCCGGTCAACGGCCAGGAGCTCGCGCTCGGCGAACCCCGCCATGTCGGCGAACAGCTGGCCGCCGCGCGCGGTGATCCGCAGCACGCGGCCGTCCGGCAGCCGGAACGCGCCCGCATAGCCAGCCAGCACCTGGACCGGGACCTCGGCCTGCTCCGCCGGCGGCGGCAACAGCCAGGGGAAGGACTCGGCGAACAGCGGCGTGAAATAGCCGCCGTGCCGAGCGCCGGCGTAGACGTGGCTGCGGACGCTCATGCGTGACCCCGGCGCGGTCAGGGCCGCCACCAGCGCCGCCTCGTCGCGCAGCATCACCGGGGTCTCCGCGCCGCCCGCCGCCACGAAGACCTGCTTGGCGGCGCCGGACCGCACCGCCTGGGTTACGGCCGGCAGGGCCTCGGTGTCGACCCAGAAGGCGGGGCTGCCGATCACATAGGCTGAGAAGGCGTCCGGCTTGCGGCCCAGGATCTCGGCCGCGAAGTTGCCGCCCGAGGAGTGCCCGAACAGCACCGCGCGCGCCGGATCGGCCGGATAGGTCCTTTCGATGAAGGGCTTCAGCTCCTGCAGCAGGAATGCCTCGAACGCGGGGCCGCGGCCGTGGAGGCTGCGCCCGTCGTAGGCGGCCGCGCCATACAGCAGGTCCTCGTCGCGCTTGTCCCATTGGCCGGGAACCCAGCCCACCGCCACCACCAGGGCCGGCGCCATGGCCCCGCCACCGGCCATGGCCGAACCCGCCGGTCCGGCCACGCCATAGCCCTCGTCCAGGGCGTAGATCGCCGGGACCTTCTCGCCCTTCGGCAGGCCGGTGAGCGGCGGCGTGACCGTGACGATCATGTCCCGGCCCAGCGCGTCGGAATGCACTTCCAGCCGGTCGCCGAACGGCTGTTGCGCCGGGACCTTGCTGACCACCGCCAGCTCCGCTGGCGCCGGCCCGGCCACAGCGAGCGCCGCGCCGGCGGCCAGGACGATCAGCGGGATATGGGACAGGCGCATGAGGCTTTCCGATTTATGTTTGTAATTTACATGAATTACACGCGTCATCCATGCGGTCAAGGTCGCGGCTTTCGGACCTGTGTTGATTTCGCCAGATTGGATGGCGGTCCCTGCAACCCGATGTTCCCGGCCACAAAGGAGACCGCCATGTCCAAGCCCGAAACCCCAGATGCGTCCCTGGTCGCCGCCTATGTCGTGAGCGGCCTGCCGCTGGAGCAGTTCGCCCCGCTGTTCGGCCTGTCCGACGAAGCGCTCGCCGCGCGCGGCGTGATCCGCAGAATCGTCGACAGCGCGGTGGGCTACCCGAGCCGTGTCGAGCTGGAGGACGCCGAGGTCGGCGACACGGTCCTGCTGCTCAACTACGAACACCAGCCCGCCGACACCCCGTTCCGGGCCAGCCACGCGATTTTCGTCAACGAGAAGGCCGAAGAGACCCGACGCACGGTGAACCGGCTGCCGGGCGCGCTGGCCGCCCGCGACGCGGTCTCGCTGCGCGCCTTCCGCGAGGACGGGATGATGATCGATGCGGGGTTCGCGCAGCGGGGCGAGGTGGAAGCCGCGATCGGCCGCTTCTTCGCCAATCCGGACGTCGCCTACCTGCACGCCCACACCGTCGGCTGGGGCTGCTATCTCGCCCGCATCGACCGGGCCTGAGGTCCTTTTGCCCCCGGAAACCCCGCCTGCTGCCACCGTGATGTCAGCAGGACGGGCGCGGCGCCTCGCCGCTGGGCGTTTGTTCGCTATACGTTCACGTGATAAACCTGACTCGCGGACCTACATTGGGAACGCGCTCGACAGGACCTTCCGCGGGCGTTTTGCTGTTTCCGGAACCGAATGGCCGATCATCAGAACCTCATCCGTGTGCGCGGCGCGCGCGAGCACAACCTCAAGGACGTCAGCGTCGACATCCCGCGCGGCGAGCTCGTCGTGCTCACCGGGCTGTCGGGCTCGGGCAAGAGCTCGCTCGCCTTCGACACCATCTACGCCGAAGGCCAGCGCCGCTACGTCGAGAGCCTGTCGTCCTACGCCCGCCAGTTCCTGGAGCTGATGAGCAAGCCGGACGTGGACCTCATCGAGGGCCTGTCGCCGGCCATCTCCATCGAGCAGAAGACCACCAGCCGCAATCCGCGCTCCACCGTCGGCACGGTGACCGAGATCCACGACTACATGCGCCTGCTCTGGGCGCGGGTGGGCGTGCCCTATTCGCCGGCCACCGGCCTGCCCATCGAGAGCCAGACCGTCAGCCAGATGGTCGACAAGCTGATCGCCCTGCCCGAGGGGACCCGCATCTACCTGCTGGCGCCGGTGGTGCGCGGGCGCAAGGGCGAGTACCGCAAGGAGATCGCCGACTGGCAGAAGCAGGGCTTCCAGCGGCTGAAGATCAACGGCGAATTCTATTCGATCGAGGACGCGCCGGTCCTCGACAAGAAGTTCAAGCACGACATCGACGTGGTCGTGGACCGGCTGGTCACCAAGGTCGGGATGGAGACCCGCTACGCCGACAGCCTGGAACAGGCGCTGCGCCTGGCCGACGGCATCGCGGTCGCCGAATGGGCCGACAAGGACCCGACGGAGGCGGAGCCGAAGCGGATCATCTTCTCCGAGAAGTTCGCCTGCCCGGTCTCCGGCTTCACGATCAGCGAGATCGAGCCGCGCCTGTTCTCGTTCAACAATCCCTATGGCGCCTGCCCGGTCTGCGACGGCCTGGGGATGAAGCTCGCCTTCGACGCCGACATGGTGGTCCCGGACAAGGACCGCACCCTGCACAAGGGCGCCATCTCGCCCTGGGCCAAGGGCCCCTCGCCGCTCTACACCCAGACCCTGCAGGCGCTGGCGCGGCACTACGACTTCTCGATGGACACGCCGTTCTACAAGCTGCCCGACGCGGCCAAGCAGGTGATCCTCTATGGCTCGGGCGAGGAGAAGGTCCGCTTCATCTACGACGACAACGCGCGCAAGTACGAGGTCAACAAGACCTTCGAGGGCGTGCTGCCGAACCTCGAGCGCCGCTGGCGCGAGACCGACAGCTCGTGGGTGCGCGAGGAGCTGGGCCGCTACCAGTCCGAGACGCCGTGCGAGGCCTGCGAGGGCTACCGCCTGAAGCCCGAGGCGCTCGCGGTGAAGATCGACGCGACCCACATCGGCCAGGTCAGCCGGCTTTCCATCAAGAACGCCGCAGCCTGGTTCGAAGCGCTGGAAGGCAAGCTCACCGACAAGCAGATGGAGATCGCGCGCCGGATCCTGAAGGAGATCTCAGACCGGCTGCGTTTCCTGGTGAACGTGGGGCTGGACTATCTCGACCTGTCGCGCGCCTCGGGCACCCTTTCCGGCGGCGAGAGCCAGCGCATCCGGCTGGCCAGCCAGATCGGCTCGGGCCTCACCGGCGTGCTCTATGTGCTGGACGAGCCCTCCATCGGCCTGCACCAGCGCGACAATGCGCGGCTGCTGACCAGCCTGAAGGGCCTGCGCGACCTCGGCAATTCCGTGCTGGTGGTGGAGCACGACGAGGAAGCGATCCTCACCGCCGACCACGTGATCGACATGGGCCCGGCGGCCGGCGTCCACGGCGGCGAGATCATCGCCGAGGGCAAGGCCCAGGACATCATGGCCGAACCGCGCAGCATCACCGGCCAGTACCTGTCCGGCGCGCGCGAGATCGAGGTGCCGACCGACCGGCGGCCGATCTCCAGGACCAAGGTGCTGAGGGTGATCGGCGCCACCGGCAACAACCTGAAGACCGTCACCGCGGAGATCCCGCAGGGAACCTTCACCTGCATCACCGGCGTCTCCGGCGGCGGCAAGTCGACCTTCACCATCGAGACCCTCTACAAGGCCGCCGCGCGCCGGCTGCACAACGCCTCCGACGCGCCCGCGCCACACGAGCGGATCGAGGGGCTGGAGCTGTTCGACAAGGTCATCGACATCGACCAGTCGCCGATCGGGCGCACGCCGAGATCCAACCCCGCGACATACACCGGCGCCTTCCAGCCGATCCGCGACTGGTTCGCCGGCCTGCCGGAAGCCAAAGCCCGCGGCTATGGCCCCGGCCGCTTCAGCTTCAACGTCAAGGGCGGCCGCTGCGAGGCCTGCCAGGGCGACGGGCTGATCAAGATCGAGATGCACTTCCTGCCCGACGTCTATGTCACCTGCGACGTCTGCCACGGCCACCGCTACAACCGTGAAACCCTGGAAATCCTGTTCAAAGGCAAGAGCATATCCGATGTTCTTGATATGACGGTCGACGAGGCGGCGGAGTTCTTCAAGGCCGTGCCGGTGCTGCGCGAGAAGATGCAGACCTTGAAGCGCGTCGGCCTGGGCTATGTGAAGGTCGGCCAGTCGTCGACCACGCTCTCGGGCGGGGAGGCGCAGCGGGTGAAGCTCAGCAAGGAGCTGTCGCGCAGGGCCACCGGCAAGACGCTCTACATCCTGGACGAGCCCACCACCGGCCTGCACTTCGAGGACACCAAGAAGCTGCTCGAGGTGCTGCACGAGCTGGTCGACCAGGGCAACACCGTGGTGGTCATCGAGCACAACCTCGACGTGGTGAAAACCGCCGACTGGATCGTCGACTTCGGCCCCGAGGGCGGCGACGGCGGCGGCCAGGTCGTGGCCACCGGCACGCCCGAACAGGTCGCCGCCAACAAGAAGAGCTGGACCGGCCGCTACCTGGCCGAACTCCTCGAACGCCAGGCCGGACGCCGCCGCGCGCAACAGGCTCCGGCAAAGAAGCAGACGGTGTCGGCGTAGACTGAAATCATCCCTCCTCTTTAGGGGAGGGATCAAGCCTAGGAACCTCCCCATGATCCTCTACGGCGCGCCGTACCCCGCCCCCAATCCGCGCCGGGTGCGCATCTTCCTGGCGGAGAAGGGGATCGACCTGCCCGAGACGCCGGTCGACATGATGCAGCGCGAGCACAAGTCGCCGGAGCACCGGGCGCGCAATTCCATGGGCCAGGTGCCGACGCTGGAACTGGACGACGGCAGCTTCATCTCCGAGACCGTCGCCATCTGCCGCTACTTCGACGAGACCAAGGCCGACCCGCCGATGTTCGGGACCACGGCCAAGGACAAGGCGCTGGTCGACATGTGGGTGCGCCGCATCGAGTTCACGGTGATGACGCCGGTCGGCATGTTCTGGCGTCACGCCCACCCGCGCACCGCCGCCCTGCTGACCCAGTTCAAGGACTTCGGCGAGAGCAACCGCGAGACCTACAAGGGCGCCCAGCGCTGGCTGGATCGCGAGCTCGAAGGCCGCGAATGGCTGACCGGCGACCGCTATTCCATGGCCGACATCTGCCTGTTGACCACGGTGGACTTCGCCAAGTGGATCGGCCTGGAAATGGAGCCGGAGCACGCCAACCTGGCGGCCTGGCACGCGCGCGCCGCGGGCCGGCCCAGCGCGCGGGCCTAGCTAGGCCGTCGCCGCGGCCTGCGGCTCAGCGGTGACCGCCTTGTAGGCCGCCAGGAACGGCGCCTGGCCGATCAGCATGTAGATCGGGGCGATCAGCAGTTCGGCGATCAGGGCGAAGACATAGGCGCCCGGCCGCTCGGCCAACGCCTCGGGGTCGGCCAGGCTCACCGGCGCCAGGGTGTGGAAGCCGCCGATCGCCGCCTGGACCACCGCGGTCAGGATGAAGACCGCGAGCGCGATCAGCAGCAGCAGGCAGGCGGCCAACATCGCCATGCCGAACAGGCTCCAGAACCGCCCCCGGGTCAGGCGCCAGGAGTCCTTCAGGCCGAAGCGGCCGGTGGCGAAGTTGGCCGGCCCCGCCAGGCTGAGCCGCGTTCCGAGCCAGGTCAGCGCGCCCAGCACCACGACCAGGACCCCCAGGGACGCCCAGGGGCTGAACTTCTGCGCCCAGATCATCGGCAGGGTGCCCAGCAGGAAAAGCCCGCCCAGCAGGACGACCACCGTGAGCCACAGGCCGAACAGCCGCGCCTCGTCGCGGCTGAAGCGCAGGTAGAACAGGCCAGGCTCCGCCTGCGGCCGCAGTTCCAGCCGGTAGAGCGCCGCCAGCACCACCCACTGCACCGCCGCGCCACCGAAGCCCAGCACGACCAGGCCCACGAGCCCGCCCATCAGGTTCGCCTCATCCTGGGTGCTGGCCGCGACGGCGACCGCCACGATGCCCAGGAAGGCGATCATCAGCAGCGCCACGAAGCTCAGCAGCGAGAACAGGCACCAGCCCAGGACCAGCCGCCATCGGCCGCGGATCACCTGGAAGCCCTCCAGGGCCGCGTCGCTGGCGGAAAAGGCGCGCATGACGGGTCAGCCCGCCTCGGGCTGGATGGTCAGCGGATGGCCCTCCGGCGGCCAGCCGTGCAGCTGCTGGTAGGCCACCGCCCCCGGCGCGGCCATGACCGAGTAGTAGAGGGCCGACAGCACGCTGTTGACGACGCCATAGGCGATGACGCCGACGCTGAGATAGCTGGTCAGCGAGCCGCCGGTGGCGGTCAGCAGGCTCTTCACCTCGGAGAGCTGGCCGCCTTCGATCAGCACGATCGACCCGGTGACCCCGAAGCAGATGAAGATCACCAGGATCCAGATCGTGGCGATGCAGGCGATCGCCAGGGCATAGGCGCCGAGCAGGCCCCAGAAATGGCCCTTGGTCAGGGTCCAGGACTCGAAGACCACCACCTTCTGCTCGGCGAAGGTCGCCGCCGGCGCCAGCGACAGGCGCACGAAGGTGAAAGCCGCGACGCCCACGATCACCAACGGGCCCAGCACCGTCAGGATGGCGCTCAACTGCGGCACGAACAGGCCGATCAGGCCGAACACGATCCCCATCCCGACCGTCGCGCCGACCACCGCCAGGATCAGGATCAGGCTGCAGATCACCGTCGTGCCCATCAGCCGGAATTCATCGGGCCCCAGGCGCACATAGCCGAAGCGGTCGTCGGCGTGGCGGAAGATCAGCCGGTAGACCGCCGCGGCCATCATGGCGATCACCGCGAGCGCCAGCACCAGCACCGGCGCGGCCAGGATCATGGCGTCGGCGAACTGGCGCAGGGTGAGCGTGTCGGGGCCATTGAGCGTATCCAGCCCATGGCGGATCTCCGCCGGCATGAAGACGTCGATCATCACCGCCAGGACGCTGACCGCCAGGTTGAGGACAATCCAGGTGCGGAACGCCTTGGGATTCTTCCGCGCGAGGCGAAAGCCCTCCAGCGCGGCCTCAGTGGGTTTGAACTCCGACATCCCCGTCCTTCGGCCTGCCCGCTCCGTTGAGGAACGAGTCAGCCACCCCTTCGGGTTCCAAGGTTGGGGCTGGGCCGTGGCGCACGCAAGGCCCCGCTCGCGATCCGCCGGGATCGTTGCTAGTTAGCCACGCATGACGACCAGCAAAGCCCTTCGGCCTGTGCATGTGGTGGGCGGCGGTCTGGCCGGTTCCGAGGCCGCCTGGCAGATCGCGCAGGCCGGCGCGCCGGTGGTGCTGCACGAGATGCGCCCGGTGCGCGGCACCGACGCCCACCAGACCGACCGCCTGGCCGAGCTGGTCTGCTCCAACTCCTTCCGCGCCGACGACTGGACCGGCAACGCCGTGGGCCTGCTGCACGCCGAGATGCGCCGGCTGAGCTCGATCATCATGGCCTGCGGCGACGCCCACCAGGTGCCGGCCGGCGGGGCGCTGGCGGTGGACCGGGACGGCTTCTCACAAGCGGTGACGGCGCGGCTGGAGGCCCACCCGCTGGTGACTATCGAGCGCGGCGAGGTCGCCGGCCTGCCGCCGCCGGAATGGGACAGCGTGGTGGTGGCCACGGGGCCCCTGACCTCGCCGGCCCTGTCCGAGGCGATCCTGGCGCTGACCGGCGAGGGCCAGCTCTCCTTCTTCGACGCCATCGCGCCCATCGTGCACCTGGAAAGCGTCGACATGGGCGTGGCTTGGCGCCAATCGCGCTACGACAAAGAAGGCCCGGGCGGCGACGCGGCCGCCTACATCAACTGCCCGATGGATCGCGCCCAGTACGAGGCCTTCATCGACGCCCTGCTGGCCGGGCCGAAGTCGGAGTTCAAGGACTGGGAGCACGTGCCATACTTCGACGGCTGCCTGCCGATCGAGGTGATGGCCGAGCGGGGCCGCGAGACCCTGCGCCATGGGCCGATGAAGCCGGTGGGGCTGACCAACGCGCACAATCCGACCGAGAAGGCCTATGCGGTCGTCCAGCTGCGCCAGGACAATTCGCTGGGCACCCTGTGGAACATGGTCGGCTTCCAGACCAAGCTGAAGCACGGCGCCCAGACCGAGGTCTTCCGGATGATCCCGGGGCTGGAGAAGGCGGTGTTCGCGAGGCTTGGCGGCCTGCACCGCAACACCTTCCTGAACTCGCCCGCCCTGCTGGACGGCTCGCTGCGGCTAAAGGCCGACCCGCGCCTGCGCTTCGCGGGCCAGGTCACCGGCGTCGAGGGCTATGTGGAAAGCGCCGCCGTGGGCCTGCTGGCCGGCCGTTTCGCCGCCGCCGAGGCCTTGGGCCACGCGCTCGTCCCGCCGCCGCCCACCACGGCCCTGGGCGCCTTGATCGGCCACATCACCGGCGGGCATCTGGACGGCGGGAAAGGTTCGTTCCAGCCGATGAACATCAACTACGGCCTGCTGCCGCCGCTGGAAGGCCCCAAGCACGGGGCCAACGGCAAGCGCCTGCCGCATAAGGAGCGCGGCCGGGCCAGGAAGCGGCTGATGGGCGAACGCGCGCTGGCGGATCTGGAGGGTTGGACAACGCCCTCCCCTAATGGGGAGGGACAGACCGCGGAGCGGTCAGGGCGGGGAAGCCTCGGCCAGGACACCGAGCTCACCGCCTAGAACAACACTTCCCCACCCTGGCGCTGCGCGCCTGTCCCTCCCCATTAGGGGGAGGGTTTTCAGTGCGCCGGGATGATCCAGGGGATCAGATACTGCTGGGCGGCCACCAGCGCGCCCAGGATGATCGTCAGCACGATGCTGTGCGGGAAGGTGCGGGCGAAGATCCGGCCCTCCTGGCCGGTCATGCCGGTGACCGAGACGCCGGTGGCGATGTTCTGCGGCGAGATCATCTTGCCCATCACCCCGCCCGATGAATTGGTGGCGGCGAACAGCACCGGGTTCAGGTTCAGCTGGTTTGCGGCGACCACCTGCAGGTTGCCGAACAGGGCGTTTCCGGAGGTGTCGCTGCCCGAAAGCATCACCGCCACCCAGCCCAGGAACGGCGACAGCAGCACGAAGGCGCGCCCGGTGGACGCCGCGCCAAGGCCCAGGGTGTAGGCGAGGCCCGAGTAGTTCATCAGATAGGCCAGGCCCACGATCAGCATGACGGTGACCACCGCCTTCCAGGCCTGGCGCACGGTCTGCACCGCGCAGGCGATGAAGCCGCCGGGCGACAGCCGCACGACCACGGCGGTGAGGATGGCGGCCAGCAGGATCGCGGTGCCGGTGGCCAGCGGCTGGAAGGTCCAGACCGCGGCGTAGGGCTTGTCGTGGTAGAGGGTGATCGAGATCGCCTTGTCCAGCAGGGGCCAATGGATGGCCCGCTGGCCGATGTTGGCGACCTTGAAGGCGGTCCAGGCCACCACCACGGCCGAGATGATCGCCCAGGGCAGCCAGCCCTGCCAGGCCGGCGGCGCGCCCGGCTTGCGGACCTCCAGCGCCGCCTCATCCTGGATCGCGAAGGCCGGGTCGGGCGCCGGGCGCCAGACCTTCAGGAAGGCCAGGGTCACGACCAGTGAGACCAGCGAGGCGAGCACGTCGGTGAGCGTGTAGTCGATGTAGTTGGAGGCCGCGAACTGGGCGGCGGCGAAGCTGAGGCCCGCCGTCAGCAGCACCGGCCAGAGCGCGCGGATCGAGCGCCAGCCGCCATAGAGCCCCATCACGTAGAACGGCAGGATCAGCGCCATCACCGGCAGCTGGCGGCCGACCATGGCGGCGAGGGCATGGGCCGGCAGGCCGGTCACCGACCCCAGCACGGTGAGCGGCGCGCCAAGGGCGCCGAACGCCACCGGGGCGGTGTTGAAGATCAGCACGAAGACCAGCGCCTCGATCGCCGGGAAGCCCACCAGGATCAACAGCGAACTGGTGATGGCGACCGGCGTGCCGAAGCCTGCGACGCCCTCCAAGAGCGCGCCGAAGCAGAAGCCGATGACCACCAGCACGATGCGCCGGTCGTTCGGCATGTTGATCAACAGCCAGGATCGGAAGGCGTCGAAGCGCCCCGAGACCACGGCGATGTTGTAGACCAGCAGCGCCGCCAGCACGATCCACATCACCGGCCAGAGCGCGAACACGGCGCCGTTGGCGACCGCGCTCAACGCCAGGGCCGCTGGCAGCTTCCAGACCATGACCGCCGCCGCCAGCCCGACGATGAGGCCGCCCAGCGACGCCTGCCATGCCGGCCGGCGCAGCACGCCCAGCAGCGCCAGGACCGCGAGGATCGGCAGGGCCGCCACCAGGAACGACAGCGGCAGGCTGTCGCCCACCGGCGTGAGAAGCTGCTTGAACAACCCGACCTCTCCATCCCTGAGGGCGGCCTCTTGGCGGGCCGTCTCACGGGTGAAGCTTGGCGGACGCCTGCCGATTGGCAAGCGGCATCTCGCGCGCCTTCAGATCCGCCCGCGGGCCACGGCGATGGTCAGGCGCAGGCGCCGCGCGAAGTCGTTGGCCGAGGGGCGGCCCGCCAGCGCCGCGTGCGCCACCGCCGGGAAGGCGGTGATGCTGAGGTTGCGCGAGGCGCTGCGCGCGGCGTGGACCACCTTCAGGAAGGTGGGCCGCAGGTCGGGCTGGGCGATGAGCCGTTTGCCCAGCGCCCAGGCCGAGCCGCCGGCCAGCGCCATCTTGGCATCGGTGGTCGGGTCGAGCACCTGGGCCGCGAGCTGGGCGGCGAGGCCGCCGGTGTCCCGGGCCCAGTCCAGCAGCTCGGCTTCCCCCATCGGCGTGGGGTCGAGTTCGCGATAGCGGGCGTCGATCAGGGCCTCCAGCGGCGCGCGCGCCAGGCCGCGGCCGGCCACCACCCGCCCCAGCGCCTGGGCCGTGGGATGCATCCGCACCGCGCGGCCATCGAAGACCTCATCCAGCACCTCGCGCCACCAGGTCAGCCGGATCTCGCCAAGCAGCGGGTTGGAAGCCACGCGCGGCGCGCGCGCCAGCTCGTGGTCGAAGGCGTAGAGGGCCACCACATCGGCCCGGGCGTCGGGGTCGGCGACGAACCGGCTGGACAGCCAGCGGTCGGGGTCCACGCGCCGGATCAGGGCGTCAAGGTCGTCCGTCTCAGCGATGGGCGTGGCCGGCTCGCTCATGGCGCCATTGAAAAGGCCCGCCGGTTAAGGCGGGCCTTCCTCTTCCGGTTCCGGCGGTCTTCAGCCGAAGATTGTCTGGTTCATGGTCATGCAGGCCAGCATCGGCACCGACAGGAAGGTGTTGATGCGCGAGAAGATCAGGCCCGTGCGGGCCGCCTTCGCCTTGGCGTCGGCGTCGCCCTCGACCAGGCCCAGGGAGATCTTCTGGGCCGGCCAGATGAACACCCAGACGTTGAGGGCCATGATGATGCCCAGCCACATGCCAAGGCCGATGAAGCTGTGGCCCACGCCGATCGGCTGCTCGGTGAAGCCGAGGGTCAGCGCCTGCAGCAGGAAGCCGCGGTTGTAGGCCAGGATCAGGCCCATCAGCACCGTGAACGCGGCGCCCCAGCGGAACCAGAACAGCGCTTCCGGCGCGATGTACTTCGAAACGGCCGGCTTCAGCTCGGCCGGGATCTGCGGCATCACCCGGGTCTGCACGAAGTTGAAATACCAGAGCAGGCCGATCCACATGACCCCGAAGATCACGTGCAGCCAGCGGAACACCGCCTGCCAGAACACCCCTTCGCCCGACCCGTTGTGGACGTGGTAACCGGCCACGATGATGAGCGCGATGATGAAGCTGACGATCATCGTGTTGCGGAGATTGGACAGTAGCCCAGCCATTGGGACCCCCTTCGCGAATCCTACCCTGACGCTCAGGTATAGGTCGTTTTGCCGCAGGCGGAAACAGATCGCAGAGCGATGTTCAGACGGCGATCAGGGCGCAGGCCAGCCGGCGGCCCTCGGAGGTCAGCACGTTGTAGAGGCGCGCGGCGGCCGGGGTGTCCATGAATTCCAGGCCGAGGCCCGCGGCGGCCAGGGCGTCGCGCACCGCACGCGGCGGCTGGGCGTTGCGGGCGCCGACGCCCAGCAGCAGGAATTCCACCTCCGCGCGGCCGGCCTCGAACACCGGGGCCAGGGACGCGACGGTGAGCTCGGCGAGGGCGGTCACGCCCCAGGCCCGCGCCTGGTCGGCGACGATCAGCAGCGAGCCCTCATGGCGCGCGTCGGCGCCCTGTTCGCTGGACAGGCGGAAGCCGCCGTCGCCATAGGCCTCGATGGAGGGCGCGTCGCGGGCCATCGCAGGCGTCCGATCGCAGGCCCTAGCGGACGGTGGCGGGCTTCAGCGGCTCGGCCGGCTCGTCCTCGCGCCCGCGCCGCACGCCCCAGAGCATGATGATCGGGGCGGCGATGTAGATCGACGAATAGGTGCCGATGGCGATGCCGAACAGCATGATCACCGACAGGCCGTAGAGCGTCGGGCCGCCGAACACCGCCAGCGCCACCAGCGCCAGGACGGCGGTCAGGCTGGTGATGATGGTCCGGGTGAGCATCTCGTTGATCGACATGTCGATCACCTCGCCCAGCGGCATGCGCTTGAACTTGCGGATGTTCTCGCGGAACCGGTCAAACACCACAACGGTGTCGTTCATCGAATAGCCGATGATGGTCAGGATGGCGGCGACCGACTTCAGGTCGAACTCGATCTTGCCGAGACGGCCCATGATGGCGATCAGGCCGAAGGTCAGGAACACGTCGTGGAACAGGGCCGCCACGGCGCCCAGGCCGAACTGCAGCTCGAAGCGGAACCAGATGTAGAGCAGCATCGCCAGGATCGCGAGGCCGAGGCCCAGGAGGCCATGGGTGAAGAGTTCGCCCGAGACCTTGGGGCCGACCACGTCGGTGGAGACGAACTTCACCTTGCCGAGGGTCTGGGTGAGCCTGGCCTGCGCCTTGGAGACCGTGGCGCTGGCGTCGGCGCCGGCCGGCGGCTGGAACCGCACCATGGCCGAGCTGGGCGCGCCCAGGGTCACCACCGTGAGGTCGGTGAGGCCAAGGCCGTCCAGGGCCTGGCGCACCTTGCCGGAATCGACCGCGACGGGGGCGGTGGAGATCTCCATCACCGTGCCGCCCTTGAAGTCGATGCCGCAGGCGAGGCCGCCGCAGGGAAGGGTGAACGGATAGGCCGCGAAGAAAATCGAAGCGACCACCGCCACGACGGACAGCGGCGAGAAGAACTTGGCCAGCCGCACGAACCGGAAATGCGGGCGGACCGGCATGATCTTGATGAGGGGCCAGAGGGACATGGGCTGGCTCCTTAAGCGATCGGCAGGGTTTTCGGCCGGGCGGCCTTGAACCACCAGCCGAGCAGCACCTGGGTGACGAGCACCGCCGAGAAGACGGTGGTGAGCACGCCCACCGACAGGGTCCAGGCGAAACCCTTCACCGTCCCCGAGCCGATGTTGAACATGATCAGGGCCGAGAAGATGTGGGTCATGTTGGCGTCGAAGATGGTGCCCCAGGCCCGCGAGAAGCCCGAGTCCATGGCCACGATCAAGGTGCGCCCGGCGCGAAGTTCGTCACGCATCCGCTCGTAGATCAGCACGTTGGCGTCCACCGCCACGGCGAGCGTCAGGATGAGGCCGGCGATGCCCGGCAGGGTCAGCGTCGCCTGGGTGAGGCTCATCACGCCCACGATCATCAGGCCGTTGACCACCAGGGCGATCAGCGAGATGCCGCCGAACAGCAGGCCGTAGATCCCGATCATGAACACCATGGTCGCCACCAGGCCGACGATCGCGGAGATCGCGCCGGCCTTCACCGCGTCGGCCCCGAGCTCGGCGCCCACCGTGCGCTGCTCCTCGACCTTCATCGGAGCCGGCAGCGAACCGGCGCGCAGCAGCACGGCCAGGTCGTTGGCGCTTTCGGCGGTGAAGTTGC
Source organism: Phenylobacterium sp. (assembly GCF_036501465.1). Lineage (GTDB taxonomy): Bacteria > Pseudomonadota > Alphaproteobacteria > Caulobacterales > Caulobacteraceae > Phenylobacterium. The sequence goes on from NZ_DASYAF010000147.1 coordinate 59,997, forward strand.
CGGTGATCCGGCCGGAGCCGCCGGGGATCGGGCCCTCGATGTTCGGAGCGGACAGGACCTTCTTGTCGAGCACGATGGCGAAACGCTTGCCGACGTTCTGGCGGGTGATGTCGCCGAACCGCTTGGCGCCCACGCCGTTGAACCGCAGCTCGACCTCCGAACCGCCGGTCTGCTGGTCGAAGCCGGCGCTGGCGCTGGTCAGCATTTCGCCGGTGACCACCTGGCGCTTCTTGACGATGTACTGGGGGCTGCGGCCGTCGGTGGAGACCAGGACCTCGTCGCCCGGCGGAATGCGCCCGGCGGCCATATCCTCGGGCGAGACGTTCTCGTCCAGCATCTGGAAACTCAGCTTGGCGGTCTGGCCGATGACGCTTTTCAGGTGCTCCGGATCGCTCTCGCCGGCCACCTGGATGTCGATGCGGTCCTTGCCGCGCCGCGAGATGTCCGGCTCCTTGGTGCCCATCTGGTCGATCCGGCGGCGGATGACCTCCTGGTTCTGCTCCACGGCCCGCTGGACCTCGGCGTCGAAGGCGGCGGGCACGAAGGCGACCCGAAGCCGCTGGTCGGGCTGGACACTGACGGTGACGTCGCGGCCGCCGGCCACGCCGGCCAGCGGCGCGCCCACGGACTGGCGCAGGAAGTTGACCGCGTCATTGACCATCGCCGGATCGCTAACCCGCAGCCCGATCTCGCCGTTCACGATGGCCAGATCGGAGATCTCGATGTTCTTGGCGTGCAGCTGGGTGCGGATATCCTCGAGCATGTTGGTCAGGCGCTCGTTGCGCAGCGCGACCGTGTCGACCGAATAGAGCAGGTCCGAGCCGCCCTGCAGGTCGAGGCCCAGGTGCAGGGTGTTCTTGGGCACGAAGCCCGGAAGCGCGGCGACCGTCTTGGGCGGCAGCAGGTTGGGCAGCGTGAAGATGAAGCCCAGCACCGTCGCGAGGACGACCAGGATCACCTTCCAGCGGGCAAGTTTCATCATGGCGGGAGGCGCGCCCTAGACCTTGGCGTCGTTGGCCGGGGCCGGCGCGCCGCGGGCCTGCACCTCGGCGATCATCGACTTCTTGACCTTCACGGTGACGCCGGTGGCGATCTCCACGCCCACCTCGGCGTCTTCCACGCGCACGATCTTGCCGATCACGCCGGAGGACAGCACCACGTTGTCGCCACGCTTGACCGACGAGATCGCCGCCTGGTGCTGCTTCATCCGCTGCTGCTGCGGCCGGATCATGAGGAAATAGAACAGGACGACCAGGCCGATCAGCGGCAGGAACTGGATCAGGTCGGCATTCAGTGCGGGGGACATAGCCTCTCCGGAAAGCGGTGCGGCGGCGGCCCGTTTTGGGGGACCCCGCTCGAAGTCGGCGGAAGCTATGCGCTGCGACCCCGATTTGCAATGGAACCGGGAGCCGTTAGGTGTCGCCTAAGATGACGCATGAGCTGGAACCCGTCCTGAGCCGGATCGCCGAGGCGCTGGAGCGCCTGGCGCCGCTGCCGGCGCGCACGCCCGACTTCGCCGCCGCGCGGCTGTTCCGCCACGATCCGGCCGGCGGCGTCTTCCATCCCGCGCCCGACTATCCGCTGCCGCTGGCCGCCCTGGTCGGCGTGGACCGCCAGCGCGACCGGTTCGTCGAGAACCTGCGGCGCTTCGCGGCCGCCCTGCCCTACAACCACGCCCTGCTGTGGGGCGTGCGCGGCACGGGCAAGAGTTCGCTCGCCAAGGCCGCGTTCTGCCATGTGGCGGCAAAGACCCCCTCGCTGAAGCTGGTGGAGGTCGACCGCGACCAGGTCACCGCGCTGCCGGCGCTGTTCGACGCCCTGCGTGGGCGGCGCGAGCGGTTCGTGGTGCTGTGCGACGATCTGTCGTTCGAGGAAGGCGCGGCGGCGGCCAAGGCGCTGAAGTCGGCGCTGGAGGGCGGGGTCTCCGGCCCGCCGGCCAATGTGCTGTTCGTCGCCACCTCCAACCGCCGCCACCTGATGCCCCGGTCCCATGGCGAAAAGGGCGGGCATGGCGAGGACAAGGGCCTGATCGCCGCCGCCGAGGACGCCGAGGAGGAGGTCAGCGTCTCCGACCGCTTCGGCCTGTGGATCGGCTTTCCGCCCATGGACCAGCCGACCTACCTGGCCGCGGTGGCCGGCTATGCGCAGCGCTACGGCCTGGAGACCCCCGACCTGGAGCGCCGCGCCCTGCAATGGGCGCAACTGCGCGGCGGCCGCTCGGGTCGGGTGGCCTGGCAGTTCATCCGCGACCTGGCGGGGGAGCTGGGCAAGCCCCTGCCGCTGTAGGCTCAATTCCGAGGCGAGACGGTAACGCGCCCCTCCTCCCCTTGTGGGAGGAGGTGGCAGCCGAAGGCTGACGGAGGTGGGGTCGCGTTGCGCTCCCGGGAGACGAAGCGTCGTTCGAAGCTGGAAGCCTGTAGAGACCCCACCTCCGACCCGCTTCGCGGGCCACCTCCTCCCACAGGGGGAGGAGGATGCCGATTCAGCGTCGTTTCGCCTCTGAAGGAATGGCGATCAATCTAAGGCTTGGGCAGGGCCAGTTTCGGGTCCACCGCCTTGGCCTGGTAGCGCACCTCGAAGTGCAGCTGCGGCTCGGAGACCCCGCCGGTCTGGCCGGCCTGGCCGATCTGCTGGCCCTGGGTGACCTTCTGCTGGTTCTTCACGTCGATGCGGCCCAGGTGGCCATAGGCGGTGGCCCAGCCGTCGGCGTGCTTGATCAGCACCAGGTTGCCGAAGCCGGGCAGCTGGTCGCCGGCGTAGGCGATCTCGCCGTCGGCCGCCGCGCGCACCGGATCGCCGGCCTTGGCCTGAATATCCACCCCGTCGTTGTGCTGGCCGTTCGGCTTCGGGCCGAAGTCGGAGAGGACGGCGCCGGTCAGCGGCCATTTGAAGCGGCCAGCCGCCATCTGGGTGACCTGGGTGTCGCTGTAGGCCGGCGCAGCGGCCGGCGGGGTCGGTGGCGCGGCCGCGCCGGGGACCTGCGCATAGGGGATCGGCCGCGAGGGCGGGGTCGCCTCGCCCGGCTGGTAGGGCCTGGGATAGCGGGTCGGCGGCGCCTCCTGGGCGACCTCGGTGCGATCGCGGTAGCCGTCCGGCAGGAACACCTTGGTGCCAGGACGCACGCTGATCACCCGCTTCGACAGCTCGTTCTCGGCGCGCAGGTTGGCCACGCTGACGCTGAACCGCCCGGCGATGCCGGTGAGCGTGTCGCCGGCCTCGGCCACATAGTAGTGCTCGGCGAAGCTCGGGCCGCGCAGCACCTGGCCCGCGTGGACGGCATTGCCCTTCAGGTGGTTCAGCCGCTTCAGGGTCCCGACGTCGGTGTCCAGCCGATCGGCGACCTTGGCGATCGTGTCGCCGGACCGGACCTTATAGCTCTCGCCCTTGGCCTCGCGGGTGATGACCTTGCCGGCGTTGGCGCGGTCGGCGGCGGCGGCCGTTCCCGTCTCGTCGCTTTCGGCGGCGGCCGGCTTGGCGCCCCGGTGGCCTTTCGAGCCCTTGGCGGGCGGCTCGGCGTCGGCGACCTCGGTCTTCTCGCCCTTCTTGCCCTTCGGCGCGTCGGACTGGTCCTCGGCGGACTCCACCTCGGGCGCGCGGTAGTCGCCGGGCAGGCGGATCTGCTGGCCCGGACGGATCGAGGTCCTGGCCGAGAGGTCGTTCTCCGCGCGCAGGTCGTCGACCGTCACGTGGAAGCGCTTGGCGATGGAGAACACCGTGTCGCCCGGGACGACGACATAGGCCTTCTTAGCGACCGCGGGGCCCTTGATGACGTCGCCGGGCTGCAGGACCGCGCCCTTCTTCAGCTTGTTGGCGCTCATCAGCTCGTCGACAGTGGTGTCGAGCTTGTCGGCGATCTTCTCCAGCGTGTCGCCCTTCTTGACGATGTAGCTCGCGCGGTCGCCCTTGACGGTCACGATCTTGCCGTTCGCGGCCTTGGGCGGCTCTTCCGCCTTGGGTCGGTGGTGGGTCGCCGCCAGCGTCGAGCCGGCGCTCAGCGCGGCCGCCGAAAACACGGTGGTCGCCAGGCAGATCGCAAAGAAGCTCTGGGCCGATCGCTGAAGGAATTGCGTCATCGCCGCTCCGGTATAGGTCATGGAATCAGTCGGGGCGTCATGGTTGATACTGAGTTAAGCCGCCCCATCCGGCCACCCGCAAACCAGCGCGGGTTCCAGAGGTATTGCTCACAGCTCTTTCGCTACCCCGTCGAGCAGGGGCACGAAACGCACATCGGTCAAGGTCTCGATCTGGAACCCCCCTTTGCCATCGCCCGTATAGCGCTTCAGGCTCTGCACCGGCCCCTTGCCGATCGGGGCCACGAGGATTCCGTTCGGCTTGAGCTGGGCGAGCAGCGTCTTGGGCTCATCTGACGCCGCGGCTGTGACCATAATGCGGTCGAACGGCGCCTGCTCGGGCCAGCCCTCCCCGCCGTCGCCGAAGCGGGTGATGACATTGGTCAGGCCCAGCGCCTTGAACCGCGCCTCGGCCTCGCGCATCAGCGTCCGGTAGCGCTCCACAGTGTAGACCAGCCGCGAGAGCTTGGAGAGGATGGTGGTCTGATAGCCGCTGCCGGTTCCGATCTCGAGCACCCGGTCGCGCTTGTCGAGCTTCAGGGCCTGGCTCATCAGGCCGACGATGAACGGCTGGCTGATGGTCTGGCCGCAGGCGATCGGCAGGGCGGAGTCCTCGAAGGCGCGTTCCTTGAAGAGGTCGGGCGTGAAGACCTCGCGCGGGGTGGTCTCGATGGCGGACAGCACCGCGGGCTCGCTGATCCCCTGGCCGCGCAGGGCGAGGATCAGGCGGGCCAGCCTGGTCTCGGCGCTGTCGTCGTCCTTCTTCGCCATCCTCAAGTCCCGGGCGCTCACGCCAGATACACTCAGAATTTGGGCGGCGCGCCGCCCAGAACACCACGCAGTTTGTGCACTGACTCGCCGTGGGTGAGATCGATATGCAGCGGCGTGACCGATATCTTTCCGTCGTAGAGCGCGCGCAGGTCGGTGCCGGGCGGCGGCTGCGAACGCTCCTGGCGGAACCCGGCCCAATAGTAGTCGCGGCCGCGCAGGTCGGTGCGCTTTTCCACGATGCGCACGGGCGCGTCGCGGAAGCCCTGGCGGGTGACCTCGACCTCGGTGATCTCGTCCGGCGCCCGGCCGGGGAAGTTGAGGTTCATGATCACCTCGTCAGGCCAGCCGGTCTCCATCAGCCTGCGGATGATGGCCGGGGCGTAGGCCTCGGCCGCGTCGTAGCCCTTGGCGCCATCCTCGTGGAAGCCCATCTGGCTGAGCGCGATCCCCTTCACGCCCAGCGCCATGGCCTCGATGGCGCCGGCCACCGTGCCGGACATGGTGACGTCCTCGGCCAGGTTCGCGCCGCGGTTGACGCCGGAGAGCACCAGGTCCGGCTTGCCGCCCGCCACCAGCTCGCGAACGCCCAGCATCACGCAGTCGGTGGGCGTGCCGGAGGTGGCGAAGCGCCGCTCGTCCAGCTGGCGCACGCGGATCGGGTCGGTGAGCGTCAGCGCCCGGCTGGCCCCCGAACGCTCGGCGTCCGGCGCGCAGATCCAGACGTCGTCGGAAAGCTGGGCCGCGATCCGCTCCAGCGCGGCCAGGCCCTCGGCATGGATCCCGTCGTCGTTGGTGAGCAGGATCCGCATCTAAGACCCGGACGTCCCGGCGAAAGCCGGGATCCAAGCTGAGTCAGCAGATTGAAGAACCGCCGCCGCTTGGCCTCCAAACGCCGCTTGGGTCCCGGCTTTCGCCGGGACATCCGGGAGTTGGGGCGCTTTCAACCCTTACCCCCGATATGGCTCAACCCCGGCAGATAAGGGTGCAGGGCCTGCGGGATGGCGATGCGGCCGTCCTCGTCCTGGTAGTTCTCCATGATCGCCACCAGGGTGCGGCCC
>NZ_DASYAF010000148.1:0-41288 GCF_036501465.1 Phenylobacterium sp.
GCCCCCGAAACCGCCGTGACGCGAATTTTGCTACCGGTGTCATAAGGGACATGACGACTGAAACGCAGGCGGGCCACGGCCGGGTTATGTTCGAAACGCCAGGGGAGGATCGATCGTGACGCTGAATCGTCGGCTGGCCCGAATCGCCGGGCTCGCGCTTCTCCTGCTCGGCCTGGCCGGGGCGGCGTATGCGGAGGAACCGGGCCTGCTGTTCCGGGCCTCCGGCGACAAGGGCCTGAACGCCGAGGTGGCCGGCGGCGACCCGGTCCCCAACTTCGCAGACAAGGTGCACATCATCCCGAATGGAAGGATCGGCGGGGCCATCTCCACCGACGACGACGTGGTGCTGACCTGGAAGGCGCCCGGCAACATCTACGCCCAGCGCGGCACCCTCTCCTTCTTCTGGCGCAGCCGCTATCCGGTGGGCGTGGCGCCCTTCCCGATCTTCCGGGTGGGCTACGCCGACCACACCAGCTGGGACATGGTCTGGCTGCGCATCGACTGGAACGGCGACGGCTACGACGCCTTCGTCACCGACGACAACCTGGCCCGCGTGCGGGTGTCGTTCAAAGTCCCGAACAAACCCGCGCCCGACCGGTGGACCCACCTGGCGGTCACCTGGGACGAGACCCAGGGGATCGCGCTCTACGTCGACGGCAAGTTGGCCGCGAAGAAGGACTCCGTCGGGGTCTGGGACACCGGCCTCGATCAGTTCGGGCCTACCATCCGCGTCGTCTCCCCGCACCAGGTGCAGAGCCGCTACAACTTCCTGCGCGGCGGCGACTACGACGAATTCCGTATCTATGACCACGCCCTGCCGGCGACTGCGATCGCCTCGCTCGCCAAGGCGGAGGAACCCGCCGGGCCGCCCGCCCCGGTCCGCGATCTCGCCAACCAAAGCGTCCGCGACGAATGGTGGTTGCGCTACGGCTGGAACCGGCCGGGCGACGTCCCGACACTCTTGGCCACCCCCTCGACCCGCATCCGCAAGGTCGAGTTCACCGACGCCAAGGACATCAAGGAATGGATGTGGAAGGCGACCGACGGCATCGCCGAGACCACCTGGCCCGGGGTCTACAATCGCTCGCGGCTGCCCGGCCGCAACGACTACTTCCCGCTGCCGGACTGGAACGTCTACGTCGAGGGCGGCAAGGCGCTCACGCTCACCCTGCCCAAGGAGCCGTGGAACCACCTGGAGATCCAGGGCGCGGCCTGTGGCGACCTCACCTGGGGGCCGGGCGCGACCTCGGACACGAAAATCGCCAGCCGGGCGAAAGACCAGGAGCGCACCTTCAACCAATTCGCCGAGGCGCGTACCGGCGGCACACTGACCTTCACCAACATCGCCCAGGAGACCCCGATCCAGGAGATCGCGGCCTATGACCTCGGGCCAGGCGCGGAGCCCAAGGGCACGACCAGGCTCACCTACACCGTCCATGTGAACGCGGCGGCCGACTCGCCGGACCTGGATGCGCTGAACGCCTTCATCGCCGGGCGCTATCCGCCGGAAGAGCGGTCCACCGTGGTCGCCCTGCCCGACGGGGCGCCCTCACGGACGCGGCCCGCCGACAAGGGCCCGCGCCTGCCGCTGGTTCACATCCTGATCCCCTATGAGATCGGGGCCTCACCGCATGCCGAGCCGCTCTACCGCTCGTTCGGCTACGGCTGGGAGAACATGCACGACGCGCTCGACGGCATCGCCATCGACCTGCCGGCGCTCAAGGTGAAGCCGACGCACGGCGAGGCCTTCCCGCTGAACATCCAAGTCAAGGATCCCATCTGGCCGATGCGGAACCTGATGGACATCTCGGTCTCGGTGAAGCCGGGCGAGGCGCGCACCCTTTGGCTCGACACCCGCGACCGCATCCTGCCGAACAAGAGCTTCTACATCACCATCGCAGGCGCCGGCGCGGACTTCGACGCCAAGGCCCTGGACGGAATGAAGATCCGCCTGGTGTTCAAGGACCGGCAGGCCGGCCTGAAGGAGCACGTCACCGACCGCTTCAACCAGATCAAGGACAATTGGGGCTATCTGGTCGAGGAGCACACCGCCTCGAAGCGCGAGAGCCTCTACGACCGACTGGTCACCGACGCCACGGACCTGTTGAAGGTCGACCCGGACAACCGGCTGGCCCGCGAGTACTGGGCCGACATCACCTACAACAGTCAGGGCCCGCTGCCCTTCACCCAGCCCACGCCGCCGCCGGGCGCGCCGCCCAATGAACCGCTATGGGCCTTCCGCCAGCTCGAGGACCTGAAACTGGTCCATAGGTTCGTCGACTGGTGGATCGACAACCGCCAGGTGCCGTTCGGCGACCTGGGCGGCGGCATCTCCGACGATACCGACCTGCTCGAACAGTGGCCTGGCCTGGCGCTGATGGGCGTCGAGCCGGACAAGATCCGCCGCTCGCACACCGCGTTGGCCGACGCCGCTTACAAGGACCACATGTTCACCAATGGTCTGGCGACCATCGCCACGGACGAGCTGCACTCCTACGAGGACGGCATCAATTCCAACTCGGAGGCCATGTACATCGGCTGGGGCGACCCGAAGGTGGTCGAGCGGCTGATGACCACCACCGCGGCGCTGAACCGGATCATCCAGCCGAACGCCGCCGGCCACCTGCACTTCAAGACCAGCTGGTTCTCCGGCTCCATCGTCTACAGCGAAGGGCCTTGGGAATGGCAGAAGGACCAGTCGGTGCTGGTGATGCACCCGAGCCTGTTGATGGCCGACTTCAACGCCGATCCGACGGCGCGGAAGTATGTGCTGGGCGTCGCCGACGGCCTTCTGGCCCACGCCAAGCCGGACGGCTCCGTGCCGGACGAGATCAACTGGCGGACCGAAGCGACCAAGGGGTCGCTGCCCACCAATACCCCGGCCATGCAGCTGCTCTGGGGCGCCTATCGGCTTTCCGGGAACCCCAAGTACGCCGGCCCGCTGATCGCCGCGGCCAACAAGACCGGGCCGCGCGCGCTCACCGAATTCAACGAGAACATGCTGGATGCGCTGAACAAGCGCGGTGACTGGAGCGCGGACGCCATCAAGCGCGGAGCGAGCGCGAACGCCTCGAACTACGACCGCTACCTGGCCTGGCAGGCCAGCGGCGACAAACGCTTCCTCGAGGACCTCTACGCCGACGAGATCCGCGTCGCGAACCAGCACATGTACATGCACACCGAGGGCCACTGGTGGATCGACCGAGTGGAGATCCCCTCCGAAGAGCTGCAGCGAACGCGCCTGGGCGGCATCGCGCTGAAGCGCAACTGGATCTGGCCGGGGAACACCGTGTCCTGGCGCTTCGACCGCGACGAGGCGGCCGAGCAGGTGGCGATCCTGATGCCGGGCGCGACGCCGACCCACTTCAAGGTCATCGCCTTCAACACCGCCGAGCGGCCGGTGAAGGCGGCCATGACCGGCTGGGACGTCACCGCCGGCGACTGGACCATGACCTCGGGAACCTCAGCGTCCGGTGCGGACAAGGCCGACGCGGTCGCGACCCGCACCGTGCCGCTGGAAAAGTCGAGTTCGGTGGAGGTGACCTTTGCGCCGCGCACCACGACGGTGCTGGAGTTCACCCTGGCCAAGGCCGGCCCGGCGACCGAGCGCCGGCCAGACCTCGGCATCGGGCCGGATGACGTGAAACGGACGGGCCGCCAGCTTCAGGTGACGGTTCACAGCCTGGGCGCGCTGGACGCGCCCGCGGGTTCGGTGATGGTCGAGGACGCGAGCGGCAAGGTGGTGGTCCGTGCGGGCACGCCGGCGCTGAAAGCGCCTGTCGACCTGAAGCCCAAGACGGCGGTGGTGAAGCTCGCCCTGCCCGAGGGCTTCAACGCAAAGGGAGCGAAGGTGCGCGTGGCCTTACCGGAGGGTGTGCGCGAGATCACCCAGCTCAACAACGCGGTGGCCCTGCCCTAGGTCGCCTTCAGCGATGCGGGCCGCAGCAGCCGCCAGATCCAGCCGATGAAGGCCAGGACCATGAACGGATAGCCGAGCGACGGCAGCGGCGCACCGGTGGGCAATATCTGGGCGCCGGCGAATATCTGCGCCGCCGTCGCCAGGAAGACCACCGCGGCTACAGCCGCCGCCGCGCGCGACCACCACGGGAACGACCCGGGCAGGCTGACGATCACCAGGCCCGCCGACCAGAGGGCCAGGCCGGACCCGAAGGTGGGCACGCTCGCGGCCAGGCCGGCGGGCGCATCGGACAGGACAAGGGTCTGGCCGGCGCCGTAGACCAGGAAGCCGGCGGCGAGCAGGTCCTGGCCGCTGCGCAGATATTTCACCGCCAGCAGGGCCGCGGCGACCACCAGGGCTGTCCCGTCCACGCCCCAGAGCTCCTGGCGCAGCGCGGCGTCGGACATGAACGAGCCCGCCATCCCGCAGGCGCCGCCAATCGCCAGCCCCGCGGCGGCGCCCCAGTCCGACGATGTAGGTTTCATGGCATCCCCCCAAAACTCTCGAACATGGGAAGGACGCCTGCGTCCAAGGTCAAGCTTGGAGCCGCCGCTCCAGCTCACCGAACGGCCAGGGGCCGTCGATCAGCACGGCGCGATGGAAGGCCGGCCACCTTGCCTGGTCCTTCGGCCGCCAGTGGGCCAGCGCCAGCGCGCCCAGGCCCTCGGCGGCGTACTTGCCGGGGGTGACGGCGATGCGGTCGACATCGGCCTCGATGGTGATGAAGGCGGCGTCGAAGCCCTGCAGGTCGCGCACGGCGGCGATGGCGCGGTCGTGGTTCCAGCCCATGGCGCCGAGACCAGTGTCGACGACGATGCGGGCCAGGCGGAACAGCCGCCATTGCAGGTAGCCGATCTCGCCCAGCGGATCTGCGGCATAGGCGCCGAGGTCGGCGCAAAGCTGCTCGGCGTAGATGGCCCAGGACTCGAAATAGGCCGCTGCCGCCTTCACCCGCTCGGCCGGCGGATGGGCGGCGGCCTGCAAGGGAAGCTGGGTCAGATGGCCCGGGATCACCTCGTGGAAGGCGACGGTGGTGAGCGTCCAGGCCGGCCGGGCGCGGATGTTGCGCAGGTCCACGTAGTAGGCGCCGGGCCGGTCCGCAGGCGCCTCGCGGTAGCCGCCCTTGCCAGCCGCCACATCGGCCGGCGACATCCGCAGCGCCCGGCCCTCGCCCAATGGCAGGTCGCCGAACGCATGCTGCAGGCGCGGGCGCAGGGCCGCGACGCGGGCGTTCATCTCGGCCACCGCCTGGTCGCGGCCCGCCTCGGTGTCCGGATAGAGGAAGCGCGGATCGGCCTGCAGGGCGCGCAGGCGCTCGGCCACCGAACCTGTCGAAAGCCCCCGCCCGCGCAACAGGACGTCAGCCCGGGCCTGGGCGGCGCGCGCCGCGGCCAGGGCGTCGGCGTGCGCCACGGCCGGATCGATCGGACCGCCATAGGCTGCTTCCAAGGCGGCGCGGTAGGCCGCACCGGACGCGGCGAACGCTGGCGTCGCGATGGCGGCAAGGCCCGCGGCGATCAGCTGTCGACGGCTCGGCATGGCGGTCACGCTAGCGGGACTCCGCAACGAATGATACCGGTGTCATAGCCTTCTCACCGGAACGGCCAGCATGCCGTACGACCGCCGCACTGTCCTGGGATTCGCCGCCGCCGGCGCGGCCGCGCCGGCGCTCGCCCAGGCGCCACCGGTCAAGCCCGGGACCTTGCCCGATCCGACCGAAGTCGTCCCGCTGTGGCCCGGTCTCCCGCCCGGCGCGCGCGCCGCCCTGCCCCGCGAGACGATCACCGACCGTGCAGCGACCTCCGGCTTCCAGGATCGTTTTGTCACCGGGATCGCCCGGCCGATCATGACCGTTTTCCGTCCGGCCCGGCCGAACGGAGCGGCAGTGCTGATCGCGCCCGGCGGCGGCTACATCCGGGTGGTGATCGACAAGGAGGGCTTCGAGGTCGGCCACCGGCTGGCCGCGGCTGGGATCACCAGCTTCGTCCTGCGCTACCGCCTGCCGGGCGAGGGCTGGGACCGGCCGGCCGACGTCCCCTTTCAGGATGCACAGCGGGCCGTGCGCCTGATCCGCCAGGGCGCGGCGGGCTTCGGGATCGATCCCGGCCGGGTGGCGGCCATGGGCTTTTCGGCCGGCGGCCACGTGGCGGCCTCGTTGGCGACCCGTCACGCCGCTCAGGTCTACGCGCCGCTCGACGCCGCCGACCGGCTGGACGCGCGGCCCGACCTGTCGGCGCTGATGTATCCGGTGATCGACATGGCGAGGCCCTACGCCCACCCCGGTTCGCGAGAGGCGCTGCTCGGTAAGCCAGCCTCGCCCGCCAAAGAAGCCGCCTATTCTCCGCAGCGGCATGTGGACGCGACCACGCCGCCCACCTTCCAGGTCCACGCGCTCGACGACCCGGCCGTGCCGCCAGAAAACACCTTGCAATATCTCGCCGCCCTGCGCGCCGCGAAGGTCCCGGCCGAGGCGCACCTTTTCGAGGCTGGCGGCCACGGTTTCGGCATCTGGGGCGCGCGCGGCAAGCCGGCGGCGGCCTGGCCGGAACTGTTCCTGGCCTGGGCGGCCCCGCGCGGATTCCTGGGGGGCCGGACGTGAGGCGGCGCGAGGTGCTGGGCGGCGCGGGCGCAGGCCTGCTGCTGGTGCGCGGCGCCTGGGCCGCGGGCGACGATCCGGTGGCGCAGACCCGCCACGGCCCGGTGCGCGGCTACCGCGACGGCGGAATCAAGGTCTTCAAGGGTATCCGCTACGGGGTCGACACCGGTCCGCGCCGCTTCCAGCCGCCGGCCGCGCCGGCCCCCTGGACCGAGGTCCACGAGGCCAAGACCTATGGCGCTGCCTCTCCGCAGGGCGGGCGCACTGGAGAACCGACCAGCGAGGATTGCCTGTTCCTGAACGTCTGGACGCCAAGCTTGGGGAACGGGGGCCTCAGCGATGGCGCCCGGCGGCCGGTGATGGTCTACATCCATGGCGGCGCCTATTCGACTGGCTCCGGCTCGGCGGCGCTCTATGACGGGACGCGCCTGGCGCGGCGTGGCGATGTGGTGGTGGTGAGCCTGAACCACCGGCTGAACGCCTTCGGCTACGCCTACCTCGCCCGCCTGGTCCCGGAATTGGCGGACAGCGGCAATGCGGGCCAGCTCGACCTGGCGCTGGCGCTTCGATGGGTGGCCGACAACATCGCCGCGTTCGGCGGCGACCCCGGCCGGGTGATGGTTTTCGGCCAATCCGGCGGCGGGGCGAAGATCGCCACCCTGATGGCCATGCCGGCGGCGAAGGGCCTGTTCCATCGCGCCGCCACCATGAGCGGCCAGCAGGTCACCGCCTCCGGCCCCGGCAACGCCACGCGCCGGACCCTGGCCTGGCTCGACGCGCTGAAGCTGAGGCCGGAACAGGCGGCCGAGGTCCGGCGACTTCCCGCCGAACGGCTCGTGGAGGCCCTGCGCGTCCAGGACCCGGTGCTGGGCTTCGGCAGCGTCTATTTCGGCCCGGTGCTGGACGAGCGCAGCCTGATCCGCCACCCGTTCTATCCGGACGCGCCGGCGCAGTCGGCAGCGATCCCGATGATCATCGGCAACACCCACGACGAGACCCGCGCCTTCCTAGGGGGCGATCCCACGAACTTCACGGTCGACTGGGCGGGCCTGCCGGCCAAGCTCACCCAGGCCAATCTGCGCGTCGATATCGACCCGGCCACGGTGATCGCCGAGTACCGCCGGCTCTATCCCGCCTATTCCGCCAGCGACGTGCTGTTCGCGGCCACCACCGCCTCGCGGTCCTGGCGCGCGGCGGTGATCGAGGCAGAGGAGCGCGCCAAGGCCGGGACGCCCGCCTTCGTCTACCAGCTCGACTGGGTAAGCCCCAAGGACGGCGGCAGGCTCGGCGCCCCGCACATGGCCGATATCCCCCTGGTGTTCGACAACGTCGCCGCCCCGGGCTCGCGCGCCGAGGGCCCGGGCGCCCAGCCCATGGCCGAGGCCATGAGCGAGGCCTTCATCGCCTTCGCCCGCACCGGCGATCCCAACGGCAAGGCGATCCCGCATTGGACGCCCTATGGCCTGCCGCGGCGCCAGACCATGATCTTCGACGTCCAGCCGCACATGGCCGACGACCCGCGCGGGGCCGAGCGGCGGCTGTTCGCCAAGGTTCCGTTCGTGCAGGCGGGGACCTGAGGCTCAGCGGGCCAGCCAGCCGCCGTCCACGGGGACGATGGCGCCATGCATGTAGTCGCTGGCCGCACTGGCCAGGAACACGGCGACGCCGGCCAGGTCGTCCGGCGCGCCCCAGCGGCCGGCCGGGATGCGCTCCAGGATCTGGCGGCTGCGGGTCTCGTCGGCGCGCAAGGCCTCGGTGTTGTTGGTGACGAAGTAGCCAGGCGCGATGGCGTTGACGTTGACGCCCCTCGCCGCCCACTCGTTGGCCATGGCCTTGGTCAGGCCCGCCAGCCCGCTTTTGGAGGCGGTGTAGGACGGCACGCGCACGCCGCCCTGGAACGACAGCAACGAGGCGACCTGGATGATCTTCCCGCCCCGGCCGGCGGCGATCCAGCCGCGCGCGGCGGCCTGACTGAGGAAGAAGGCCACCTTCAGGTTGGTGTCCATCACCGCGTCCCAGTCGGCCTCGGAGAAGTCGATAGCGTCGGCGCGGCGGATGACGCCGGCGTTGTTGACCAGGATATCGATGGGCCCGGCTTCCTCCATCACCCGGGCGATCGGCTCGACACTGGAGAGGTCGGCGAAGACGGCCTGCACCGAACGGCCGGCATTGGCCACAAGCCTGGCGGTCTCCCCAGGTTCGGAGCGGCCGACGGCGACGATGTCCGCGCCAGCCTTCGCCAGGCCCACGGCGATCGCCTGGCCGAGGCCGGTGTTGGCGCCGGTGACCATGGCCCGCTTGCCGGCGAGGTCGAAAAGGCCGGTCATCCGCCTGCGCTCCTGGTGGAGCTTCGGAGGATTGATCTCGGGAGGATGCATCCCCCGAAGCCTTGGCGAAGGAGGATCATTTCAGCTGGCAGATGTCGAGGACGTTCATGTCGGTGTAGTCGAGGTTCTCACCGCCCATGGCCCAGATGAAGGTGTAGTTCGAGGTGCCCGAGCCCATGTGGATCGACCACGGCGGGCTCATCACCGCCTCGTCGTTGGCCATCACGATGTGGCGCTGGGCCTCCGGCTCGCCCATGAAGTGGTAGACCCGCTCGTCGTCCTTCAGGCCGAAGTAGAAATAGACCTCGCTTCGGCGGTCGTGCAGGTGCGGCGGCATGGTGTTCCAGACGCTGCCGGTCTTCAGGATCGTCAGACCCAGCAGCAGCTGGGCCGAGCGGCATGTGGCCGGCACCACCAGCTGGTAGATGGTCCGCTCGTTGGATTGGGCCAGCGAGCCACGTTCGAGCGGCACAGCCTCGGCGACCGAGATCTGCTTGGCCTCAAACCGCGCGTGGGCCGGGGTGGAGACAAGGTAGAACTTCGCGCCATCCCCTTCAAAGATGACGTCTTTCGAGCCCATGGGGATGTAGAGGCAGTCGCGCGGCTGAAGCGTGTAGACCTGCCCGTCGACGGTGATCGTGCCGGTGGCGTCGGAGACGTTGACCGCCCCCAGCTCGCGCCGTTCCAGGAACGGCTGGCCGGCGGCCGAGGCGGGTTCGGTCTGGGCCGGCAGGCGCACCGGCCCCTTCCCCGGCATGGCGCCGCCGATCACGAAGCGCTCGTTGTGGGAGTAGTTCAGCACCACCTCGCCCGGGGCGAACAGGCCGCCGATCAGGTAGCGGTCGCGCAACTGATCGTTGGTGGCGCCGTCCATCATGTCCGGGTGGGTGGCGTGATAGGTCTTCTTGAACACGGTCGCGTCTCCGGCAGTTACGCGCTCGCCCGGTTGGGCAGGGGCGCGTCGGCGTCCAGTCGATAGGCTTGTTTCGGCAGGTTGTAGGCGAGATCCGCAGCGACCTCCGCCGCCTCGTCCTCGTCCAGGCGATGCTCGGCCACCAGGCGGGCGAGGAATCCGCAGTCCACCCGCCGGGCCACGTCGTGCCGCGCCGGGATCGACAGGAAGGCGCGGGTGTCGTCGTTGAAGCCCACCGTGTTGTAGAAGCCCGCCGTCTCGGTGGTCTGCTCGCGGAAGCGGCGCATGCCCTCGGCGCTGTCGTGGAACCACCAGGCGGGCCCGAGCCGCAGCGCCGGATAGTGGCCGGCTAACGGAGCGAGTTCGCGGGCGTAGGCGGTCTCGTCCAGGGTGAAGAGAATGACGGTCAGGGCCGGCTCGTTGCCGAGGCGGTCCAGCAGCGGCTTCAGCGCGCGGACATAGTCGGTGGGCCGCGGGATGTCGGCGCCCTTGTCGCGGCCGAAGGTCCAGAACAGCTGGGCGTTGTGGTTGCGGAACGAGCCGGGGTGGATCTGCATCACCAGGCCGTCGTCCAGGCTCATCTTCGCCATCTCGGTCAGCATCTGGGCGCGGAACAGCTCGGCGTCCTGCGGGCTCCAGACGCCGTCGAGGATGCGATGGTAGAGCGCCTCGGCATCGGCGGCCGGCAGGTCGGCGGTGGCGGCGCTGGGATGGCCGTGGTCGGTGGAGGTGGCGCCCGCGGCGATGAAGGCCCGCCGGCGGATGCGGTGCGCCTCCAGGTAGCCCGCCCAATAGGACACATCCTGGCCCGCCAGTTGGGCGAAGCGCTCCAGAGAGACCCAGAACTCCTCGTGCTCCGGATCCACCACGGAGTCTGGGCGATAGGCGGTCACCACCCGACCCTTCCAGCCGCTCTCGCGGATCGCCTTGTGGTGCAGGAGTTCGTCCGTCGGGCTCTCGGTCGTGGCCAGGAGCTCGATATTGAAGCGGTCGAACAGGGCCCGCGGCCGGAAGGCGGGCGCGGCCAGCAGCTCACCAATGCGGTCGAAATAGAGGTCGGCCGTGGCGGCGCTCAGGCGCACGTCGAAGCCGAACACCTCGGCGAACACATGGTCCAGCCAGACGGCCGACGGCGTGCCGCGGAACAGGCGCATGTGGCTGGCGAACAGCCGCCAGGCGGCGCGCGGGTCGGCCACGCTCGCGCCCTTGCGGTCGGGCACGCCCAGGGCCTGCATCGGCACGCCCTGGCTGTAGAGCATGCGGTAGAGGTAGTGGTCGGGCGCCAGCAGCAGGCTGGCGGCGTCGGCGAAGGGTTCGTTCAGCGCGAACCAGGCCGGGTCGGTGTGGCCGTGGGGGCTGATGATCGGGAGGCTCGCCACCTCGCCATAGAGCCTGCGCGCCAGGTCGCGGACCGCCGGATCGGCCGGGAACAGGCGATCGGGGTGCAGGCGGAGCGGTCTGGCTTGCAGCGGGTTCGGCGGCTGGCCCATGGCTTTCGGACGCACTTTTCGGATCGGCGCAGGTAACCGGTGTCATGATCCGCTGGCAAGCCCTGTCGACAAGCCTGACCACGAAATTGACACCGGTTACCTAATCGCCCAATGTCGGCCCATCGTGATCCCCGAAACCCGACCCTCCAAGCTCCGAAAGACGGTCCGCGCCCGCTGCGGGACGGCTCGCGACCTTCGCGGGAAACGCCTCTCGTGAGCGGCGCGGCGCGCAAACCGGTCGCCGCCCTGCCGCCGCTGGAGGTGGCCAGGCGCTTCGTGGGCGGACGCCGATCAGCCCGTGCGCTGACCGACTTCCCCGGCGCCCTGCCCGCCGACATGGCCGCCGGCTACGCCATCCAGGAGCAGGCTATCGGCCTGTGGCCCGACAAGGTCGCCGGCTGGAAGGTGGGCCGCATCCCGACTGAGCTGCAGGCTGAACTCAACGCCGACCGGGTGATGGGCCCAGTGTTCGCCGCCAATGTGGTCAAGGCCGGTCCGAAACCCACGGTGGTCCGTGTCATCCCCGGGGGATTCGCGGCGGTGGAGGCGGAATACATCTACCGCATGGGCGAGGATGCGCCGGCCGGCAAGGCCGACTGGACCCCCGCCGAGGCGCTGAAGCTGGTGGAGGAAGAGCTGGTCGGCGTGGAATTCGCCGGCAGCCCGCTCGCCACCATCAACATCCTGGGTCCGCGGGTCGTGGCCGCGGACTTCGGGAACAACGCCGGCCTGATCCTTGGCCGCCCCATCCCCGACTGGCGCACCCGCACCGACGATTGGCCGCCCTGCGAGGCGTGGATCGAAGGCAAGCTGGTGGGTCGCGGCGCCCCCTCGTCGCTGCCGGGAGGCCCAGCCGCCTCACTCGCCTTCCTTATGAACGCGGTCGCCGCGCGCGGCCGGCCGCTGCAGCGCGGCCAGTACGTGACCACCGGCGCGGCCAGCGGCATTCATGATATCGAGGCCGGACAGACGGCCCGCATCGCCTTCGGCGACCTGGACGAGATCTTCTGCGTCGCGCTCGCGGCCTCGCCCCTTCAGGTCGATTTGGCCGATGGCAAGGGAGGATCCGCAGATGGCGGCCGAGAGCGTCCCGGCTAACGACCATGCGGCGGCCAAGGCGGCCGCGATGGGACGCTATCGCTGGGTGATCGTGAGCCTGTTGCTGGCGGCCATGGTCATCAACTACGTCGACCGTCAGACCATCGGCTTCCTGAAGGGCGACCTCTCCAAGCAGTTCGGCTGGAGCGAGGGCGACTACGCCGACATCATCTTCTGGTTCCAGGCCGCCTATGCGGTCTCCTACCTGGTCTTCGGGCGCGTGGTGGACCGGATCGGCGCGCGGTTCGGCTTCGGCCTGGCCTTCCTGATCTGGCAGTTGGCCCACATGTCCAACGCCTTCGCCCGCTCGATGGGCGGCTTCATCGGCGCGCGGATCGCGCTGGGAATCGGCGAAGGCGGCGCCTTCCCAGGCGGCATCAAGGCCATGGCCGAGTGGTTCCCCAAGAGCGAGCGCGCCTTCGCCACCGGGGTGTTCAACGCCGGCACCAACATCGGCGCCATCGTCACTCCGCTGATCATCCCGGCGATCGTGCTGGCCTGGGGCTGGCAAGCGGCGTTCATCGTCACCGGCCTGGGCGGCCTTCTCTGGCTGCCGATCTGGCTCTTGATCTACCGCACGCCGCGCCAGACCAAGGCGCTGTCGGCCGCCGAACTGGCGCACATCGAGAGCGATCCACCGGACCCGGTGGAGAAGATCGCCTGGCTGCCCCTGCTCCGGAAGCGCGAGACTTGGGCCTACGCCGCCGGCAAGTTCCTGATCGACCCGATCTGGTGGATGTTCCTGTTCTGGCTGCCGGACTTCATGCAGAAGCGTCACGGCCTGGACCTGAAGACCTTCGGCCCGCCGATCGTGGTGATCTACCTGGTCTCCGACGTGGGCAGTGTGGTGGGCGGCTGGGCCTCGTCGCGGCTGATCAAGCGCGGCTGGAGCCTCAACGCGGCGCGCAAGGCGACCATGCTGGGCTGCGCCCTGCTGGCCACGCCGGTGGCCTTCGCCGCAATGGCCGACAACCTGTGGCTGGCGGTGGCGATCATCGGCCTGGCGACGGCGGCGCACCAAGGCTTCTCGGCCAACCTCTACGCCCTGCCCGGCGACGTCTTCCCCCGAGCCGCGGTGGGATCGGTCGCCGGGATCGGCGGCATGGTCGGGGCCATCGGCGGCATGGCGATGTCGAAGTACGCGGGCTTCGTGCTCGACAAGCTGGGCACCTACACCCCGATCTTCGTCGTGGCCGCCTCGGCCTATCTGCTGGCGCTCGCGGCGATCCAGCTGCTGACGCCCAGGATGGAGCCGGTGAAGCTCTAGCGCGCCGGGCCGGTGGATTCTCGGACCACCAGGGCCGGCAGGCGGTCCTGTGGCTCGCCCTCGTCCGCGCGGCCCATGAGCTGGGCGACGGCCAGGCGGCCGATCTCGCGGGTCGGCGTGCGGATGGTGGTCAGGCTGGGCCAGAGCCGGCGCGCGATCTCGAAGTCGTCGAAGCCCACCACCGACAGCTCGGCCGGCACCGCCACGCCGGCCTGACGGGCGGCCTGCAGGACGCCGGCGGCCATCTCGTCGTTGCCGGCGAAGATCGCCGTGGGCTGGGGATCGAGCTTCAGCAGCTCGCCCGCGCAGGCGATGCCGGATTCGAACGTATAGGCGCCCTCCTGGGCGTAGTGCGGCTCCAGCGCCAATCCGGCCGCCTTCAGACCGGCCTCGAAGCCCGCCCGCCGCTCATGGGCCGAGCGGAAGCTGGCCGGGCCGGAGATGTGGGCGATCCGCCGGTGGCCGAGTTCCGCCAGATGGCGCGCCGCCGCCTCGCCGCCCAGCCGGTCGCGGGTCTCGATCATGTGCTGCGGCGCGTCCAGCGACACCGAGGCCACGCGGACGTAGGCGCAGCCGATGTCGGCCAGCAGGGCCGCCACCCGCTCGTCTTCCGACACGGACGGCGTCAGCACCACGCCGAACAGTTTCTGGCGCTCCACGAAGCCGCGCAGGTCGGCGAGGAAGGTGGGGCTGGCCCGGTTGCACGGATGGACCACCAGCTCGAAGCCCGAGCCCTTCATGCCATCCAGCAGGCCCAGCTGCATGTTCACGACGTACTGCGGGTTGGGGTTGTCGTAGACCAGGCCGATCAGGAACGAGCGACGGAAGGCCAGGCCCCGGGCCTGCGGATCCGGGGCGTAGCCGTGCTCGGCGATCACCGCCTCGATCCGCTCGCGGGTTTCCTTCTGGACGTAGGGGCTGGCGTTGATGACCCGGCTGACGGTCTTCTTGGAGACCCCGGCCAGGCGGGCGATGTCGTTGATGGTCGGCCGCCGGCGCGGCCCCTCGCCCGGCCCATGGTCGTCCGTCTCAGGCGCCTCGCGCTTCGCCATCCGGCCGATTCTCTCCCTGCTCTCCGCGCGGCGCTTCATAGCCCCGGCGGCGCCGTGGGGTATAGGCCCAAAGGGTGACACCGGTTACCATGGCCCATGTCCAGCGTCCTGACCATCGATCCGCGCGACGACGTGGCCGTGGCGCTGGCGCCGTTGGCCGCGGGCGAGGCGGTGGCCGATGGCGTCCGCGCCGCGGCCGACATCCCGGCTGGGCACAAGGTGGCGGTCCGCCCGATCGCCAGGGGCCAGGCAGTGCGCAAGTACGGCTGGCCGATCGGCTGCGCCACGGCCGACATCGCGCCCGGCGAGCACGTCCACAGCCATAACCTGGCGACCGGCCTTTCGGGCCTGGAGACCTACGCCTACGACCCCGCCACGCCGGAAGCGCTGGAAACGCCCGAGCGGGCGACCTTCGACGGCTATCGCCGCGCGAACGGCAAGGTCGGCACGCGCAATGAGATCTGGATCCTCTGCACAGTCGGCTGCGTGGCGCGCACCGCCCAGAAGATCGCCGCCGAGGCCGACCGGCGGTTCAAGGGCCGCGTCGATGGCGTCTACGCCCTGACCCATCCCTTCGGCTGCTCGCAGTTGGGCGGCGACCTGGCCGCGACGCGGACCATGATCGGGGCGCTGGCGGCGCATCCCAACGCCGGCGGGGCGCTGATCCTGGGCCTGGGCTGCGAGAGCAACCAGCTGGGGCCGCTGCTGGAAGCCGCGCCGCACATCGACCCTGCCCGCCTGCGCGCCTTCACCGCCCAATCCACCGAGGACGAGGTCGAAGCCGGGCTGGCGGCCGTGGAGGAACTGGTGCGCGTCGCCGAGCAGGATCGCCGCGAGCCCTGCCCGATCTCCGAGCTGGTGGTCGGCGTGAAGTGCGGCGGCTCCGACGGCTTCTCGGGCCTCACCGCCAACCCGCTGGTGGGCCGTATCGCCGACGCGGTGGCGGGCGGCGGCGGCACGGCGATCCTGACCGAGATTCCGGAGATCTTCGGGGCCGAGCGCCTGCTGATGGCGCGCGCCGAGACGCGCGAGGTCTTCAACGGCATCGTGGAGGTCGTGAACGACTTCAAATCCTACTTCCTGAGCCACGGCGAGCCGGTGAGCGAGAACCCCTCGCCCGGCAATATCGAGGGCGGCATCACCACGCTCGAGGAGAAGTCGCTGGGCGCGGTGCAGAAGGCCGGGCGGGGGCCGGTGACCGAGGTGGTGCGCTATGGCGAGCAGGCGCACCGCGGCGGCGTGGTGCTGCTGGAGGCGCCCGGCAACGACGCGGTCTCGTCCACGGCGCTGACGGCGGCCGGGGCGACGGTGATCCTGTTCACCACCGGGCGCGGCACGCCGCTGGGCTTCCCGGCCCCGACCCTGAAGATCGCCACCAACTCGGGCCTGGCGCAGCGCAAGCCGCACTGGATCGACTTCGACGCCGGACGGGTCGCCGCCGGCCAGGGGCTGGACGAGGCGGCCGAAGGGCTGCTGCGGCTGGTGCTGGCCACGGCCTCCGGCCAGGCGACGCGGGCGGAAGACAACGGCGAGCGCGAGATCGCGCTCTGGAAGCGCGGCGTCACCCTTTGAGCGCGCGGCTGAGCGAGGCCACGCTCGCCCAGGCGAAGGCCGAGGTCGTCCGACCGGCCTACGACCGCGCCGCGACCCGCATCGGATGGCTGCATTTCGGGCCCGGGGCCTTCCATCGCGCGCACCAGGCCTTCTATGCCGACCGGATGCTGGCGGCCGATCCGGGGCTGGCGATCAGCGCCGTCTCGCTGCGCAGCGACGACCTGCGCCAGGCGCTGGGGCCGCAGGACGGGCTCTACAGCCTGTTGGAGCGCGAGGCCGAGCCGCGCCTGAGGGTCATCGGTTCGATCCAGGAGACGGCGACTGCGCCGCGCGATCCGGCGGCCGTTTTCGCGCGCCTGACCGATCCGGGTCTGCGGGTCATTTCAGCGACGGTGACCGAAAAGGGCTATTGCCTGACCGTCGCCGATGATCTGGACGAGGCCCACCCGGACGTTCTCCACGACCTGGCCGGGCCGCCCTGCCCACGCACCCTGACGGGCTGGCTGGTCGAGGGTCTGCGACGGCGGATGGCGGCAGGCTTGCCTGCGCCGGCGGTGCTGAGTTGCGACAATCTCGCGGGCAACGGCGGCAAGCTGCGCCGAGCGGTCAGGCAATTCGCCGAGGCGCGCGGCGAGGCCGACCTGGCGCGCTGGATCGCGGGCGAGGTTCGCTTCCCTGACAGCATGGTGGACTCCATCACACCAGCGACCGACGAGGCCCTGCGCGCCGACGTCGCGCGCAGACTGGGCCTCTCCGACGCCTGGCCGGTGCAGCGCGAAGGCTTCACCCAATGGGTGGTGGAGGACAGGCTGGGCGCCGAGGCGCCCGCCTTCGCCGAGGCCGGCGTGATCCTGACCGGCGACGTGGCGGCGTTCGAGCGCGCCAAGCTGCGGCTGCTGAACGGGGCGCATTCGACGCTGGCTTATGTGGGCCTGCGCCTCGGCCACGCGACGGTCGCCCAGGCCATGGCCGACCGGAAGCTCGCGGCCTTCGTCGAGGCGCTGATGCGCGCCGATATCGCCGCCAGCCTGGGGCCTGCCGCCGGTCTCGAGGTCGACGGCTACATCGGCGACATCCTGGCCCGGTTCCGCAATCCGGCCATCGCGCATCGGCTGTCGCAGATCGCCTGGGACGGCTCGCAGAAGCTGCCGATCCGGCTCTTGCGGACCATCGGCGAGGCCCGCGCAGCCGGGCGGCCCGTGGCGCGGCTGGCGGTGGGCGTGGCCGCCTGGATGCTGTTCGTCCGCGACCAGGCCATGGCCGGGGTCCCGATCGTCGATCCGCTGGCGGAGACGCTCGCCGACCTCGGCCGCGCGTGCGACGGCGATCCCACGGGTGACACGCGACGCTTCCTGGCGCTCACCAGCGTGTTTCCGCGCGACCTCGCCGGCGACGGGGAATTCGGCGCAGCCCTCGCCCGCGCCTATGGGCGGCTGTCCGGGGGCGCGCCCCGCGAAGCCCTCGCCTAGCCGTTCGCCGGGGTTGCGGCGCGCCTGCGGAGCGACAGGCGACCGGCCCGGCGCTCGTTACGCCGCCAGGCTCTCAGGCGGGCGCGTCCTTCGCGCTGTTTGGCATCGACCCTCGCCCCGTCGATCTGGTGCGCGCCGTCGTCCGATTCGTATTGGAAGTAGCCCTTGGGCCGGACCCCGAAGGGATCGAGCGCCAGATTGAGGAAGTTGGTGGCCTGGGTCTTGCCGCCGGGAATGGCGAAATAGGCCTTGGTGATGAAGTTCGACACCGTCACCGTGCCGATCACATAGGTGTCGCCCTGGGTCGGGTCGCAGACCTCCAGGTCGTAGTTGACCGTCGATCCGGCCGGCGCCGCGGCGTTCGGATCCGGACCGGCGATGGTCTTCACCGCCGTCGGGTCGCCCAGGAGTTCCAGCATCTCGTGCGACAGGGTGGTGCTCCAGGCCTCCTGGTACAGGGCGCAAACGTCCAGGTAGACGAAGCCGTAGGGCTTATCGCCGTGGTTCGTGGAGTGGTAGCCGAAGGCGTTGCTGACCCCCGACGTCGGGTCGGACGAGCTGTCACCCAGGTAGATAACCGCCTCGGCGGCGGTGTCGATCCCGGCTTCGCTGTCGCCCAGATCCAGCCGCACGCCGCTAATCGAAGCGCCCAGTCCCCACTCCGGCTGGAAGTCGCGCGCGACCTGGGTCTGCAGGGCGGCGACGGCGGTGTTGAAATCGGCGTCGGTGATCTGCTTCGAGACGTTGGCGATCACCAGCTTCAGCCCCGGCGGCGCGACGCCCACAGGCGGCGGAGGGAGAGGCGGCGGGGCCTTGGCCGTGACAGCCGCGGCGACCGCGCCGGCGCTGAAGATCGATTTGATCTGGTTGAAGGCATAGGGGAGGAACAGCGCGGCCCCGATCAGGAAGAAGTTCTGCACGCCCTGGAGCAGGAGCTTCATGTCGCTGATATTCGTGAAGGCCTTCATCAGCAGCAGGTTGCCGATCGCCCAGAAGAAGGCGGTCATGGCCACCGCGCCGACCATGCCGGTGATCCGGCTGTAGCTGGTGGTGTCGGAGGTCCCCCCGATGGGGTCCTTCTCCTTGAGCGCCTGCCGCAGCTGGCTGATGAATGGCATGCCGCCCAGGATCAGCATCACCGGGAGGTTGAAGATGACGAGGACAAACCACTCGAACAGGCCGTCGGGATATTTGACCATGAAACGATCTCCCCCTGCATCCGCGGCGGCGCACGGCCCCTAGGCCAGGCCCGCAGAACGAGCTAGACCGCATATCAGCGTTCTTCAATTAAGAATAGTCTCGATCTATAACACACGCATAGAGACGCAAATCGCGGGGAGCGGGACATGTCGAAGCAAGCCTGGGCGAGCCTGTGCCTCGCCATGCTGAGTTGCCTGTGCGTGAGTTGCGCGACGCCGAAGGCCTGCGATCCGGCCAGCAACATGGGTCAGTGCTGGACCGCCCAGCAGCGCGCGGACTGGTACGGCGCGACCCAAGGTTCGCGTCTGATCCCCTACGCTTGGCTGACTGCGATTGAGCAGCCGGATTCGACCGCCCCGTTCCTGACCGACAGCTACATCGACGCCTTCCGCTACATTCCCAAAGGCGGGGCCAAAGGCGTGCTGCCCATGGGCTTCGCGGTCGACACGCAGGACGACACGGCGCTCACCGAAAGCAAGCTCCGCTGGTGGTCGGGCCAGGGCGGCAAGGAGCCCTGGGTGGGGCTGAACTGCTCGGCCTGCCACACCACGGTGATGAGCTATGGCGGCCACACGCACACCGTCGACGGCGGCGCCACCATGGCGGACTTCCAGTCGTTCCTCGCCGCCCTGAACCAGGCGCTGGTCAATACGCAGGCCCAGCCGGACAAGTTCGACCGGTTTGCGCGCAAGGTGCTGGTTCAGCCGGTGGGCGTGGGCTCGATCACTCTTTGGCGGCGCAGTCTGGACACGCCCGCCAATCGCGCCCTGCTGAAGACCGCGCTCGACCAGCACAACCGCTATGAGCGCATCCATGCGGTGATGAACACAACCAGCGTCCACTACGGCTTCGGCCGCCTCGACGCCTTCGGCCACATCTTCAACAAGGTGGTCCTGGCGGCGACCCAGAACACCACCGACGGCGCTCCGCCCGACGCGCCGGTGAGCTATCCGTTCCTCTGGAACGTGCCGCAGCACCAGGCCGTGCAGTGGGACGGCATCGCCCCCAGCTTCACCGTGCCGGGCGGCCAGCCGTTCGACGTGGGCGCGCTGGTGCGCAACACCGGCGAGGTGACCGGCGTCTTCGCCGACGTCAGCACCAAGCCCTCGCCGGCCGGCGGTTATGCCTCGAGCCTGGACGTGCAGAACCTGATGGCCATGGAGATCTTGCTGACGCAACTGCGTCCGCCGAAGTGGCCCGCCGACTTCCCGCCCATCGATCCGAAGAAGGTGGAGGCGGGCCGCACCCTGTTCCACGACCACTGCAGCGGCTGTCACCAGGTGCTGGACCGCGCCGACCTGAAGACGCCGATCCCGCTGCAGATGAGCCTGTTCAAGCCGGGCGGAAAATTCATGAACCCCGCGCCGGGGACCGACAAGTCCATGGCCTGCAACGCCGCCATGGCGACCTCTCCCACCGGGACCCTGAAGGGCGCGCACTTCGCCTATGTGGACGTGCTGCACCCGCCGCTGGGCGACACCGCACCGGTGGCCGACATGCTGATCACCCTGGCCGGCGGCGAGCTCTGGAACCACCGCGACGTGGTGGCGCAAGGCGCGATCCAGAGCTTCCTGGGCCAGCATCCCCCGCCGCAGGTGGTCCCGCCGCCGCCGAAGAACCCGTTGCTCGCCGCCCAGCTCGGGCGCGACGCGCTCTGCGATCTTGCCGGGTCGCAGCCGATCCTCGGCTACAAGTCGCGGCCGCTGAACGGCATCTGGGCCACGCCGCCTTACCTGCACAACGGCTCGGTCCCGACGCTCTACGACCTGCTGCGGCCGCCCGCCTTGCGGACGAAGAGCTTCTATGTGGGCACACGCCGGTTCGACCCCGTGAAGGTGGGCTATCAGACCGCCCAGGCGCCCGACAATCCGTTCCTTTTCCAGACCCAGGCGGGCGACCAGCCGATCCGCGGCAACGCCAACGCCGGCCACGACTATGGCAACGCCGGCTTCACCGACGCCGAACGCTACGCGATCATCGAGTACCTCAAGACCTTCGGGGAGACGCCCTAGGCGCAGCGCGAGGCCCGTTGCGCCGACGCCGGCAAGCAGCCTAGCTTGGAGAAAAGCTGGGAGGATGGGGTCATGAGGATGCCGACACGCCTGATGGCGGCGAGCGTTCTGGCGGGTTTGGGCCTTGCGGCGGTCTGCGGCCTGGCCCAGGCGGCGGAAAAGCCGGCCGCAGCGCCGGCGGCGAAGCCCGCGGCGGGGCTCTCGATCCGCACCCTGTCATCGCGCCCCGACATGGTGAGTGGCGGCGACGCCCTGGTGGAGGTGAAGGGCGGGGCCAAGGGAGCGAAACTCAGCCTGAACGGCAAGGACGTCACCGGCGACCTGCGGCTCGATCCCGCCAGCCACACCCTGCGCGGCCTGGTCGGCGGCCTGAATCCCGGCAAGAACACGCTGACCGCCACGGCCGGAGCGACGAAGGCCAGCGTGACCCTCACCGACTATCCGCTCACCGGGCCGATCCTGTCCGGGCCGCACATGAGCCCTTACGAATGCCGCACGAAAGAGTCGGGCCTGGGCGAGCCCACCGATGCGGACTGTTCGGCGCCGACCCGCAGCGACTGGTTCTATCGTTCGACCGACGGGAAATTCAAACCCCTGGCCAACAGGACGGATCGGCCGGCGGACCTGGCGACGACGACGGTCGACGGCGCGAACGTGCCCTACGTCGTCCGCGTCGAGTCCGGCACGATCAACCGCTCGATCTACCGGATCGCCATGCTGGACGACCCCAAGGGCTGGAACCACCGCCTGGCGGTCAGCTTCGGCGGCGGCGCTGGCGCCAAGTACAACCAGGGCAGCAATACCGCCGAGAGCGCGCTGTCCGACCTCTACCTGTCACGCGGCTTCGCGCATGCGGTGGACACCGAGCTGGTGAACAACCTGCACGGCAACGCCGTTCTGCAGGGCGAAACCCTGATGATGCTGAAGGAGCACTTCATCAAGACGCACGGCGTCCCAAAGTGGACGGTCGGCAACGGCGGCTCGGGCGGGGCGATCCAGCAGCTGACCATCACCCAGATCTACCCGGGCCTGCTGGACGGGCTGCAGCCATCCCTCTCCTTCCCCGACTCCACCCTGCACACCTCCGACTGCGGGGTCCTGCAGCGGTTCTGGAAGTCGGACGCCGGCAAGGGCTGGAGCCAGGAGAAGAAGACCGCGGTCGAGGGCTTCACGCCCGGCAGCTGCGCCGCCTGGGAGCGCTCGTTCGTGCCGGTGTCGATGAGCGGCTACAAGCCCGGCTGCGACCTGAAGGACCAGAGCCTGGTCTGGGACCCGGTGAGCAATCCGAAAGGCGCGCGCTGCGCCCTGGCCGACTGGCGGGTCAACGAGTACGGCCGCGACCCTGCGACCGGCTATGGCCGCACCACCGAGGATAACACCGGCCTGCAGTACGGCTTCAAAGGCCTCAACGACGGCGCGATCAGCGTCGACGAATTCCTTGAGCTCAACGAGAAGATCGGCGGCTACGACAAGAACGGAAAGATGGGCGACGCCCGCTCCCACGGCGACCCGATCGCCCTGAAGGCGGCTTACCAGTCAGGCCTCCTGGATGGCGGCGGCGGCGGCCTGGCGACCGTGCCGATCATCCACTACCGCACCTACAACGACCGGCTGGGCGACATCCACAGCCGCGAGCGGGACATGTCGATCCGCGCCCGCCTCGTGAAGGCCAATGGCGACGGCGACAACGAGGTCTTCTGGGTGGGCCCGGGCGGCAGGCCCGGCGGGCCACGCAACGATCCGGCGGTCGCCAAGGGCTACCAGCTGATGGCGACCGAGGCGCTCGACGCCATGACCCAGTGGCTGGACGCCCTGGCCGCCGACCCCGCGCCGCTGACCCATGCCAAGGTGGTCAGGCACAAGCCGGCCGCGGCCAGGGACGCCTGGTTCGACGAGGCCGGCCAAAAGCACGTGGAGAAGGCCACCTGGGACGGTCCCGGCGGCTACAACGCGACCTATCCGAACCACTCGGAGCCCAGGATCGTGGCCGGCGCGCCTATCGCCAACGACGTCCTGAAGTGCCAGCTGAAGGCGCCCAAGCCGTCGGACTACAAGGTGAAGTTCACGCCCGCCCAGTGGGCGCGGCTGAAGGCGGTGTTCCCGACCGGGGTCTGCGACTTCTCCAAGCCCGGCGTCGGCCAGGTCCCGTTGAAGGGAACCTACCAGCGCTATTGAGGCCGGGTCAGCCGCTGGTCAAGCTGACGTGGGTGGCGCCCAGCGAGGCCAGCGTCGCCGCGCGCTGGGGCGAGCCCACGCTGTAGACCAGGACCGACCTGGCGACCTTCTTGGCGGCGGTGACGGTGGCCGTGGCCCAGCCCAGGAACTCGGCGTCGCCGAGGCCTTGCTGGCATTCGAAGGAGAGCGCCTGCAGCCCCGCGCCGCGCAGCCGTTGCATCATGGCTGCGGACGCGCCGGTGAGCCGGCCCACGACCAGAAGCGAGAACGGCTTGACCAAGGTCGCGGCCGAGGTGAGCGCGCCGGATGGCACGCCTTCGAGGTCGAGGATCTCGGTCACCACGCCCAGGCGCACCAGGCCGCCGGCCTCCTTCAAAGGCTCGACCAGCTCGGCGCGGCCGCGCTGGCTTGAAAGGCTAGAGAAGGAGATCGGCACGATCAGGCTGAGCTGCTGCTCGCCGCCCGCCTCGGACTGCAGGCGGTCGATCCCGCGGGTTATGGTGGCCAGGTCGGCCCGCAGGATGTCGCCGGCCGAAAGCGCGCTCACCTGATGCGGCGCCAATTCATCGGCGGTGGCGATGTCGATCACCCGGCGGATCATCCTAAAGCCGATGCGGGTGAAGCCCTTCAGCTCATAGACCGGCTCCAGGGTTGCCGAGACCCGAAGGCGCCGGCCGTCGACCGCCACGAATGGGCTCCAGCGATTGACCAGCCCGCCGGTGATGTCGCTGTCCTCAGTGAAGCCCGCGAGCCGGCAGATATCTTCGTCGCCGGCGCCGGTGCGCAGCGCGCTCTCGGCCTGCAGGGCGTCGACCTCGGCGGTCTGCAGGCGGGTCTTGGCGATCGAGGTCACCTGGCGGATGCCGCCCGGCGCGTCGCGGTCGTCGTTCAGGAAATGGCCCAGGATCTCGCGCATGTAGCGCAGGCAGGCCACCTGGCAGGCCAGGCGGCTGAGGTCCGGGTGGATGACGAAGAAATCCATGTCCGAGACGCGGATCGCCACGCCGCGGTCGCCGATCGAGCGGGCCAGGACCCGGTCGGCGAAGTCGAAGACCTGCTCGCGGTGGCTGGGCCAGCGGTCGCCGAACTTATGCTGCACCGCCTCGAGCGAGATGATGTTGACCTTGCCCGAGGCCAGCAGGGCCGGGTCGCTGAACCGTTCGATGGAGACCGCCGCCTCATTGGAGATCAGCCGGGTCGCGCCGGAAAGCTGGGCCTGCGCCAACGCGTCCAGCGCCTCGCCCTGGGAATCGGGCCGGGCGCCGGCGGGGCCCGTCGGACGGGCGAGCGTCGCTGCGCTGTCTGCCACCGTGACCTCTTGGGGCACAACCGTTCGTCGCGCAGGATGGCAGCGTACGGTTAAGGGATGGCGCACACGCGCGATGAATTCCCAGGGGGCGGCGCGTAACCATAGGCCTTAACCATGGCCTCGAAATACAACCAGAACGCAAGAAGCCTCGCCGGCCAAACCGACGAGGCTTCTGCAACCCTTGGCTTGCAGCGAGGCCCCAAGTCCCCGCTGTGGACCAGTCCTACTTCAGGTGACCGGCCAGGTGCTTGTTCATTTCGAACATGCTGACCTTGTCCTTGCCGCCGAAGACCGGCTTCAGCTTGGCGTCGGCCAAGATGTCGCGCTTGTTCTTCGGATCCTGCAGATTGTTCTTCTTGATGTAGTCCCAGATCTTGGAAACCACTTCGCCCCGGGACAGCTGTCCCGAACCGACGACGGCGGCCAGTTGCGGCGACGGCGTGAGCGGCTTCTGCAGGGCGTTGGTCTTCTTGGCGTCTGCCATTTTGTGGGCTCCCCCAGCTAGATATTTAGGCGTCCGAGGCCACACGTCGAATGTGCGTGAACTGAGTCGCTTGGTGGTATGTTGGAGCGCAAACAGCCCCGCGTCACCTAGAGAAACGCAAGGCGCTCCCCCTGCGCGTGCAAAATGGCGATTTAGCCGCTTCCGGACAGCTCTGCCGTGCGTTCCGCCGGCTCCGAAAGACCGGCGCGGACCCGGACGCGCGTGCGACAGGCGCTGAGAATCTCGTCCGCCAATCGGTCGTCCGAGACGGCGCGGGAAAGCGCCACCGCGCCGGCCATCTCGGCCAGCAGGGAGGCGGCCAGGGCGCGCCGCGCCGCGGGCTCCGCATCCGGCAACCAGCGGGAAAGCCCGTTCAGCATACCATCAACGCCCGCATCGAACGCGGCGCGCGCCGCCGCGGGCTGCCGGGCCATGTCGCCGGCCAAGGCCGAGACCGGGCAGCCGCGGGCCGGGTGGTCGCGGTGTTCGCGTGACAGATAGGCCTCGACGAAGGCCGCGAGGGCGGCGGCCGGGGCCAGACCCTGGGCCTGGCGGCCGAAGCGGCGACGGCCCTGGGCGAAGGCGTCCTCGATGGCGGCGACGACCAGGGCGTCCTTGCTGTCGAAGTGGGTGTAGAAGCCGCCATGGGTCAGGCCGGCCTGCGCCATCACCTCGGCCACGCTCACGCCATCGGGGCCCCGCGCGCGGACGGCAGCCGAGGCGGCGCGCAACACCCGGCTGCGGGTCTCGTCCTTGTGGCCTTCGCCGTACCGCACTGCGCCTCCATTTATATGATGATCGTAATTTCCGGGCGCCGCAGCGGCAAGCGGGCTTCGGAGATCATCTGGCGCATGGAGCGCGTGAACTGTAGATCAGGATTCTCAGCCTGGGGGTTCGTGCATGCAGATCGTTCTCGACTCCATCGACCGTCGCATCCTTCGCGAGCTGCAGGCCGACGCCACCGTGCCTATCGCCGAGCTGGCCGAGCGGGCCGGCCTGTCGCAGACGCCCTGCTGGAAGCGGGTGAAGCGGCTGACCGACGCGGGAGTCATCGAGAAGCGCGTCGCGATCCTCGATCGCGACCAGCTGGACCTGGGCCTCGTGGTGTTCGTCTCGATCCGCACCAGCCGCCACGACGAGGACTGGCTGAACGCCTTCGCCAAAGGCGCCTCGGGCCTGCCGGAGGTGGTGGAATTCTATCGGATGAGCGGCGAGACCGACTATCTGCTGAAGGTGGTGGTCAAGGACATCGGGGCCTACGACGCCTTCTACAAGCGCCTGATCGCCGCCGCCCCGTTGCAGGACGTCTCGTCCTCCTTCGCCATGGAGCAGATCAAGTGCACCACAGCGCTGCCGATCTGACCCCACGACACCGTTGACTCCGAAGCGTCGCGAGACGCCAACTTCACCCCAACGACAAGACGTTGGGAGAATGCGGTGACGACCTGGACCTTCGCGGACGTGTGGGAGGCGATCGCCGCCGTCCAGCCTGAGCATCCGGCCTTCATCCAGGGTGATCGGGTCATCACCTGGGGCGAGTTCGACGCCCGGGCCGATGCGCTGGCCGCCCACTTCATCGCCAAGGGCATGGGCCGCCAGGGCAAGGTGGCGGCCTTCCTGTTCAACGGGCCGGAGTACATCGAGAGCTACTACGCGGCCTTCAAGGGCGGCTTCGCGCCGGTGAACACCAACTATCGCTATGGGCCGGAGGAGCTGTTCTACCTGTTCGACAATGCCGACGCCGAGGCGGTGGTGTTCCACGCCAGCTTCACCGAGACGCTGGAAGCGATCCGCGGCCGTCTGCCGGGCGTAAAGGCCTGGGTGGCGGTGGCCGAGCCTGGCCATCCGGTCCCGGCCTGGGCGGACGACTATGAGACCATCGTGGCCAGAGCGCCGGCGCAGCGGCCGACGCGCGCGCCCTGGGGCCGCTCCGGCGACGACCTGCTGCTGCTCTACACCGGCGGCACCACCGGCATGCCCAAGGGTGTGATGTGGGCCCAGGACGACCTGTTCAACGTGATCGGCGCGGGCGGCAACGCGCTGTTGGGCATCCCACCGGCGGAGTCCATCGAGGGGCTGGTGGCAAACCTGCAGACGCCGCAGCACATGCGGCCGACCTCGCTGATCGCCTGCCCGCTGATGCACGGCACCGGCCAGTTCTCGAACCTGATCGCCTTCAACGCCGGCGGCACGGCGGCCTATCTGCCGTCGCGCAAGTTCAACGCCATGGAGCTGTGGGACGAGGTCGACCGGATCGGCGCCACCGCCGTCGTGCTGGTCGGCCTGGCCTTCTCGACTCCGATGCTCGAGGCGCTGGAAGCCAATCCCTGCCGTTGGGATCTTTCGACGGTGAAGGCGATGAGCTCTTCCGGCTCCATGTGGAGCCAGGAGAACAAGCGCGGCCTGCTGAGCTACGCCAAGAACGCCATGATCTTCGACAGCTTCGGCTCGTCGGAGGCGGTGGGCCTGGGCGTTTCGGCCTCGGCGCCGGGGGCGGAGGCGCAGACGGCGGCCTTCATCATCGGCCCCAACTGTTCGGTGTTCACCGAGGATGGCCGGCGCGTCGAGCCCGGATCCGGCGAGCGCGGCCTGGTGGCGGTGACCGGCTTCCTGCCGCAGGGCTACTACAAGGACGCCGAGA
This sequence comes from Phenylobacterium sp., assembly GCF_036501465.1. Lineage (GTDB taxonomy): Bacteria > Pseudomonadota > Alphaproteobacteria > Caulobacterales > Caulobacteraceae > Phenylobacterium. The sequence goes on from NZ_DASYAF010000148.1 coordinate 27,546, forward strand.
AGACCGCCAAGACCTTCAAAACCATGGAAGGCGTGCGCTGGAGCGTGCCGGGCGACTGGGCGGAGGTGAACACCGACGGGACGCTGAAGCTGCTGGGCCGCGGCTCGGTCTGCATCAACACCGGCGGCGAGAAGGTCTTCCCCGAGGAGGTCGAGGAGGCGCTGAAAACCCATCCGGTGGTGCGCGACGCCGTGGTGGTGGGCCTGCCCGACGCGCGGTTCGGCGAGCGGATCTGCGCGGTCGTGGAGACCGCCGAGACGCCCAGCCTGGCGGAGCTGTCGGAGCACGTGCGCCTGACCCTGGCCGGCTACAAGGCGCCCCGCGAGCTGGTGCTGGTGGACAGCATCGGCCGCGCCCCGAACGGCAAGGTGGACTACAAGGCGGTGAAAGACCGGGCCGTCGCGGCGCTGGGGGTCAGCGCCTAGGGTCTGGGCCGCGGCTCCTTGGCGAGCCGGGCCATGAGCAGGGCGGCGCGTTCGGCCTGGACATCCATGGTCTTGAGGTCGGCGGTTTCGCCGGGCGCGTGGGCCCCCTCGCCGCCCATGCCAAGGCCCAGCAAGCCGGGCAGAAACGACACCAGGGCGATGTCGCCGGCGCCGCGCTTGTCGGGGTCGCCTTCGGGCATCTGCGGCAGGCCGAGCGAGGTGTTCACCTGGTTCAGCTTGGCCAGCAGCTTGCGGCTGGCCTCGGTGGGGGCCATGGCCGGATAGCCGGTGTCGGCAAAACTGATCTCGGCCTGCGTCTTCGGCAGGTGCTTGGCGACGATGGCGGCCATCTTGGCGCGGACGCGGGCCTCCTGCTCGGGCGAGAGCGTGCGGATATCGCCCATGGCGATGGCCTCGGCGGAGATGACGTTGGACTTGCCTGAGGCGGTGGCGCCGGTCTCGGTGGGGTTGATCGTCGCCTGCGAGCCGCCGGAGATCAGGCCCACATTGTAGGTCAGGTGCGGCTCGGGCAGCTCGCGGCGGAAGTCGTCCAGGATGCGCGCCAGCTCATAGATCGCCCCACAGCCGGCCTGCGGCGTGCAGACGCCGGACGAGTGGCCGGACTTGGCGTGCGCCCGCACGGTCCAGGCGCCGGAGGAGCGCCGGGCGATCGAGCCGATGTCCTGGCCGTTCTGTCGGGCGAGGCCCTCGAATTCCAGGGCGACGTCGTTGGCGTGGCCGGCGTCGATCAGGTCCTTGCGGTCGACGGCCAGCGGCGCGCCGCGCTTTTCCTCATCGCCGGTCATGACGACGGTGATGTCGGCGTCCTTCAGCGTGCCGGCCGCCTGCATGGCGCGCAGGGCAGCGATCATGATCACATCGCCGCCCTTCATGTCGCTGGTGCCGGGTCCCTCGACGATGTCGTTGCCCTTCAGGGTCCAGCCCTGGAAGGGGCTGTCGAGCTCGAAGACCGTGTCCAGGTGGCCGATCAGCAGCATGTGCACGCCGCGGCCACTGCCCTTGTGGATCGCCACCAGATGGCCGGCGCGGTTGGCCGCGGCCATAGGCGACCAGCGGACCTGGAAGCCCAGGGGCTCAAGCTCGGCGCGCACCATCTGGCCCACCTGCTCGACGCCCTTGAAGTTCATGCTGCCGGAATTGACCAGCACGAGGCTCTCCAAGAGCTTCAGGTTGCGGGCGTGGTCGGCCTGGACGGTCTCCACCATCTTGCGCTCGGCGGGGTCGCTGGGCGCGGCGCAGCCGATCCCCGGTGCGGCCATGGCGAGGGCGAGGCCGGCGGCGGCCGTCAGCAGCAAAGTCTTGAACATGGTTCCTCCCCCGCGATGCGGGCGAGGCTTAGACCGCTTTCAGACTGCGGACAAATTCCACCAAGGTGGCCCTGGGCGCGCCGCGCGGCAGCATAGAATAGGCCTTCAGCAACTCCAGCGCGCCGGGCTCGGCCAGCAGGGCGGCGACCTCGTCGATGGCGCCGCTGGCGGCCGGATTGATCTCGCCGAACATCTCCGAGACCGGGGCCTGCAGGGTGGCGGCGATGCGCGAGAGCATCGAGGCTGAGACGCGGTTCGCGCCGCGCTCGTACTTCTGGATCTGCTGAAAGGTGACCCCGGCCGCTTCGGCCAGCGCCTGCTGGGACATGCCACGCACCTTGCGCAGCAGGCGGATTCGCGCGCCTACGGCGATGTCGATCGGATCGGCTAAGGTTTCAGGCTTACGGGCCATGGAATCTCCGGAACCCAAAGGAACTAGCGCGTCCGACGCGCGGAGTCATCGGTCGGCGGCGCCCACTCCGCCTGGGCCACGCCGGGGTCACTGATCAGGTAGCAGGCTTCGGCGATGGCGATGCCCACCGCGCGCCGCAGCGCCCCGGCCGCCGGATTCAGCCGTTCGAACGCCATCAGCTCCTCCTCGTAGGGGCCCAGGATCTCCAACAGATTCCGCGCCAGCGCGGTTTCGCGCCCAGTCTCCGCTTGGCTCATGAAGTCCCCCAGAGTTCGATCGGAAGCTTGGCCATGGCGGAACCGAATGCAAGACGCCGCAGCCCGGATTGTTCCGCATACGGTGACGCTTATCGCCGCAGGGGTTAATTGGAGGCGCTGGCCTTGGCGCGCCGCGTGGGGTCCCGGCGGCCCGCGCCATAGCGCGGATCACGTTCCCAGCGCAGGGCGTCCTCGACGATCCGGTCGAGGGACGAACATCGAGGCGTCCAACCCAGGAGGCGGCGGGCGCGGGCTGGGTCGGCCACCAGGCTGGGCGGGTCGCCGGCGCGACGGCCGCCTATGCTGTGCGGGACGGGCGCGCCCACCGCCTTGCCCACCGCGGCCACCACCTGGGAGACCGAGCGGCCTTCGCCCGTGCCGACATTGATCGCCTCGAAGGTCCCGCTCGGCAGGTCGACGTTCAGCGCCGCCACATGGGCCGCCGCCAGGTCGCTGACGTGGATGTAGTCGCGCAGGCAGGTGCCGTCCGGCGTCTGGAAGTCCTGGCCGAAGATGGTCAGCGGCTTGCCGTCGCCGAGCGCCGCGGCGATGGCCAGGGGCAACAGGTGGGTTTCCGGCTCGTGGGCCTCGCCGATCAGGCCGGAGGGGTCGGCGCCCGAGGCGTTGAAGTAGCGCAACGCCACCGCGGTCAGGCCATAGGCCCGGCATTGGGCGGCGATCAGCCACTCGGCCGCCAGCTTGGTCGCGCCGTAGGGGCTGTCGGGCGCCTTGTCGGCCTCCTCGGCCAGCGATTCCTGGACGCTGCGCTCACCCTGGCCGTAGACCGCCGCGCTGGAGGAGAACACCAGCCGGCCGACGCCCTTCTCGCGCATGACGCTGAGCAGGCCGATGGTGCCCCCGACGTTGATGTCCCAGAAGAGATCCGGCTGGACGGTCGAGCGGCCCACCTCGATCAGGCCGGCGAAATGGATGACGGCCTTGATGTCGTGGTCGGCGATGGCGTCACCCAGCGCCGCGCGGTCGCGCAGGTCGCCATGGACCAAGGGCCCCCAGCGCACCGCCTCGCGGAAGCCGGAGCTGAGGTTGTCGTAGACCACCGGCAGGAAGCCCTGCTCATGCAGCGCCTTAGCGGTGTGGGCGCCGATGTAGCCGGCCCCGCCGGTGACCAGTACGGCCGTTTGCGATCCGCGATCCATCCGCCCCTTTTCCCACCGACCGGTTGAAATTCCCCTAGCTCCCGCCTCAGCCGGCGAACAGTGGCAGCGACAGCCCCTTGATACCCGTCTCGACGGCGAATAGGCCGCCGGCCAGCGGCTGTTGCGGTCGCGCGCCCAGCGGCAGCTCGTCCCAGGCGCTGGTGATGAAGAGCGTGGTCATGTCCTCCCCGCCGAAGGCGCAGCTGGTCGGGTTCTGCACCGGCATCGGGATCACCCGCTCGATCGAGCCGTCGGGGGCGTAACGCGCCACCCGCCAGCCACCCCACTGTGCGTTCCAGAGATAGCCGTCAGCGTCCACCGCCGAGCCGTCCGGGCTGGCCGGCGCGCCGGCCGTGTGGGCGAACATCCTGACCTTCGAGAGGTCGTCCATCGGATGGGCGAAGATGGTCTGGAGTTTTGAGTCGACCATGTAGAGGGTCTTGCCGTCCGGGCTCATGGAGATGGTGTTGGGCACGTGGATGCCGCTCAACATCTGCTGGGTCTCCAGATCCGGGCCGGTGCGGAACACGCTGCCCGGCCGTTCGCCATGGTTGTCGTCCATGGTCGACCACCAGAAGTTCCCGAAGATATCGATCTTGCCGTCATTGGTCCGGAAGCCCTCCGGCAGCTCATAGGCGCGGACCATCTCCAGCGTGCCACGGACAGGATCGCAGAACGCCAGGCCCTTGTCGGTCGCAATGATCAGGCCGCCCTGGGCGCGGGGCGCGCCGGCGCTGGCGCGGAACGGCAGGTCGAAGGCGCCGCGCGCGTCGGTCTTGGGCTCGTACCAGGCCAGCCGCTTGCCCTTGATGTCGAACCAGTAGAGGCGGCCTTCGAACGGCGACCAGCAGGGGCCCTCGCCCAACCGGTCGTCGGATTTCACGAGGCAGCGGAGTTCCATGGGCGTTGGCATGCCGGGCGACTTAGCGCGGCAGCTTGGAGATTCCCATCAAAGCTTCGTCGACGGCGCGGGCGCACTGGCGGCCTTCGCGGATCGCCCAGACCACCAGGGACTGACCGCGGCGCATGTCGCCGCACGCGAAGATGTTGCGCTGGCTGGTCTGGTAGTTGGCGACGTTGGCGGCCACGTTACCGCGCGGATCGAGCTCGACGCCGGCGTTCTCCACCAGGCCGGCGCGGGTGGGGCCCAGGAAGCCCATGGCGAAGAGCACGAGGTCGGCCTTCAGCGTGAACTCCGAGCCCGCGACTTCGCGCGTCTCCATCCGGCCGTCGGCGCCCGCGACCCACTCGAGACGCACGCATTCCATGGCGGTGACCTTGCCGTCCTTGCCGAGGAACCGCTTGGTGGCGACGGCGAAGTCGCGCTCGCAGCCCTCCTCCTGGCTCGACGAGACGCGTAGCTTCAGCGGCCAGTCGGGCCAGGTCAGCGCCTTGTTCTCCCGCTCCGGCGGCTGCGGCATGATCTCCAGTTGGGTGACCGAGGCCGCGCCCTGGCGGTTGGAGGTGCCGATGCAGTCGGACCCGGTGTCGCCGCCGCCGATCACCACCACATGCTTGCCCTTAGCCGAGATCGCGCCCTTTGGTGCGGCGATGGCCTCTGCGTCACCGGCGTTGCGCTTGTTCTGCTGGGTCAGGAACGTCATGGCGAAATGGACGCCGTCCAGCTCCCGGCCCGGGACCTCCAGGTCGCGCGGCGCCTCGGCCCCGCCGGCCATCACCAGGACGTCGTAGTCGTCCAGCAGGCGCTGCGCCGAGACCGTGACCCCAACCTCGAAGCCGGTGCGGAAGATCACGCCCTCGGCCTCCATCTGGCGGATCCGCCGGTCGATGAGCGGCTTCTCCATCTTGAAGTCTGGGATGCCGTAGCGCAGCAGGCCGCCGATCCGGTCGGACTTCTCGAAGATGGTGGGCGCGTGGCCGGCGCGGGCCAGCTGTTGCGCACAGGCCAGGCCCGCGGGGCCGGAGCCCACCACGGCCACGCGTTTGCCGGTGCCGCGCGGCGACATCTGCGGCTGGATCCAGCCCTCGTCCCAACCGCGGTCGACGATCTGGCATTCGATCGTCTTGATGGTCACCGGCGTGTCCGGGATGTTCAGCGTACAGGACGCCTCGCAGGGCGCGGGGCAGACGCGGCCGGTGAACTCTGGGAAGTTGTTGGTCGACTGCAGGTTCTCCAGCGCCGCCTTCCACTGGTCGCGGTAGACCAGGTTGTTGAAGTCGGGGATCTGGTTGTTGACCGGGCAGCCCTGGTGACAGAACGGGATGCCGCAATCCATGCAGCGCGAGGCCTGCCGCGAAACCTCGGTCAGCGGCAGGGGTTGGACGAACTCCTTCCAGGTCTTCAGGCGCTCGGCCACCTTGTCGTAGGTGCGGTCGCTGCGCTCGATCTCAAGGAAGCCGGTGGGCTTGCCCATCGGGTTGGTCTCCGGAACTAGGTGTCTATTCGGCGGCGACGGCGGCGGCCGTCGCGCGTTCGGCGGCCATGTCGCGCAGGGCCTTGGCGTAGTCGGTGGGCATCACCTTCACGAAGGACGACAGCGCCTTGTCCCAGTTGGCCAGAATCTCGGCGGCGCGCGCGCTCTTGGTGTGCAGGTGGTGGCGTTCGATGAGGATCTTCAGCCGCTCGGCGTCGAAGCGCAGCATGTCGCCCATGCCGGCGTTCTCCACCGAGACCGATCGCTGCTTGGGCGTCTGGGCGTCGTCGGCCTCGTTCGCCGCGGCGGCCGGGCCGATCTTCTCGAGCTCGACCATCGCCTTGTTGCACAGGGCCTCGAAGCGGCCGGCCGGGTCGTAGACATAGGCCACCCCGCCGCTCATGCCTGCGGCGAAGTTGCGGCCGGTGTCGCCCAGCACCACGACGACGCCGCCGGTCATGTATTCGCAGCCGTGGTCGCCTAGGCCCTCGACCACCGCCACGGCGCCGGAGTTACGCACGGCGAAGCGCTCGCCGGCCACGCCCTCGAAATAGGCCTCGCCGGCGATGGCGCCGTAGAGCACCGTGTTGCCGACGATGATGTTGCGGGTGGGCTCGCGACGCGCCTGCGGCGGCTGGCGCACCACCACCCGGCCGCCGGAGAGGCCCTTGCCCACATAGTCGTTGGCGTCGCCGATCAGCTCCAGCGAGACGCCGCGCGCGGCGAAGGCGCCGAAGCTCTGGCCCGCGTTGCCGGTGAAGCTGAGCGAGATGGTGTCTTCCGCCAAGCCCGCGTGGCCGTAACGCCGGGCCAGCTCGCCGGAGAGCATGGCGCCCACCGTGCGGTTGACGTTCTTCACCGCATATTCGCGGCGCATGGGCTTGCCGTGCTCCAGCGCCTGGGCGGCGTCAGCGATCAGGGTGTTGTCCAGCGCCCGGCCCAGGCCGTGATCCTGGCGATCCTGGTTCCAGAGGCCCTTGGCGGCTTCGGCGGGGCCGGCGTGCAGGATGCGCGACAGGTCGACGCCCTGCGCCTTCCAATGCTCGATGGCGGGCGACAAGTCGATGCGGTCGACGCGGCCGATCATCTCGTTGACCGTCGCAAAGCCCATCTCGGCCATGATCGCCCTGAGCTCTTCGGCGACGAAGAAGAAGTAATTGATCACGTGCTCAGGCTGGCCTGTGAAGCGCGCGCGCAGCACCGGGTCCTGGGTCGCCACGCCCACCGGGCAGGTGTTGAGGTGGCATTTGCGCATCATGATGCAGCCGGCGGCGATCAGCGGCGCGGTGGCGAAGCCGAACTCGTCAGCGCCAAGCAAAGCCCCGATGGCCACGTCGCGCCCGGTGCGCAGACCGCCGTCCACCTGCACGGCGATACGGGTCCGGAGCCCGTTCAGCAGCAGGGTCTGCTGGGTCTCGGCCAGTCCGATCTCCCAGGGCGAGCCGGCGTGGGTGAGCGAGGTCAGCGGCGAAGCGCCCGTGCCGCCCTCGAACCCCGAGATGGTCACATGGTCGGCGCGCGCCTTGGCCACACCGGCGGCGACTGTGCCGACGCCCACCTCGGAGACCAGTTTCACTGAGATCCGAGCACGTTGATTGACGTTCTTCAGATCGTGGATGAGCTGAGCCAGGTCCTCGATCGAATAGATGTCGTGGTGCGGCGGCGGACTGATCAGACCGACGCCCGGGGTCGAGTGGCGCACCCGGGCGATGTTTTTGTCGACCTTGTAGCCGGGCAGCTGGCCACCCTCCCCGGGCTTGGCGCCCTGGGCCATCTTGATCTGGATGTCGTCGGCGTTGACCAGATACTCCGTAGTGACGCCGAACCGGCCCGAGGCCACCTGCTTGATGGCCGAGCGCATGGAATCGCCGTTCGGCAGCGGCTTGAACCGGTCGCTCTCCTCGCCGCCCTCGCCGGTGTTGGACCGGCCGCCGATGCGGTTCATGGCGACGGCGAGCGTGGTGTGCGCCTCGCGGCTGATCGAGCCGAAGCTCATGGCGCCGGTGGCGAAGCGCTTGACGATCTCGGCCGCCGGCTCGACCTCGTCGATCGACAGCGGCTTTTCCGCCGGCTTCAGCCGCATCAGGCCACGCAGGGTGAGCAGGCGTTCGGATTGCTCGTTGATGCTCTGGGCGAAGGTCTTGTAGGCCTCCGACTGGTTGCCGCGCACGGCGTGCTGCAGGGCGCCGATGGTTTCCGGCGTCCAGGCGTGCGCCTCGCCGCGCAGGCGGAAGGCGTACCCGCCGCCGACGTCGAGCATGTTGCGGTAGATCGGGTTGTCGCCATAGGCGTCGCGGTGGCGGCGCACGGCCTCGCCGGCGATCTCCGCTAGGCCCACGCCTTCGATCGTGGACGCGGTGCCGGTGAAGTACTTCTCGATCAGGCCGGACGACAGGCCCACGGCGTCGAAGATCTGGGCGCCGCAATAGGACTGGTAGGTGGAGATGCCCATCTTGGACATCACCTTCAACACGCCCTTGCCGATGGCCTTGATGTAGTTCTTCCGCACCTCATAAGCGGTCTGGGAAAGACCGTTCTGGATGCGCAGGGCTTCCAGGGTCTCGAACGCGAGGTAGGGGTTCACGGCTTCCGCGCCGTAGCCCGCCAGGACACAGAAGTGATGCACCTCGCGCGCCTCGCCGGTCTCGATGACCAGGCCGGTCTGCATGCGCAGACCCTGGCGGATCAGGTGGTGGTGGACGGCGGCGGTGGCCAGCGCAGCCGGGATCGGCGCCCGGTCGGGGCCGGTCGCCCGGTCCGACAGGATGAGGATGTTCATGTCCGCCAGCACCGCGTCGGTCGCATCGCGGCACAGCCGGTCCAAGGCGCCTTCCAGGCCGTTGGCGCCTTCGATCGCGGGCCAGGTGGTGTCGAGCGTGGCGGTGCGGAAGGCGCCGTCCAGCAGGTCGTGCACGGCACGGATCTTGGCCAGGTCCTGGTCGGTGAGGATCGGCTGGGCGACCTCCAGGCGTTTGTGGGCGCCAGCCTGGCGGCCAAGCAGGTTGGGCCTGGGCCCGATCATCGAGACCAGGCTCATCACCAGCTCTTCGCGGATCGGGTCGATCGGCGGATTGGTGACCTGGGCGAAGTTCTGTTTGAAATATTCGTAGAGCAGCTTGGGCCGGCGCGAGAGCACCGCGATCGGGGTGTCCGCGCCCATGGAGCCGATCGGATCGTCGCCCGCCTTGGCCATGGGTTCGAGGAAGAACTGCAGGTCCTCCTGGGTGTAACCGAAGGCCTGCTGGCGATCGAGCAGGGTGGCCGGATCGTTGGAGATCGGGGCCTCGGGCTCGGCGGTCAGGCCAAGCTCCTCCAGCTTGAACTGGGTGTCCGCCAGCCACTCCTCGTAAGGCGCGGCTTCGGAGAGGGTGCGCTTGATCTCCTCATCCTCGATGATGCGGCCTTCTTCCATGTCGATGAGCAGCATCTTGCCGGGCTGGAGCCGCCACTTGCGGACGATCCGCTCCTCCGGCACGTCGAGCACGCCGACCTCGGAGGCCATGATCACATGGTCCTGGTCGGTGATGATAAAGCGCGCTGGGCGCAGGCCGTTGCGATCGAGCGTGGCGCCGATCTGGCGGCCATCGGTGAACGCCACGGCGGCCGGCCCGTCCCAGGGCTCCATCAGAGCGGCGTGGTACTCGTAGAAAGCCCGGCGCTTGGCATCCATCAGCGGATTGCCGGCCCAGGCTTCGGGGATCAGCATCATCACCGCATGGGCCAGCGGGTAGCCGCCGGCCAGCAGCAGCTCCAGCGCATTGTCCAGGCAGGCAGTGTCCGACTGGCCGTGCGGGATGATCGGCCACATCTTGTTGAGGTCCGGCCCCAGGAGGTCGCTCTCCAGGGTGCGCCGGCGCGCGTTCATCCAGTTCACGTTGCCGCGCACCGTGTTGATCTCGCCGTTGTGGGCGATGAACCGGTAGGGGTGCGCCAGGCGCCAGGACGGGAAGGTGTTGGTCGAGAACCGCTGGTGGACCAGGGCCAGCGCCGATTCCGTCAGCGGGTCGGTCAGATCCTTGTAGAAGGTGCCCACCTGGTGGGCGAGCAGCAGGCCCTTGTAGACCACCGTCCGCGTCGACATGGACGGGATGTAGAGCTGGGCCACGGCGGGCATGTTGTGCTTGCGGGCGAGCTCGGTCAGCGGGTTCTGGGTCTGCTTGCGGATCGCCAGCAGCTTGCGCTCATGGGCGTCCTGGTCCCGAACGTTCGGGCCGCGGCCAATGATCGCCTGGCGGATCACCGGCATCTGGGCCAGGACAGCGTCGCCCAGGCCCGTAGTGTCCACCGGCACGTCGCGCCAGCCGATCAGCGGCTGCTTCTCGACGGTCAGGAAATGGCTGAACTGGGCGATGGCGATGGTCCGCGCCGTCTCGTCCTGCGGCAGGAAGCACATCGCCACGGCGTATTCGCCCGCCGGCGGCAGCTCGAGGCCTTCCTTGCCGGCCCAATCGCGCAGCAGGGCGTCGGGGATCTGGATCAGGCAGCCCGCGCCGTCGCCGACCAGGGGGTCCGCGCCCACCGCGCCGCGGTGATCGAGGTTCATCAGGATCTGCAGGCCGCAGTCGATCACCTCGTGCGATTTGCGGCCCTTGATATTGGCCACAAAGCCCACGCCGCACGAGTCATGCTCGTTCGCCGGATCGTACAGTCCCTGCTTCGGGGGGAACCCCATCTCGTCCTCTATCAAACCCCGGCCCATCCTAAGGCCGTCTACTCTTGCGCCGTCTACGCATGCCGAAACGCGGCCAAACCCCGTTTTGTTGAGAGGCTGGTCGTGTTCGCGGGCATTTACCCGGCAAGATCGCCCCTTGTCGATGGGCGGACGGCCGCAGGCGAGGAAGATTCTTCTAATGCCTGCCCCAGGGCGCCTATCGACGGCAATGCGCCTTTCAGGGCGCAACGAGCGCTTGCTTGCCCGTGCAGCCGATCCAGCCGCCTCCGGCGCGGCGATAGGCCACTGGCGCATAGGTCCCGGGCGGCAACCTGCGGATGAAGAAATCGCCCACCAGGCCGCTCGCCTCGCCGTTCGGATTCTTGAAGTAGGCCGCGACGTCGGGCCGCGGCCTGTCCATGTCGATCGGCGCAACGAGCAAGGCGCCGGCCTGACTCTTCAGCCCGATGAGGCCGTGGGGCGAAGTCACGCCACGGCCAAGTTCGGAAAGCCATCCGGATACGCCGAACCGGGCTTGGCCGCCGCTGGACGAGAGCTTGGCGGTCTCGATGTTGCAATTGTCTGTGCGCACGGCCGCGGCGATGGCCGCCGCCTGTTCGCGACTGGCCGGCTCGAGCGTGGGCAGAGCCTGGCCCGCCGCGGCGTGGGCGGCCATGTCGACCAGCATCTTGTCGATGCGGACCATGGTCTGCGGCGAAGGGTCGGGACTGCCGTACATGCTGACCCGCAGGCCGTGCTCGATGGTCTCGCCGATCACCAGGTCGGGCTTGAAGCGGTCGACCAGGTCCGGCCGCCAGGTTCCGTCCTGGTTGTGCGCCAGGATGATCCGGCTGAAGTGCGGCAGGAGCAGCGGCAGCATCTCGTTGGAGAAAGAATCGCGCAGCAGCAGCAGCGTGGGTTTGCCGACCTGACCGGTGTCCAGCTCTTGCGGCGAGGTCCAGTCGGTCTTGTCGGTCAGGAAGGTGCGCTTGAGCGCCGTCTCGCCGGGCGGGTTGATGATGTGCGGATAGTCGATCGACACCTTGTCGCCGACGCCTAGCATTTTTGCGAGATCACGCGGCTGCGCGGAGCTTCCTGGGCCGCCAGGAATCATGACGAAGGCGCTTTCCGGCAACGGCCCTTCGGTCAGGCCCAAGGCGTGCAACCGGGTCATCAGCGCCGCGTAGCCGACATAGGCCCCCTGCCCGTTCCAGTGGGTGTCGTGCAGGCTGTAGAGCGGCGGGCCATTGCGGGCCGCCGCGGCCAGCGCTGGCGTGAGGTCGATCACCTCGCCGAGGTTCGCCTGGCGAACCAGGCGCGGGAGCAACTGGGTCGGGCGGTTCGGGTCCAGCCCGTGCAGCCACCCCGGCGCGAACTGCGGATAGATGATCTCCTTGGCCGGGGCGACGACCATGACGTAGGCGATGCCCCGGGCGCGCAGGTTTTCGGTGCGGCCGGCGAAGGCAGTCAGCCAGGCGCGCAGGTCGGGCCCCGACATGGGCGGGTCGTTGCGCGCCGCCCCCAGGTGCGTGCCGTCGTCGTAGAACAGCCACCCCTGGCGGCCGACGATCACCCGCTCGGAGCCGCTGACCCCCACCATCATGCGTAGCCGGTTCAGATAGCTGATCAGGTACGCACGCCCGGGGAAACGGTCGGCCACATAGGCGTCGCCGGCCTTTCGGAAGGCGTGGATGTCGGCGAGGTGGCGCGGCAAAGCCGGGGCCGCGGCAAGGACGCGGTTCTCCTGGAAATCCGGCTTGGGCAACCAGGCCGGCATGAGCCAGATCGCCGCCATCAGCGCCAGGATGGTCCCGATCAGCAGCCGCCAGTGGAAACTTGAGGCGATCACGGCTTCAGAACCTGAAATAGAGGAAAGGGTTGAGCGTCGAGCCGACCAGCAAGGCGACCGACAGCACAAAACCCGCCGCCAGCAGCGGGATTGGCAGGGCGTGGACCGACCGGGTCTCCAGCCGGGCCGGCAGGTCGGGGCGCGGTGCGCCGGCCAGGGGACGCTTCAGGCGCGCCATGAGGGTCGGCAGCAAGGGCGCGGCAAGCAGCGTCCCGCCCACCAGGGCCGCGACGACCTGGGCGTTGAGCACCACGGCCAGCGCCACATCCTGTCCGGCGACAGCGCCAGGCCACAGCATCCGGCCCAGGTAGCCCAGGGCCTGCGGCAGGCTGTCGGCGCGGAAGAAGACCCAGCCCACCATCACCACCAGCAGGGCGTAGAGGTGGCGCAGCGGCCGCGGCGCCTTCTCCAGCGCCCGGCCCAGGCCGAAGCGCTCCAGCATCAGGAAGGCCCCGTGATACAGGCCCCAGACGATGAACCGCCAGGCCGCGCCATGCCACAGGCCGGTCAGGAAGAAGACGATGAGCAGGTTGCGCACCGTCTGGACCAGGCCATGCCGGTTGCCGCCGAGCGGGATGTAGACGTAGTCGCGGAACCAGGACGACAGGCTCATGTGCCAGCGCCGCCAGAACTCGGTGATCGACTGGGCGATGTAGGGGTAATCGAAGTTCTTCGGGAAGGTGAAGCCCAGCAGGAAGGCCAGGCCGATGGCCATGTTCGAATAGCCGCAGAAGTCGAAATAGATCTGCAGCGTGTAGGCCCAGATCCCCAGCCAGGCGGCGCCGGTTCCCAGATGGGCGAGGCCCAGGCCGAAGGCGTGGTCGGCCAGCGGCGCCACGGTGTTGGCCACCAGCGCCTTCTGGCACAGGCCGACGATGAAGTACTGGATCCCCAGGCCGATGTGGGCGGTGCGCCGCCGGTCGGCGTGCATCTCGTCGCGGATGTCGGCGTAGCGGACGATGGGCCCGGCGATCAGGTGCGGGAACATCAGGATGTAGGCGGCGAAGCGGGCGGGATCGCGCTCCACCTTCACCGCGCCGCGATGCACGTCGACGGCGTAGCTCACCAGCTGGAAGGTGAAGAAGGAGATGCCAAGCGGCAGCCGCTGACGCATTTCCGGCAGCGGCGCGCCCGGCAGCACCAGGTTCAGATTGTGGGCGATGAACGCCGAGTACTTGAAGAAACCCAGGACGGAAAAGTCGGCGACCGCCAGGGCCAGCAGCACCGCGACCCGCCCGCCGCCTCGCAAACGGTCCAGCCCCAACGAACCGGCGTAGTTCAGCCCGATG
>NZ_DASYAF010000149.1:0-96282 GCF_036501465.1 Phenylobacterium sp.
CAGGCCCCGGCCCAGTTGGTCGTCTCCGACAAAGGGCCGGGCGCCGTGAAGACCAAGCTGCCCGACCCGATCATCGAGGAGGCGCGGGTGCTGGAAGCCTCGGCCCAGGCGATCGCCAAGGCCGCGCTGGCCAAGTTGAAGGCGCAGCACAAGACCAATCCCGACGCCGACGAGGAACAGGCCGAGCTGGAGAAGGGCCAGAAGGACTTCACCGCCGCGTCCAAGGAGATCTACGGCGACACCGGCATGCCCAGCAGCGGCTCTTCGGCGCCCGACAGCTCCGCCGGCTACGCCTCAGACGGCGCCGCTGCGCCGGCCGCCGCGCCCGCCCCGCCGCTGGTCTCGATCCAGGCCTAGGCTGAATACTCAATCAGAGGGTTGATTTTATTATCTTGCGTCATGGCCGGGCTTGTCCCGGCCACCCATACGCGCTGATCGCGCAGACCTAGGCGCAGCGTCGACATAGCCACCCCACCTGCAACCAGCGGTATTCATGGATGGCCGGGACAGGCCCGGCCATGACGGCTGAAAAATGATTGAGCATTCAGCCTAGGACTTCGCCCCGCTGATCTTGCCGCCCGGCGCGCTCACCATCAGCTTGACGATCGCCTCGGTGACATGCGGCTCCAGGCCTTCGGTGTGGCCCTTGTCGAGCCGTTCCACATCGGCCACCACGCGACCGCCCTTGCACTTGGGATAGATCCAGACGTGTGCCGTCCCCGGCCGCGCCTTCATGCCCCAGACCTTATAGCCCTGGCGCGCGTAGTCCCAGACGTAGCCCGGCTGCTCGTCGACCACGTCCTTCTCTTCCACCCGCGGCGCACAGCCGAACTCGTCGGCCAGGGGCGAGGTCGAAGGCAGGCTGACGATCTCATGCTCGCCGGTTTCGAAGATGTGGCTGAACTGGCAGGCCGGCAGGTTGGCGCCGCCCAGCAGGCCGCCGCCGGCGCCGGCCGGCCGCGGATCGGGCGGGCTGCCGTCGGCCTTCGGCGGGCCGAAGCGCGGATTGATCTCGGCGCGGCCGACCCGGCCGCCGGACAGGCTCAGGAGGCCGTCCACCTTGTCCTTGAAGAAGTCGGAGCAGACGATCCGGTGCGACGTCGCCCCGCCCTGGCTGTGGCCGGCCAGCCAGAAGGACTTGATGTTCTTGGCGCCGAAGGCGTCGACCACCTCGGTGGTGACGTTCTGCAGGAAGGCGTCGTCCTCGGCCGGGACCCAGACCCGCACGCCGGGCTGGCCCGCGACGCGGCTCGGCGAGGTCGCCGCGGTCGGCGTCGCCACCACCAGCTTGTATTTGTCCTTGTAGTCGAAGGCCGGGAAGTAGTGGCGCTGCCACTGGCCGATCGAGCCGGCGCCGTGGATGTTCAGGATGAACACCACCTTGTCGCCCGGCTTCAGGTCGCAGGGATAGTCCAGCCAGTACTTGCGCCCGGTCTTCGGATCGACCGCCGTTCCGGGATCGCCCAGCACCGCCTGGCAGGCCTCGCCCGAGCAGTGCTCCGGCGGCGGGCTCTTGCAGGCCACGCCCAGATAGTCCTTGGCGCTCGCCGCGCTGGCGGCGGCGAGACCTGCGACGGCCGCGATCCCGGCGGCCAAGATCAGTCCGAATCTGCGCTGCATTGTTGTCCCTCCCGGCCGCGTCCATCCTGACGCCTAGGCTGGCGAACCCTAGCAGTGCTAGACAAGGCTGGCGAGTAGGAGAGTCCCGATGGCGCTGGAGCGCCGCCAGATCGTCGAACGCGCGCTCGCCCTGCTGGACGAGGTCGGGATGGACGGGCTGTCGACCCGCAGGCTGGCCGCCGAATTGGGCGTGAAGGGCCCCTCGCTCTACTGGCACTTCCGCAACATGCGCGAGCTGTTCAACCACATGGCCGAGGCGCTGCTGGAGACCGCGCTTCCCGCGCCCGGGGCGTTCCCGCATGACTGGCAGGCCTGGCTGGCGGACGGCGCCCGAGGCATCCGCCGCGCGGCGCTGTCGCACCGCGACGGCGCGCGGTTGCTGGCGGGATCGGTCCCCACCGGCCAGAGCCTGATCCTCGACTTCGAGGCCATGCGCGGGCGGCTGGAGGCCGAGGGCTTCCGCCGCGGCGAGGCGCACGCCGCCCTGATGGTGCTGGGCCGCTACGCCATGGGCTGGGCGCTCTACGAGCAGCTCACGCCCACCTTGCCGCCCTATTCCGACAAGAGCTTTGAATACGGCCTGCAGGCGATGATCCAGGGCATCGCGGACAAGACGCCGGCGGCGAGCCGGCCCCGCGCCGAGCAGCTGCGGCCGGCCTAGAAGGCGAAGCTGAGTTTCGCGCCCACGAAACGGCCGTGCGGATCGACGCCATAGGCCGCCGCGCCGCCGGTGTCGCCGCCGCCCTGCTGGCGGCCGCAGAGGAAGCCGGCCGAAGCCGTGAGGCCGCTCTCGCTCTTGCCGAAATGGCGATCGACCGAGGTCTTGGCGAACACCGCGTCGCTCAGCGGATCCACCACCAGCTTGGGCCGCGCCTGCGGGGCGAGCGGATCGGCGATGTCGGGCGTCGGCTTGGCCGGCGCACCCGCCAGGGTCACCGGCGCTTGCGGAGCCTGGCCCGTGAAGCCCGGCAGGCTGAGATCGAGCCGGGGCGCTGTCTCGGCGCGCGCCGCGCCGGCCATGCCTACCGCGACGCTGGCCGCCAGGAACAGGGCGCCGGCGATCATCATCGGGCGGAACGGATGGTCCATGCGGCGTCTCCCCGGCTGATACTAACCTATTCGGTCCGCGAGCGGCGCCGGTTTCAGCGGACGCCGACGATCTCCACCTCGGCCCCGTTCACGACCGCCACATCGCCCAGGCGCTTGCCCAGCAGGCCGCGGGCCAGGGGCGAGACGTAGGAGACGCTGCCGTGGGTGGGGTCGGCCTCGTCCTCGCCGGTGATGCGGAAGATCTGATTGCGGCCGTCCTCGCGCTCGATCTCCACGGTGCGGCCGAACTGCACCCTGCCCGCTTCCGGCTCAGGCTCGGTGAGCTGGGCGCTTGCGCGGCGCGCGGACCAGTAGCGAAGGTCGCGGGTGGCCCGCGCCATGGCGGTGCGGTCGGCGGAAACCCCGCCTTCGACCTGGGCGGCGGCATAGGCGGCCCGCGCTTCGGCCAGGGCGTCCTCGATGGCGGCCAGGCCGCTGGCGGTCACCAGGTTCGCGTGCGGCGAGATCGGCCGGTCCGGCAGATCGGCGGCGCGGGACTCGTAGTCCTCCTCGCGGGTGAAGGCGACGGCCATCCCACAGAGTTAGGCGCCCGTGCTCCGATGCGCCAGCGTCATCTTCAACCCGCCGATGGGCGCCAGCGTGATCCGCGCCCTAAGTTTCACGTCCTGCGGCCGGTCCATGCTGAGGCTGACCTTCTGGGCCAGGGCCGCCAGGATCAGGGTCGCTTCGGTCATGGCGAAGTTGGCGCCGATACAGACCCTGGGCCCGCCGCCGAACGGCATATAGGCGAACCTGGGCCGCCCCTCGCTGCGCTCGGCCGAGAAGCGGTCGGGATCGAAGGTCTCCGGCTGGTCCCAATAGGCGCGATGGCGGTGCATCACCCAGGAGGAGATGAGGATCTGGTCGCCCTTCTTCACGGGATAGCCGCAGATTTCGTCGGGCCCCGCCGCGACCCGGCCGGTCACCGCCGGCGCCGGCGGATAGAGGCGCATCGCCTCCTCGACCACGCGGCGCGTGTAGACCAGCTTCGGCAGGTCGTCGGCCGTGGGCGCGCCGCCGCCCAGCACCGCGTCCAGCTCGGCGTGCAGCTTCGCCGCCTGCACCGGATGCGCCGACAACAGGTAGAAGGTGAAGGTCATGGCCACGGCCGTGGTCTCGTGGCCGGCCTCGAAGATGGTGATCACCTCGTCACGGATCTCCTGCGCCGACAGGCCGGAACCGTCGTCCGGATCGCGGGCGGCCAGCAGGCGGGTGAGCAGGTCGTTGGGCGCACGCTCGAGGTTCGCCCGGCGCGTCTCGATCATCCGGTAGATGGCGCCGTCCATGGCGCTGAAATCGGCCTGGATGCGCGCCTTCTTGGCCTTCATCCGCATCGGACCGATCACCGGCAGGATGTCGAGGATCGAGAAGTCCAGGGCGTCGCTGGTGAAACCCAGCGCCGTGCCGGCCAGGCCGATCAGCTCCTCCGCATCGTCTGAGAACATGGTCTGGCAGATGATCCGCAGCGTCAGCGCTTTCATCGCCTCGGCCACGTCGATCTCCGTACCGTCGGGCAGCTGCGCCCAGCGTTGGGCGTAGGCCTTGGCTTCGGCGGCCATGACGGGCGCATAGGCCGCCACGCTGCGCGGGTCGAAGGCGCCGGCCATGATCTTGCGGTGGCGCTTCCACTTCTCGGGCGCCGCGCTCAGCAGGCCCTCGCCGAACATGGCGGTGAAGAATTCGTCGGAGAGCTTCTCCTTCGGATAGTTGGCGACGTTGTCCAGCAGCACCCGGCGGATGCCGTCGGGATCATGCACGAACAGCAGCGGCGCCCGCCCCTTCCGATGGATCGGCTGCTCGAACACCACCCGCGGCAGCAGTTCGAAGACGTTGCCCTTCGAGGCGGCCAGCTGGGCGAAAACCGACGACGCCTTCTCCGGCGGCGGGTCCAGGCCCACGAGGCGCGCCGGCGGCGGAGCCTCGGCAGTCATTTGAGCGGTCGCGGACATCAGGCGTCTCTCTAGGTTTGCCCAAGAATATACTATAAGTATTTTCTACTGACGGTATATTCTCTGAATATGACCGATGCAAGCGCTGATTCAGATGCGGGCAAGCCGGGCGGCAAGCGGGAGCGCACCCGCGCCGCCCTGATCGCCGCCACCCTGGAGGTGGTGACCGAGCGGGGTTTCGCCGGCGCCAGCCTGGACGAGATCGCCGCCCGCGCGGGCATGACCAAGGGGGCGATCTATTCGAACTTCGGCGGCAAGGGCGACCTGATGCTGGCGGCCATGGTCTCCAAGGACCTGAGCGTGCCCGGGCCCACCGACCCCACCGCCCCGCTCGTGGACCAGTTCCGCGAGATCGGCCATCAGCTCGTCGCCATGCTGGACCGGGCTCTGGGCGACGCGGCCCTCCAGACCGAATTCCAGCTCTACGCCCTGACCGACCCTGACATGCGGCGCGCCCTGGCCGACCTCTACGCCCGGTCCTTCGACGGCAGCGCCGGCTTCCTGGCCCAGGCGCGCGACCTGCGGCCGGACTTCCCGCCGCGTGACCTGGCCATCGCCCTGCAGGCCGTGATGATGGGCTTCTTCGTGCAGTCGTTCCTGAGCCCCGACGAGATCAGCGAGGCCGTGATGGTCGAGGCCCTCGTCGCTTTGGCCAAGGGCGCCAGCATCCAAAACTGAAGCTCGGAGCCTCTCCATTGCAGAACCGGGCCGATGCATTCCAAGCTCGGCCCAGATGCGGAGGCGACCTTGACCGAGATCACCCGACGCGCGCTCGCAGCCGCGCCCTTGGCGCTCGCCGCCGCGCCCGCGCTCGCCGCGCCGAAGCCCGCGCCGCCGGCCGCTCCGGTCGCGCCGCCCTCGCCCTGGCCGGACGCCACCGGCCTGGCCGCCGCCATCAAGCGCGGCGACCTGTCGGCCGCGGAGGCGGTGGAGACTGCGATCCGCCGCTGCGAAGCCCTGCAAGGCACGCTGAACTTCATCGTCAATTCGGACTTCGACCGGGCGCTCAGCAAGGCCAAGGCCGGACCCACGGGCCCGTTCGCCGGGGTGCCGTTCCTCATCAAGGACCTGGTCGACTACCGGGGCCTGCCGACCCGCGCTGGCTCGCAATCGACCCGCCCATTGCCCCCGGCGACCGTGCAGGCCCCCAACTGCGACGCCTTCGACCGCGCCGGCCTGATCGTGCTCGGCAAGTCGGCGACGCCGGAAGGCGGCCTCCTGCCGAGCACGGAGCCGGTCGCCACCGGCCTGACGCACAATCCCTGGGACCTGACCCGCTCTCCCGGCGGCTCCTCAGGCGGCTCGTCGGTCGCGGTGGCGGCGGGCATCGTGCCGGCGGCCCACGCCACCGACGGCGGCGGCTCGATCCGTATCCCAGCCAGCCACTGCGGCCTGTTCGGGCTGAAGCCCTCGCGCGGCCGGGTGGACGACTTCGAGGGCAAGACCGGCATTACCGCCTTCGGTGTCGAGCACGTGGTGACCCGCAGCGTGCGCGACAGCGCCGCCCTGCTGGCCCTGACCGAGGACCACAAGCCCGACGCCAACTATCCGCCGGTGGGCCTGGTGAGCGGCCCGAATCCGAAGCGCCTGCGGATCGGCGTCATGCTGGCCAACGGCATGGGCCATTCGCCGACACCCGACGTGGTCGCCGCCACCGACCATGCGGCCAAGCTGGTCGCGAGCCTCGGCCACCACGTGGACTACGTCCGCCTGCCCTATGACGGCCGGCAGTTCATCGACGACTTCCTGCTGTTCTGGGCCAGCGGCGCCGCCCGCAGCGCCCAGAACGTGGCCAAGGCCTATGGCCGCAAGCCCGACGACACCCTGATGGAGCCCTTCACCCTGGGGCTGGTGGAGATGGCGGCCCGCGCCAAGCCACAGGATCTGGCCCAGGTCCTCAAGCGGCTGGAGGGCGACGTCGCGGCCTACGATACCTGGTTCGCCGCCTATCAGTTCGACGTGGTGCTCTCGCCGGTGCTCTCGTCCGGGCCGCCGAAGCTGGGCGAGATCGGCCCGCTGGTTCCCTTCGACACCCTGGTGGCGCGGCTGGTCGAGTATGTGGGCTACACGCCCATCCACAATCTCGCCGGCGCGCCGGCGATGAGCGTCCCGCTCTACTGGACAAGCGAAGGCCTGCCGATCGGGACCATGTTCGCCGCCCGCGCCGGCCAGGAGCGGATGCTGTTCGAACTGGCCTACGAACTGGAAGCCGCGTCTCCCTGGGCGCATCGCATCCCGCCGGTGCATGTCTAGGCAGCGCCCTCAAGCGGCGGACAGCCCCTGCATCCGCGCCGCCAGCTCGCGCACTCGTTCGGGGCCACCCAGCAGCTGGCGGTTCAGGCCCAGGCGCTTGAACCAGAAGTGCAGGCCGAGCAGGTCGGTGATGCCCATGCCGCCGTGCACCTCGGTGGCCGTGCGGGCCACAAAGCGGCCGACCTCGCTGGTCAGCGCCTTGGCGTGGGCGGCCATCAGCGAGGCCTCGGCCGGGGCGGCGTCGAAGGCGTAGGCCGCGTACCAGACCAGCGAGCGGCACGGCTCCAGCTCCGCCGCCATTTCGGCGCACAGGTGCTTCACCGCCTGGAACGAGCCGATCACCCGGTCGAACTGGCGGCGCTCCTTGGCGTAGGCCACCGCCTTGTCGAGCATCACCTGAGCCGCCCCCAGGCTGTCGGCCGCCACCAGCACCCAGCCGGCGTCGCGCAGGGCCGTTAGCAATTCCGGCCCGCCGCTCAGCGGTTCCGCTTCCACGCCGTCGAAGTCCAGCTCGGCCAGCCGCCGCGTCTCGTCGATCCCGGGCATCAGATGGCGTCTCAGCCCCGCCGCATCACCACGCACCAGGTGCAGGCCGCCTTCGGTGTCGGCGACGATCAGCAGGCCCGCCGCCATCCCGCCCGGCACGAACAGTCCCTTGCCGGCGAGTTTCCCGTTCGACGCCCTTATCCCAGCCCCGTCGCGCGCGCCGGCCACGCCTTCGGAGATCACCGCGGCCGCCATCACCTGCCCGGCCGCCAGCTTCGGCAGCCACTCGGCCTGCTGCTCGGCCGTTCCGCCGCGCAACAGGGCGATCGGCGCCAGCACCACGCCCATGAACGGCACGGGCGACACCGCCGCGCCCAGGGCTTCCGACGCCAGGGCGGCGTCCAGCAGGCCGAGGCCCAGGCCGCCATGCTCCTCCGGCACGCAGATCCCGGCCAGGCCGAACTCCACCAGCGCCTGCCAGACGTCGCCGCCCTTGTCGCTGAGGTCGCCGGCGAATTTCCGCACGCGGTCCAGCGACGAGGCTTCGGCGAGCGTGCGGACCAGGCTCTCCTGCATCAGGCGCTGGTCCTGGGTGAGGGCGAAATCCATCGCCTACGCCGCCGCCGGCTTGGGTTCGCGCGGCATGCCCAGGCCGCGCTCGGAGATGATGTTCTTCTGGATCTGGGCGGTGCCGCCGCCGATGATCAGGCCGAGATCGAACATGTAGCTGCGCTGCCAGCCGCCCTTGGCGCGCAGGTGCGGCCCGTCGGTGTAGAGCACGCCGAGCTCGCCCAGGGCGTCGATCGCCAGGGCCGCGATCTGGTGGTTCAGCTCACAGCCCTGCAGCTTGACGATCAGCCCGGCGATCCCCGCCGGCTCTCCGGTAAGCTGTGAGGTCAGCAGCCGAAGCCCGTTGAATTTCATGGCGAACACCCGGCCCTGCAACTGCATCAGCCGGTCGCGGAAGATGGGATTGTCGACGATCCGCTGGCCGTCCACGGTCTCGGTGGTCATCAGATGGACCAGGCTGTTCAGCCGCGCCTCGGCGGCGTTGGGGTCGCCCAGCATGCCGCGCTCGTGCTTAAGCGTGGTGTTGGCCACGAACCAGCCGCGCCCACGTCCGCCCACCACCTGATCCTGCGGCACCCGCACGTCGGTGAAGAACACCTCGTTGAACTCCGAGGCGCCGGTCATGGTCTTCAGCGGCCGCACTTCGATCCCCGGCGTGTCCATCGGGATCAGCACGTAAGAGATGCCTTCGTGCTTGGCGGCCTGCGGCTCCGTGCGGACCAGACAGAACATCATCTGGGCCAGGTGCGCCGTACTCGTCCAGATCTTCGACCCGGAGATTATGAAGTCTTTTCCATCTTCTACGGCCTTTGTTTGAAGGTTCGCGAGATCGGAGCCGGCGCCCGGTTCGGAGTAGCCCTGGCACCAGATGATGTCGCCGTTCAGCGTGGGCTCGATCCAGCGGGCCTTCTGCTCTTCCGAGCCCACTTCGAGCAGGGTCGGCACCAGCATGGAGATGCCCTGGCCGGCCATGCCGCGCGGGGCCGCGGCGGCGATGAACTCCTCGGCGATGATCCGCGACTTCAGGATGTCGGGCTCCGCGCCATAGCCGCCGTACGCCTTGGGAATGGTGCGCGCCGCGTAGCCGTTGGCGATCAGCAGCTTCTGCCAGGCTTTCAGGTCCTTGGCGGCGCCGGCCTCGAACTCGGCCTTGTGGGCGGCGAGGAAGCCCCTCACTTCGCCCCGGAACGCCGCCATTTCGGCCGTTTCGCTCAGGTCCATCGTCACACTCCCTGCCGCCAGCTTGGACGCCTTTCGCGGCGGCACGCAACACGGGTTATGGTGCCGCCAGGGAGACAGATCATGACCCGAGCCGCCCTCACCGCGACCGCCGGCCTGCTGGCCGCGCTCGGCCTTAGCGCCTGCATTCCCAAGGGCTCGGCGGACCATTGGGCCGGCTACGGCCCGAACCCGCCGCTGCCGGCGCCGCAGCACGCGATCATCCCCACGGTCGGTATCCCCAAGGTGGTGGGCTGGCCGGAAGGCGTGACGCCCAAGGCCCCGCCCGGCTTCACCGTCGTCCGCTACGCCGACGGTCTCGATCACCCGCGCTGGCTCTACGTCCTGCCGAACGGCGACGTGCTGGTCTCGGAGTCGTCGTCGGAGCCCAGCGCGGCCGATAAGACCAATCAGGGGATCAAGGGCTGGTTCCAGAAGCACCTGATGAAGAGCGTCGGGTCCTCCAAGCCCAGCCCCAACAAGATCTTCCTGTTGCGCGACGCCGACGGCGACGGGATCGCCGAGAGCCGCATGCTGTTCGCCCAGGGGCTGAAGCAGCCGTTCGGCATGACCCTGGTCGGCAATACGCTCTACGTCGCCAACAGCGACGGAGTGGTGAGCTTCCCCTACGCCGATGGCCAGACCAGCGCGAGCGGCGCCGGGCAGAAGGTGTTCGACCTGCCCGGCGGGCCGATCAACCACCACTGGACCAAGAACGTCGTCGCCAGCCCCGACAAGACCAAGCTCTACGCCACCGTCGGCTCCAACTCGAACGTCGGCGAGAACGGCATGGAGAACGAGACCGGCCGCGCGGCGATCTGGGAATACGACCTCGCCACCGGCAAGACCCGCATCTTCGCCAGCGGCATCCGCAATCCCAACGGCATCGACTTCGAGCCCGTCACCCACGTCATGTGGACGGTCTCCAACGAGCGCGACGAGATCGGCAACGACCTGCCGCCCGACTTCCTCACCAGCGTCAGGGACGGCGGCTTCTATGGCTGGCCCTACAGCTACTACGGGCCGCACGTGGACGATCGGATCAAGCCCGCGCGGCCGGACCTGGTGGCCAAGGCCATCGCGCCGGACTTCGGCCTGGGCGCGCACACCGCCTCGCTGGGCCTGACCTTCTACACCGGCGCGGCCTTTCCGATGGCCTACCGCGGCGGGGCGTTCATCGGGCAGCATGGCTCGTGGAACAGGAAGCCGCTGAACGGCTACCAGGTGGTGTTCATCCCCTTCGCGAACGGGCGGCCGCAGAACGCGCCGCAGGCCTTCCTGACCGGCTTCCTGGACAAGAACGACAAGATCCAGGGCCGCCCGGTCGGCGTCGCCGTCGACCGCACCGGCGCCCTGCTGGTCGCCGACGACGTGGGCGGCGTCGTCTGGCGGGTGACCCCGACGCCGGCGGGGGCCAAGGCCACGAAGTAGCACAGACCGGGAGGCGGCCAAGGCCGCGTGGACGAAAGCCGCGATCTGTCGTCAACTCCTCGCGGACACGGGCTGGGGAGCGGCGGAATGGGCAGGATCGGCATGGGCGTTTCGAGCGTCGTGGCGGCCATGGCCCTCGCAGGCGCGGCCACGGCGCAATCGACCGCGGTCAAGCACGAGGCCTGGAGCGTCTCGGGGCTCACCGCGCCGGCCAGGATGGTGGTCGACCACTGGGGAATCCCGCACATCTTCGCGGCTAACACCCACGACGCCTTCTTCCTCCAAGGCTACAACGCCGCGCGCGACCGGCTCTGGCAGATCGACCTGTGGCGCAAGCGGGGCCTGGGTCGCCTGTCCGCCAGTTTCGGCCCCGCCTATGTGGCCCAGGACCGGGCTGCGCGGCTCTTCCTCTACCGCGGCGACATGGCCGCCGAATGGGCGGCCTACGATCCGCAGTCGCGCCAGGCGGTGGAGGCGTTCGCGGCCGGGGTGAACGCCTATGTGGGCGAGGTGAAGGCCGGCAAGCGGCCGCTGCCCGTGGAGTTCAAGCTCACCGCCAGCCAGCCGGAAACCTGGGCGGCGGAAGACATCCTGCGGATCCGCAGCCACGCCCTGGTCTCCAACGTCACCTCGGAGGTCGCCCGCGCCCAGGTGGCCTGCAAGGGCGGGCTCGCCGCCGACGCCCTGCGCCGCAAGCTCGAGCCGCCGCATGAGACCGTGGTTCCGAAGGGCCTCGACCCCTGCATCGTGCCGGCCGACGTGCTGAAGGACTATCTGCTCGCCACCGAGGCCGTGAACTTCGAGGTGCTGGCGACCGGCGGGCGCCAGGCGCAGGCCGCGCCGCCCAAGCCGCCCCAGGTCCAGCTCGCCGAGGCCATGGAGGCCTATCAGGCCGAGGGCTCCAACAACTGGGTGATCGCGCCCTCGCGCACCGCGACCGGCCGCCCGATCCTGGCCAACGATCCGCACCGGACCGTGACCGTGCCCTCGCTGCGCTACATCGTCCACCTGAACGCGCCGGACCTGGACATCATCGGCGCGGGCGAGCCGGCGCTGCCCGGCGTCTCCTTCGGCCACAACGGCCAGGTCGCCTGGGGCCTGACTATCTTCTACATCGATCAGGAGGACCTCTACGTCTACGACACCCCAAACTCCGGCAAGGATGGGGGCGACGCCTATCGCTACAAGGGCAAGCTGGAGCCCATGAAGGTGGTCCACGAGTCCATCGCGGTGAAGGGCGAGGCGCCGCGCGAGGTGACCCTGAAGTTCACCCGCCACGGCCCGGTGATCGACGAAATACCCGGCCACGCCTTCGCCATGAAGACCGTCTGGGCCGAGCCGGGCGCCAGCGGCTATTTCGGCTCCTCGCGCCTGTGGCGGGCGAAGTCCTGGGCAGACTTCAAGGCCGGCCAGGAGCACTGGGGCGTGCCGCCGCTGAACCTGGTCTTCGCCGACGCCTCGGGCGACATCGGCTGGTCGGCGGCGGGCCTGACGCCGATCCGGCCCAACTGGGACGGGCTGATGCCGGTGCCGGGCGACGGCCGCTACGAGTGGGCGGGCCTGCGCCCCGAGGCCGAGCTGCCCAACCTCCACAACCCGGCCGAGGGCTTCTTCGCCACCGCCAACGAGATGAACCTGCCGCCCGGCGACAAGGCGCCCACCAGCTACGAATGGGCCGACCGCTCGCGGATCACCCGGATCAAGGAGGTGCTGGCCGGCCAGCCCAAGGCGACCATCGCCGACTCCATGGCCCTGCAGACCGACGCGCATGACACCCTGTCGCGCCGCACCATCGCGCTCCTGAAACCGCTCGCCTCACCCGACCCACAGGTCGCCCGGGCGCTGGCGCTGCTGAAGGCCTGGGACAACGACGAGACCACCGGCAGCACGGCGGCCGCCATCTACCAGGTCTGGGTGGCCAGCCACCTGGGCCATACGGTGGTGCAGGCGCAGACGCCCGAGGCCGCGCGCAGCCTGGTGGGCTCCGGCTCCCTCGACGCGGTGGTGACCTGGCTGGAGTCGCCGCAGGCGGCTGGCAAGCGCGACACCCTTCTGCTGGAGAGCCTCACCGCCGCGGTGCGCGACCTGGAGCGCGGCCTCGGCCCCGACATGGCGACCTGGAGCTGGGGCCGGCTGCATCACGCCGACTTCACGCCGGCCGCCGGCGTCCTGGCCGACCGCCAGCTCGCCCGGCAGATGGAGACCGGCCCGCTGGAGGTTCCGGGCTCCGCCTCGACCCCGCGCGCGGCCACCTATCGCCCGAGCGACTTCACCCAGACGGCCGGCGCATCGGTCCGGCTGGTGATGGACGTCGGCGCCTGGGACAATTCGGTGGCCATGAACACGCCGGGCCAGTCGGGCGACCCGTTCAACGTCCACTACCGCGACCTCTTCCCGCTGTGGGCCTCCGGGGCCTACGTCCCGCTCGATTTCAGTCGCGCCGCCATCGACCGCGACGCCGAGCTGGTCGTCAGCCTGACGCCCGCGCGGTGACGACCCTGCGCTCCTATGCCCCGTCGATCCTGGCCTGCGCCGCTGGACTTCCGCCGTGCGCCGGTAGACCGTAGGCGCGGGCTTTTTGGGGTGAAGCCGAACGTAGCGGACGTACGCCGGCCGCTTCCCCGGAGCTCGCGGAAGCCTAACCGGACAGGTCCGATGAGCCGTCGAATCCCCGTCGCCGTTGTCGCCACGAGCCTGAGCCTGCTTGCCGCCTCAGCCTTCGCCCAGGCTATGCAGGTCGCCTCGCCGCCCACCGAGGGCGGCGGCAACGCCGAGCGGGCCATGTGCGGTTCGGGCGGCTCCGACCGGGCCATCGCGGCCTGCCTGCGGCTCCTGCTGAACCCCGGTCTCAGCGACGACCAGCGGGCGGTGGCCCTGCGGAATGTCGGCTTCTACGACCAGGTGCGCGGCGACCTCGAGCACGCCATCGCCAACTACACCGCGGCGATCAACCTGGGGGCCGGGCCGATGGGCGGGCCGCAGGCGCTGGCCAAGACCTATGGCAATCGCGGCCAGGCGTTCGCCAGCCTGGGCGACGACGAGCACGCCATGGCCGACTACAACGCCGCCATCAAGCTCGACCCGAAGCTGAGCTCCGCCTACCTGAACCGGGCCGCGCTTTCCGCCCAGCACGGAAACCGCCAGCAGGCCCTGGCCGATCTCGACCTCGCCGCCAGCCTCGACCCGAAGGACGCCGCCAGCCTGGTGACCCGCGGCGCGCTCTACGCCCGCGGGGGCGACAACACCCGCGCGGTCCGCGACTTCACCGCCGCCATCGCGTTGGAGCCCACCGACGCCGTCGCCTGGCGCAACCGCGCCATCGCCTATCGCGCTCAGGGCGAAGAGGAAAAGGCCAAGGCCGACGACGCCGAGGCCGAGCGGCTGAACCCCCGTGGCGCGATCGACCACGAGGCCAAGGCCCGCCAGGCCCAGGCCAGCGGCCACGACGCCGAGGCCGTGGCGGAGTTCGACAGGGCCATCCAGGCCAACCCGATGAACGCCGGCCTGCTGAAGGCCCGGGGCGACAGCCACCTCTATCAGGGCGAATGGGACCTCGCGATCGCCGACTATTCGCGGGCCATCGCGCTGAACCCGGATTTCGGCGAGGCCTTCGTCAACCGCGGCGTGGCTTACATCTCGAAGGCCGACTGGCCCCGGGCCGGCGCGGACCTCGACCGGGCGATCGCGCTCAAGCCCGACGACGCCGTCGCCCTGTTGAACAGGGGCCAGACCTTCATCGCCCGGGGCGAGCACGCCAAGGCGGTCCATGATTTCGACAACCTGATCCGCGTCGCCCCGGCGCGCGAAGAGGCCTGGCGCGACCGCGGCTTCGCACGCCATGCCCTGGGCGACGACGCCGGTTCGGCGACGGACTACGCCAAGGCCATCGCCATGGACCCGAGCGACCAGGAGGCCTGGCGCGGCCGTGGCCTGGCCAGGATCGGGCTCGGCAAGCCGGACGACGCCATCGCCGACCTCACCCAGGCGATCGCCATGAACGCCAAGGACGGCATGGCCTATCATTTCCGCTCCCAGGCCTGGGCAGCCAAGAAGGACCTCGCCCGCGCCCAGCAGGACGACGCCATGGCGGTCCGGCTGGAGCCGAAGCTGGCGAAGCGCTGAGCCGGCCTAGACCCGACCGGTCACCGGGATCAGGGCGCCGGTCACGCCGCTGGCCTGTTCGGAGGCCAGGAACAGCATCACCGCCGCCAGCTCCGCCGGCCGCACCCAGGCGGTGAAATCGGCCTTGGGCATGTCGGCCCGGTTGGCCGGGGTGTCGATGATCGAGGGCAGCACGGCGTTGACCGTCACCCCGTCGGCCTTCAGCTCCTCGGCCAGGGCCTGGGTCAGGCTGTGAACGCCGGCCTTGGACGCCGCATAGGCGCCCATGCCCGCCGAGGCCTTCAGCGCCGCGTTGGCGCCGACGCTGACGATCCGCCCGGCCGCGGAGCGCTTCAGGTGCGGGATGGCCGCGCGGCAGGCGTTGGCCGCCGTCTGGACGTTGAGCCGGAACATCTTGCTCCAGGTCTCCGAGGCGCCGCCCTCGTGCTTCTCCCAGGCGAAGCCGCCGGCGATGTTCAACAGAGCGTCGATCCCGCCGAACGAAGTCGCGATTTGATCTATCGCCCGCGTCGCGGCATCTGGATCGGTGAGGTCGACGCCTCCCAGGGCGACCGACGTCATCACACCCTTCGGAAGATTGTCTGGATCAGCCTCAGCGAAGTCGATCAGGCCAAGGTTGATGCCTTGTACAGCCGCCGCTTGCGCGACCGCCGAGCCCAAGGCGCCGGACGCGCCGGTGATGACGAGGACGCGCGACATCCAACTTCTCCGACCGTCATGGCCGGGCTTGTCCCGGCCATCCATAGACCCGGGCGCCGCCGGCGTTCATCCGGAAGCCTTGGCGCGTATGGATCCCCGGGACAAGCCCGGGGATGACGATCAGGAGAGGATCAGAGCCGCTCGACGATGGTCACGTTGGCCAGGCCGCCGCCTTCGCACATGGTCTGCAGGCCCCAGGTCTTGCCCCTCGCCTTCAGCGCATGCAGCAGGGTGGTCATCAGCTTGGTGCCCGAGGCGCCCAGCGGGTGGCCCAGCGCGATGGCCCCGCCGTTGACGTTCATCTTGGCCGGATCCGCGCCCGTGGTCTTCAGCCAGGCCACCGGCACCGAGGCGAAGGCCTCGTTGACTTCGAACAGGTCGATGTCGTCGATCGACATGCCGGCCTTCTTCAGCGCCCGCTCGGTGGCCGGCAGCGGGGCTTCCAGCATGATCACCGGGTCGTGGCCGATGAGCGTCAGGTTGTGGATGCGGGCCATCGGCGTCAGGCCGTGCTCCTTCAGCGCCTTTTCCGAGACGATCATCACGCCCGAAGCGCCGTCGCAGATCTGGCTGGAGGTGGCCGCGGTGATGAAGCCGCCTTCGCGCAGCAGCTTCACGCCCTTGATGGCGTCAAGGCTGGAGTCGTAGCGGATGCCCTCGTCGCTGTCGTGGCGGACCTTGGAGCCTTCGTCGCCCTTGCCGTCCTTGCCGTCGATGGCGACGATCTCGTCCTTGAAGGCGCCGCCCTGCGTCGCGGCGATGGCGCGCTGGTGACTGCTGTAGGCGAACTCGTCCAGCTGGTCCTTCGTCAGGCCGTACTTCTGGGCCATCATCTCGGCGCCCATGAACTGGCTGAACTGGATGTTCGGATAGCGCTTCTGCTGGGCCGGGCTCATCGGGTTGCCGAAGCCTTCCTTGGCCGGCAGGGCCACCGACAGGCCCATGGGCACGCGGGTCATGCTCTCGACGCCCGAGGCGATCACCACGTCCATGGTGCCGCTCATCACCGCCTGGGCGGCGAAGTGCAGGGCCTGCTGGGACGAGCCGCACTGGCGGTCGACGCTGGTGGCCGGCACGCTTTCCGGCAGCTTGGAGGACAGCACGGCGCCGCGCGCGACGTTGGTGGCCTGCTCGCCCACCTGCATGACGCAGCCCATGACCACGTCCTCGATCACCGCCGGATCGATGCCGGTGCGCTCGACCAGGTCGTTCAGCACCACCCCGCCAAGGTCGGCCGGATGCCATTCGCGCAGTCGTCCGCCCTTGCGCCCGCCGGCGGTCCGCGTCGCGGCTACGATATAGGCTTCGGCCATGGCCGTGCTCCCTCTGTAAGTTCCTGGCGTCCTATAGGCGCGTCAAAACGACTGTATGAAGGCGCCGCAGCGTAAGACAAGCGTGTTGACGTTAACGGCAACCGACGCCCTGGGGCGTGGCGAAAGGCGGACGCGATGAAGCTCAACCTCGGCTGCGGCTTCGACAAGCGCGAGGGTTGGCTGAACCTCGACAAGTTCGCGGCCTGCGAGCCGGACCGGCTGCTCGACATCGAGGCCACGCCTTGGGACCTGCCGGCGAACGGCTTCGATCATGTCCTGATGAAGCATGTGCTGGAGCATGTCGGCGCGGAGTTCGCGGTCTTCGCCGCGGTGATGGGCGAGCTCTACCGCATCCTGGAGCCGGGCGGCCTGCTGGAGATCCATGTGCCGCATGTGCGCCACGACAGTTTCTGGGCGGACCCGACCCACGTGCGCGCCTTCACGCCGCTGACCTTCCAGATGATGTCCAAGGCCCGGAACCGCCAATGGATGGCGGCGGGCGAGAACTACACCATGCTGGCCTTCGTCATGGAGGTGGACTTCGAAATCGAGAGCGTCTCGCAGCATTACGAGGCCGGCTGGGCCGAGCGGGTCCGCAATGGCGAGCTCACCATCGAGACGCTACGCGACATCGCCAACGCCCAGTGGAACGTGGCGCAGGAACTCCAGGTGCGCCTGCGCGCGGTGAAGGAAACCTAGGCCGCGAAGGTGTCCTGCAGGATGCGCTCCAGCCACTGGGCGTCGGTGTCGTCGAAGGCCGCGGGAACCTCGGCGTCCACGTCGAAGACCGCCAGCAGGCGGCCGTCCGCGTCGACCACCGGGACGACGATCTCGCTCTTCGATCGGCTGTCGCAGGCGATGTGGCCGGGGAAGGCTTCGATGTCGGCGACGATCTGGGTCTTGCGCTCGCGCGCCGCGGTCCCACAGACGCCGCGGCCGAAGGCGATGCGCAGGCAGCCCAGCGTGCCCTGGTAGGGGCCGACCACCAGCTCCTCGCGCTTGTCCGGATCGACCACGTAGAACCCTGTCCAGAAGTAGGTCTCGAAGGTGGCGGCCAGCATCGAGGCCACCGTCGCCATGCGGGCGGTGAGGTTGGGCTCGCCGGCCAGCACCGCGGCGATCTCCTCAGCCACCGCGGCGTAGCGCTGGGCCTTTTCCGCGGGCAGGACCTTGTCGTTGAAAGCTTCGGCCATGGAAGGACCATGTAGCGATCCGCCGGCCGCTGGACAAACCTTCCTGGTATGGCGTTTGTAGGCGCCTTCAAGTTTCGGGGAATCTCATGCGCCTAGCCTTGTTCGTCTCCGCGCTGGCCGTCGCCAGCGTGACCTGCGCCGTCGCGCCGGCTTTCGCCCAGCAGGTGGCCGAGGGGCCGAACCGGCTGTTCACCGGCCGCGACATCTTCGGCCTGCGCGCGGCGGGCGATCCGCAGGTGCGGCCCGACGGCGGGGCGATCGCCTATGTGCGCACCACCCAGGACATCATGAGCGACAACGGCCACCCGTCGATCTGGCTGGTGGACCCGGCGACCGGCGCCCAGACGCCCATCGCCGACGACGAGCGGGCCAATGTGCGCCCGGTCTGGTCGCCGGACGGCTCCAAGCTGGCCTATGTCTCGGCCGGCCCCGGCGGCGCCCAGCTCTACGTGCGCTGGATGGCCACCGGCCGCTCGGCCAAGGTCGCCAACCTGTTGCAGGCGCCGAGCTCGGTGGCCTGGTCGCCCGACGGCAAGACGCTCGCCTTCATCATGCTGGTCCCCGCCCCGCCGCAGCCGCTGGGCCAGCCCATGGCCCCACCGCCGGGCGCCAAGTGGGCCGAGCCGCTGAAGGTCATCGACCGGGTGACCTACCGCCGCGACGGCGCGGGCTACATCCGCCCCGGCTACCGTCACATCTTCACCGTTTCGGCCGACGGCGGCACGCCGCGCGAGCTCACCTTCGGCAAGTTCGACGAGGGCGGCCAGCTCGCCTTCTCGCCCGACGGCAAGACGCTCTACTTCGCCTCCAACCGCCAGCCGAACTGGGAGCGCGAGGCGCAGGAGACCGACATCTATTCCATGTCGGTCGAGGGCGGGACGCTGACCCGGCTCACCACCCGCGACGGGCCCGACCAGGCGCCGACGCCTTCGCCGGACGGGGCCAGGATCGCCTACGTCGGTTTCGACAACCACGGCTACCGCGGCTACGAGAACGTCCGCCTCTATGTCATGGATCGCGACGGCAAGAACAGCCACGTGATCACCGGCGGGCTGGACCGCAGCGTGGGCGCGCCGACCTGGGCCGCCGACGGCAAGAGCCTCTACGTCGACTACGCCGACCACGGGATCACCAAGGTCGCCCGCGTGACCCTCGACGGCAAGCTGACCGATGTCGCCACCGGCCTGACCAGCGGGGCTGAGATGGACCGGCCCTACACCGGCGGCGAGTTCTCGGTCGGCAAGAACGGCCTGATCGCCTTCACCATGGGCGACGCCGACAATCCGCCGGACCTCGGCGTGGTCAAGGGCGGCAAGACCGAGAAACTGACCCACCTCAACGCCGACCTGTTCGCCGACAAGACGCTCGCCAAGACCGAGGCGCTGCCGGTGAAGTCCTCGTTCGATCAGAAGCCGATCGACGCCTGGATCGTCACCCCGCCGAACTTCGACCCGTCGCGGAAATATCCGCTGATCCTGGAGATCCACGGCGGGCCGTTCAGCGCCTATGGCCCGGTGTTCAACACCGACGACCAGCTCTATGCGGCCGGCGGCTATGTGGTCGTCTACGCCAACCCGCGCGGCTCGACCTCCTATGGCGACGCCTTCGCCAACACCATCGACAAGAACTATCCCAGCCACGACTACGACGACCTGATGAGCGTGGTCGACGCCGCCGTCGCCAAGGGCTTCGTCGACCCGCAGCATCTCTATGTGACCGGCGGCTCGGGCGGCGGCCTGCTCACCGCCTGGATCGTCGGCAAGACCGACCGCTTCCGCGCCGCGGCCGCCCAG
Source organism: Phenylobacterium sp. (assembly GCF_036501465.1). Lineage (GTDB taxonomy): Bacteria > Pseudomonadota > Alphaproteobacteria > Caulobacterales > Caulobacteraceae > Phenylobacterium. The sequence goes on from NZ_DASYAF010000149.1 coordinate 19,737, forward strand.
AAGCCGGTGATCAACTGGACCAGCGAGGTGCTGACCACCGACGGCTACAACTTCATGGCCACCTCGTGGTTCGGGAAGATGCCGTGGGAGGACAACGAGTTTTACTGGAAGCGCTCGCCGCTCTCCCTGGTCGGAAACGTTCAGACGCCGACCCTGGTGATCGTCGGCACCGACGACCACCGCACCCCGCCCTCGGAAGCCGAGCAGTTCTTCGACGCGCTGGAGCTGCGCGGCGTGCCCACCACCATGATCCAGGTGCCGGGCGCCTCGCACGGCGGCCTGGCCGAGCGGCCCTCCCAGGCGGCGGCCAAGGCGTCGGCGATCATGGCCTGGTTCCACCGCTTCCAATGAGGCGCGCGCCCGCGGTCCTGGTCCTGGCGCTCGCCGGCCCCATCCTTGCCGGGATTTGGGCCGGCGCCGCCTCGGCGGCGGCCGCCTCCCGCGCCGACGCCGTCAAGGACCCCGACACCAAGGCCTGGTGGCATATCGCCGAGGCCCTGTCGGGCGACGCCATGGAGGGCCGCGACACCGGCTCGGCCGGCTTCGACCGCGCCGCCGACGTGGTGGTCCGGGATTTCCAGGCCGCGGGGCTCAAGCCGGCCGGCGATAGCGGCGGCTGGTTCCAGACCTTCAAGGTCCACGAGGCCAAGGTCGAGTCGGACGGAACCCAGGTCCGGGTCCGCAACGGCAATGCCTTCACCGACCTGCACTTCCTGAAGGACCTCACCGTCCGCGCCACGGACCGGCTGACGCCCGACGTCGATGCGCCGATGACTTTCCGCGGCTATTGCGCGGCGAAGGACCTCGACGGCGTCCAGGGCAAGGCGGTGGTCTGCTTCAACACCAAGCGAAAGGGCCTGCCCAGCGCCGGCCAGCGGACCGCCGCCGCCGCGCAGGCGGGCGCCGCGGCCCTGATCGAGGTCGACGATCCCTATTTCACCATCGAGCCGCCGCGCTGGCCCGCCGCCTATGCCCGCAGCGTCGCCATCGCCGGGACGCCGGAGCCGGCGGGCGCATCGCTTCCCGTCATCACCATGGCGGCCGACGTCTTCAAGGTCGTAGCCGGGGGCTCGGGCCAGGACATCGGCGCGGTGCTGAAGGCGGGCGGCGCGAAGCAGCCGCTGAAGCGCTTCGACCTCCCGAGCCGGCTGGTCGCCCACTTCAAGGTCACCACGCGCGACTTCACCGCCAAGAACGTGCTGGGCGTCCTGCCGGGCCGCGACCCGGCGCTGAAGGACCAGACCCTGGTGCTGTCGGCCCATCTCGACGGCTACGGCTATGGCGAGCCGGTGGCCGGCGACAACCTCTACAACGGCACGCTGGACGATGCGGCCTATGTCGGGACCCTGATCCGCTTCGCCGACAGGCACAAAGGCCGGCCGCTGCGCCGCACGGTGCTGTTCGCCGCCTTCACCGGCGAGGAGAAGGGCCTCCTGGGCGCGCGCTGGTTCGTGGGCCATCCGACCGTGCCCAAGGCCTCCATCGTGGCCGACATCAACCTCGACCAGCTGCGGCCGCTGTTCCCGCTCAACCTGCTCACCGAGCTGGCCGTCGATGACACCACGCTCGGCCAGAGCGCGCGGGCCGTGGCGCGCGGCATGGGCATCGCCATCCAGCCGGACCCGGAGCCGGAGCGCAGCCTGCTGACCCGCGCCGACCACTGGCCGTTCATGCAGGCCGGCATCCCGGGCACCGGCTTCATCTTCGGCTACAAGCCCGGGACCGAGGCCGAGCGGCGCTACCGGCAATGGTACCAGGTCCGCTACCACCGCCCGCAGGACGACCTGACCCAGCCGATGGACTTCGACGCGGCCGGCAAGTTCAATCGCTTCTTCTATGCGCTCGCCGAAAGCGTCGCCGACGCGGACGCCAAGCCCGCCTGGCTGAAACCGCCCCCGACCCGCTGAGCGGCTAGGCCACTTCGGCCGCCGCGCCGCCGCCGGGCTTCACCTCGTCGGGGACCGCGGCGCGGGTCAGCGCGCCGAACAGCTCTGCCGCCTGGATCGGCTTGGCCACATGGCTGTCCATGCCGGCGGCGACATATTGTTCGATCTGGTGGCTCATGGCGTTGGCTGTCAGCGCGACGATCGGCGTGCGCGCGCGATCTTGCGCCAGCTCCAGGGCGCGGATTTGGCCGGTGGCGGTCATCCCGTCCATCACCGGCATCTGGATATCCATCAGGATCACGTCGAAGTCGCCGGTCTTCCAGGCCTCGACGGCCTGCTCGCCGTTGTCGACCACCACCGGCTCGACGCCCATCTGATGCAGCAGGGTCTTGAGCACCAGTTGGTTGACCGCATTGTCCTCGGCCGCCAGCACCCGCAGGGCGATCGCCGGCGCCTCGCCGGCCACGGTCTCTGCGACAGTCGGCTGGACCTTCTCTTCGCCCATGTACTCGAGCGGCACGCGCAGGGTGAAGGTCGAGCCCAGGCCGAGTTCGCTGGTCACCCCGATCTCGCCGTCCATCAGCGAGGCGAGCTCGCGGCAGATGGCCAGGCCCAGGCCGGTGCCGCCAAACCGGCGCGTGGTCGAGGAGTCGAGTTGGTCGAACTTGGCGAACAGCTTGGTGACGTTCTCCGGCGCGATGCCGACGCCGGTGTCGCGCACCGACAGCACCAGCACGCCGTCCTCGCGGGTCGCGGTGACGCGGATCTCGCCCTGCTCGGTGAACTTCAGCGCGTTGGAGATCAGGTTGTAGAGGATCTGGCGCAGCCGGGTCGGATCGCCCAGGTAGCGGCCGCGGGCGCGCTCGATGTCCAGGGCGAAGGACAGGCCCTTCTTGTTGGCCAGCGCGGTGAAGGCGGAATAGGCGCCCCTGGCCACCTCGGCCAGTTCGAATTCCAACTGCTCCAACTCCAGCTTGCCGGCCTCGATCTTCGACAGGTCCAGCACGTCGTTGAGGATCGCCAGCAGGGCCTCGCCGGAGCGGTGGATCACCGACAGGCGGTCGCGCTGGCGGTCGGAAAGCTCGTCGCCCGCCATGGCCTGGGCCATGCCCAGCACCCCGTTCAGCGGCGTGCGGATCTCGTGGCTCATGGTCGCCAGGAAGGTGGACTTCGCCGCATTGGCGGACTCGGCGGAAAGCTCGCCGTCGCGCGCCCGCTGGCGGGCCTGGCGCAGGGCCGAGCGCGAACGGTCCAGCAGGCGGCGCGACAGGAAGAAGAAGTTGCCCATGCTGAGCGCCGCCGCCAGGCACGTCAGCACCGCGCCCACCCGCCAGCCGGCCTGCGAGGCCAGGTCGTAGGCGATGTAGAGATAGGTCGCCACGTAGGGCGCGAGCAGCAGCCGGAACCGCTTTAGGTCCGAATAGTACTGCAGCAGCACATAGGCCGAGCCCACGAAGGCCGCGAGGATCGCGAAGGCGTGGGCGAGGCTGTCGCCCCTGGCCCAGACGCCCGCCAGGATCGCCGCCTGCAGGACGGTCGAGACCGTGGTGTTGAGGCTGACCAGCAGCCCCAGGCGGGCCTGGGCCGCGGGTTCGGTTTCCTGCTCGGCCTTGGTGACCAGGTGCAGGCCGACCAGCAGGCCGATCCAGATCACCCCCAGCCAGCCCAGCGTCCACCACAGCCCGACCGACCGGGCGGCGACCATGGCGACCGCGATGGAAGCGACGATGCGGGGCCAGAGATTGCGTGCGGACGCGCCATAGAGGCGCATGCCCTGAGACAGGCGCTGGCGATTTGCCGACCCGGCGCTGCTGGCTCGTTCGCTCAACAGCTGTTCCCCCAAAATTTGTTGAGGGGATTGTCGCCGACCTAAGGTTAACCGCCCGTCAAACCCGAACGCTGTTTTTCAGGCGCCGGGCACCCCTGCCGACGTGGCCGTTTGGCGCAGGGTCGCAAGTTCCCCCGGCGAGCCCGCGAAGGTCTTGGCCGCGTCGCGATAGGCCTGGGCGGCGGCGGCGGCCTGGCCCAGCACCATGCGCGCCCGGATCAGCCGCTCCCAACCCTCAAGGTTGCGCGGATTGGCCTTCAACTCGACGGCCTGCTTCTCGACCATGCCGGCGATCATCGCCTGGCGGTCGGCGGCGCTCATCTGGCCGGCGGCGGCCACCTGGTCGGAGGTGGGTCCGGGCGCGCCGGAAGGCGATGGCGGTCCCTGCGTCTCCGCGGCCTGGGCCGCGGTCGCGGGCGGCAGGCGGCCGGCGAGGTCGATGTGGCGGTCGGCGGCGATCTTCTCGACGAAGGCGCGCACCTGCGGCGCCCAGGGCGCGTCCGGCGGCGCGGTCTTCAAGAGCGCGATCCAGTCGTCCATCGCCCCCTTGGCGTCGCCTTTCTGGTCCTTCTCCACGGCCAGGTAGTAGCGGGCGCGCGGATCAGCGGGGTCGAGCGAGACCGCCTTCCTGAACGCCTCCTCGGCCTGCGGCGTGATCTGGCCGCCGGCGGCCAGCACGGTCGCCTCACCCTCGGCCGAGCGATATTCGGCGTTGTGCGGGTCGAGGTCGGCGGCGCGGCCATAGGCGCTGGCCGCCTCCGCGTTGCGCCCCACCTGAAGGTAGGACCAGCCCAGCATCCGCCAGCCCTCCGGATCGTTCGGCTGGGCCTTCATCTTGGCCTCGAGCTGGCCGATCATGGCGCTGGTGTCGGCGCCCGGATGGCCGGGCGGCAAGGCGCCCTGCCCCTGGGCGAGCGTAGGCGAAGACGCCGCCGTCGGCTGGCCCAGTTTCAGATAGAGGCCGGTGGCCGCCAGCACGACCACCGCGACCAGGCCCAGCGCCAGGATCAGCAGCGTCCGCTCGCCGAGCGGGCGCGATGGCGCCTCGGTCTTGCGGCCCTCGGCCAGCACCCGGCGCTTGACGTCGGCCTTCAGCGCCTCGGCCTCGGCCGGTGGCAGGACGCCGGTCGCCGCCTGGGCCTCGATCTCGCCGAGCTGGCCCTTCAGCACCTCGGCGGTCGAGCCCCGCGCCACCCGCGCGGCGTCGTGACGGCGCACCAACGGAATGGCGAGGCCCACCGCGGCCAGGGCCGCCATCAGGGTCAGGATCATCCAGAGCATCAGGGCAGTTTCTCTTGAGTCGCCGGCTCAGGGGTGGCCATCAGCGCCGCGGCCTCGGCCTCCTCCTCGGCGCTGAGCGGCGCGTCGCTCGCCCGCGCGCGGCTGCGGATGTAGAGGGCCGCGCCCGCGCCGCCCGCCGCCAGCACCGCCAGCGGCCCCAGCCAGAGCGCCCAGGTGTCCGGCTGGAACGGCGGCCTGAGCAGCACGAAGTCGCCATAGCGGGCGACCAGGTAGGCCTTGGCCTGCTGGTCCGTGTCGCCGGCCGCCAGCCGCTCGCGCAGGATGACCCGCAGGTCGTGGGCGAGCGGGGCGGCGGAGTCGTCGATCGACTGGTTCTGGCAGACCACGCAGCGCAGCTCGCGGCTGACCGCCCGGGCGCGGGCCTCGAGCTTCGGGTCCTTGAGCTGCTCGTCAGGCGTGACGGCTAACGCCGGGGCTGCGAACGCCAGGGCCGCGAGCCCCGCCAGCATCAGGCGCTTCAAGACTCCGCCCTCAGCCTGGCCATCAGCGGACCGAGGGTCTGGCTCCAGACCTGCGGGGTGATCTCGCCCACCTGGCGGTAGCGGACGCGGCCTCGCTTATCGAGGACGAAGGTTTCCGGCGCGCCCGAGACGCCCATGTCGATGCCGATGCGGCCCGAGGCGTCATTGCCGGTCTTCGCGTAGGGGTCGCCGTTGGCGGCGAGCCAACGGGCGCCGGCGTCGGCGTCCTCGCGCCAGTCGAGGCCGACGATGTTCACACCCTGCTCGCGCAGCGCCATCAGCACCGGGTGCTCCTCCTTGCAGACCGTACACCAGGAGGCGAAGACATTGACCATCACCGGCTGGCCCACCAGCTCGGCCGAGGTGAACCCTTGCCCGCCCGGCCGCATGGGCGCGAGCGCGAAGGCCGGCAGGGGCTTGCCGATCAGCATCGACGGCAGGATCGACGGGTCGCGCTGCAGCCCGGCCATGAAGCCCACCAGCACCACCACGAACACCGCGATGGGCGCCAGGAACAGGAGCCGCTTCATTCCGCGGCCGCCGGAACCGGGCCGGCGGCCGGCGCGGCCGCCCGGACCGGCGCGCCGAGGCGCAGACGCCGGTCGCTGAGCGAGACCAACCCGCCGCCGGCCATGACGAAGCCGCCGACCCAGATCCACATGATGAACGGCTGGCTCCAGAGCCGCACCACGATGCCGCCGTCCGCCTCGTCCCCGCCGGAGATGTAGAGATTGCCGAGCGGGCTCACGTGGATCGCCGCCTCGGTGGTCTGGCTGGTGGCGTAGGCGCGGCGCTCAGCGACCAGGGTGTAGGGTCCGCCCGCGCCGGTGATCGCGAACCGCGCCTGGCGCGCCTGGTAGTTCGGCCCGTCGGCCAGGGCGACCGACTGCAGGGCGATAGTGCGCCCGGCGAAGGTGGTGCTCTGGCCCGGCTGCATGTTCAGCACCTTGTCGGTCTGCCAGGCGGTGACGCCGGTGACGCCCAGCACCAGCAGGCCCAGGCCCAGGTGGGCGATGGAAAGGCCGAGGATCCCCGGCGGCGTGGTGCGGATCGATCGGCCGAGGCTGGCGCGGCCCGCCCACCAGCGCCGGCCCGGGATCGCCGCGGCGCCAGCGATCAGCCAGGCGGCCAGCGCCAGGCCGGCGGCCGCCACCACGCCCTTCCAGCCCACGCTGACCAGGCCCAGCAGCAGCACGGCGGCCGCGACGGCGGCGGGAACGCGCACCCGCCGCAGCACGGTGGACAGCTTGTCGCGCTTCCAGTTCAGCATCGGCCCGAACACCACCAGGATCAGCAGCGGCACGGCGAACGGCGCGAAGATCCAGCTGTAGTAGGGCGGCCCGACCGAGATCTTGTCCTTGCCGGTGAGCTCGATGAACACCGGCGCGAAGGTGCCGGCGAAGACGGTGAAGCACAGCACCGACAGGAAGAGGTTGTTCAGGATGATCGCCCCTTCGCGCGAAACCGAGGCGAAGAGCGCGCCGGCCCGCAGGCTGGGCGCCCGCCAGGCGTAGAGCGCCAGCGCCGCCCCGGTCGCCACGCCGATCAGCCCCAGGATGTAGATGCCTCGCTGCGGATCGACGGCGAAGGCGTGGACGCTGGTCAGGATGCCCGAGCGCACCAGGAAGGTGCCGACCAGGGAGAGCGAGAAGGTCAGGATGGCCAGCAGGATGGTCCAGGAGGCCAGCGCGCCGCGCCGTTCCAGCACCAGGGCCGAATGCAGCAGGGCCGTGCCCAGCAGCCAGGGCATCAGGGAAGCATTCTCCACCGGGTCCCAGAACCACCAGCCGCCCCAGCCCAGCTCGCAATAGGCCCAGAGGCTGCCCAGGGTGATGCCGATGGTGAGCGGGATCCAGGCGGCCAGCACCCAGGGCCTGACCCAGCGCGCCCAGGCCGCGTCCACCCGGCCCTCCAGCAAGGCCGCCGCGGCGAAGGCGAAGGCCGCCGAGAAGCCCACGTAGCCGATGTAGAGCAGCGGCGGATGGGTCACCAGACCCGGGTCCTGCAACAGCGGATTGAGCTCGGTCCCCTCCAATGGCGCGGGGCTGAGCCGCAGGAACGGGTTGGAGGTGAAGATCAGGAAGCCCAGGAAGCCCAGCGCGATCAGCGCCTGAACCCCCAGCACCCGGGCCTGCAGGGTCTCGCGCAGGGTGCGGCCGAAGACGGCGATGCCAGCGCTGTAGATCCCCAGCACCAGCACCCAGAGCAGCATCGAGCCCTCGTGGCTGCCCCAGGTGGCGGCGATCCTGTAGGCCAGGGGCTGCTGGCTGTTGGAATGGGCCGCCACCAGCGCGACGGAGAAGTCGCAGACCGCGTAGCTGATCGCCAGGCAGGCGAAGGCCAGGGCCACGAAGCCGCCCTGCAGCACCGCCGCCGCGCGCCCCAGCGCCATCAGCACCGGCTCGCCACGCCTGGCGCCCCACAGGCCCGCCCCGGCCTGAACCGCGGCCAGAAGGAAGGCCAGAATGAGCGCAAATTGCCCGATCTCGGCCGTCATGGAATCGTAGAACCCCTCTGTTGCGCCGCCCGCGCTATCGGAGCGCATTGTCACGGCGCAGGAAATGCTAAAAGTGCCGATGCTCCACAGGGCGTTGAACTGGGGCGTGGAGCTATAGGCCGTACGTCGTATAGCTTGGGGGAAGTTGGGGCGGCTTCATGGCTGACAAGGTGCGGATTGCGATCATCGGATCGGGCCCCTCGGGCCTGAGCGCCGCCGCGCACGCCGCCGCCAAGGGCGTGAGCCACATCCTTCTGGAGAAGACCGACCACCTGTCGGACACCATCTTCCGCTACCAGAAGGGCAAGCATGTCATGGCGACGCCCTCGCAGCTGGTGCTGCGCTCGGACTGCGATTTCGAGGCCGGCAAGCGCGAGAAGGTCCTCGAACAGTGGAACCAAGACGCCAAGTCGGCCGGCGTCACCGTCCGCTACAAGGCCGAGGCCAAGGCGATCTCCGGCGCCATGGGCGACTTCCAAATCCAGCTGACCAACGGCGACGTGGTCGCCGCCGAGACCGTGGTCCTGGCCATCGGCACCCAAGGCAACCCCAACCTCATGCGCTGCGACGGCGCGGCCCTGCCGCATGTGCAGTACCAACTGGACGATCCGGCCGAGTACATCGACGAGCACATCTTCGTCTTCGGCGGCGGCGACGCGGGCATCGAGAACGCGCTGGGCCTGGCCGCCGACCCGGCCCAGGCCAACGTCGTCACCCTGGTCAACCGCTCGGCCGACTTCGCCCGCGCCAAGGACGCCAACGTCAAGGCGCTGACGGCGGCGCGCGACGCCGGCCGGATCACCATCCTGGCCGAGACCACGCCGCACCTGGTCGAGGCCGGCTGGATCACCGTCGACACGCCCCAGGGCCAGGCGCGGCACAAGTGCGACCGGATCATCGCGCGCATGGGCTCCTCGCCGCCGCGCAAGTTCGTGGAGGCCGCTGGCGTGGCCTTCACCTCCGACGCGGCCAGCGCCTTCCCGGCGCTCACGCCGACCTTCGAGACCACCACGCCCGGCATCTATGTGATCGGGGCGCTCGCCGGCTATCCGCTGATCAAGCACTGCATGAACCAGGGCCACGACGTCGTGGAATACATCTGCGGCGCCACCGACCTGAAGCCGGCGGACGAGCCGATCCTGGAGGAGAAGCTCGCCAGCCTGCCCGGCAAGCTCTCCGTCGCCCAGTGGCTGGAGTTCCTGCGCAGCCGGGTGGAGATCCTGTTCGGCCTCTCGCCCCTGCAGATGCGCGAATTCCTGCTCGACTCCGAGGTCCGCGCCTTCCGCACCGGCGAGGTGATCTTCCAGCGCAACGAGGTGGGCTCGTCCCTGTTCGGCATCGCCCAGGGCTCGGTGCTGGTGGAGGTGGACCCCAAGAACCCGGCGATCACCGTGCCGATCCCGCAGGGCTCGATCTTCGGCGAGGTGGGCCTGATCTCGGGCCGGCGGCGCGGCGCCACCATCCGCGCGGGCGAGAACTGCATCGTCATCGAAATCCCCCGCACCGCGGCGCTGAAGCTGATGGCCCAGGTGCAGGAGGCCCGCGAGGCGGTGAACCGCATCACCACCGAGCGGCAGATCCTGCAGATCTTCAAGTCGGGCCTGACGCCCGCCGACCTGACCGAAGTCCTGCCGCTGGCCGAGACCCTGGAGATCCGCGCCGGCCAGCCGATCATGACCGAGGGCGACGAAGGCCGCGACCTGTTCATCATCCGCTCCGGCTCGATGATCGTGGAGAAGCAGGTCGGCGGGAAGAACGTGTTCCTGTCCTATGTGCCGGCCGGCTCCTACTCCGGCGAGATGGCGCTGCTGGATGGCGGCCGGCGCACGGCGACCGTGAAGGCCGCCATCCGCTCGCAGGTGGTGAAGCTGCCCGCCGAGCCGTTCCGCCGCGTCCTGGAGAAGAAGCCGGAGCTGCTGTCGCGGATGCGCGACGAGATGGCCAACCGCCGCAAGGTCAACGCCTTCGTGGAGGAGCAGAAGGACAGCTTCGGCGGCGTGGTGGACATGTATTCCTCGGTCGCCAAGTTCCTGATCGACCAGGGGATCGGCGAGGCCACCGACGTGCTCCTGATCGACGAGAGCCTGTGCGTCGGCTGCGACAATTGCGAGAAGGCCTGCGCCGACAGCCACGACGGCCTGTCGCGGCTCAACCGCGAGGCCGGCAAGACCTACGCCATGATCCACGTGCCGACCTCGTGCCGGCACTGCGAGCACCCCTACTGCATGACCGACTGCCCGCCGAACGCCATCCAGCGCGGGCCGGACGGCGAGGTGTTCATCTCCGACGCCTGCATCGGCTGCGGCAACTGCCAGCGCAACTGTCCCTACAACGTGATCCAGATGGACAAGCCGCCGCCGGAGAAGCCGCCGCTGTGGAGCTGGATGCTGTTCGGCCGCGGCCCCGGCCCCGGCGAGCCGGACAAGGCCTGGCGCGAGAAGCAGCCGAAGCCCAAGGTCGAGAAGGGCAAGGTCGCCATCAAGTGCGACATGTGCATCGGCAAACCCGGCGGCCCGGCCTGCGTGCGGGCCTGCCCCACCGGCGCGGCGATCCGGGTGTCGCCGGAGGAATTCCTCTCCGTGGCGCTCTTGGAACGATAGGGGCGGCGCTTGGCGGGGGTCAGAACGCAAACCCAGAGACGCAAGACCTCGACGCACGAGAGTTTCTGGCGCCACCGCAGCTTCCTCTGGGCCAAGCTGGCCGCCCTGATGTGCGTCGGGATCGCCGCCGCCTATCTGATCGACGCGCGGCACCTGCGGCCCGGCCCCAGCGGCGGCACGGCCATGGGCTATGTGCTGGGGACCATCGCCGCCCTGCTGATCCTGTGGCTGGCGGCGCTGGGCATCCGCAAGCGGGTGATCACCGACGGCCACTATTCGTTGAAGGCCTGGGTCTCGGCCCACGTCTACCTGGGCCTGTCGCTGATCGTCATCGCCACCCTGCACACCGGCTTCCACTTCGGCTGGAACGTCCACACCCTGGCCTACGCCCTGATGCTGCTGGTGATCGCCTCCGGCGCGGTGGGCGTCTGGGCCTACGCCACCCTGCCCAATGCGCTCAGCGGCAACCGCGGCGAGACCACCCGCAAGCAGATGCTGGCGCAGATCGAGTCCCTGGATGGGCAGATCCACGAAGCCGCCCAGCCCCTGTCGCGCGACCAGGCGCAGGTCGTGCGCCTGTCCCTGGAGCACACCGACATCGGCGGCGGCTTCTGGCGCCGGCTGTTCGAGCGCTACGACGACTGCGCCAACGCCGAGGCGATCGCGCGCATGAACATCCTGTTGCGGGAGTCCGAGGGCGAAGGCGCCGCGCCCCTGGTGAAGATCGAGGAGCTGATGCGGCGCAAGGCCGAGGTGCTGGCCCGCGCGCGCCGCCAGATGCACATCACCGCCCTTCTGGAAGCCTGGCTGTTCGTGCACATTCCCGCCACCTTCGCCCTGCTGGCGGCGCTCACCGTGCATATCGTCAGCGTCTTCCTCTACTGGTGACATGACCCAGACGATCACCCTTCGCCTGATCACGCGCCAGGCCGGCGGCGGCGAGATCGTCCGCACCCGCACGATCGACTGGGGCGAGGCGGTGATCGGCCGCGGCCAGCAGTGCGACATCTGCCTGGACGACCTGGCGGTGGAGATCGAGCACGCCGTCCTGCAGGTGGTCGGCGAGGACCGCATCCTGGTCCAGGCCTATGGCGACGACCCGTTCCTGGCGGACGGCAAGTCCACGACGCGGGTCGAGCTCGACATCACCGGCAGCCACACCGTCGTGATCGGCGACTATGTGCTGGTGGTCAGCCGCGGCGACGAGGGCGACATCGCCGTCACCGTGGTCAAGAAGGACGCCGAGGAACACCATCCGACGTCCGGCCTGTTCTCGCTCCGGGCCACGATGTTCGGCCGCCGGCGGATGGCCTGGACCCTGGGCGTGGCGATCGTCCTCCTCTGCCTGATCGTCCCGCTGGCCGGGCGCGGCCTGATGGGCCAGGCCCGCATCCATCCCGACCAGCAATGGTCCACCGGCCCGCTCTCCAAGGCCCACGCCTTCCTGGAGAAGGACTGCAAGGCCTGCCACGTCAGCGCCTTCGTGGCGGTGCGCGATTCCGCCTGCCTGTCCTGCCACCAGCAGGGCGCGGACACCGCGAAGATCGACGCGCGGGTCGAGGCCAAGGGCAGCCCCTTCCTGCCGCTGCTGATCGCCGACCACGCGCCGCACCAGCGGCTGGTCCGCGCCATGCCGCCGCCGCCGACCCTGCACGGCAAGGTGGCCGCGGTCTTCGAGACGGTGGTCGACCATCCGCGCGACCGCTGCGCCAGCTGCCACCGCGAGCACACCACCGCCGCGCCCGATCCGGCGGCGCCCAAGACCGCCGACATCCTGCGGCCCGGCAAGCCGGCGCTGGTGGTGATCAACGACTGCGCCGCCTGCCACAGCCGGCTGAAGATGCGGCTCTCCGACACCCAGCTGATCGACACGCCGGACTGGAACCGCCACCCCGACTTCCGCCCGCTGATGACCGTGGGCTTCGACGGCGCCCAGCCCAGGCTGCAGCGGGTGGCGCTCACCAGCCATCCGGTGGAGCAGAACGGCCTCACCTTCTCGCACCGCATCCACATGAACCCGCTGGGCGGCGCGGCGCGCCAGGCGATCGTGCTGGGCGCCGCGCGCGGCTATGGGACCGCACTGACCTGCCAGTCCTGCCACCGGCCGGACGGCGGCGGCTTCAAGCCGATCGCCATGGAGCGCGACTGCGGCGCCTGCCACTCCCTGGCCTTCGCCGGCGGCCCGGGCGGGCTGCAGGCCCTGAAGCACCACGACATGCGCGAGGTCCCCGGCCTGCTGGCGGGCGCGCCGGCCGCGGCGGCCGGCGGGCCGAAGGTCGATCCGGGCGTGCTGCGCCGCGCCATGGCGCCGGGCGGCCTCTGCGTCGACTGCCACACGATCCGCACGGGCTCGGGCCCGCTGGGCGCGCAGATCGCGCCTGTGCACATCGCCGAGCGCATGCTGCCCTGGGGCGACTTCAACCACGGGATCTCCGCCCACGCGGGCGTCGGCGCGGGCGCCGCGGCCTGCGCCGACTGCCACAAGGCCGCCGCCTCCGACCGCAGCCAGGATTTCCTGATCGAGGGGATCGCCACCTGCAAGGCGTGCCACGGCAAGACCGAGCACGACACGCCCGCCTTCGCCGGCGCCCAGTGCAGCGAATGCCACAGCTACCATGCGCCCGGCGAGGCGCCGCGCACCGGCCAGGACCGGCTGTTCACGGCGCTGGGCCTGCCCGCAGGCGTGAAGCCGCGCGGCCTGCCGACCCTCGGGCCCCAGGCGCCTTAGGGCGCTTACGGGAACCCCGGAATACACGGACCACACGGACGGATTCCTCCGCCCGCCTTCCGCGTGGGTTCGTGGCTTTGATTTCCGCTCATCCCGGCGAAAGCCGGGACCCATGGGGCGCGCGGGGCCTCGGCGCCGTCCGCACGAGCGCATCAATTCAGCTTGGGTCCCGGCTTTCGCCGGGATGAGCGGGAGTTTAGCCGGTGTCGGCGAGTGGTGGCTGGGCGCTGGTGTTGGCCGGGACGAGGGTCTCTGCGGTGGTGATGACCAACTCACCAGTAAGCCGCATGTCGCGGGCGAGCGTCTCGGCCAGGACCGCGATGGGCATCTCGGCGAAGCCTGGGGCGTCGCAGGCTTCGTAGAGGCGCGCGTCCAGGTCTTCGCGGAGAACCTCGTATTCCTCGCTGTCGCCTTCGGCCTCGGTCCAGAGCAGGCGGTTGAGGATGTTCCGCACCCGGCGCTTCTGGTTTTCCTCAGGGGTTATGCGGCCAGGCGCCGGCTTGATGATCCGGCTCTCGCGCCGCTCAGCCTCGGCCGCCAGGGCCTCGGCCTCCCTCGCCGCCTCGCGGGCGTCACGCGAAGCATCCCGATCCAGCTTGAAGCTCAGCGCCAGCGTCAGGCGCACGGTGCGCGAGGTCTTGTGGAAGGCTTCGGTGAGCACCGCCCGCTCTTCCGGCGTCTCGGCTTCGCGGGCCTGCACCGCCAGGTCACGGGCCAGCATCAGGCCGAGCTCTGCGAGCTCGCCCAGGATCTGCTCGGCTCTCTCGTGCTTGGCCACTGCATCCGACATGAACAAAACGAGAACATAGATCGGGCCGCGAGTCAAGGATTTTCGCACATCGACCGGCCTTCACGCGCGACGGCCCATGGCGGCGCCTGCGAGGTCGCCGAAGGCTGGAAGCTGGGCATTGGCGCGGCGGTGGGGCCGGATGGTAGCCTCGCCCGGATGGCCAAGGTCCACCTGCGCAAAGATCCACTCTGGGGCCGGCCGTGCCTCGGCTACAGCGTCCAAGGCCGGTTCGACGACCGGAGCCTCGCGCGCCTCGCGGCGTTCCAAAGCGAGGTCCTGCGCGGCCGCTCGGCCGGGCTGCACCGGACGCCGGCGGGCGCCATGCACATATCCGTCTTCTCCATCGTCCCGGTGAGATGGCCCGACGCCGGCAAGGACGACCTCTGGACCGGCTTGAAAGCCGGGGTCCTGGAGGCGATCGCCTCGGCCGACCCCGCGGAAGGCCTCGCGATCCGGTTCGAGGAGACTCGGGTCACCGAGACCGCGGTCATATTGTCCACGCCCGAGCAACCCGCGCCCATTCGACGCCTGCGCGACAGCTTGAATGCGCTGGTCGTCGCGGCCGGTTTGCCGGCGCAGGCCTTCGACCGGACGCATCTCACCCTCGCCCGCCCGGCGCGCGACCGCCTTCTGGACGCGGCCTCGGTCGCCGAACTGGAGCGGACCCGCGCCAAGGTCGAGGTGCGGTTGCACGCGATGAAACTCATCCGGGAGCGGGTCTACCCAAGCCTGGAGATCGAGGTGCTCAGCTAGGCCCTCATGGCGGCCGCCCCGATTGTCAGGGACAGGTTGGAGAGCGAACCTCGACGGCGCACGCCGCCGCGTGGAAGAACCGCGGGACAGCGAGGCCGGGCCGGGCCATCCTGCGGCCGGCGGATGAGGGGATCGGCTTGAAAAGCATCTTCAAATGGGCCGCGATCGCGATCGTGGCGAGCCTCGCGCTCCTGCTGGCGACCGGCGCGGTCTGGGAGCAGGTCGAACGCCGGCAGGTCGCGGCCGCCTACCCGGCCCCCGGCCGTCTCGTCGACATCGGCGGCGGGCGGCGGATGCAGATCGAGTGCCGGGGCGCGGGAAGCCCGACGGTGGTCTTCGAAACCGGGCTCGACTACTTCGGCGCGCTGGCCTGGTCCAAGGTGATGAGCCCCGTGGCGCAGATCACCCGCGCCTGCGCCTACAGCCGCGCCGGGATCGTCTGGAGCGACGACAAGCCCGGTCCCCATGACGCCCTGGGCGCCGCGCACGACCTCCACGCCACCCTGGCCGCGGCCGGCGAGACGGGACCGTTCGTGCTGGTCGGCCTTTCGATGGGCGGCCCGCTGATCACCACCTATTCGGGGCTCTACGGCGACCAGGTCGCGGGCCTGGTCTATGTGGACGCCTCGCACCCCGATCAACTGAAGCGTTTCGAGGCGGTGCTCGGAAAGAAGTCGGGCGGCGGAATGACCGCCTTCGTGCAGGACCTCGGCGGGAACCTCGCCTGGACAGGCGGGCCACGCCTAGTGGCGATGGCGGCCCGCAACAACCACGCCGAATCGACGGCGACCATGCCGCCTCGAGCCAAGGAGATCGCCCTGGCCTTCTTCGCCACCTCGCTCCGGCCGCTAGCGGCGGAACGCGATGCGCTGCCCGAGACCTTTGCCGAGGCCGGCGCCTATCGCAACCTGGGCGCAAGGCCGGTGGTCGTCCTGACGCGTGGAAAGCCGGCGCCGGCCGGCGAGCTGTCCCCGGCGCAGGCCGCGGCGTGGGACAAGGCCTGGCCCGCGATGCAGCAGGACATGGCGCGGTGGTCCTCCCGCGGCGTGCAGCGGACCGTCAGCGACGCCAGCCACTACATCCCCAACGACGACCCCGACGCGGTCATCGCCGCGGTCCGCGAGGTGGTAGGCGAGGTGCGCGCGGGGCCCGGCCCCCGGGCGCCCTAGGCTGGAAACTCAACCAATACATTGATTTTCTTATATAACGTCATAGCCGGGCTTGTCCCGGCTACCCATACGCACCGATGGCGCCGGATGAAGAGCGGCGTAGATGCGGTGATCTCGCTTGCGAATGGCAGTGTCTATGGGTGGCCGGGACAAGCCCGGCCATGACGGTTGAAGAATGATTGAGTCATCAACCTAGAGCCTGGGTTCGCGGAGTTCCACCAAGACTCCGCCGCATTGTCACGAACGCCGTTCGGTGACCACTCTGTCGGCTGGGCCGCGCGCGGGGCGTGGGCCGGCCGGCGGGAGGGGATCGGCGATGAGACGGAAACTGGCCGGGAGCCTCCTCGCCTGCGCTCTCTGCGCCGCCGCCGCCAGCGCCGCCGCCGGGCCGCGCGCCGCCGTCGCGCCCAGCCAGGCCCGCGCGACGATCGAAGGGACCTGGTCGCACAACTACGTCCTGGTGTTCGAGTCGCCGGCCAAGTGGCCCGCCCTGGTGGTCAGCGAGCACGACGCGCCGGCGGTGGCCGCCATCGAAGCCAAGCAGATCTCCGACTTCTTCGCGCAGGGGCTCGATCCGGAAGTGCCGGCGCTCATGACCCAGATCGACGGCCTGCCGCTCGTGCGCGGCCAGCGGCGCACCCGCATCCTGGTCGACCCGGCCGACGGCAAGCTGCCCTACCGCCCGGAGATCCTGAAGGCGATGCACGGGCCGCCGCCGCCCGAAAGCTTCGACAACCCGGAAGATCGCCCCGCGCCCGAGCGCTGCCTGACCGGCGTGGGCCAGCCGCCGCTGGTCAGCCTGACCTTCGCGATCGTGTTGCAGATCGTCCGCACCAAGGCCGCCGTCGCCATCCACACCGAATACGGCGACGAGGTGCGCGTCGTGCCGATCACCGACACGCACGGCCCCAGGACCAGCTACAGCCGCATGGGCGACTCCATCGGCCATTGGGAAGGCGACACCCTGGTCGTCGAGACCATCGGCCTGCCCGACGACGACAGCTTCCGGATCGGGCCGATCTTCATCGTCTCCGGCGCCGCCAAGGTGACCGAGCGGTTCACCGCGGTGTCCGACAAGGAGCTGCTCTACCAGTTCACCGTCGACGATCCGAAGACCTACACCGCCCCCTGGCGCGGCGAGTTCTCGTGGTACCGGACGGACAAGCTGATGTACGAGCACGCCTGCCACGAGGGGAACTATTCGCTCCCCAACATCCTGGCCGGCGCCCGCCACGAGGAAGCGACCGCCAAGGCCGCCGCGGCGGCCGGGAAATAGGGCGCCCAGCGCCGGCGACGTCGGGAAAATCCGCCCAACCCTGTCGAATTCCGCCGGGCTCGTTCGTCGTTCCGGTAAGACGCCGGAAGACCGGCTCGGGGAGGATCCTGGCATGACCGTGCAGGCGCAGATCGATGGCTATATCGCCGACCAGGCGCCGCCGAAACGCGACGACATGCAGGCCTTGCATCAACTCGTCCTCAAGTCGGCGCCAGGCTGCAGGCTCTGGTTCCTCGATGGACGAAACGACCAAGGGAAGGTCGTCTCCAATCCGAATATTGGATACGGGTCCCAGACGCTGACCTACGCCGGCGGCGACAGCCGGGAATTCTACCGGGTGGGCCTGAGCGCAAACACGGCCGGGATTTCCGTTTACATCGTGGGCCTGGACGACAAGACCTACCTGTCCGAGACCTATGGAAAGCGGCTCGGAAAGGCCAGCGTCACCGGCTACTGCGTCAGGTTCAGGAGCCTGAAGGACGTGGATATCGACGTCGTCGAAGAGATGATCGCCAGCCACATGGGCGCGGCGCCGGCGCGCTGAGGATCGGGAGCGGTCCGCGCGCTCACGCCCCCAGCTGAGCCGCCAGGTCGACGAAGTCGCTGGCCGTCAGGTCGACGAAGCGGTCGGCTTCGAGGTCCGCACCCCCGGCCGGGCCATACTCCAGGGGGCGGGCCACGAAGGCGGTCGACAGGCCCACGGCCTTGGCCGCCTGCAGGTCGCCCAGGTGGGCGGCGACCATCATCACCTCGGCGGGCGCAAGGTCGAGGAACGCGGCGGCGCCGAGATAGACTTCGGGGTCCGGCTTGTAGTGGCGCACCAGCTCCGCGCCCAGGATGCAGTCCCACGGCAGGCCCGCGAACCGCGCCAGATCGATCATCAGGGAGATATTGCCGTTGGAGAGCGGCGCGATGGTGAACCCGCGCCGCAGCCGGGTGAGGCCGGGCACGGCGTCCGGCCAGGGCGTCAAGCGGCGCCAGGCGCGGTTGAGCTCCGCCAACTCCGGCTCCGGAACGCCGCCCACCCCGAAATCGGCCAGCACCTGGTCGAGGATCAGGCGGTGGAGGCGGTCGAGCTTGGTCCAGGGCAGCTCGCCGCTCCGCACGCGCTGCATGGCCGGCAGGTAGCCGGCCCGCCAGGCGTCGGCGAACCTTTCCGGATCGAGCCGCAGGCCATGCCGCACGGCGAAGGCCCGCACCGCCGCGGCGACGCTGGTGCGCCAATCCACGACGGTGCCGAAGACGTCGAAGACCAGGGCCTTCGGCGCGAACGCGGACGCGTCCTGTCGGTGCGTCGGCGTCAGACCACCCCGTAGGCCAGCATGGCGTCGGCGACCTTCTTGAAGCCGGCGATGTTGGCGCCGCGGACGTAGTCGATGACCTTGGAGCCCTTCTTGCCGCCGTATTCGGCGCAGCGCTCGTGGATGCCGCTCATGATGTCCTGCAGCAGGCGCTGGAGCTCTTCTTCCTTCCAGGAGATGCGGGCCGAGTTCTGGCTCATCTCCAGCCCCGAGACCGCCACGCCGCCGGCGTTGGCCGCCTTGCCCGGCGCATAGAGGATGCCGGCCGCCTTGAACTTGTGCACGGCGTCGAGGTTGGACGGCATGTTGGCGCCCTCGGAGACGGCGATGCAGCCGTTCTTCAGCAGGGTGTCGGCGTCGGGCCCCAGCAGTTCGTTCTGGGTCGCACACGGCAGCGCCAGGTCGCATTTCACGCCCCACGGCGTCTTGCCGGCGTGGAATTCGGAGCCCTTGAACTCCTTGGCGTATTCGCTGATCCGGCCGCGGCGCTTGTTCTTCAGCTCCTTCACCCAGTCGATCTTGGCCTGGGTCATGCCCGCCGGGTCGTGGATGAAGCCCTCGGAGTCGGAAAGCGTCACCACCTTGCCGCCCAGGGCGTGGCACTTTTCGGCGGCGTGGGTGGCCACGTTGCCGGAGCCGGAAATGACGATCGTGTGGCCGTCGATGTCCTTGCCCTGGGTCTTCAGCATGTTCTGCAGGAAGTAGGTGGCGCCATAGCCGGTGGCCTCGGTGCGGATCAGGCTGCCGCCGTACTCCAGGCCCTTGCCGGTGAGCACGCCCTCGAAGGTGTTGGTCAGGCGCTTGTACTGGCCGAACATGTAGCCGATCTCGCGCCCGCCCACGCCGATGTCGCCGGCCGGCACGTCCACGTCGGCGCCGATGTGCCGATAGAGCTCGGTCATCAGGCTCTGGCAGAAGCGCATGACCTCGTTGTCGGACTTGCCCTTGGGGTTGAAGTTCGACCCGCCCTTGCCGCCGCCCATGGGCAGGCCGGTGAGCGCGTTCTTGAAGGTCTGTTCGAAGGCCAGGAACTTCAGCACGCT
The DNA here is from genome assembly GCF_036501465.1 of Phenylobacterium sp. Classification (GTDB taxonomy): domain Bacteria; phylum Pseudomonadota; class Alphaproteobacteria; order Caulobacterales; family Caulobacteraceae; genus Phenylobacterium. Next base: position 39,371 of record NZ_DASYAF010000149.1, read on the forward strand.
CTCGGTCACCGTCGGGTGGAACCGCAGGCCGCCCTTGTAGGGGCCGATGGCGTTGTTGTTCTGCACCCGCCAGGCGCGCTGGACGCGGATGGCGCCATTGTCGTCCTGCCAGCAGACGCGGAAGGAGAGCACCCGGTCGGGCTCGGCGATGCGGCGCAGGATCTGGGCCTTGTGGTAGGCCTCCTTGTCCTGGATGAAGTCGTAGATGTCCTCGGCGACCTCGGTCACCGCCTGGACGAACTCCGGCTGGCCCGGATTGCGCTTCTTCACGCCCTCGATGAAGGTCGAAAGGTCGACGTGGTCTGATACAGCCATTTCTCGTTTCCCCAGATGCCTGGCCCGCGCGCAGGACGCCCCTAGCGCGCCTCAGCCAGTCCCCGGCCGCTAGATAACAACGTATTTGGGCCGAGCTTAAGCCCCCAAGGCCAAGGTTCTTTACGCCGAACGCCGATCCCTCTTCACAAACTGGCGCAAATGGACGCCAATCGCGGGATCGGTCCAAGAGCTGGCCGAGTGGGGGCGCACGCACATGACCAAGGCTTCTGACCTGTTTGTCGCTTGCCTGGAGGAAGAAGGCGTCGAGTACGTCTTCGGGGTTCCCGGCGAAGAGAACCTGGACTTCCTGGACAGCCTGTCGCGCTCCAAGAAGATCAGGCTGATCCTGACCCGCCACGAGCAGGGGGCCGGCTTCATGGCCGCCACCTATGGCCGCCACACCGGCAAGGCCGGGGTCTGCGTCGCCACCCTGGGCCCCGGCGCCACCAACTTCGTGACCGCCGCGGCCTATGCCCAGCTGGGCGGCATGCCGATGATGATGATCACCGGCCAGAAGCCGATCAAAAGCTCCAAGCAGGGCCGCTTCCAGATCCTCGACGTGGTCTCGATGATGGGGCCGCTGACCAAATACACCCACCAGCTGGCCAGCGCCGACAACATCCCCTCGCGCATCCGCGAGGCCTTCCGCCTGGGCCAGGAGGAGAAGCCCGGCGCGGTCCACCTGGAGTTCCCGGAGGACATCGCCCACGAGCAGACCGACTCCACGCCGTTTGCGAAGAGCAACGCGCGCCGGCCGATCGCCGACGAGAAGTGCATCAAGGCCGCGGCCCGGCGGATCGAGAAGGCCAAGTCGCCGATCCTGGTGATCGGGGCCGGCGCCAACCGCACCATGACCAGCCGGATGCTGACCCAGTTCATCGAGAAGACCGGCATCCCCTTCGTCTCGACCCAGCTCGGCAAGGGGGTGGTCGACGAGACCAGCCCGAAGTTCCTGGGCTGCGCGGCGCTGTCGGCCGGCGACTTCGTGCACCGCGCGCTGGGCGCGGCGGACCTGATCATCAACGTCGGCCACGACGTGATCGAGAAGCCGCCGTTCTTCATGCAGAAGGGCGGCGCGGAGGTGATCCACATCAACTTCCGCTCGGCCGAGGTCGATCCGGTCTACTTCCCGCAGTACGAGGTGATCGGCGACATCGGCAACGCCATCTGGCAGATCAAGGAAGACATCCTGCCCCAGGGCGGATGGGACTTCTCCAAGATGATGAAGGCGCGCGAAGCCGAGGTGGCTCATACCGCCGGCCAGGTCGACGACGCCCGCTTCCCGATCTATCCGCAGCACCTGGTGGCCCAGATCCGCAAGGCCATGCCGGCCAACGGCATCATCTGCCTGGACAACGGGGTCTATAAGATCTGGTTCGCGCGCAACTATCCGGCGCGGATGGCCAACACCGTGCTGCTGGACAATGCGCTGGCCACCATGGGCGCGGGCCTGCCCAGCGCCATGGCGTCCTCGATGGTCTATCCGGACCGCAAGGTGATGGCGATCTGCGGCGACGGCGGCTTCATGATGAACAGCCAGGAGATGGAGACCGCCGTCCGCCTGGGCCTCAACATCACCGTGCTGATCCTCAACGACAGCTCCTACGGCATGATCCGCTGGAAACAGGCCAACATGGGGTTCAAGGACTGGGGCCTGACCTATGGCAATCCGGACTTCGTGAAGTACGCCGAGAGCTATGGCGCGAACGGCCATCGGGTCGGCTCGGCGGCCGAGCTGCCGAAGATCCTCGAGAAATGCCTGAACACGCCGGGGGTGAACCTGATCGACTGCCCGGTGGACTATTCCGACAACGACCCGATCCTCAACAAGCAGATCAAGGAGCTGAGCGCCAAGGTCTGAGCGACCGAAGCGCGCCCATCCGCCCATGTCCGCCCCTGCCCTCAAATCCTCCTATCCGCTCTACCTGGCCAACGCGGCGAAGACCCCGAACCAGGACCTGGTCGTCACCGACAAATACACCGGTAAGGAAGCGACCCGGGTCGCCCAGGCCGACGCCGCCACCATCGACGCCGGCATCGCCGCGGCGGTGGCGGCGACCGAGCCGATGGCGGAGATGGCCGCCTATGAGCGCCAGGCGGTGCTGAACCACTGCGTTTCCCGCTTCACCGAGCGGTTCGACGAGCTGGCGCTGGCGCTCTGCGTCGAGGCCGGCAAGCCGATCCGCGACGCCAAGGGCGAGGTCACGCGCCTGATCGACACCTTCCGCATCGCCGCCGAGGAGAGCGTGCGGATCACCGGCGAGGTGCAGCCGCTGGACATCTCGCCGCGCGCCAAGGGCTATCAGGGCATGTGGAAGCGGGTCCCGATCGGCCCCTGCTCGTTCGTCTCGCCGTTCAACTTCCCGCTGAACCTGGCGGCCCACAAGATCGCGCCGGCGCTGGCGGTCGGCTGCCCCTTCGTGATGAAGCCCGCCAGCCGCACGCCACTGGGCGCGCTGATCATCGGCGAGGTGCTGGCCGAGACCAACCTGCCCAAGGGCGCGTTCTCGATCCTGCCGGCGCACCGCGAGGGCGCGGACCTGTTCACCACCGACGAGCGGCTGAAGCTGCTGTCCTTCACCGGCTCGCCGGACGTGGGCTGGGACCTGAAGGCCCGGGCCGGCAAGAAGAAGGTGGTCCTCGAGCTGGGCGGCAACGCCGCGGTGATCGTCGACGAGACCATCTCCGGCGCCGACCTGGAGGACGCGGTCGAGCGGATCATCTTCGGCGCCTTCTACCAGTCGGGCCAGTCCTGCATCGGCGTGCAGCGGATCATCATCCACGCGGCGGTCTACGACGAACTGCGCGAGCGGCTGGTGGCCAAGACCAGGACCCTGATCGCCGGGGACCCGAAGGACGAGAAGACCTTCATCGGGCCGATGATCGACGTGAAGGAGGCCACGCGCCTGGACAACTGGATCCAGGCCGCCCAGGCCGCCGGCGCCAAGGTCCTCTGCGGCGGCAAGCGCGACGGGGCCATGCTGGAGGCGACCCTGGTCGAGGGCGTCGGCCACGACGCCAAGCTCTATGCCGAGGAGGCGTTCGGCCCGGTCGCCATCCTGTCGAAATTCACCGACTTCGAGGCCGCCCTGGACGAGGTGAACGACTCCAAGTTCGGCCTGCAGGCCGGGCTGTTCACCCGCGACCTGTTCCGGACCATGCGCGCCTGGGACCGGCTCGACGTCGGCGGCGTGGTGGTGGGCGACGTGCCCAGCTACCGGGTCGACAACATGCCCTACGGCGGGGTCAAGGACTCCGGCCTGGGCCGCGAAGGCGTGAAATTCGCGATGGAAGACATGACCGAAATCCGCAACCTGGTCATCCGCCGGCGCTGAAGCCACGTACTGAGTTAAATCGAGCCCGTTTCAGTTCGCGTGCGCCCGGGGAGGCTTTCGTGTTGACGATCGCGCAGATCACGGACCTGCACGTCACGACGGCCGCAGACCCGCTGAGCCAGATGCGCAACGAACAGCGCCTGCGCCAGGTGCTGGCCTCGATCCACGCGCTGAAGCCGCGGCCCGTGGCCATCATCGCCTCCGGCGACCTGGTCGACCATGGCAAGCCCGAGGAATACGCCGCGCTGAAAGCGATCCTCGCCGAGGCGGAGATCCCGATCTATTTCGCGCTCGGCAACCACGATCGCCGCGCGCCCTTCCTGGAGGTGTTCGGCGGGCCCTTCGCGCCGCTCGACGAGACCGGCCTCGTCCAGTACGCGGTCGACTTCGACGGCCTGCGCATGGTGGTCTGCGACACCCTGAGCGAGGGTCACCAGTTCTCCGGGTTCGACGAAGCCCGCGCGGCGTGGCTGGCCCGGACCCTTGACGCGGACCGGTCCACGCCCACCATCGTGGTCATGCACCACCCGCCGATCCTCTCCGGCGTCCGCTGGATGGACCCCGACCCCGACGCGCCCTGGATCGGCCTGCTGGCCGAGACCCTGCGCGAGCGCGAGCAGGTGCGCGTGGTGCTGTGCGGTCACGTTCATCGCGCCTTCCACGGCCTGCTGGCCGGCCGGCCGGTGGCCACCGCGCCGGCCAGTTCCATCCAGGTGACGCTCGACCTGAGGCCGGTGGACATGGGCCGGCCCGACGGCCGTGAGCTGCTGACCGCCGAGCCGCCGGGCTATGTGCTGGTGGCGGCCGAGAACGGCCGGGTGACCACCCACATCTGCGTCGCCGGCGCGTTCGAGCCGGCCGTCGCCTACACCCGCCCCTTCGGTTTCACCTGACGATGGCGGACCGGCCGAGCGGACTGTTCGCCTTCCTCTCCCGACGCCTTTCGGCGCTGCGCGAGTCGGGCGGCCGCTGGGCCGACATCCAGATCTTCGCCGGCGTGGCGCTGGCCGCCACCGTCGTCGCCCTGGCGCTGAACGTCACCTCGCCGTTCCGCTTCGTGGAGAACCAGACCTACGACTTCCGGGTCTCCTACACCGCCCGGCCCGCCCAGCCCGACTTCGTGATCGTCAAGATGGACGACGCGGCCGACCAGGCGATGAGCGACGCCTCGCCCTGCCATTGCCTGGCGCCGATCAACAAGGCCTGGCTGGGCGACCTTTTGGCGACGCTCGACAAGAAGGGCGCGCGGGCGATCGCCGTCGACTACCTGCTCGACACCTGGACCCCGAACTCCGGCGAGTTCGAGGACTTCTCCAAGCGCATCGCAGGCATCAAGGCCCCGATCGTGGTGGGGGCCGATCCGGCCCGCAAGCCGGGTGTCGACTACCCCGTCGATCCCAAGCTGCACTACGCCGACAGCCGCGCCCTGGTGCACATGGACTACGACAACGTCATCCGCCACTACGACCCCCTGCCCAGCCGGATGCGCGCGCTTTCCGCCGAGGTCGCCGCCGTGCTCGGCGTGACGCCGCCCACCAAGCCGTTCGCCATCCGCTATCGGGCGCCCTACCCCGGCGCGACGGCGGAGAACCGCGGCGCCGTCGCGCCGTCCTATTCCGCGGCCTATGCGGCGGTGCTGCCGGACGCCTTCTTCAAGAACAAGATCGTGTTCATCGGCGCGGTGGCGCGCTCGGCCCACGCCGACGCCGACAACCTGCCGGAGGACATGCACGCCACGCCGCTGCGCCTGCTGCCCGGCAATGGCGCCGGCACCCCGGGGGTCGAGGTCCACGTCCATGCGCTGAGCCAGATGCTGGCCGGCGACCAGATCAAGACCGCGACGCCGCTGGCGGTGGGGCTGATCGTCTTCGCCGCCGCCCTGGGCGGGGCGGGCCTGGGCCGCGGCGCGGTGCGCTGGTGGATGGCGATCGGCATCGTCCTGGGCGGGGTGACCGTGGCGGTGATGGTGGCGTTCGCGGCGTTCTACGCCCTGGCCTTCGTCATGCCGATGACCGCCCCGGGGGTCAGCTTCGCCGTCGCCTTCTTCATCATGAGCCGCCTGACCGCCGCCGAACTGCAGACCCAGCGCGCCTTCTATTCCTCGACGCTGGAGCGCTATCTGGCGCCGCAGGTGATCGACAACATCGTCGAGGGCAAGGAGGCGGTGAAGATCGGCGCCGAGGCGCGCGAGATCACGGTGATGATCTCCGACCTGGAGAACTTCTCGAACCTGGTGGCGACCCTGCCGCTCGACACCTTCCAGCATGTGATCAACGGCTACCTCGACGGCATCCTGGAGATCCTGTGGAACCACGGGGCGATGATCGACAAGATGACCGGCGACGGGGTGATCGTGATGTTCGGCGCGCCGGTGGCCTATCCCGACCACGCCGACCGGGCGCTGGCCTGCGCCCGCGAGATCGACGCCTTCGCCGAGGACTACCGCGCCAGGATGATCGCCGAGCACGGGGTGTTCGGCGCCACCCGCATGGGCCTGGATTCCGGCACGGGCCTGGTGGGCAACTTCGGCGGCGAACGGCGCTTCAACTACACGGCCTATGGCGAGGTGGTGGTGATCGCCGCGCGACTGGAGGCGGCCAACAAGACCTTCGGCACCCGCATCCTGTTCTCCAACGAGACCCTGCGCCGGGCGACCGCCACCGAGGGCGCCAGGCCGGTGGGCGAAATCGAGCTGAAGGGCGTGCCGGTCCCGGTCTCGGCTTTCACCCTGACCTAGGCGCGCGCGATCGGCGGGCGCGGAGCACGCCGCCAGTTCACCTACCCAGCGTTGCCGTTGGGCCGATGGCCGTCCAGAGTCGCCGCATGGCCCTCCGGTCCGGGAGAAGACATGATAATTGCGGCCTACCTGTTGGCGTGGTCGCTGGACGGCGCCCAGCCGCAGGACCCCGCTCCGCCGGCGAAGCCGGCGGCCAACGCGCCTCCATCCGGTACGGTGGTGCAGGGCGTCACGGTCAACGGGAAGACGCCCGACCTCGAGGTTTCGATTGATCGCCGCAGCTACTCCATCCTGAACGATCTGCAGGGCCAGGCGGGCAGCATCTCCGACGCGCTGCGGAATATCCCATCCATCCAGATCGATATGTCCGGCGGCGTCAGCCTGCGGGGGGACAGCCACGTCGTGGTCCTCATCGATGGAAAGCCGTCGATGCAGTTCAGCGGGTCAAACCTGGCCCAGGCGATCCAGAGCACGCCCGCCAATCAATTCGAGCGCGTCGAGGTCATGACGAACCCGTCCGCCGAGTTCAGGGTCTATGGCTCGGGCGGCATCATCAATCTGATCACCAGGAAAGCGCGGGGGGCTGGCCGGACCGGGACGTTTCGCGCACAGCTTGGCAGCCAGGAGCGTGGATCGCTGGCAGGCACGTTCGGGTACAATTCAAACAGGCTGAGCGTCGTGGGCGACCTCAACTATCGCAAGGACCCGCAGACGACCCACTCGGTGGACGACCTGTCGTTCCCCGGCTCTCCAGCCGCGGGCGCCGGCAACGAGACGGATCGAACCATAACCGGCGTCCATCAGAGCGGGGCGCAGGGCCATGTCGGCCTCGACTACGACCTGAGCGACAAGACCCATTTCAGCGGCGCCGTCCGCAGCCTCTATCACGACGCCAGCACCTCCACGGCCGAGGGACTGACGGCCTTCGCTGCGGACGGCCCGCTGCAATCCCAACTGGAGCGCCAGGGGCGCGATCACGTCACCCAAGCCGCCGGCGAAGTGACCCTCGATCTGCGCCACAAATTCTCAGCCGACCGCACCCTGGAGTTCAACGTCTTTGCCGGCGACCTGGAAATATCCGACGCTCAGAGCAACCAGACTGTTCCATCGTTTCCATCAGCCGGCGCGCCGAGTCAGTCCGAGGCCACGGGGCAAGACATTTCCACGAAGGCCGTTGATCTTACGGTGAACTACCAGCAATCGCTCTCTGGAAGAGCCAAGCTCAAGCTGGGCTACGACTTCTCGGACTATCTGACCCACGACACCGACACAGCGGCCTTGGGGACGACGTTCGGCGACTTCGCGCCGGATCCGGGACTGTTCCATCGGTTTGAAGACGACACGGTGTCCAACGACGCCTTCGTCACCTACGAGAATACGATCGGCAGCCTGAACTATCTCGCAGGCCTGCGATACGAGTACACGTCCCTGCGCCTTACGGAGACCTTGGCGGGGTTCCGGCTCGATCCCAACTATCCGGAACTCTATCCGACGCTCCATGTGAGTTACGATCTCGGCGGCGGAGCGCGGGTGACAGGGAGCTATTCCCGAAAATCCAGCGTGCCGAGCTATGTGCAGCTGGCGCCTTTTCAACTCCAGGAGTCTTCCAAGCTGATCGCTGTCGGCGACCCTGATTTGAGGCCGCAGGTCACGAATTCCTACGAGCTGGGCTATGAACACCGCGGCGAGGGCGGCGCCAACGTCCAGGCGACGCTCTACTACCGGCAGATCGACGATGCGTTCGGCTTCGTGGAGTCCGACCTCGGCAACGACGTCATCCTGCAGAAAACGGCGAACGTCGGGAAGCAGAGCAACGGCGGTCTGGAGGTGGTGGTCGGCCGGCCCATCTCGTCCAAGATCAGCGTCAATGTCAGCGGCGACGTCTACGAGACGAGCCTGGACACCGCCAATGTGGGCCTGCAGCGACGGCGGACGGTGGTTACCGGGTTCGGCCACGCCAATGTGGACTGGCAGGTGACCCCGAAGGACCTGGCCCAGTTCAACCTGTTCGTGAATGGCGAGCGGCTGCTGCCACAGGGATATGTGCTGCCGACCTATGGCGCGAACATCGGCTACAGGCACATCATCGACAACAGGCTGTCGTGGACCTTTGTCGTCCAGGATCCCTTCCACACCCTGCGCAACAGGACCGTGCTCAGCCTGCCCGGCGGCGAGACCATTCGCTCCCTGGATATTCGCGACACAAGATCGGTTTCGCTGACCCTGGTCTGGAACTTCGGGGGAAAGCCAACGGGGCCCAACTTCGATTTCGTGTCCGGCGAAACCGGGGGATAGGCGCCCTCGCGCCTTCGGACCCTAGGGCTGGATCGCCGCGGTGAGGTCCATGCGGGCCTTCAGCGGGTCGGGCTGGGCCTTCGCCGTCCCGTCGCGCTGAAAGATCATCAGCTCGTCCTTCGCCGCCGAATAGCGCGGCCAGGGCGGCAGGCCCGGGCCGTTGGGGTCGCCGGTCTTGGCGAAGTTGACCCAGTAGCCGTGGGCGGTCCTGGCCACCTGGCTGTCCAGCGCGGTGGGCGAGCCGGAGTGGGTCGGCGAGACGATGCCGATGTAGATCTGGCCGTACTTGTCGAAGACGAAGGGGATTTCCGAGGCGTGCGGCGCGCCGTTGGGGGCGCGGGCGTGCAGGGCGTCGCCCACATAGTCGAAGCGGAACTCCCAGGCCGGCAGGCCCTGGGCGGCGAAGGTCCGCACGTCGAACCGCGCCGGCTCCAGCATCAGCTGGTCCATGCCGACCTTGGCGCGGGCGGCCGGGAGCGCGCCGGTCCCCTGCGGGTCGTAGGCGGCGAGCGCGGCCGCCTTCTTCGCCCCGAACGGCGCGATCAGCTCATCCATGGTCTTGGCGGCGTTGAAGCCGAGATCGGCCCCATTGGCCCCGGCGATCAGGGCGACCTTGTTCTGCCGGCCGGCGCGATAGGCCTGCTCCGGCGTCTCCACCACCAGCTTCCCGTCGGTGATCGGGCCCGAATAGATCGGGGCGTTGGCGGCGGCGGTGTACATGGTGAGGTTGCCGGTGACCTTGTCGGCCGGCAGGGCCCGAAGCTTGGCGAGCGCCGCCGCGTCGGCGCCGTCCACGCCCACCGACCTGGCGAAGGCGAGCCCTTGCGTCTCGGCCGAGGCCAGCGCGGGCGCCGGGCCCTCGGCGGTGCGTCCCCCGCCGCTCTCGACGATGGCGCGTTCGAACAGGCCCTTGGCCAGCGGCGAGGCCACCAGGGTGTGCACCGAGAAGCCGCCGGCGGATTCGCCGAAGATGGTCACCTGCCTGGGATCGCCGCCGAAAGCCGCGATGTTGCGCTGGACCCACTTCAGCGCCGCGAGCTGGTCCATGTAGCCGTAGTTGCCCTTGAGCTCGTCCGGGCGTTCGGCGGAGAGCGCCGGGAAGGCGAAGAAGCCGAAGCGGCCCAACCGATAGCTGACCGAGACGAACACCACCCCGTCGCGGGCGAAGTTGTCGCCCTGGTAGATCTCCGGCTGGGTGCCGCCGTTGACCAGGCCGCCGCCATAGAACCAGACCATCACCGGCAGCTTCTTGGGCGACACCGCGGCCGGCCGCCAGACGTTGACGTTCAGGCAGTCCTCGCCGAGGTCCGTGCCCATTCCGGGGTCGTTCCTGACGATGCCCTGCAGGCAGTCGTGGCCGAAGGCCGTGGCGGCCTTGACCCCGCTCCAGCGCGGCGCGGGCTGCGGCGGCCGCCAGCGCAGGTCGCCCACCGGCTGGGCGGCGAAGGGGATGCCCTTGAAGGACAGGACGCCGGCCTTCACCGCGCCCTGGACCTTTCCGGTGTCGATGGCGACCACCGTGGGGGCGTCTGCGGCGCGCGCGGCGTTCGTCGCAAACAAGGCGGCGGCGATCGCCAAAGTCATGGGCAGGGTGATCGGCAGCAGACGCCTCAGCATCGGACTTCCCCCTCGGTGGCGGCTCTCATACGGCCGCATCGCGCCGAGGATGCGGCTCCGACGCTGGGTAAGACAAGGCCTGTCATCCCGGACGGCCCGCAAGGCCGATCCGGGACCTCGGGCGAGTGGCAGTGCGGCCGCCCCTGGGTCCCGGCTCTCCGCTTCGCTACGGCTGGGATGACACTAGAAATTCCAGCAGGCGTTCGCCCACCGCCCCGGGCTGTTCCTGCTGCACCCAGTGGCCGGCGCCTTGGATCAGATGGCGGCCGCGGAAATCGGCGCAGGCCTCGGCTTGCATCGCCTCCAGCGCGCCCGGCGCCTGGTAGACGCCCCAGTCCTGGGCGCCGGCCACGAACAGCGCCGGGACCTCGATGCGGCGGCCTGAGAACAGCGCGGTCTCGCGGGCGTTCAGCCCGCTTGTGCCGCAGCGGTACCAGTTCAGCCCGCCCTGGAAGCCGGTGCGGGCGAATTCGCTGACGTAGACGGCCAGTTCGGCGTCCGGCAGCCAGCCGCAGGCGGCGACCTCAGCCTTCGACGGCCCGTGCGGCGCGACGGTGGCGGCCATGTCCTGGTCCAGGGCCATGACGTAGTAGGTCGGCATCCTGGCCAGGTCCTCGGCCGCCCAGCCGGCCAGCCGGAACGGGGCGTTCCCCGCCCAGTCGGCGCTCTTCACGTGGTAGTAGGCGCGCAGGAAGTCGCTGAGGCCCTGCGCGCAGCCCCGCATGTCCGCGCCGGCCTCGGGGCTCGAATAGTACCACTGGTAGAGCTTGCGCGGCGGGTCCAGGGCGGCCAGGGCCTTCAGCAGATCTGGCCCGGCGGCCGGCGGCGGCAGGGCTGGCGGCCCGGCGAAGGGGGCGCTCATCAGGGCCACGGCGCGGAAGACGTCGGGGCGGATCAGGGCGCAGTGGGCGGCGACCGGCGAGCCGAAATCGTGGCCGATCACCGCGGCCACCTCGGATCGGCCGAGCGCGGCCACCAGCGCCAGGGCGTCGCGAACCAGACTGAGCAGCCCAAACTGGCCGATGGAGGCCTCGTAGCGGGTGTCCGCCCCGGTGGTGCGGCCGTAGCCCCGCTGGTCCGGCGCGACCACATGATAGCCCGCCGCCGCCAGCGCCGGCATGACCTTGCGCCAGCTATAGGCCAGCTCCGGGAACCCGTGCAGCAACAGCACCAGGGGTCGATCGGGCGTCTCGAACCCCGCCTCCAGGACATGCATGGTGAGGCCGTTGATGGGCTCGACGTAGCGGCTGCGAAGGCCCGCCGGCAGTCCCGAAAGCGGCGGCAGGCCGGCCATGGCCGCTAGCGGCCCGCGGCCACCCAGGCGGCGAGGTCGGGGTCGTCGGTCACCCGGTAGGGGCGGTCCCAGGCGTCGAGGAAGAACCGTTCCATCTCCTTGCGGTTGAACGGCCGCGAGCCGAGGCGGCCGAACACCGCGATCTGGTCGCCCGTCTCGTCCACCGCCCGGTCGCGGTCCAGGCCCTTGGACAGCGCCAGCGCAGGCGTGCGGGTCCTGGCCCAGGCGATGAGTTCCGGCTTGGGGGCCGGCGAGAAGCCGTAGAAGTTGGGCTGGCTGGCCGGGCTGGTGAGCTGGATCACCTTCATGCCGTTCCTGCCGTCGGCCACATAGGCGAACATCGAGGCGTTGGTGGAGGCCACGATCACGTCCTCGGCGTCGTTCATCTTCCCGCCGAAATCGACCTTCTGGTAGATCGTCGGATGTTCCGGCCGCTTCACGTCGACGATGACCAGGCCATCCTTCTTGGCCGCCACATAGGCGTAGGTGCGCGCCACATAGACCCGGCGCGCATCGGCCAGCGGCACGGTCGCGCCCGCGACCAGCGCCGGCTTCTCGAAATTGGTGACGTCCACCACCTCCAGCCCGCGGGCGTCGGTGACGAACAGGTAGCGGAACTGCAGCGCGCTCGCGCGGACATCCGGCAGGTTCAGCGTCGCCACATGGCGCGGCTTCAACGGGTCGTTGAGGTCGACCACCACCAGGCCGGCGTCGGCGGCGATGTAGGCGTAGTGGCCGCCCAGCGTGATGTGCCGCGCGCCCTTCAGCAGGCCGTTCGGGTTCCAGGTCAGCGCCCGATGCAGGCTGTTGTTGCGCGGGTCGCCGTCGCTCAGGGTGTCGACGTTGACGGCGATCAGGCCTTCCTCGGCGTCGGTGACGAAGGCGTAGTGGTAGATCGGGTGGAACGCCTGTTCCTGGTTGTCCTTGCGGATCTGCGGCGTGTTGCGCCCGGGCGCGATCGACTGGTTGGTGGGCAGCGCCATGCAGGTGGCGTTCTTCGATGCGATGTGGGTGTCGTCGCCGAGCGGCGAGAAGGGCGCCGAGACGATCTTCTGCGAGACGTCCTTGTTGCCGATCTGCGAGACGTCATAGACGCGGAAGCCGCCCTTGCCCTCGGCCACATACATATATTCGCCGCGCAGCTGCAGGCAGCGGGCCGCCCCGCCGGTGCCGTGGGTGACGTTGACGATGTCTTCCGCCGCGTCGGCTTCGCCGCCCTTCAGCCCCTTGGCGAACGGCTTGCCGCGGCGCCAGGAGATCAGCTCGCGATGGTTCCGCTCGACGTGCAGCTTGTAGAAGTCGGGATAGGCGTACTTCTGCAGGTAGGAGCCGAACACCGCCTGCGGCTCGTTCCATTCGGTGACCCGCACCGCCTCGATGCCGTTGTCCAGGCCGACCCAGGCGTGCATGCCCACGAAGTTGATGGTGTTGGTGCCGAGCAGCAGCAGCTGGGCCATGATCGCGTTGTTGTCGTTCGCCGCCGAGACGTGACAGTCGTCGCAGGTCTTGGTCTCGGTCGTGCGCACCGTGTGCGCGAAGTGCGGCGCGAAGGCCTGGTTGGAGAAGCCGCTGGCCGCGATCGACGGCTGCTGGGTGTAGATCCGGTCGCGGTTGATGTTGGTCGAACTGAGGATCAGCGCCGAGGACGAGCGCACCGGGGCGATGGTGTTGCCCTTCACCGTCGAGTGGCGGCCGAGCTGGAACATGTCGTCGCGCGCCACCTGGGGATTGTAGGTGGCGTAGTTGCGGGTGACGTCGCCCTCGTACTTGTGGCTGGCGGTCTTCCAGTTGGCCTCGATCGGCAGGTGGCAGCCGCCACAGGACGTCGTCCAGGAGGTGTGGCAGGCGTAGCATTCCATCTCGCCGTCCTTGTGGGCGAGGTTCTGGGGCGCGACGCCGGGGCCCCACTGGAACGGCTTTCCGTCCTGGCTGATCTTGGCCATCAGCTTGGCGCGGGCCGCCTTGGCGTTGAAGTCGGGGCTCGAGCGGTCGACCGAGTCCTTCACCAGGTGGATCCGCCACTCCAGCTTGGGATCGATGATCGAGCGCTGCATCAAGACGCGGCGGCCGTCCTGCTCCACCCATTCGAAGCGCGGCTTGCCGTCGGGATTGCGCAGCAGCGTCAGGTCGGTGCCCTGCGGGCTGGCGGCGACGTTGGAGGTTCTGAGCGTCGGATAGGCCGAGATGGTGCCGTGGCAGTCCTTGCAGCTGATCTCCACGGCGTTGGCGACCTCGCCCATGATCAGGCCCGAGCCGTGGGCGTCCTGGGCGAAGTGGCAGTCGGCGCACTGCATGCCCTTCTCGGCGTGGATGTCCATCATGTGGACCGCCTTGCCGGACTGGCCGCCGACCGCCTCGAACTTGCCGGCCCCGGCCTTGCGCCACTTCTCCGGGTCGTCGTTGGCGACGATCTTGCCATCGGCGTCCAGCAGGTTGCCGTCGCGGTCGCGCTTGTAGACCCCGCGGAAGTCCCAGCCGTGGCCGTGGTAGTCGGCGAACTGGGTGTCGTGCAGCTTGGGGTTCAGGTCGAAGACGTTGCGCAGGAAGTCGAGGCTGGCCCACAGGCCGCGCGGGGCGGCGCCTTCCGGGTTGCGGTCCAGGACCTTGCGCATCTCGGCGGCGGTCGGATAGCGCTGCCGTTCCGGCCACATGAAGGGCGCGTCGGACTCGTAGTCCCACATGGTGTAGCCGAGGTAGGTGTTCAGGAACATGTTCGGCTGGTGCATGTGGCAGGTCATGCACTGCGAGGTCGGGATCGAGCGGGTGAAGGCGTGCTCGATCGGGTGGCCGCTCTCGGTCTTGCTGATCGTCGGGTCCTTGCTGGCCGACTGGCCGTCGCGGCCGAACTTGGCCCAGGTCAGGCCGTGCATCGGTTCGCGGTCGTTGGCGTAGACCACGTGGCAACCGGCGCAGCCGGAGGTGCGGTAGTCGCCCGGCTGGTCGTTGGTGCCCAGGAACCACATGAAGGGGTCGTTCAGGCGCGTCTTGTGGACGTTGAGCACCGGGATCGCCACGCGCAGGCCGGTGCCGGGGCCGCGGTTCGACTGGCGGATGTCGGGCCGGCCCGGCTCCTCCAGCTTCTGCGGGTCGCCGGTTTCGTCGGGGATGCCGAGCTCGGTGAACCCGGAGCCGATGGTGCGCCCGCCGCGCTCGAAGACCCGGAAGATGTCGCTGGGCGGGGTCACCTGCCAGGTGGGCAGCGGATAGAGCGTGCCGATCGCGCCCTTGGCCTTCTCGGCCGGCGTCACCGTCCCGGGCGGATCGCCCGGCGAGACCACCTTCGCCGGCTCGCCGTTGCGGGTGTAGGCCTCGCCCAGGATCCCGGTCTTGTTGGGCAGGACGCCGTTGTTGTAGAGCGCGCCCTCGAAGAACATGGCCCCGTTGGCCATCAGCGAACGCTCGGCCTTCTGGATCACGTCGAGGTGGCAGGCGCCGCAGGATTCGCGGGCGACCCGATAGTCCGAGGGGTTCACGAAGCGCACGAACTCCGGCGCCTCGCGGTTCAACAGGGTGTAGCTTTCCTTCGGCTTGGCCGAGCCCGGATAGCCCCAGGCCTTGGGATAGCGCGGCAGCACATGGGCCTTGTCGCGCAGGGTCGCGTACTCCGCCGAGGTCTTGGCCAACCCTGGCCGCGCGGTCACGGTCGCATCGCCCCCGTGGCAGTCGGCGCAGCCCAGCACCACGGCGGCGGACTTGTGCATCGACGGCGCGTCGGTCTCGGTGTGGCAGCTCTCGCAGCCGGCGCTGGCGGCGTGCGCCGCCTCCGGCGTCTCGCCCTGCCTGGCCGGCGGGGCGGTGTGATAGACGCGGGCGACCGGCTTTTCCTCATCGCCGGCGGCCAGCAGGGTCGCAGGCGCGACGACGAGGACGAGCGCCGCCAGCGCTCCCCACAGTCCGCCCTTCTTGCCCAGCCGCCCCATGCCGCCCCTAGAAGTTGAGAATCGCGTTCAGCAGCACCGAATAGTACCGGTTGTCGCCGCTGGAGTTGGTGAAGAGATCGTGGAAGCCCGAACTCGGGTCGAACACCGCCACCGAGCCGCGCAGCACCAGGTTCTGCGTCATCTTCGGACGATAGATCATCGAAACCGAATAATCCCAGCCCAGGTCGCGCGGGATGGTGCCCTCGTTGCGCAGGGTCTGCAGCACCGCGGTGTCGTCGAACCAGATGTGGTTGATGTTGGTGGTCAGCCGCAGCCTGGGCGTCACGTCGAAGTCGGCCCCGCCGCCCAGGAACACCGTCCCGGGATTGTTGAAGTTCGACTGGCCCTCGTCCTTCGACGAGCGCAGGTCGGCCAGGACGCCATTGCGCCCGTTCAGGAAGATCGCGCGGCCGCCGCCGACGAACGGGATCGACTGGCGGATCCAGTAGCTGGTGTCGGCGCCGCCGAACTGCGGGTTCTCGTAAATGGCGTCGAAGCCGGTTTCCTTGTTGTCGAACGGATTCTTGTCGCCTGAGGCCCACAGCGCCGAGCCGCGCACCCGGATCCAGTCGAAGTCGTAGGAGGGCTCGACCGCGGCGAACCAGGCGTCGATGTCGGCCGGCCGGTTGGTGAAGACCGAATTCTTGTCCTTGCCCGTGGCGTTGTAGATCGAGCCGGTCAGGTTCAGCCGGCCGATATGGCCATCGGCATTATAGCCAAGATAAACAACGTCGTAGTCGCGTGTCCTCTGATCCCCTATCAAGGCGGGACGGACCGGGAAGCCGTTGTCGTCGAAGTGGATCTGCCCGGCCTCGCGGTTCTTGTTGTAGACCACGGTCAGCTGCGAGGTGATGCCCGGGAACGGCAGGTCCTGGCGGTAGAGGTTGGCCACGAACACGTCGTCGTTGCGGATCCGCTGGGTGACGTCGTTGAGGCCGGAGTTGGTGTCCTTCTCCAGCCGCCGGAACCAGGCCAGATTATATTGCCAGCGGTTGTTGTCGCGGTCGCCGAACAGCCGGATTCCCAGTTGATTGTCCTGGAAAAGAAATCCGCGGAAGTCCGCGGAAAAAGGCTGGATTCCGACCCTGACGGAGTCGAAGTCATAGCGGTCCGATACGTTGCGCAGGTGGTAGTCGACGAAGGCTTCCTGCACGCCCACGAACTCGTCCGAGCGCCGCCCGGGATTGCTGGGGCTGATCGACAGGATCCGCTTCTCGGGGACCGAGGCGTAGTTGTAGTTGAAGTCCAGCGTCAGCCGGAACTCGATCTCCGGCGGCTTGTAGGCCGTCGAGCCCTTGGTCAGTTCCAGACCGGCGATGATGCTCTGCGATCCGGCGAAGCTGTTGGCGCGGCCGAAATTGTCGTTGCTGCCCGGCCGCGTGGTGGTCTGCGAGCCGACCGGCAGGGGGAAGCTGCGCGGCTCCAGCACCGTGTCGGAGACGCCGGTCAGGGTGAAGAACCAGTCCTGGGTCCCGGCGATCGGCCGGTCGCCCTTGATGGTGTTCTGGTCGTAGGGGTCGAACCAGCGCGAGTGGACGCCCACCGCCTCGATCACCCGCCAGCGGTCGGGGATCGGGACCTGGTCGGCGGGGAAGGCCTCCGGCGGCGGGGCCTCGATTCCCCTGGGATTGACCTGCGGCGCCTCGGCCGGCGGCAGCTGTTCGTGCTGGCCGGGCCGGCGGCGGCGCGGCGCCTCGGGCGGCGCGGCGGGCGGCGGCGCAGCCTGGGGAGCGGGCTGTGCGGCGGACGGCGACTGGTCGGCCTCTGGAGCGCCCATGGTCGCCGCCAGCAGGTCGCCAATGACGTCAGCCGCCCGCGCCCGCTGCGCGAGCGGGAGCGTCGCGATCAGGAGCGCAAAGAGGAGGCCGCCCCGCATCCCATCATTTTCCCTGGCAGACGTTCTGGTCCGAGGTGTCGAGGAAGGGTGCGAAAGGACAGTTAACGTAAAGCAACCGTTGTGCGGGCGCCGGCCCCACAATCAGTTGATCCGCGCGGATCGCGGGGTCGGCGTTGCCGATGGCGACCCGGCCCGCGGCGTTCGCCAGACCGAGGAAGGCCACCATGTCGTCCTGGTCGATGCCGTCGCCGGAAACCCCGATGCCGCCGATCAGCTTGCCGGCCCGGTAGATCGGCATCCCGCCCGGGAAGATCTGCAGGCCGTTCTGCAGCCGGTTCTGGCCGGGCGCCACGTCCGGCAGCGCGGTGCAGCGCGGCGCGGTGTCGGTGGGGCTGGCGCCGGTGACGAAGGCCAGGTGCTGGCCGATGTTGCCGATGATCAGCGCGCTCTGCAGGCCGGTGGAGAAGATGCTCCACTGGCTGATCGGGCGCGACAGCGGCCCGTTCGGCCGCCCCTGCTGGCCGTCGGGGAAGAACGGCCGCGCCAGGTTGCCGATCGAGCGCGCGCCGAACGCGGTCTTGCCGGTGAGCGCGTTGGGATCGGGGAAGAAGCTCCGCACGTTGGTGACGAAGCTCTTCACGTCGGCGCTCGGATTGCCCTGCAGGTCCGAGGCCGCATTGGGTCCCGACATGAAGGCGACCGTGCGCGCCTTCTGCACCGAGACGTCGGTGCCGAACAGCGAGGCGTCCGGCGCGCGCACCACGCCCAGGATCACGCCGCGGGTGTCGACCACCGAGATCGACATCTGGGCGACGCTGTTGGCGGGCTGGCGGATGGCGCCGCGCGCGTGCTGCATCACCTTGAAGGCTTCTTCCAGAAGGGCGGTGACCTCGGCGGCGCTGAGCGCCTGGCCCACATCGGCCCCATCGGTGCCGGCGCGCGGCGGATAGCGGTTGGCGCCCGAGCCGTCGGTGAGGATGAAGCCGCCGGGGATCGAGAACTCGGCGCTGGAGGCCTGGCGCACGCCCGAGGCTTCCTGGCCATAGACCTGGCCCGCCAGCACGGCGGTTCCGGCGTAGTAGCCGGTCACCGGGGTCAGCGCGCCCGTCCCGGCCGGCAGGGCCGAGAACGCGGTCGCCTGGGTCGGGCTCACCCTCAGGGTCGCGGTGGTGGCGTCGCTGTAGCGCAGGCTCGTGCCGCCCAGGCTCACCTTGTCGGCGGTGATGACCGCGGAGGGGGTGAAGCCGTTGGTGGCCGCCAGGGCCACGTTCTCCTCGTCGTCGTTGTCGATGTTGGAGACGTCCGGATCGAAGCCGTAGTCGCCGTCCGACATCACGCCCACGCCGCCCACCAGGGCGCCGTTCTTGTAGAGCGGGAAGCCGCCGGGATCGCCCGCCAGGCCGAGCGGCGAGCGCTTCGGCCCGATCAAGGCGCCCGCCCCGCCGGCCGGGTTGAACCGCTGGGTGAGGTCCGAGCACGGCAGGGAGGAGAACTGCACCCCGAACAGCGGGCCGCTTTCCAGGTTGGCGGAGGCCGGCGCGGGCGGGAAATGCTCCTGCACGATCATGCTGGCGGTGCGGGTGGAGAACGCCTGGGCCGAGGACGACAGATAGGCCCCGGTGATCGCCTTGGCGATGGCGGCGGCGGCGGCCGGCACCACCACGCCCTGGGCGTCGATATTGCCGCCGGGGCCCGGGCGGATGGTCGCCGTCGCCCGCGCCCCGGCCATGGAATAGACCGCCAGCACATTGCCGACCCGGTCGGTCACCGCGATCACCGCAGGCGTGTTGCGGGCCTTGGCCTCGGCGATCGCCTGGGCGAGCACCTGCTGCACATCGGCGGTTGAGAGCGAGTCGGTCCCCGGCAGGGCGTAGACGCCCGCCATGCCCGTCCCGGTCCCGGTGGTCGGCGGCGGCGTGGGGGTGGTGGTCTGCGAACCGCCGCCGCCTCCGCCGCCACAAGCCGCCAGGGCCAGGGCCGCGGCGATCGCGAGCGCCGTTCCGAAGGGTCCACGCTTCACTTCAATCCCCGTACTTTCTCGGCCACCTGCGCCAGGGCCGCGCGCGCCTCGGCCGGGCGGAAGGCGTTGGGATCGCGCACCGTCTGATAGGCGCGGTCCAGGTCGGGCTTCACCCTGGCGTAGGCCGCCCGCTCGATGGCGCCATCGGCCACCAGGGCGTTCAGCAGGGTGTCGGCGGCCATCACCGCCTGGGTCGCGCCGGAGAAGTCGGTGTAACGGCGCGCGCCCTCGCCGCCCAGCAGGTCCTGGAAGATCGCCAGGGTCTCGGCGCGGCTGAAGCTCTTGGCGGCGAAGGCGTCGGCGAGCTGGTGGCAGGTGGCGGCCAGGGTCGCGGCTCGCTGCGGCGCGAGCGCGCCGTTCTTGGCCAGGGCCTCGTGGAAGGCGCGGCTCTCGGCCTCGAAGCGCCCGGCCAGCGCCGGCGCCGCCACCTTCGCCGCCGCCGACAGCATGATCATGTTCTCGTCGTTGAACGGCGGCTGGCCGACCGGGATCGGCCGGCCCGGGTTGGCCTCGGACGCCGGGCGCCACCTGGGATCGTTCGAGGCCATGGTCCGGTGGCAGCTCTGGCAGTCGAAGAAGCTGAATTCCGGGAAGGCCCCGCCCGGCGCGCGCGGCCCATAGAGGGTCAGCATGCGGTCGAGCGCCATGGCCTGGCCCACCGCCCAGGTCTTCACCCCGCCCGGGACCTGCTTGTGGCGCGAGGCGTAGTCGGCGTCGAAGTCGTAGTGCTTCTGCAGGCTGGAGAAGAGGTCGAGCTCGAAGCTGAGCTGCGGGTGGCCGGCGGCCATGATCTGGTGGGTGACGAACTGATCCTTCTCGGCGCTGCCGAAGTGGCAGTTCAGGCACTTGGCGGCGCGCGCCTTAGGCTCGTCCAGGGCGACCATGCCGCGCGCGATGTTGGCCGCGTGGGTGGCGCCCACCGCGTAGTGGCTGGCGATCCAGCCGCCGGAGCCGCCGTGGCAGGCCTCGCAGCCCACGCCGTCGGAGATCTGGAAGCGCGCGCCGCGTTCGCCGGCCGGGGCCGGATCGGCGTGGCAGGCCAGGCAGGCCGGCGCCTTCTCGGCGGGCCCGATCCCCAGCTTCTGGGCGATGGCCTCGCCGCGCGCGGTGGTCAGCACCCGCCAGGCGCGGCTGTGGGCGCCGGCCTCGCTGTGCGGGTCCTGCCAGGTGATCAGCTCGTTCTGGCGGACGGTCAGCCCGCTGGGCGCCGGGCGGCTGTGGCAGGACGAGCCGGAACAGGTGGCGACGCCCTCATGAACGCCGGTCCGTCCGCCCACCGGCGGCTCGCCCTTCGGCGCCTGGGCCTGTGCGGCCATGGCCAGGCCCAGCGCCGCCGCCAGGCCCACAAAGCCGATCCATCCGGTTGCGCGTCCCCGCCCCATCGGCGCTCCAGCGATGCCCCAAGGCCGGGAATCCTATGCCCGGCCCGTGACCTTTGGTAGCAGCATTGGAGCCCGCCATGAAGACCCGAACGGACGACGTAAAATTTCCGCCTAGGGTCTGATTCACCTCATAAAACCGTTGCCAAACCTTGTGATCCGAAGCATTTAAACGCGGTTGGATTGGGGGAGGCCTACGCATGGGGGCGCCTCGCGTAGGCCTCCGAACGCGCGCGCTTGCAGCGTTTGCAACGACAGTTCTAGCGCCGGCCAGCGCCTGGGCGCAGACCACCGCGCCTGCCCAGGCCGCCGCCGCGGCGCCCGGCCTCTCCGCCCCGGAACTCAACCCCGCCGCCCGGGTCCCCAGGCTGCAGCGGCAGGAGACCGACGTCTTCGCGCCCGAGCCGCCCGGGCCCTGCCCGCTGGCCGATTCGCCCGTCGAGGTGACCCTGGGATCGGTGGCCTTCCGCGGCTCCACGGCGCTCAAGGACCAGGACTTCGCCGCCGCCTATCAGCCGTTCATCGGCAAGCCGCAGAAGGTCGGGGTGATCTGCCAAATCCGCGACCGCGCGGCGCGGCTGCTGTTCGACCGCGGGATCCTGGCGCGGGTGGAGATCCCCGAGCAGCGGATCGCCGGCGGCGCGCTGGTCCTGGAGGTCATCGAGGCGCACGTGGTCAATGTGCGGGTGCGCGGCGACATCGGCCCGGCCCAGGCGGCCGTCGAGCGCTATGTCGAGAAGCTGCGCGGGATGAAGCCGTTCGACATGAAGAAGGCCCAGCGCTACCTGCTGCTGGCTTCCGACATCCCGGGCGTGCGCATCCGCGCGGCGATCCGGCCCTCGGCCAACCCGGAACCCGGCGCGGTCGACATCGACGTCACGGTGAGCCGCACGCCGTTCACCGCGGTCGGCAACGCCCAGAACCTGGGCTCGCGGACCGTGGGCCGCTGGGGCGGGCTGGTGCGCGGCGACGCGCGCAGCTTCACGCCGTTCGGCGAGGATACCGCGCTCACCGCCTTCCATACCCTGGATTCCAACGAGCAATGGGTGGTGCAGCTGCAGGAGGCCGCGCGCATCGGCGGCGACGGCTGGATCGTGCGCGGCTCGGCGGTCTATGGCGAGACCCGGCCGGGCGACGTCCTGAAGCCCCTGGACCTGAAGAGCATCTCGACGGTGGGCGAGGTCGAAGCCGCCTATCCGCTGATCCGCCGCCGGCGGCTGGACCTCAACCTCGCCGGCGGCCTGGACGTCATCAACCAGGAGACCGACATCGCCGGCGGCGGCAAGCTCACCGAGGACAAGGCGCGGGTGCTGTACCTGCGGCTGGACGGGGACGCGCGCAGCTTCGCCTTCGATCGGCCGGTTTCGGTGAACTGGGCGCTGTCGCTGCGCAAGGGCCTGTCCGGCCTGGGCGCGAGCGAGGCGGGCTCGGCGCTGCTGACCCACGGCTTCGCGGTTCCAGACGCCTGGCTGGTGCGCGGGGCCGGCGGGCTCGATGCGCCGCTGTTCGGCCCGATCAGCGCCAGCCTGCGCGCCCAGGCGCAATATTCCGACAAGCCGCTGATGCCCTACGAACAGATCTCGCTGGGCGACCTTTCCGTGGGCCGCGGCTACGACCCGGCCGCGGTGCTGGGCGACACCGGGGCTGCGGCCTCGCTGGACCTGCGCTACGCCGCCATCGAGCTCAGCTCCAAGGTCCAGGCCTCGCCCTTCGTCTTTTACGACCAGGGCTACGTACACAACAACGACACGGCGCTGTCCGGCCTGGCGGCCAGCCGAACCCTGCGGTCCTTTGGCGCGGGGCTCACGCTGCGGCTGGCCAACCGCGCCAACCTTGAGTTCACCTACGCGCGTCCGATCGACAGCGTGTCGCCCGGCGGCCCGCGGCCGGCGCCGCGCCTGCTGGTCAACCTGACCGCGAGCTTCTTCTAGCGGGTGAGATGACGGAATGAGCCTTGTGGTCGACCCTCGCCGCCCTGACCGCCCCGCCCGCGGGGCCGTGCGGGGCCGTGGCGAGCTGTTCGGCCGCACCGCGCTCTGCGGCGCCCTGCTGGGCCTGGCCGTCGCCGGCCCCGCGCTGGCGCTTCCCGTGTTGGGCGGCGCTCCGCAGGTCAACGCCGGCGGCGCTCCGCCGGTGATCGCCAGCCTCCCGGGCGAGACCGACGTCGCCCTGCACGCGCCGCGCACCGTCATCGACTGGACGACCTACAACGTCGGCGCCGGCGAGAAGGTCGCCTACACCTTCGACACCCGCAACTGGATCGTGCTGAACCGGATCAACGACAGCAAGGTCCCGGAGGTCGACGGGACCATCACCGGCACGGTGAACGGCGCCTTCGGCGGCAACATCTGGTTCGCCGCCAAGAACGGCATGATCTTCGGCAACGGCGCCAAGGTGGACGCCGGCGGCATCCTGGTGAGCGCCGCCGCGCCCGAGATCACCTCCTTCCTCGATCCCGCCAACACCACCTTCAGCTTCCCGGGCTCGGAGCTGCTGGACGTGCCCGCGGTGGGCATGACGACCGGCTCGTCGATCACCGGCCACGGCGGCCTGGTGGCCCTGATCGCGCCGGAAGTGGTGACCCAGGCGGGGACCAGCGTCACCGGCCAGAACGGCTCGAGCGTCCTCTATGGCGCGGCCGTCGGCTACACGCTGCGGCTGGCCCAGAACGCGCCCGGCGACTTCGACCTGGTCGACTTCATCATCACCAACCCGAGCAATTCCTCGGTGCTGATGGACCTGCAGAAC
This sequence comes from Phenylobacterium sp., assembly GCF_036501465.1. GTDB lineage: Bacteria > Pseudomonadota > Alphaproteobacteria > Caulobacterales > Caulobacteraceae > Phenylobacterium. The sequence continues at coordinate 62,868 of NZ_DASYAF010000149.1, forward strand.
GCCACCAGCGCCAATTCGGTGTTCGTGGCCGCGGTCAGCAGCAGCTCGGCCTCCAGCGCGGTGATCAACCTGGGCGGCGTGGTCACCGCGACGGCGGCGACGACGGATGGCGGGGACATCATCCTGTCGGGCGGCGGCGGGATCTCGGGCCGGCAGATCGGCGCCAACGCCGGCGGCATCCCCACCGACATCTACCTCACCACCGCCACGGCCTCGCGCGACCTGCTGCTGCAGACCTCGGGCCAGGTGATCGGCCAGCCCTATCAGCGGCCCCCGCCGCCGCCCACCACGCTCGGCCCGCCGCCCGTGCTGCCGCCGCCCTGCAACGGCAACGGCTGCGAGACGCTGGGCGGCAGCCCGTTCGGCGGCCTGAGCGGGCCGCTGTCCGGCGGGCCCGAGACCCTGACCGGGTCGCGCACCGACGCTGCCGATCCCAGCCAGGTCTCGGTGCTGACGGCGACGCGCGACATCATCCTGAAGGGTTCGCAGGCCATCGCCCTGGGCACGGCCAACGCCGGGCGCGACTTCATCGCCGACGGCGCCGCCCTGCAGGCCAATTCGCTGACCGTGGCGCGCACCACCTCGCTGAAGTCGGAGACCGGCGACATCGACGTCGGCGCGCTGAACCTGTCCGGGGCCGGGGCGATCAACGCGGCCGGCTCGGTGCTGATCGACAGCGCCAGCCTTTCGGGCGGCTCGGCCGCGCCGCTGAGCGTGGCGGCGGTCGGCAACCTCGGCTTCGGCGACGGGACCGGCTCGGCTTCGGGCGGGGTGATCACCCTTTCGGCCGGCGGGTCGGTGGCGGTGAACCTGGCTTCGGCGACCATAGACTCGGTGACGGCGGGTGCGAGCGCCAGCGTCCAGGCCAATACGTTGACCCTGAACCGGGTCAGCGGCGGCCAGGTGCTGGTCAGCGGCGGGACGATCAACCTCGGCCAGGCGACCAGCCGCGGCGATCTCTATGTGGCCGGCACGGGCAATACGACCGTCGGCCAGGCGAGCGCCGGCGACGACGTCTTTGTGCTGTCGAGCGGCGGGACGGCCTCGCTGACCAACGCCACCCTGACCGGCCAGGGAACCGACACCGTGGGCTTCGACTTCGTGGGCAACCCCGACGCCGCGAACAACGGCCGGGTGGTCTCGGTCACCTCCACCAACGGCAGCGCCATGCTGGGCCTGGGGACCGGCGCGGTGACGGGCGCGACCGCCGTCAATGTGGCCGCGGGGCTCGACGCGGTGGTGCAGCTTCCGACCTCGGCGCCCGGCGCGCTTACCGTTTCCGCCGGCCGCGACGCGACGCTGTCGGCCCCGACCGTCACCCTCAACGCGGTCAGCGCCGGCCGCGACGTCACCCTGATGACCACCGTGGGCGACTTCACCAGCACCAGCCCGCTGGTCGCCACGCGCAACCTTTCCATCGGGGCGGCGGGGAACCTGCGGGTGGGCGACATCACCGCGCGGTCCGGCTCCATCGCCCTCAGCGGCGCCAGCGTCACCGCCGGCGCCCTGGCCGCGGGCCAGGACCTGACCCTGCAGGCCCTGCACGGCGGGGTGCAGATCACGAGCTTCAGCGCCGGCCGCGACCTGATCCTGCAGGGCTCGACGCTTTCGCTGGGCCAGCAGCTCGCGCCGATCGGCCGCGACCTGTCGATCACCACGCCCGGCGACTTCACCGACAACATCAATGTGGCGGCCGGGCGCAACGTCACCCTGAACGTCGGCGGCGTCCTGACCGTCCAGACCCTGAGCGCGCCCGGCGCCATCGACATCGTCGCCGGCGACATCAACCTCGGCGGGACGCTGAGCGCGGCCACTGTGCAGATCGAGTCGGCCAGCGGGGCCCTGCGGGTCGGCGGGTCGGCGGCCGACGGCGCGCCGGCCTCCGGCCTGTGGCTCGACAACGCCGAGTTCGGCCGCATCCGGGCCACCGGCGCGGTGAGCCTCTACGCCGGCCAGGCCAACGGAACCCAGCGCGGCGACCTGACGGTGCTGCAGCTCGACATCAGCCCGGCCGCGACGCCCACCGTCGACTTCCTGGCGGGCGGCGGCCACAACGCCCTGATCCAGGGCGCCGTCGCGCCCACCGCCTCCGGCGCGGTGGTGCAGGTCGGCGACCCGGCGAACGCCGCCTGGCAGCCGACGCAGATCCTACTCTCCGGCTCGTTGGGCGCGGCGCTCTATGCGAACGGCGACTATTCCAACGTCCGCGCCTTCAACCACGTGCGGCTGTTCGCGACCCAGGACATCATCATGGGATCGCAGCGGTTCATCGGCCTGATCGAGCAGGCGCCGCTCAGCGGCATCTCGATCGGCAAGAACCAGCCCACCGGGGTGATCGCCACGCCGTCCGAGCAGAACCATGTGCTGGTGGCGGCCGGCGACCTGGAAGTCTCTTCCCAGCGAGAGGTGGTGGCGCAGAACACCGCCGCCACGCCGGACGTCTCGGTGGGCCTGTTCCTGACCGGCGCCAGCCGACCGAACCTGGTGATCGATCCGCCGCAGCTGGTGGACGTCTACGGCGCCTTCACCGACCCCAGCGGCCAGGTGGTGTCGAGCTTCGCGGCCGGCACCGGCCTGGCCTTCTCGGTGGTGGATTCGACGGGCGCCCCGACCAGCCCGCCGCTGGGCGCGATCTATCGCTTCAACAGCTGCGCGGTGGGCACCAGCCAGTGCTCGGCGGCGGGCGGCGCCACCGGCAGCCTGCAGCAGCAGACGCCCTTCCAGCCCAACGGCTGGGGGCCGCCGGGCGGCAGCGACGGGGTCTCGAGCCCCTTGGGCGGCGGCGACCAGTTCGCCGACGACGAGGGCGACCAGAACGGCGCCGACGCCGCCCTGGCCTCGCAGAACGCCGCGAGCGCCGGGGCGGCCAGCGCCGCGGCCCAGAGCGACGCGGCCCAGAGCGACGCGGCCCAGAGCGCCGCGGCCCAGCGGGCGGCCGCCCCGCCGCTGCTCGCCGCCAGTCCCGGCGACCCCGACGCCGCCCTGGCCGAACCGGTCACCACCGGCGCCGGCAGCGAGGAGATCTGGCGCGGCCGCGCGGTGGCTCCGCAAACCCCTGCCGCCAAGGCCGCCCCGAACGGCGGCGCCCCGAGCGACACCGGAAAACCGGGGGCCAAGCCATGAGCCGCCTGCCCATCCGCCTGGCGACGATGCTCGGCGCCGCGGCCCTGGCCGCCGCGACCTCTGCGATCTGGGCCGGCGGCGCCCAGGCCCAGACCCGCGCCGACCTGATCCCCCTGGGCCGCAGCGGCGCCAGCGGCGCGGTCTGCGAAGCGGTGCGCAACTACGACGACGCCCTGGTGCAGGCCGCCGGCCGGCGCGGCTGGGACATCCATTGCCGCGGCTGGGACGTGAACCTCGGCCACATCTACGTGCTGCCGAACGGCGAGGCCGAGAAGGCCTGGGGCCAGGCGCTGGCCGGCCGGGCGACCTGCGTCGAGCCGAAGGCCGAGGCGATCGCCGGCTTGGGCGCCGTGCAGCGGCGCGCCTGCCACGCGGCCGGCTCCAACGCCACCTATGTGGCCTATGGCGCCAAGAAGGGCTCCGGCCAGATCGTCGCCGAGGGCGCGAGCCAGATCGCCGACGTGCTGGAGACCGGGCTGAAGGTGGTCTCCGGCGCCGCCAAGCCGCCAGCCAGCGCCGAGGTGCAGACCTCCGCGGCCAGCGCCGAGATCGCCGCCGACTTCGGCGGCAGCGCCGGGGGCCTGGCCCGCGCCCAGCAGGCCGCAGCGTCCGACCCGGCGCGCCTGCGCGCCCGCGCCTACGTCCAGAACAACGAATGGCGCTTCGAGCAGGCCGAGACCGACTTCCAGGCCCTGGTCGCCGACGCCCAAGGTCGCAACGCTCCCTCGCGCGAGCAGGGTGAGGCGATGCTCAACCTGGCGCTCAACATCTCCAACAACGGCCGCTTCGCCGAGGCCGACCGCCTGTTCGCCGAGGCCCAGGCCCAGGTCGACCTGGCGAACGATCCGCTGCTGTCGGCCCGGGCGGACGGCTACCGCGCGCTGCACCTGCGCAACCAGGGCAAGTTCGACCAGGCGATCGCCGCCGCGCGCGCCGCCATCCAGGCCGAGCAGCGCGCCCGCGTGGCCCGCGGCATCACCGACAAGGGCCCCACCGTCACCAGGACCGCCACCGGCGACGTGGCGATCGGCGGCGATCTGGCGCGGGCGCTGAACACCCGCTCCGGCCCCGGCGCGCTCAGCGGCGCCACGGTCCCTCTCAGCGACGAGCTGCTGATCCAGGACGCGCAGTCCTATGAGGTGATCGGCTCCAGCCTCGCCGCCCAGGGCGACGCCGCCGGCGCCCGTGAGCCCCTGGCCCAGGCCAGCCGGCTGCTGGCGGCCAGCGAGGCCGACGGCGCGCTCAACGTCTGGCTCCGCTCGCGGGTGGAGGCCGACCTGGCCGAGCTCGACCTCGACGCCGGCCGGCCGGCCCAGGCCGCCGATCGTTTCGCGACCTCGATCCAGATCCTGCGCGTCCGCCACGCCGGCACCGCCGCCGAGGGCGGCCTGCTGCTACAGCTCGGCCAGGCGCAGATGGCCGCCGGCCGCGACGACGCGGCGCTGGAAAGCTTCGGCCGCGCCTTCGCCTTGTTCCAGAGCCAGCGCGGCTCGCTGGGCGCCTCGGCCGACGCGTCGGCGCCCTACTTCGACCTGCTGCTCAAGAAGATCGACGCCGACCCGGCCCACGCCGACGACTACAAGGCCCGCTTCTTCGCGGCCTCCGAGACCGTGGTCTCCAACGCGACGGCCCAGACCGTCTCCAAGCTGGCCGCCCGGGTGGCCTCCGGCGACGGGGCGATCACCGGCCTGGTCCGCGGCCTCGACGACACCAAGCGCGAGCTGCGCGCCACCGAGGCGCGGATCGCCAACCTGCAGGCCCAGGGCGGCTATGCGGGCGAGGCGAAGACCGCGCTCGACGCCCAGCTCAAGAGCCTGCAGCAGCAGTCCGACACCCTGGAGGCGCAGCTGCTGGCGGCCAATCCGCGCTACGCCCAGCTGGTCGCCGCCACCGCCGCCCTGCCCGACCTGCAGAAGGCGCTGCGCCATGACGAGGCCTATCTGAAGGTCATCCTGCTGGGCGGCCGCGGCTATGGCATGGTGGTCACCCCAACCGCCGCCAGGCCCTACCGGATCGCGCTGTCGCGCGCCCAGGCCGCCTCGGACGTCCGGGCCATCCGCGCGCCCTTCGAGGCCGAGGGCGGGCTGCCGGCCTTCGACGTCGCCAGGTCCTACGCCCTGTTCCAGAAGCTCGCCGGCCCGGCCAAGGCCGAGATCGCCGCCGCCAGGCACCTGATCTACGAGCCGGACGGCGCGCTGATCGCCCTGCCGGTGGCGACCCTGGTGATGGACGACCCCGCCGCGATCCTGGCCGCCACGCCGGCCGGCAAGGAGGTCGATTACCGGAAGGTGACCTGGCTGGGCGCCAGGCTCGATTCCTCGCTGGTGCTTTCGGCGCCCAGTTTCCTGCAGTCGCGGGCCTTCAGCCCCTCACGGGCCCGGCAGGCGTTCCTGGCCTTCGCCGACCCGGCCAGCGCCAAATCCGACCCACGGGCCTTCTCATCGGTGCTGAAGCGCTCGGCCAATGTGGTCGGCGCCGGGGCCTCGGCCGCCAACATCTGCGAGGGCACGCGCCAGGCGCTGCTGCGCCTGCCCGAACTGCCCGACACCGCCGAGGAGGTGCGCAAGGTGGGCGCGACGCTCAGCGCCAATCCCAACGAGATCGTCATCGGCAAGACCTTCACCGACGAGGCCGTGCGCAACCGGCGCGACCTCAACGACTACAAGGTGGTCTATTTCGCCACCCACGGCCTGTTGCCGCAGCCCTCGGCCTGCCTTCCGGAGCCGGCGCTGGTCACCTCGGTGGGCGCGGGCGCCGATTCCGACGGCCTGCTGGACGCCAGCGAAATCCTCGACCTCAAGCTCGACGCCGACCTGGTGGTGCTGTCGGCCTGCGACACCGGCGGCGCGGGCTCCGACGCCGCCGACCTCACCGGCCTGCAGGGCGGCGGCGAGGCGCTGGGCGGCCTGACGCGGGCGGTGATCTACGCCGGCGGCCGCGCCCTGGTGGTCAGCCACTGGTCGGTGGACTCGGCGGCGACCGTGCGGCTGATGACCGGGCTGTTCTCATCGCGGGCGCCCAGCGAGGCTGAGGCCCTGCAGCAGGCGCAGGCCGTGCTGCAGAAGAGCGCCGAGTGGTCGCATCCCTACTTCTGGGCGCCCTTCACCATCGTGGGCGACGGCGCGCGCGCCATGCCCACCGCCAGCGCACAAGCCGCGAGCCGGCCCACCGCCGGCGCGCACTGACGGGCGGCCAGCCATCGCCGCGCCACGCCCCGCCAGCGCCGCGATCCATTTCGATCGCGAGCCCTATGACGCCGCCTTCCCGCGCCCGCTGGGCCGCCATTCGGCCGGCGAGGGCTTCCTGCGCGGCTTCCTGGCCCATGCGGACGCCGAGGCCTTCCACCTCTGGAACGTCCGCGACCGGCCGGTGGAGGATTTCGAGCCCCTGCTGCAACGGCTGGGGCCGCCCGCCAGGCCGATCCGCTGGATCGAGGCCGCCGACCGCACGGCCCTGACCGTTCCGGGCGCGGTCCATATCCCGACGCCGGAGCTGCAGCGCGAGGCCTGGGCGCGGCGGGTGGTCGGCGCCACGGGCTATTCGATCACCGGCGTCACCCACACCATCGCCGAGACCTACATCATGGGCGAGATCGCCGCCCTGCTCACCGCCCCGCTCGAGCCCTGGGACGCCCTGGTCTGCACCTCGCTCGCCGTGCAGAAAGCGGTGCAGGTCCAGCTCGACGCCGTCGCGCGCCACCTCACCGAGCGTTTCGGCGCGGCCCGGATGCCGACGGCCCAGCTCGCCACCATCCCGCTCGGCGTCCACACCACCGACTTCGCCTTCGACGCCGGCGCGCGGGCGCGCTGGCGCGAGGCGCTGGACGTGCCGCCCGACGCCGCGGCCGCGCTCTACTTCGGCCGCTTCAGCATCGCCACCAAGATGAACCCCGCGCCCATGGGCCTGGCCCTGCAGGAGGCCGCGCGGCGGCTCGGCAAGCCGGTCTACTGGATCCTGTTCGGCGGCGGCCAGCAGCCCGAGGAGGACCAGGCGTTCCGCGACGCCGCGGCCGCCTTCTGCCCGGACGTGATCCTGCGCTTCGTGGACGAGATCGACCCCAAGGCCCACGGGCCGATCTGGTCGGCGGGCGACGTCTTCATCTCCTTTTCCGACAATGTGCAGGAGAGCTTCGGCCTGACCGTGCCGGAGGCGATGGCGGCGGGCCTGCCGTGCGTGGTCAGCGACTGGGACGGCTATCGCGGGAGCCTGCGCCACGGGACCGACGGCTTCCTCATCCGCACCACGACGCCGCGGCCGGGGCTGGGCGCGGACCTCGCCTTCCGCTACCTGCACGGCCTGTCGAGCTACGAGCACTATTTCGTCGCCCAGTCGCAATTCACCGCCGTCGATGTCGAACAGGCGGCGGGCGCGCTTGCCGAGCTGTTCGCCAACCCGGATCTGCGGGCGCGGATGGGCCACGCCGCCGCCGAGCGGGCGAAGAGCGTGTTCGACTGGCGCGTGGTGATCGGCCAGCACCAGGTGCTGTGGAGCGAGCTCGAGCGGCGGCGCAAGGCCGCGCCGGTCCAGGCGCCCACCGCGGCCGGCGACAATCCCTGGGGCCTCGATCCCTTCGCGATGTTCGCCGCCTATCCCAGCCACACCCTGGCGCACACCGACACGGCGCAGCTGCGCCGGGCGGTCTCCGCGCAGGATCTGGCCGCGCTGATGGCCGCGCCCTCGGTCCGCGGCGCGGAAGACCGGCTGCCAACGCCGGCGCAGGCCCGCGCGCTGGTCGCGGCCCTGTCCTACGACCGCCCGGCCGCCGTCGGCGCCCTGCTGGCGAGTTTCCCGCCGGAACAGCGGCCGATCCTCGAACGCGGCCTGGTCTGGCTGGCCAAATACGGGATCGTCAGGTTCTCGGGCTCGCCCCTGCGATAGGGCCGCTGCGTCTTAACCACGCATGCACCCAAAGCCCCTCACGCCGCGTAGTATGTGATAAGATCAGACAACAAATCCCGCCCCTCTCGCAGGGGCGGTTGCACGAGGGGTTTTCGGGATGCGGCGCATTCTTCTTGGCATGCTTTTGGCCGCGGGTTTCGCCGGGGCGGCGAACGCCAGCGACTATATCGTGGTGAATTCCACGGACCCGGGCATCAAGCGCGGCATGGCGCTGGACGCCGGCATGCATGTGGCCGTGGCGGCCGGCAAGACCCTGACCGTGATGCGCGCCACCGGCGAGGTCACCACTCTGAAGGCCGGCCCCGGCGGGGTGACGGTTCCCGCCGGCCGGATGGCCGCCGCCGACAGCGCCCGGTTCGACAGCCTGAAGGCCCTGGTCGAGCCGCCGCCGGCCGGCCGCACCTTCGGGGCGCGGCGCGGCGGCTTCTGCCCGCCGGCCGAGAGCGCCCAGACCCTGGACGACATCCTGCGGCTGGCCGACCAGGCCGGCTGCAAGGCCGAGGCGCGCCAGGCGCTCGACGCCTACGTCGCTAAGCAGGGCAAATAAGGCTCAGCCTGCGCCCAGCCGCACGAAGGCGATCAGCGTCAGGGTCACCATGATCGCGCCGCCGATGCGGGTGGCGATCTGGGCGAAGGGCATCAGCTGCATGCGGCCCGCCGCCGTCAGGATCGCCACGTCGCCGGTGCCGCCCTGGCCGGAGTGGCAGGCGGTGACGATGGCGGCGTCCACCGGATAGAGCCCCACCAAGCGGCCGACCGCGAAGCCCGTTCCGATCAGGGTCGAAACCGTCGCGGCGATGGTCAACAGGGTGGGCAGGTTGAAGGCCGCGACCAGGCTCTCCCACGGCGTCTTGGCCACCCCGATGGCGAACAGCAGAGGATAGGTCACCGCGGTGGAGAAGAACTTGAAGTTGGCGAAGGCGCCGCGCTCCAACCGGGGCGACGCGCCCTGGGTGAACTTCAGCACGACGGCCAGGGCCAGCATCACCACCGGCCCGGGCCACTTCCAGAGCTTCTGGGTGAGCGCGCCGATCAGGTAGAGGGTCACCGCCAGGATCAGCGCCGCCGCCACGTCCTGGGCCGAGACGCCGGGCCGCGCCGCCTCGGGCTCGGCAGGCTCGTCGCTCGCCGCCGCCAAGGCCGGATCGTCCGCCTCGCCCGGCTGCAGCCGGCCCTCGCCGGTCAGCGCCGGATAGCGCTTGCCCAGCGCATTCAGCCCGCCGGCCAGCAGGATCGCGGTCAGGCTGCCCAGCATGACCGCCGGCAGCACCTGGGCCAGCAGCACGCCCTGCGGCTGGCCGCTCGCCTGGGCGTAGCCGATGGTCAGGGGGATCGCGCCCTCGCCCACCCCGCCGGCCATGATCGGGGCCACCACCATGAAGAAGCTGTGCTTCAGCCCCAGGCCCAGCGCCGTCCCCACCGCGCAGCCCACGGCGGTGGCGGCGATCGAACCGGCCGCCAGGGGCGCGAAGATCTTCAGGAACCCGGCCACCAGCACGCGGCGGTCCATGCCCAGGATCGAGCCCACGATGATCGCGGCGATGAACAGGTAGAGGAAGTTGGACTGGTCGGTGAAGGCGGTGATCGACTTCACCAGGCTCGTGGGCAGGAGGTGAGCGTAGACCAGGTACGAGGGCAGGAAGGTCGCCAGGATCGCCGCCAGGCCCAGGGTCTTCAGGCCGGGGACGCGCTTGCCGATCTCGGCGCAGGCGAAGCCGCCCAGCCCAAGCACCAGGATGCTCATCAGGATGTCGGACGGCGGGCCGCCGAGGCCTACGAAGGCCGCCGCCACGCCCAGCCCCACCAGCCCCACCGGCAGGGGCACGATCCCCATCCGCAGGTCCATGATCCGCCACCAGGCGGCGACGCGCGGCGACGGCTCCGACATCCGACTCCCCCTTGTTGCGACAAGCTTGCCTGCCGGCCCGGCCGCGCGCCACCCCCGCGATCCCTATGCAAGCGCGGTGTCCGCGGCGCATGGATCATGCGCTTAGGGGACGCGCGCCGCGATGTTTGCGAAGATAATGCGATGCGGGCGCGCTAACCTTCGCGCCTATTGGGGGAGCGTCACTTGAGCCCATCTGCGCGTGCAATCCTGGTCGCGGCGGCCGTCGCGCTGGCCGCCACATCCGCCGCCGCCGCCGGCGCCCCGGCGGCCGCCCCGAAGACCGGCTATCCGCCCCTGGTCAACGGCGACGAGCCGGTGGTGGTCACCCAGCACAGGATCACCGGCCCGCGCGGCCCCCTGGCCTATGAGGCGCGCGCCGGGCGGATTCCGATCCGCAACGCCGAGACCGGAGAGGTCCGCGCCTGGGTGTTCTTCACCGCCTATGTGGTGAAACAGCCGCCGGGGGCGAAGCCCAGGCCACTGATGTTCGCCTGGAACGGCGGGCCGACCGGCCCCTCGGTGCTGGTGCAGACCGAGCTGCTCGGCCCCCGCCGGATCGAGGGCGCGACCTTCGTCGATAACGCCGAGAGCCTGCTTTACACCACCGACCTGGTGTTCATGGATCCGGTGGAGACCGGCTTCTCGCGCCCCGCCAAGCCGGAGTTCGACAAGGAGTTCCTGTCGACGCTGGGCGACTTCGCCCAGACCGCCGAGTTCATCCGCGCCTGGCGCGTGAAGTTCGCCGCCGAGAAGCAGCCGCTGTTCCTGTTCGGCGAAAGCTACGGCACCTGGCGGGTGAACGGGGCGACCGAGCTTCTGGAAAAGCGCGGGATCAAGGTCTCCGGCGCCGTCCTGCTGTCCGGCGGCGTGCCCGGCTCGCTGATGCCCTTCGAGTTCCAGGACGCCTACTACATCCCGGCCCGCACGGCGGCGGCCTTCTATCACAAGCGCCTGCCGCCCGACCTGATGGCCAACCGCGAGGCGACGCTGAAGGCCGTGGACGACTGGGTGGCCAACACCTACATGCCGGCGCTGGCCCACGTCTCGACCCTCTCCGAGGCCGAGAAGGACAAGGTCGCCAACGAGCTCGCCCGCTTCACCGGCATCCCGGCCTCGATGGTCGACCGCAAGACCCTGGTGGTCTCCAACCGCGCCTACCTGCAGGGCTTCTTCGGCGGCGACCGGTCCAAGACGCTGAACACCTACGACATGCGCCAGTTCGGGGCCGAGCATGAGGCGCCCGGCTACAAGGCCGCGATCACCGACTACCTGCGCGGCGAGCTCGGCTACCGCACCGACCTCAACTACGTGGACCTCGAAGAGGGCTACATGCCGACGCCCGGCCCGGCGCGGCGCTCCACCGGCAGCCGCTGGAGCTACAACCACACCGAGATCACGCCGGAGATGATGGCGCACATGCAGGCCGGCGGCGGGCCGCCCGCCTCGCAGCCCTGGCTGCAGAACGCCATGCGCAAGGACCCCGACATCAAGGTCTTCGTGGCCGCCGGCCGCTACGACAGCCTGAACATGTGCGAGGGCAACCTGAAGATGACCGGCAAGCTGGAGCCGGCGCTGTCGTCGCGCTTCTCCGACCACTGCTACGAGGGCGGGCACATGATGTACAAGGTGCAGTCGACCCGTCTGCAGCTCGCCAAGGACCTCGAGGCTTTCATCAAGGGCGCGAGCCCGAAATGACGCGCCGCGCCCGGCTTGGCGGCGCGGCCCTGGCCGCCGCGCTCGCCGCCGCCCTGGCCGCCACCGCGCCGGCATGGGCCGCCGACCCGACGCCGCGCGTGGCGGTGACCCACCATGCCGGCCAGTTCAACGGCCAGGCGATCGCCTACACCGCCACGGTGGAAGAGCACTTCCTGCACGACGCCAAGGGCGCGCCCACCGCCTCGGTGATCACCATCGCCTATGTCCGCGACGGCGTGGCCGATGCGGCGAAGCGGCCGGTGCTGTTCTGCTTCAACGGCGGGCCGGGCGCCTCGTCCTCGCCGCTGCACACCCAGGCGCTGGGCCCCAGGCTGCGCGACGAAGGCCAGCTGGCCGCGCGCAATCCCACCGGCTTCCACGACAATCCGTACAGCCCGCTGGACGCGGTCGACCTGGTGTTCATCGACCCGGTCGGCACCGGCTTCTCGCGGCCGCTGCCGGGCGTGGACGGGCGGCCGTACTACAGCGTCACCGGCGACGCCCTGGAGGTGAAGGGGATCATCGCCGACTGGCTGAAGGCCAACCACCGCGAGGCCTCGCCGCGCTTCATGCTGGGCGAGAGCTACGGCACCAACCGCGCCGCGGCCATCGTCAAGAACGGCAAGGACCTGCCGTTCGACGGGGTGATGCTGGTGGCGCTGGCCGCCGCCACGCCGGGCCGCGAAATGCCCTACGTCTCGTCGCTGCCGACCATGGCCGCCGGCGCCTGGTATCATCAGAAGATCGACCGCAGGGGCCGCAGCGTCGAGCAGGTGTTCAACGAGGCGCTCAATTTCGCCCGCACCGACTATGTCACCGCCCTGATCGAAGGCGGCAGCCTGCCGGCGGCGGACAAGCACCGTATCGCGGCGAAGATGTCGGCGCTGATCGGCCTGCCGGTCGACTTCATCGAGGCGCACAACCTGCGCATCTCGAAGAACGACTGGATGTTCAACCTGTTGAAGGACAAAGGCCTGCGCACCGGCCTGCTGGACGTCACCGTCACCGGCCCGCTGGTGGAAGGCGCGGAAGGCGGCATCGACGACCCGGCGCTGGGCGTCGTGCCCAAGCGCCCGGCGGGCGCCCCGGCCGGCCCGCCGCCGACGCCGGCCCAGATCGGCCCGGTGCCCTCGCCGGCGGTCGGCGCCTACATCACCGGCGAGCTGAAGTTCCCCACCAGCGACACCTATATCGGGGTCAATTTCCTGGTGAACTCGCAGTGGAGCTACGAGAGCCGCGGCAACGACTTTTCCGCCCGCTCCAACGACTTCGAGGCCCTGGGCGCGGCCCTGCGCGCCAACCCGAAGATGCGGCTGTTCTGGGCCGGCGGCTACTACGACCTGACCACCCCGGCCTACGGCGCCCACTATACCCTGGACCAGGTCGGCGTGCCGGGCGGCCAGCTCGACGCCAACTACTTCCCAGGCCCGCACGGGGTCTATGCGGGCGAGGTCAACCTGAAGCGCTTCGACGCGGCGGTCCGGGCCTTCGTGACCAGGAAGTAGCGCGGCGCGCGCCGGCGGTCAGATGATCCCGAGCGCCGTCCACATCGCCATGGAGAGGCCCAGACCGCGCATGTCGCCGGTGGTCGTCGGCGCCATCTTGTTCATGACGTAGGCGAAGGTCGTGCGCGCATCCATGTCGATCAGGATAAGCGAGCCGCCGTAGCCGCCCCAATAGCAGCTGTTCGGGTTGGGCAGCGGCAAGGTCGGGCTCGGCAGGCCGAAGCCCATCCCGAACCGGGCCGGCATGCCCAGCACCAGGTCCTTGCCCTCGATCTGCAGTTCCAGGGCCTTGCGGCAGCCGGCTTCGGAGAGGAAGCGCCGGCCCTTGGCCACCCCGCCGTTGGCCAGGATGGTGTGGACGAGGGCGACCGAGCGGGCGTTGCCCGTCCCGCCGGCGGCGGGGATCTCGGCGCCGCGCCAGCCCCGCGTCCGGGTCGCCGAGACGTGAACGCCGGGGTTGTTGAAGCTGACCTTCTGGATCTCGCTCTGATCCGGGGCCTCGCCGGCCCCCTGCCCGGCCGGCGGCGGGATCAGCTCAGCGACGCGGCCGTCCTCCGAGGCCGGCAGGCCGATCCAGAAGTCGGCGCCCAGGGGCTCGGCGATCTCCTCGCGGAACACCGTCCCAAGCGACTTACCGGTCACGCGGCGCACCACCTCGCCCACCAGGTAGCCCTGGGTGATGGCGTGGTAGCCGGAGGCGGTCCCGGGCTCCCACAGCGGCGCCTGGGCGGCCAGCAGGGAGGTCATCTTTTCCCAGTCGTAGAGGTCGTCGTTGGTGACCGGCTCGCGCCAGCCCGACAGGCCGGCCGAGTGGGCCATCAGCTGGCTGACCTTGATGTCGGCCTTCCCGTTCGCCGCGAACTCCGGCCAGTAGCGGGCGACCGGCGCGTCGAAGTCGATCAGGCCGCGATCGGCGATCAGCAGGGCGGTCAGCGCCGTCATGGTCTTGGTGGTCGAATAGACGTTGACGATGGTGTCCCGCTCCCACGGCCGCGTGCGCCCGGCGTCGGCGAAGCCGCCCCAGAGGTCGACGACGATCTCACCCTCCACCGTGGCGCAGAAGCACGCGCCCACGTCGGCCCCGCTCGCCAGGTTGGCCTCGAACGCCGCGCGCACCGGCGCGAAGCGCGCCTCCGCCAGGCCCTGCACCGATCCGTCAGCCATCGCGATCTCCGTTTCCGCGACAGTGCTACAGAACTGCGGGCCGCGGGTCGACCGCCTCAGGCCGGCGGCGCCTTCGGCAGGGCGGCCAGCAGCCGGTCGATGTCGTTCATGTCGTTGAACACCGAGATCGAGGGCCGGAAGCGGTGCTGGGAGACGGTGATCCGCACGCCGGCCTTGTTGAGGATCTCCGGCAGCTTCTTGCGGGCGTCCTTCAGCGCGAAGGCCACCAGCGGCGTCTTCGTGCCCAGCGGGGTCAGCGGCTCGTAGCCGCGCTTGCGCAGGTCGGTCTGGATCGCGTCGATCATCGGCTGGCGCCAGGCCTGGATCGCCGGAACCGTCAGCTGCTCGATCAGGCCCAGCGAGTAGTCGAGCTGCACCGGCCCGGTCCACGAGGTGGTGCCCATGCCGAACCGGCCGGTGGCGCCGGGATCGTAGCCATAGTCCGCCACCTCGGGCGCCGGCGTGTCATAGGGGAAGACGTGGGTGATGAAGCGGCCGCCCACCTGGTGGTAGCCCCACCACGGCCGCGGGACGCGGTCCTGGATCTCCTTGCGCACATAGAGGAAGCCCAGGCCGAAATCGCCCATCAGCCACTTGTAGGAAGACGAGGCGGCGAAATCGACGCCGGCGGCGCGCAGGTCGATCGGGGTCGAGCCCGCCGCGTGCACCGAGTCCACATAGACGTAGGCCCCGTGCGCGTGGGCGATGTCGCAGACCGTCTTCAGGTCGTGGGCGAAGCCGTTGGTGGTGGAGACCGCGCTGATGGCGACGAGCTTGGTCTTGCCGTTCACCGCCGCGGCCATGGCGCCATAGTCGATCCGGCCCTCCCTCGTCATCGGCAGGGTGACGACGTCGACCCCGGTCTTCTTGAGCTCCTCGTAGGTGTAGAACGAGCCGAAGAAGTGCAGGGCGTCGGTGACGATGCGGCCCTTCTCGGCCGGATAGCCGAGCGCCTTCAGGACCAGGTTCTCGCCCATGGTCGTGGACTGGATGAAGCAGAGCTCGGACGGCTCGGCGCCGACCAGCCGGGCGAACCGCTCCATCACCCGCTTCTCGATGGCGTCCATGTTCAGGTTCGGGGCGCCCTCGGCGCGGGTCTTGTAGGCCAGGTAGTCGCCGAGCGCCGTCTGGGCCCCCAGCGGCATCGGGTGTGTCGAGCCGGAGTCCAGGTAGACGTAGGGCATCTTCGCGAACAATGACCTAGCCGGGAGACTCGGCGCCGGAAGGACGGCCGCGTCGGCGGCGGCTTTCCCGGCGGCGGCCAGCGCGGGGGCGGCGGCGGCGGCCGTGACCAGCGCGCGGCGGGTGAAACTCATCGCAAGACCTCAGGCGTCTTCCAGCGCATGACGCGCCCCCGCCCGATGCTAGTCCCGCGCGGCCGAATTATCCTTGCTTAGTTGAAAGGCGGCCTCCAGCGGCGCGGATCGAATATGCACGCGGCCGGACGAACCCTGCATCGCCTATGCGCCGATCGCCGGAATTGATCAGCGGAACTGTCGGGCGCGCAGCGGGATCGCGGTTGTGCTCTTGGATTCCGACAGGGTCACGATCGAGCGCACGTCGATCACGCCGGGCAGCTTCAGGATCACGTTGAAGATGAAGTCCTGGTACCAGATCACGTCCGGCGCCAGCACCTTCAGCATAGCGTCCATCTCCCCGAACACGGTCCAGCATTCGAGGATTTCCGGGATGTTGTGGATCGCCTTGTGGAAGGCCGCGCGCTCGTCCTCCGACAGGGTCGTCATCTTCACCTGGGCGAAGATCTGCATCTTGAACCCGAGCCGCTGGGGATCGACGATCGCCACCACCGACTTGATGAAACCCTCTTCGCGCAGGCGCTGGATGCGCCGCCAGCAGGGCGATTGCGACAGGCCCACGCGCTCCGCCAGCTCGGCCGTCGACAGCGAGGCGTCGCGCTGCATCAGGTCGAGGATCTTGATGTCGATGGCGTCCAGCGTGACCGGCATATCTTATGTCCGTCTTACGATGTTGCTGCATAGCGGATGCGCCATCGGAGGCCGACAAGCGGCACAAAGGCAAGAAAAACCGCACCTCGCGGATAGGATTGGCTCCGGGATCCCGGCATCCATGACGGCGCGGGATAGTCGAGTTCTCTTGGGGGCGGCGTCTTGAATTTTCCGCGCACGGCGGAGGGCCGCGAACCGCTGGGACACGAGGCCGCCGACAGCTATTCCCGCTGGATCCGCACGGCCATGAAGACCACCGAGAACTGGTCCGAGGCCGCGGTCCTGTTCGATTCCACCATGCGCGAGCCCACTGACCTTCTGATGGACGTGGTGCGCGACGCCTTCGCCGGCGGGGTGACCGACCGCTACCAGAGCGTCTTCGCCGAGGGGAACCGCTTCGTCGTCGGCCACATCGCGGCGCGCTATGGCGTGGCCCCCGAGCAGGTGATCGGCACGACCGGCGCCACGAGCGCGCTGGCCCTGGTGCTGAAGGCCCTGGTCGCGCCCGGCGACAACGTGATCATCGAGCGGCCGCGCTTCGACCTGTTGCCCATGCTGGCGCGTGACGCCGGCGCCACGGTCACCGACCTGCCGCGCCGCGCGCCGGACTACCAGGTCGACGCGGCGGAGCTGGAGGCGCTGATCCGGCCGGACACCCGGCTGGTGATCCTCACCCAGCTGCACAATCCGACCGGCGCGGCGCTCGGCGCGGAGGCCTTGAAGACCCTGGCCGCCCTGGCTCGCAAGACCGGCGTGCCGATCCTGGTGGACGAGGTCTACGCCGACTTCCTCGACGGCGGCGTCTATGCCGCGACGGCCGCGCCGGAGTTCATCAGCGTGGGCTCGCTGACCAAGGTGCAGGGCCTGTTCGCGCTGAAATGCGGCTGGGCGGTCGCCTCGCCGCAGATGACCGCGAAGATCAACGCCGCCACGCCGCAGGGCGACTACGGGGTCTCCAAGCTCGCCCACGCGGTCGCCGCCCTGGTGCTGGAGAGCCGCGAGGCCTTCGACGCCCATTGGCGGCGGCTGCTGGCCGACGCCCGCCCGGTGGTGGCCGAGCATGTGGGCCGCATGCTGGGCGACGGCCTGCTGGAGGGCGACCTGCCGGCCCAGGGCTGCATGTACTTCCCCCGCGTCGTCGGCGTCGACGACACCCGCGCGCTGGCCGACTGGCTGTGGCGCAAGCACCGCATCGTCGTCCCGGCCGGCGAGTTCTTCGGCCAACCCGGCCATGTCCGGATCGGCTTCGGCAGCGGCCAGCCCGAGGCTCTGGACCGCGGCCTCTCGCGGCTCGGCAAGGCGTTGAAGGCCTACCCCGGCCGCAGCTAGCCGGCCGCCGCCCCGGACGCGATTCCAGCCTCCTTTGGTAGGTTTGCGCATTGGCCATGCAGGACGACCCCCGGCGGCGCATAGGCCATGTTTGACGCTCGGGTGACGCTTTCAAGAACGAAAAGAAAAACCGGTGTCTCGCGACTAGCTTTCCTTTCAGGGTGCGGCGGCCTTGCGCGCAATAGACGTCAACGTGGGCGTCGCGGAGTCGCCGGCGAGAACTTGGGGGATAGAATGAACATGCGCTCTGTTCGGCGGCGGCTGCTCGCCTCGACCACCGTCGGCGGACTGGTGCTGGCGGCCGGCCTCGCCGCCCAGCCGGCGGCGGCGCAGACCAGCGCCGCGGCGGCCGCGCCATCGACCACCGCTTCGGAGGTCGTGGTCACCGGTTCGCGCATCAAGCAGGCCGCCACCGACACGCCGGCGCCGGTGGAGGTGGTCAACGCCCAGGACCTGAACGACCGCGGCTTCGTCACCGCCGGCCAGGCGCTGAACGACCTGACCTCGATCACGCCTGCCCAGGCGCTGTCCACCGGCCCCGGCGTCGCCTCCGGCTCCGGCCAGACCTTCCCCAACCTGTTCAACCTGGGGCCGGGCCGCACGCTGACACTGGTGGACGGCCGCCGGTTCGTGACCTCCGCCACCCCGGTCACCGGCACGGCTTCCGGTTCCGGTTCCGGCGTCGACACCAACCTGATCCCCATCGGCCTGATCGACCACGTCGACGTGGTCCAGGCCGGCGGCGCGGCGGTCTACGGCTCCGACGCCATCGCCGGGGTGGTGAACTACGTCCTGAAGCAGAACTTCCAAGGTCTGGAGATGGACGCCCAGGCGGGCGAGACCTCGCGCGGCGACTATCCGCAGTACAGCCTGCGCGCCACCGCCGGACGCAACTTCTTCGGTGACAAGGGCAACGTCGCCCTCGACGTGGAATGGTCGAAGTCCGACCCGCTGACCAACGATGACCGCCCGACGCCGGCGCTGTCGCGCAGCACCAGCGGCACGACCGAGATCCTGAATTCGCGGTTCTATGAGTTCAACACCAACGGGGTGATCTTCACCATCCCGGCGCCGACCCCGGCCTGCGGCGGCGCCAACTGCTTCCTGCGCGCCGGCGGCGTGCCGCAGCAGTTCTCCGCCGACGGGACAAGCCTGATCGCCTTCAACCCGGGCCTCAACCCGACCACCGGCGGCACGGCGCTGATCCCGCCCTTCGCCACCGGCGGCGACGGCTTCCCGCTGAAGGACCTGTCGGGCCTGCTGTCCGGCGTGGAGCGCTACAGCGCCAACCTGCTCAGCCACTACGACATCGACGACCACATGAAGCTGTCGGGCTCGCTGCTCTACGGGCGCACCCGCGGCGACGACCCGGTCGGCAGCCAGGGCTTCAGCCAGACGATCCTGAACACCGCCGCCTCGGGCTCGGGCCCGATCCAGTTCAACCGGACCAATCCGTTCCTGACGGCCTCGGAGATCGCGGCGCTCACCGCCGCCCAGCCCAGCTTCGGGGCCGGCGCGCCGCTGTTCCTGTCCAAGGACTTCGTGGACCTGCTGCCCAGCCAGGACTTCATCACCACGACCGACAGCTGGCGCGCGATGCTCGCCCTCGACGGCGACTTCAACCGCTTCGACCGCAACTTCTACTACAGCCTGAGCTACAGCTACGGCCAGGTCGACAGCAAGCAGCAGGGCTGGGCGATCAACAACGCCAAGTTCAAGAACGCGATCAGCGCGACGACCAACGCCCAGGGCCAGATCGTCTGCTCGATCAACGCGGTGACCGTGGTCGATCCGTCCTGCGCGCCGATCAATCCGTTCGGCGCCAATACCGCCAGCCAGGGCGCGGGCATCTATGCGTCCGTCCCGATCGGCTCGTCCTACGAGAACCAGCAGAACGATTTCCTGGCGACCCTGGGCGGCGACATCTTCAAGGTCCCGGCGGGCGACCTGAAGTTCAGCGTCGCCTATGAGCATCGCGCTGAATCCCAGGTGTTCCGCCCCAACGCCGCGGAGCTGCAGGGCCTGACCGGCACCGGCGTGCCGGTGGTGCCCACCTCCGGCCGCTACTACACCAACGAGGTCTCGGGCGAACTTCTGCTGCCGATCCTTGGCGAAGGCTTCAACGCGCCGGGCTTCAAGTCCGTCGATCTTTCGGCGCAGTACCGGTTCGTCGACAACTCGATCGCCGGCACCGAGGACGTCTGGGGCGTCGGCCTGCACTGGGAGGTCGTCAACGGCTTCACCCTGCGCGCCTCGCGCAGCCGCAACTTCCGCGCGCCGACGCTGTTCCAGCTGTTCGCGCCGCAATCGACGGGTCTGGCGGGCGGCATCGAGGATCCCTGCGACAGCCGCAACGTCAACGCCGGCACCAACCCGGCGGTGCGGGCGGCCAACTGCCTGGCGCTGTTCGCCGCCAACCCGCTGTTCGGCACGGGCAACGCCGGCACCGCCCCGGTCGGCGCCTCCGCGGCGGCCCGCCTGGCCGGCTTCCAGGACACCTCGAAGAACTTCAGCACCGCCCTGGTCACCAGCGGCGGCAACGCCCAGCTGCAGAACGAGATCTCCGACACCACCACCTTCGGCTTCGTCTTCCAGCCGGCCTGGGTGCCGGGCCGCCTGACCGTGGTGGCCGACTACATCCGGCTCGACCTGACCAACGGCCTGACGGGCTTCACGCCCAGCAACTTCTCCCAGGCCTGCTTCGACGCGCCCGGGGCGAACGGGGCGACCTGCGGGTTCTTCACGCGCGACGCCAACGGCAACATCGCCACCGCCGTCAGCACCACCTTCAACGCCGCCTCGCTGAAGTACCGGGGCGAGACGATGGACGCGACCTATCGCTTCCCGTCATCCTGGATCCTGCCGTTCGACAGCGAGGGCAATATCGAGCTGGGGACGGAGGTCACCCACAACGAGACGCTGAAACAGACCGTCCAGGGCGTGGTCACCGAGATCGTCGACACGGTGGGCCAGGCCGGCCTGCCGGAACCCCGCTGGGTGGTCCGCGCCGACGTCCGCTATATCCGCGGGCCGCTGCGCGTGACCTACGAGGCGCACTACCTGCCGGCGGCGCTGGCCGTGGCCGGCGCCAACGCGACGAACAACGCCCATCCGGTGATCGACTCCAACCTGCGCCACGACATCTCGGCCTCCTACGACTTCGGCGAGCGGTTCCAGGTGCGCGCGGGGATCAACAACTTCACCGACAAGATGCCGTCCTATCCGACGCTGAGCTACGGCGACATCATCGGCCGGGCGTTCTTCGTCGGGCTGAAGGCCAAGTACTAAACAGAACCCGCCGTCTGCCCGGTCGCTGCGGGACGGACGGCAGGTGGGCGGCGGCCGATCCCAAACCGGCCGCCGCCCGTCTTCTTTCTGGAGTGCCGACCGCCGTGGGCCAGCTTCGGGTTTTCGACGCCGCCGAGGTCCGCCGCCGCTTCGACCCTGACGCCGCCCGCGCCGTGGTGCGCGAGGCGATGATCGCCCTCTCCGACGGGCGCGTTCGCCAGCAGCTGCGCAGCTTCATCGGCCTGGGCGACGGGCGCACCTTCGCGATCATGCCGGCCGCATTGGGGGAGCGCGCCGCCTTTGGCGCGAAGCTGGTCAGCGTGTTCATGGGCGCGGACGGCCGCAAGCATCACGAGGGCGTGGTGGTCCTGTTCGACGGCGAGACCGGCGCGACCAGCTGCATCGCCGACGCCGGCGAAGTCACTGCGCTGCGCACCCCAGCCGCCAGCGCGGCCGCCACCGAGGCCCTGGCCCGGCCCGACGCCGACAGCCTGGCCGTGCTGGGCCTTGGCCGCCAGGCGCTGGGCCACATCCAAGCGATCGCCCGCGTCCGACGGCTCGGGACCGTGCGGGTCTGGGGCCGCGACCCGGGCCGCGCCCAGGCCTTCGCCGAGCGGGCCACGCGCGAGACCGGCCTGCCGGTGCAGGCGTTCGCCGACGCCGAGCGGGCGGTCGAGGCCGCCGCCATCGTCTGCACCGTCACCGCCGCGGCCGACCCGGTGCTGAAGGGCGCGTGGCTCGCGCCGGGCGCCCATGTGAACCTGGTGGGCTCCAGCGGCCCAGCCCAGGCCGAGGCGGACGACACGGTGGTGGCGCGCGCCCGCTACATCGTCGACCACCGCGAGCACGTCCTGGCCCACGGCGGCGAGCTGCTGCGCGCCCTGGCGCACGGCGCGGTGGACGAGACGGCCATCGCCGCGGAGATCGGCGAGGTGTTCGCCGGAACCAGGCCCGGACGCACGTCCAGGGACGAGATCACCGTCTACAAGTCGCTGGGCCACGCCGTGCAGGACCTGGCCGTCGCCCAATGGCTCTACGATCTGACCCCGGAAGCCGCCGCATGAGACCCGTCCTCGCCGCCGCCCTGACCGCCGCCGCGTTCAGCCTTTGCGGCTTCGCGCCCGCGCCCGGCGATTTCTCGGTCCTGCTGAAGCCCTCGGCCATGGACCAGGCGGCCGGCAAGGGCGCGGTGGACGTCACCCTGCGCATCCCCGCCGCCGACGCCCCGGCCGGCGCGCCGGTGCTGCGCCTGCCGATCGTCATCGCCAACACCGACACGGTGGCCAACACGCTCAGCGGCCTCTCGGCCCGCGACGACGACGGCCCGGCGCCGCTGAGCGTCAAGGACGACGCCCCGGCCATCGAATATTCGCGCCACTGGATCGCCGGCCGCGCGATCAAGGGCACGCTTACGGTCCACTACCGCGCCCCGGTGGACGACACCCCGCCGCCCCGCGGCTCCGGCCCGCCCTATAGCCTGCGCACCGAGGGCGGCGGGGTCAGCGGCGTCGGCAACACCTTCATCCTGCTGCCGGAGGGCCGAAAGCCGCGGCCGGTGACGCTCGCCTGGGACATCTCGGCTCTGCCGAAGGGCTCCGGCGCCATGTCCAGCTTCGGCGAGGGCGAGGTCCACCTGCCGGCCGGGCCGGCCGACCGCCTGCACCGGGCGCTCTACATGGCCGGGCCCATGCACCGCGAACCGGCGGCCGTGAAACAGACCGGCTTCTCCGCCGCCTGGCTGGGCGAGCCGCCGTTCGATCCGCGCCCGCTGATGGTCTGGGCCGGCAAGCTGCACGGCTGGATGAGCGGCTTCTTCAAGGATCCGGCCGAGCCGCCCTACCGCGTGATCCTGCGCTACAACCCGATCAACGCCGGCGGCGGCGCGGCGCTGACCAATTCCTTCCTGCTCACCTGGGGCGAGAGCGCCAAGGACCCGGAGCGCCTGAAGGGCACCCTGGCGCACGAGATGATCCACACCTGGACCGCCACCGGGCTGGGCGGCCAGTGGTATGGCGAAGGCATCGCGGTGCACTACCAGGCCCTGCTGCCCTGGCGCGCCGGGATGATCTCGACCAGCGACTTCCTGAACGACATCAACGCCACGGCGCGGCGCTACTACACCAACGCGCTGAACGGCACGCCGGACAGGGAGGTCGCGCCCAGGTTCTGGGAAGACACCCGCATCCGCACCCTGCCCTACGACCGCGGCGCGCTCTATTTCGCGGTGCTCGACGGCAAGATCCGCCGCGCCTCGGGCGGCAGGAAGAGCCTGGACGACCTGATCGTCGAGATGGTGCGCAAGCGGCGGGCCGGCGGGGCGACGGACGAGGCGGCCTGGCTTTCCCTGCTCGACCAGGCCCTGGGGCCGGACGGCCGCAAGCTCCACGCCGACATGCTGGCCGGCAAGCTGATGCTGCCGGAGGCCGGCGACTTCGGCCCCTGCTTCACGCGCACCACGGCGAAGTTCCGCCGCTTCGACTTGGGCTTCGAGCCCAAGTCGCTGGTCGGCGACGTCAAGACCATCCGCGGCCTCGACCCCGGCTCCGAAGCCGCCAAGGCGGGCCTGAAGGACGGCGACGTGGTCACCTATTCGGTGGCGCTGGACAGCGTGCAGGGCGACCAGAAGCGCCTGCTGACGCTGAAGGTCACCCGCGACGGCCGGACCTTCGCGGTCACCTACCTGCCGCGCGGCGAGACGGTGGACGCCTATCAGTGGGTCCGCAAACCCGGCGTTCCCGACAAGGCCTGCGTCTACTAGGGTCGCCGCGTCGTCCAGACGGGAGCCCGGCATGAAGGTCATCGACCGCGAAGAGGTGCGCGAGCGGCTCACCTACGAGCTCTGCATCCCCCTGGTGCGCCGCGCGATGATCGCGCTCTCGCGCGGCGAGACCAAGCAGCTGCTGCGCCAGATCATTCCGCTGGGCGGCGGGCGGATGTTCGGGACCATGCCGGGCGCGCTGGGCGAGCGCGCCATGTTCGGCTGCAAGATCGTCAGCGTCTTCCCGGAGAATTTCGCCAAGGGGGTCCAGTCGCACCAGGGCGTGGTCGCGCTGTTCGACGGCGAGACCGGCGCGCCGGTCAGCATCATCCACGCCGGCGAGGTCACCGCCATCCGCACCGGCGCCGCCAGCGCGGTGGCCACCGATGCCTTGGCGCGGCCCGACGCGCGGCGCATGGCGATCCTGGGCTATGGCGAGCAGGCCATGACCCATGCCCGCGCCATGGTCCAGGTGCGGCCGCTGAGCGACATCCGCATCTGGGGCCGCGACCCGGCCCGCGCCGCCAGGGCCGCGACCATGCTCACCGCGGAGCTCGGGCTGCCGGTCACCCCGATCGCCGACGTCCAGACCGCGGTCGCCGAGGCCGACATCATCTGCACCGTCTCGTCCGCCAAGGAGCCGATCCTCAAGGGCGCCTGGGTCGCGCCGGGGACCCACGTCAACATCGTAGGCTCCAGCTTCGCCGGCCCGACCGAGGTCGACCACGAGCTGGTGATCCGCTCGCGGTTCATCGCCGACTACCGCGAAGGCGTGCTGGCCCAGGGCGCGGAATTCCTGAAGGCCAAGGAGGCCGGGCTGATCGGCGACGATCATGTGGTGGGCGAGATCGGCCAGGTGCTGGACGGCAAGCTCGAGGGCCGTCAGTCGCCGGACCAGGTGACGGCCTACAAGTCGCTCGGGCATGTGGTGCAGGACCTGGCCGCCGCCCAGGCGCTCTACGAAGCGGTCTAGCATGGACTATGCCGCCGCTTCGCCGCGGTCGCATTGAACTTGCCGGGTTTCAGAGCCGCTCTCGCCAGTTCGAATAGAAATACCGCCCCCCGAGGATAGGATAGTCCCGGCTATCGGGGGAGTTCGCCATGGGGATCGGCCGCAGCGTGATCATCGGCGCGGGCCTGGCGCTGAGCCTGGCCTGGGCGGCGCAGGCGGCCACCCAGAGCTTCGTCGCCATGGCCGGCGGCGAGAAGGTGGGCCACCTGACCGCCGAGGTCACCGGCCGCCACGTGGCCATCGACTATGCCGTCGTCAACAACGGCCGCGGGCCGAAGGCGCGCGAACAGATCGATCTGGACGCGGCGGGCTTCCCGACGACCTGGACCATCGAGGGCGAGAGCCTGTTCGGCGCGCCGGTTCACGAGCACTTCACCTGGAAACCCGGAACCGCCGAGTGGGCGAGCCAAGCGGATCACGGCTCGGTTCCCGCCGCCAAGCCGGTGCTCTACATCGGCAACGACGTCAGCCCCTGGATGCTGGGCGTCTATGTGAAGGCGCTGCTCAAGGCGCCCGGCCACACCCTGCCGGTGCTGCCGTCCGGCGCCCTGCGCGTGCAGGAGATGCGCAAGATCACGCTCGGCGAAGGCAAGGCCGCGCAGGCGCTCACCATCTACGAACTCTCCGGCATCGACCTCAGCCCGGAATACGTCCTGATGGACGCCAAGGGCGAGCTGTTCGCGGCCGGGGGCGTGATCCGCGCGGGCTACGAGAGCGAGCTGCCCAAGCTCGCCAAGGTGAACCGCGAGATCGCCCAGGCGCGCGCCGAGGACGCCCAGAAGCAGCTGGCCCACCGCTTCTCAGGGCCCGTGCGCATCCGCAACGTGCGCATCTTCGACCCCGTGGCCCTGAAGCTCACCGGCCCATCGCAGGTGGTGGTCTATGGCGATCGCATCGCCACCGTGACGCCCGAGGACGGCAAGCCCGCGCCGAAGGGCGAGACGGTGATCGACGGCCAGGGCGGGACGCTGGTCCCCGGCCTGCACGACATGCATTCGCACACCAGCCTGGCGTCCAACCTGTTCAACCTGGCCGCCGGGGTCACCGAAACCCGCGACATGGGCAACGACAACCAGAGCCTGCTGGCGATGATGGACGGGTTGAACGCGGGGCGCCTGGCGGGGCCGCGCATCGTGCGCAACGGCTTCCTGGAGGGCCGAAGCCCCTATTCGGCCCGCAACGGCTTCATCGCCGACACCCTGCCCCAGGCCATCGACGACGTGCACTGGTACGCCGACCACGGCTATTGGCAGATCAAGATCTACAACAGCTTCCCGCCGGATTGGGTGGCGCCGGTGGCGGCCGAGGCGCACCGGCTGGGCATGGGCGTCACCGGCCACGTGCCGGCCTTCTCCTCGCCCGACCGGGTGATCCGCGACGGCTATGACACCATCGCCCACATCAACCAGCTGATGCTGGGCTGGATCCTCGACCCCACGGAGGACACGCGGACGCCGCTGCGGCTCACCGGCATGGCGCGGGCCAAGGACCTGGACCTCAGCTCGCCCCGGGTGCGCACGACCATCGCGTTGATGAAGAGCCACCACGTCTCGCTGGACACCACCACCATGACGCTGGAGCGGCTGATGCTGTCGCGCTCGGGCGAGGTGCAGGCCGGCGACCGGCCCTACCTGGACCACGTGCCGATCGGCTACCAGCGCTACCGGCGGCGCAGCTTCGTGACCATCAAGAGCCCGGCCGACGACGCCGCCTACCAGCAGAGCTTCAAGAAGATCCTGGAGGTGATGAAGCTGCTCGACGATGAGCATATCCAGATGCTGCCGGGCACAGACGACACCACCGGCTTCGCCCAGCTGCGCGAGCTGGAGCTCTATGTCATGGCGGGCATCTCGCCGGCCCGGACGCTTCGGATGGACACCCTGGACTGCGAGACCTACTTCGGCCGGGCGAGCGAGCTCGGGAGCATCGAGCGCGGCAAGCTGGCCGACTTCATCCTGGTGGACGGCGACCCGACGCAGGACATCTCCAAGATCCGCAACACCCGGATGACCATGGTCGGCGGCGTCGCCTACTACCCGTCGGAAATCTACCGGTTCCTGTCGATCCGGCCGTTCACCACCCCGCCGCCGGTGAGCGTGGCCCCATGACCATCCTTGGGAACCGGTGGCGCCTGACCATCGTCGCCGCGGCGTTGGCCGCCAGCCTGGCGGTGGGCGTCGACGCCGGCCGCGCCGAGGGGCCGCCGCCGAAGCTCGACCTGACGCTCTCCCCGCATCCCGCCGGCGGCGCCGACAGCTATCTCGGCGTGCGCATGGTGCTGGAGCATCCGGACCTGAAGGCGGGCGCCGGGCTGATGCGCCTGCCGCTGAAGCTCGTCGGCATCCCGACCGCCCGCTATGATGGCGAGGCGCTGAGCGCCCGCGATGACGAGGGCGCGATCCCGCTCAGCCAGAGCGAGGAGCCGCCGACGCCGCAGGGCGTCTACCGTCGCTGGAGCGTGACGCGGCCCACCCGCGGCGACGTGACGGTGAGTTTCCACGCCCCGCCGCGCCAGGTGACAGCCGCCACCAACAACGGCCCGCTGTTCGACCTGCGCGAAGAGGCCGGCGCCTTCCTGGGCGCGGGCGTGGGCTTCATGGCGACGCCCGTCCCGCCCGGGCCGTGGCGCGTCCACCTGACCTGGGACCTGAGCGCGGCGCCGGCCGGCTCGCGCGGGGTCTGGTCCTACGGCGACGGCGCGGTGGATACGGTGCTGCCTTCCGAGGCGCTCGCCTTCAGCTACTACGCGGGCGGCGTGCTGAAACGCTATCCGGCGGGCGATGGCGGCCGCTTCGGCTACTACTGGGCCACCGAGCCGCCGTTCGACCCCGCCGACCTCGCCCAGCGCATCGAGAAGCTCTACGGCTACATGTCGGCGTTCTTCGGCGACACCGCCTCGAGCTATCGCGTCTTCGCCCGCAGCAACCCCTATCTGGGGACCGGCGGCACCTCGCTCGCCCACTCCTTCATGTTCGGCTACCACGCCGCGGCCAAGCCCACGGCCGACAGCCTGCAGCTGCTGATCGCCCACGAGATGGCGCACACCTGGCCGGCCATGCAGGGCGAGCACGGCGACACCGCCTGGTACAGCGAAGGCACGGCGGAATACTATTCGCTGGCGCTGTCCTGGCGGGCCCACGCCATCGCCCTGGACAAGGTCGTCCGTACACTGAACGAGCGGGCCGACGCCTATTACACCAACCCCTATCGCGGCCTCACCAACCCCCAGGCGGCCGAGAAGTTCTGGATCGATCCGGTGGCCCAGACGGTGCCCTATGGCCGCGGCTGGCTCTACCTGGTCCAGACCGACGCGGCGATCCGCGCGGCGTCGAAGGGCCGGCGCAGCCTCGACGACGTGGTCAAGGAAATGTACCGCCGCGAGACCGCCAAACAGCCCTACGGCATCCCGCAATGGCTGGAGCTGGTGGGCCGCGAGATCGGCCCCGCCAAGGCCAAGGCCGGCTACGATCACATGGTCTCCGGCGGCCTGCTGAAGCCGCCGGCCGACGCCTTCGCGCCCTGCCTGAGCGTGGTCAGCCATCCGGCCCGGCCGTTCGAACTGGGCTTTGCGCGCAGTTCCCTGAACGACGAGCGGGTGGTGAAGGATCTTGTCCCCGGCTCGGCGGCCGACAAGGCTGGCGTCAGGAACGGCGACGTGATCGTCGAGGTCAACGACGTCAACAAGGTGCGGTCCGACGAAACAATGGCCATCAGCTTGACCTTGCGCCGCGGCGGGACGCGGCAGACGGTGAGCTACCTGCCCCGTGGCGCGCCTGTGGAAGGCTACCGCTGGGAACGCAACCTCAAGGCGCCGGCCAGCGCCTGCCGCTTCTGACCGGACCCCGATGACAGACCAGCCGGCGAAAGGTCAGCTCCGCAAGAACGTCCGCCTGGTCGACCTGATCATGCTGGGCGCGGGCACGGCGATCGGCGCGGCGATCTTCACGGTGCTGGGGCCGGCGGCCAAGGTCGGCGGAAACGGCATCCTGATCGCCACGGCGATCGCCGCCCTGCCGATGGCGCTGTTCGCCCTGGTCTACGGCTGGCTGGCCTCGGCCGTCCCGGCGACGGCGGCCTCCTACGAGTGGCAGCGGCGGTTCACCCACCCAGCCTTCGCCTTCGCCATCGTCTGGATGCGGGTGCTGGCCAACGCGGTGGTGATGATCGTCTACGGCCAGACGCTGACCAACTACCTCGGCAAGGTGATCGACCTGCCGGCCAAGCCGGTGATGCTGGGCTTCTTCACCGTCCTCTTCGTCCTGAACTACCTGGGCGTGGCGATCGCCGCGCGGCTGCAGACGGTGCTGATGATCGGCCTTTTGGTGGTGCTTGCCGTGTTCGTCGGCGCCGCCGGGCCGCACCTGCGACCGCAGCTGTTCGCCGAGGCGCTGGCGGGCGGCTGGCTGCCGATCGCCGCGGCCCTGCCGCTGATGATCCAGCTGTTCCTCGGCATAGAGACCGCCACCGAGGTCGGCGAGGAGGTGGAGGACGGCAAGCGGGTGATCCCGCTGGGCGTGGCCGGGGCGCTGATCCTGACCATCGTGGTCTACCTGTCCGTCGCCTTCGCCGCGCTGTCCCTGGTGGGCCCGCAGACCCTGGCCGCCAGCAAGGCGCCGCTGCTGGACGCGGCCCAGGCGGCGGTGGGCGGCTGGGCGACGCCGGTGATCGTCACGGCCGCGACGCTGGCGCTCACCAAGTCGATGAACGCCACCTTCCTGGTCTTTTCGCGCTTCCTGTTCGCCATGGGCCGGGCGGGGTCGCTGCCGGCGGCGCTGGGGCGCATCCATCCGCGGTTCGGCACGCCGCACATCGCCACCATCACCGCCTTCGCGGCGGCCTGCGCGGGCCTGCTGCTGCCGTCGAGCCTGCTGTTCCTGCTGCTGGCGGTGAGCGTGCCCACCATGCTGAAGTACGCGGGCACCTGCCTGGCCGCCTACAGCGCGGCCGCCAACCACCCCGAGGTCTACGACGCGGCGCGCCTGAAGTTCAGCCGCGGGCTGGTGAAGGCGCTGTCCGCCGCCGGGATCGTCGTCGCCCTCGTCATCGCCGCGCTCGGCCTTTCCACCGACGTCCGACCCTATGGCCTGATCGCCGGCTGGCTGGTGATCGGCCTCGCCTACTATGCCTGGACCCGCCGCGCGCGCGCCGCGGCCGCCGCCTGAAGAACCAAGAAAGGTCGGAGAACCCCCATGCGCCTCGCCCTCGCCGCCTTCGCCGCCGCCCTTGCGGCGGGCTCCGCCGCCCAGGCCGCCGACTACTATCCGCCGGCCAACGCCAGGAGCCCGTTCTCCGAGGCGGTGAAGGTGGGCGACCTGTTGATGGTCTCCGGCCAGATCGGCGTGCGGCCCGGCCAGCCCGCGCCGTTCGAGGACGAAGCCAAGCGCGCGATGGACAGTGTCGCCGCCGTGCTCGGCCGCCACGGCGCGTCGATGGACAATGTCGTGAAGTGCACGGTCCTGCTGACCGACATGGGCAAGTTCGGCGCCTTCAACACGGTCTACACAAGCTATTTCAAGCCCGGCCACCTGCCGGCCCGCACCGCCATGGGCGTCGCCGCGCTGGCCGTCGGGGCCAGCGTCGAGGTGGAGTGCTGGGCGGAGGTTCCGCGTTAAGGTGAAGACTCAATCAAGAGATTGATTTTATTACCTTACGTCATGGCCGGGCTTGTCCCGGCCAGCCATACGCACCTGCGCAGAACGAAGAGCAGTGTCGGCGGCGCGGTCTGGCGCATGCACCGCGGCGTTCACGGGTGGCCGGGACAAGCCCGGCCATGACGGCTGGAAAATGATCGAGTCATCAACCTAGGCCCGGTCGGGTCGCTGCTGCTGCCCATCGCCGCCTCAGAATGCCCCTGACGACGCGTACGGCTTGACGGGCGCGCCCGGAACGCCGTCACCTTGCATCCGAAGCGGCCCGGGGACCCCGAGGCCGACGCTCAGGGCGCCGTCCAAGGCGCCTCCAGGGGGAATTCGGGATGAGCCTAGGGGCCGTCGACTGGGGCGTGATCGGCCTCTACCTGCTGTTCGTGCTCGGCATCGGCGTCGCCGCCGCGCGCCGCTCCACCAGCAGCACGGACTTCTTCCTGGCCGGCCGGGCGATCCCGGCCTGGGTCTGCGGCCTGGCCTTCATCTCGGCGAACCTAGGGGCGCAGGAGGTGATCGGCATGGGCGCGTCCGGCGCCAAGTACGGCATCTCCACCGCCCACTTCTATTGGATCGGCGCCATCCCGGCGATGGTGTTCATCGGCGTCTTCATGATGCCGTTCTACTACGGCTCCAGGGCCCGCTCGGTGCCGGAATACCTGCGCATGCGCTTCGATGAGAAGACCCGGGCGCTGAACGCCGGGATCTTCGCGATCATGACGATCCTGAACTCCGGGATCTCGATGTATGCGCTCGCCAAGCTGATCCAGGTGCTGCACGTCTTCGACGCGCCGTTCGCGGCGATCGGCCTGCCGCAGGCGTGGATCTTCCACGTCTCGATCCTGACCGCCGCGGCCGTGGTGCTGGTCTACATCTACATGGGGGGCCTCAGGGGCGCGATCTACAACGAGGTCCTGCAGTTCTTCCTGATCGTGGCGGGCTTCGCGCCCCTGGTCTGGCTGGGGCTGAAGCAGGTGGGCGGCTGGCATGGCCTGGAGACCACGCTGGGCCCCAGCTACACGCAGGCCTGGCACGGCATGGCGCACGCCTCGACCAACCGCCTCGGCGTCGACTGGTTCGGGCTTTCCATGGGCTTGGGCTTCGTGCTGTCGTTCGGTTACTGGTGCACCGACTTCCTGGTGGTGCAGCGGGCCATGGCGGCGGACTCCATGTCGGCGGCCAGGCGCACGCCGCTGATCGCCGCCGGGGTGAAGATGTTCGTCCCCTTCATCGTCATCCTGCCCGGCCTGATCGCCATCGCGCTCACCTCGGCCCCGGACCGCACCGGAGCGGCGGCCCATCCGACGGCGGTGGCGGGCGCCATCCAGCAGCACGATCCCGGGGTGATCCCGATCAAGGTCGACGCCACCACCGGCAAGCCGATGCTGGACGCCCGCGGCCGGCCGCAGCTCGACTACGACCTGGCGACGCCCAACCTGCTCCTGAAGGAGTTCCCGACCGGCATGCTGGGCGTGGGCCTGACCGCGCTGATGGCCAGCTTCATGACCGGCATGGCGGGCAATGTGACCGCGTTCAACACGGTCTTCACCTACGATCTCTACCAGGCCTATGTGTATCGCAAGGGCGACGACCGGCACTATCTGCGGGTCGGCCGACTGGCGACGGCGTTCGGGGTGTTCGCCTCGGTTGGGGCGGCGTACCTGGCCTCGCAATTCAACAACATCAACGACTTCCTGCAGCTGATCATGGCCTTCGTGAACGCCCCGGTGTTCGCGACCTTCCTGCTGGGCATGTTCTGGAAGCGGACCACGGGGCACGGCGCCTTCACGGGCCTGGCCGCCGGCACGCTGACGGCCGCCATCCACCACGGCCTGACCCTGCCGCTGGACGACATCCCGGGCCTGAAGGGCGGCTGGCTCGGGAACGTCCACACCTATCCCAGCGAGATGGCGCAGAACTTCTGGACGGCGATCTGGGCCTGGAGCGCCTGCATGATCGTCACCATCGCCGTCAGCCTCGCCACCCGGCCACGGCCCGACGGCGAGCTCGGCGGCCTGGTCTATTCGCTGACCCCCAAGGTGACAGAGGGCGTCGCCGGCGCCTGGGTGCTGCGCCCGCCGGTGCTGGGGACGATCATGATCGTCGCCGTCGTGATCCTCGACCTGATCTTCCGTTAGGAGGCAGAGATGAACTTCGACGTGCGCCTGCCCATCGGCCTGCTGTTCCTCGGAATCGGGGCGCTGGTGGCCGCCTGGGGCGCGTTCGGCGGCCCCTCGGCCGTCCGGCCGGGCGAGCCGAACATCGACCTGATCTGGGGCGCGGCCATGGCGCTGTTCGGGGCCGTGATGATGGGGCTGGTGTGGCTCGCCCGCCGCGGCGACCTGCCGCCGCCGGACGCCTGATCCCGGCCGCTCAGCCCTTGCGGACGATCCAGTCGTGGGCCGGATCGTTGCGGAAGATCCACTGCCGCTTCGGCCCGGCCATGACGTTCAGGTAGTAGAGGTCGTAGCCGTGCGGCGCGCCCACCGGATGGTAGCCGCGCGGCACCATCACCACGTCGCCGTCCTCCACCGCCATGGTCTGGTCCAGGCTGCGGTCGTCGGTATAGACGCGCTGGAAGGCGAAGCCCTGCGGCGGGTTCAGGCGGTGGTAGTAGGTCTCCTCCAGCGCCGTCTCCTCGCCGGCCGTCGCCGTGTCGTGCTTGTGCGGCGGATAGCTCGACCAATTGCCGCCCGGGGTAATCACCTCGACCACCAGCAGGCTCTCGGCGGGTTCGGTCTCAGGCAGGATGTTGCGCACGTGGCGGGTATTGGTCCCGGCCCCGCGCAGCTCCTGGCTCATCTTCGCGGCCTCGATCCGGCGCGGCGCGCCCTGGCCTGAGCCGGGCGCGGTGCAGACGGCCAGCTCCACCGGCCCCTTCGCCGTCACGGTCCAGGACGCCCCGGCCGGGACGTAGACCGCACCGGGCGCGGCGTCCTGGAACACCGAGTTTCGGCCGCCCAGGCCTGGGAAGGTTTCGCCGCCCACGCCCACGTCGGCGGTCCCGGTCAGGATCACCAGGCAGGCCTCGCGGCCCGCCTCGCCGCCGCGGGCCACGGCGCCGGCGGCCAGCTCCTGCACCTTGAAGCCCACGTGGCCCCAGCCGGCGGACTGCGGCGTCACCTCCAGCACGACGCCCTGGGGG
>NZ_DASYAF010000150.1:0-14332 GCF_036501465.1 Phenylobacterium sp.
CCGCCGCTTCTGCGACCGGGTGCTGGGCCGCTTCGGCGTCAGCCTGCGCTACTTCGCCCCGGACGCGGCGCCGGACGCGGTGATGGCGATGGTGACGCCCGCGACGCGGCTGATCGTGCTGGAGAGCCCCGGCTCGCTCAGCTTCGAGATGCAGGACGTGGGCCGCATCGCCGAGCTGGCGCGGGCGCGTGGGATCCTGACCGCCATCGACAACACCTGGGCCGCAGGCTTCCTCTACCGGCCGCTGGACCACGGCGTAGACATCTCGATCCAGGCGCTGACCAAGTACGTCGCCGGCCACTCCGACGTGTTCATGGGCTCGGCGGCGGTGAACGACCGCAAGCTGGCGCGGGCCCTGGAAGACGGCATCCACAACCTGGGCTGGGCGGTTGCGGGCGACGAGGCCTACCAGGTGCTGCGCGGCCTGCGCACCCTGCCCACCCGCCTGGCGCGCCACGGCGAGAGCGGGCTGAAGGCCGCCGAATGGCTGGCTGGCCGGCCGCAGGTGGCGCGCGTCTACCACCCCGCCCTGCCCGGTTCGCCCGGCCATGACCTCTGGAAGCGCGATTTCTCCGGCGCCTGCGGCCTCTTCGCCTTCGCGCTCAGGCCGGCGCCGCCTGCAGCGGTCCACGCGCTCCTCGATACCCTGAAGCTGTTCGGCCTGGGCTTCTCCTGGGGCGGCTTCGAGAGCCTGGCGATCGCCTGCGACCCGCAGCTCAAGGTCCGCAAGTTCCACCCGGACTACGGCGGACCGCTGGTGCGGCTGCACATCGGGCTGGAGGACCCCGACGACCTGATCGCCGACCTGGCGGACGGGCTCGCCGCCTACGCCGCGAAGGCCGACTGACCGTGGCCGAAGCCCTCGACGACTTCATGGCCCGCGAAGGCCTGCCGGAAGGCTTCCGCCAGACCGCCGAGCTGGTCTGCGAGCCGCTGGCCGCCCGCGCCCACCGCCGCCGGATCGACCGCAAGCGTTGCGCCGTCATCGGCCTTTGCGGGGCCCAGGGCTCCGGTAAGAGCACCGTCGCGGCCTGGACCGTGCGCCTGTTGCAGGACCGCGGCCTGCGCGCCGTCGCTCCCTCGCTGGACGACTTCTACCTGACCCACGAGGCCCGCCAGCGGCTGGCGAAGGACGTCCATCCGCTGCTGGCCACGCGCGGGCCGCCCGGCACCCACGACGTCGGCATGGCCAGCGCCGCGCTCGACGCTCTGCGCACCCGCGGCAAGGCCACCCTGCCCAAGTTCGACAAGGCCAGCGACACCCGCGCGCCCCGCGCCCAGTGGCCGACGGTGGCGACGCCGGTCGATGTGATCATCCTGGAAGGCTGGTGCGTGGGCGCCGTCGCCCAGGGCCGCGCGGCGCTGGCGACCCCGGTCAACGCCCTGGAGCGCGACGAAGACCCCGACGGCGTCTGGCGCACCTACGTCAACGACCAGCTCGACGGGCCCTACCAGGAGCTGTTCGGCAAGCTGCATGACCTGGTCCTGCTGGCCGCGCCCAGCTTCGAGGTGGTGGCCAAATGGCGCGGCGAGCAGGAGGAGAAGCTCCGCGCGAAAGGCCAGGGCGGCATGTCCGACGCCGAGATCGAGCGCTTCGTCGCCTACTACGAGCGCCTTACCCGCTGGATCCTGGCCGAGATGCCGGGCCGCGCCGACTGGACGGTGACGCTCGACACAGAGCGAAATCCTTTTGGCTGAAAACCGGTGTAAGGCGCAGCTCATGAGGTCCGCTCTCGCCCTCATCGCCGCCCTGCTGGCCGGGACCGCCGCCGCCCAACCTCCGACGCCTGCCGAGGCCCCGGCGGCTCGGCCGGACGCGCCGACGGCCAAGCCCGGCAATACGGTCAGCGGCGTCACGGTCGAAGCGCCCAGGGCCCCAGCCAAGGCCTGCTCCTCGCGCGACAAGGACTGCATCGCCATCGTCGTGGCCCAGCTGAAGGCCCGCTATCCGAAGGAGCTCCAGCACTGGTGCGACCTAGTGGCGTACCGCGCGGCCAACACCAACATGACCATGGACACCGTCAACGCCAACGGCACGAGCTTCAGCCCGGGCCAGACCTCGGTCTACGGCCGCTTCGCGCCGCCCGCGGTGGCCAAGCTCGCCTGCGCGCCCGACCCGAAGCCGAAGGACAAGGGCCAATGACCCTTCGCCGCTCGACGCCCTACGTCACCAGGGTCGCCTGCGTGGGGATCCCTAAGGTCAAGTAACGGCGAACCCCCGTGGCGCGCCCTGCAGGACTCGAACCTGCAACCGCCCGCTTAGAAGGCGGGTGCTCTATCCAGTTGAGCTAAGGGCGCCTTACGCCACTAGTGCGTCCACGGGACCTTGCGGCCAAAGGCGAAGTTGTCCGCATAGGCCTTGATGATCCGTTTCACCGGCTTGGGGTCGACCAGCTGGAAGGCGATGCCGTGCTGGTCGGCATAGCGCACCGCCTCGTCCTTGGTCTCGAAGGACAACCGAACCTGGCCCTCGGTGTCGGCCGTCTGGGTCCAGCCCATCAGCGGGTCCTGGCGTCTGGCGTCCGCCGGCTCGAACTCCAGCACCCAATCCTGGGTCTTGGCCTTGCCCGACTGCATGGCGGTCTTGGCGGGGCGGAAGATGCGCGCGAGCATGGATCGAACCTCGAAGTCTCTTCGCCGGCGTGGTCGGGGCGGCGTGATTCGAACACGCGACCCTCTGCTCCCAAAGCAGATGCGCTACCAGGCTGCGCTACGCCCCGAGGGCGCCGGCGAGGCCTGCGATATAGGCGTTTTCCGCCTTCGGCAACGGAGGCAGGCGTCCTAGACTCGGCCGACGGGAGGATCGCGCGCCATGCTCACGCTGTATTTCGCGCCGGGCGCCAGCTCCATGGCCCCGCACATCGCCCTGCATGAGGTCGGCGCGGACTTCGAGGCCATCCCGCTGTCCTTCGCCCGCGGGGAGAACAAGCAGCCGGACTATCTGGCGATCAACCCGCTGGGCCAGGTCCCGACCTTGCTGATCGACGGCCGTCCGCTGACCGAAGTGGCCGGCATCCTGTTCTACCTGGCGCGGGCCTATCCCGAGGCCAACCTGCTGCCGGATGACGCGGAGGAGCAGGCCCGGGTGGTCGCCTGGATGTCCTACATCGCCGCCACCGTGCATCCGGCGCGCCGCCAGGGCCCGGAGCACGCGCGCGCTGTCTATGCCCAGGCCGATGCGCGGTTCGGCCGGAACGACTGGGCGGTGGGCGGACGCTACTCGATCGCCGACATCCATCTCTTCTGGCTGTTCTGGCGCTTCTACGGCTCGGTGAAGCCGCCGGCCGAGGAGTTTCCCAACCTGGTCCGACTGCATGACCGGATGCTCCAGCGGCCGGCGGTGCAGAAGACCATCGCCGTGGAATCCGCCGCGGGCTACGAGCTTCCCGGTCAGGGCATGCCGGAGCGCAAGCCGGCTTAGCGCGCGCCCATCAGCTTGAAGACGCCGGAGCAGCGGACCACGTCGTGGCCGCCGACATAGGCGCGGCCCTCGGCGAAGGCGACGTCCTTGGTCGCCCGGGTCATCCGTCCTTCGCCCATCACCCACTCGCCGACCCGGGCCATGTGCAGGAAGTCGATGGAGAGATGGATGGTCACCGCCCGTTGCCGGGTCCCGCGCCAGACCGCGCCGGCCAGGACCCCGTCCATGAAGGCCGACAGCATGCCGCCGTGCACCAGGCCGATGCCATTGGCGTGGCGGGCAAGCGCATAGAAGGCCTGCTCGGCCAGCGGCCCGTCGCCGGGGCGCAAGAAATAGGGCCCGTTCAGGGTCGAGAAGCCGCCGCGCCCTTCGGCCGGGACGTAGCCCTCGGGCGGCGGCGGGGCCTCGTCCGACGGCCGGCTCAAGGCAGGGGCCCCTGGGGCGGCGTCACCGTGATTTCATAGAGGTGCGGCCAGTACTTGCCGGTGACGAACAGCCGGTTGTGCTCGCGGTCGTAGGCGATGCCGTTGGCCACCGCGTCGCCGTTTCCGCTGTGGGTCTCCGGCAGGGCCGCAAGGTCGATCCAGCCCTTCACGTGGCCGTTCGCCGGGTCGATGCGCGCAATCTTCGTGGTCAGCCAGATGTTGGCCAGGACCTCGCCCTTCACCCACTCCAGCTCGTTCAGGTTCTTCACCGGCTGTCCGTCGTCGGTCACCCGGATGCGGCGCAGCTCCTTGAAGGTCACCGGGTCCAGCACCCGCAGCTCCGGCGTGCCGTCGCTCATGATCAGGTGCTTGCCGTCCTGGGTCAGCGCCCAGCCCTCGCCCGGATAGTGGAAAACCTTCTTCTGGACGAGTTTCCGGCGGTCCCAGCGGTAGCCGATGTGGTCCTGCCAGGTCAGGCTGACGATCTCGCTGCCCCAGTTGACGATGCCTTCGCCGAACAGCTTGGGGTCGATCTGGGCCTGCTGCAGCACCACCCCGTCGGACAGGCGCACGCGGCGGATGTTGGACTGGCCGGGTATTCCGGTGCTCTCGAACAACTCGCCGTTCAGGTAGAACAGGCCCTCGGTGAAGGCGCCCGGATCGTGCGGATAGGCGTGGCGGATCGCGACCCCGGACGTCGGCGCGGCGGCGGCGGCCGTGGCCGCAAGGACGGCCAGGCTGGCGATGCAAGCGAGGAAGCGACGCAAGGCCCGGCTCCTGGGACTGAACGCCCTTCCTTAGGGGCGAGCGGTCGGCGCAGGCAAGGCTCAGTCGAGCTTCTGGCGAGCTTCTGGACGGCTCGGTCGAGCTTCAGTCCAGTTCCGGGATCTCGATCTCGGCCACCACCAGGCCCTTGGGCCCTTCGGCGAAGCGCACCATGACGTCGTCGCCGGGCTGCAGGTCGTCCATGCCGGAACGCCGCAGGGTTTCGATGTGGACGAAGATGTCGCCCGGCTCGGCGTCGCGCACCACGAAGCCATAGCCCTTGGTGCGGTTGAACCACTTCACCTTGGCGCGTTCCAGAGGCCCGGTCGCGGCCGGCGGGCGGCGCGGCGGGGCGCGGTTGGCGTAGTCGCCGCGCAGGAAGGCCTCACGCTCGCCGTGGAAGCCTCCTTCGCGCGGCCGGCGCTCCGGCGCCGGCGGGGCGGAGCTTTCGTCGAGGTCCACGACCTCGGCCACCTGCCAGCCCTTGGGCCGGCGCACCACGTCGCAGGTGATCAGCGAGCCCTCTACCGCGTATTCGCGGCCGGAGCTGCGCAGGCTAGTGACATGCAGCAGGACGTCTTTCAGATCAGTCTGGCTGGGATCGTCCGGAACGATGAATCCATAGCCCTTGCCCGCGTCGAACCACTTGACGCGACCACTGATCCGCAAGGCGTCGCTCTGCGCCTCGATCCCCTCGACTTCGTACACAGCCATCTGCCCCTCGGCCCGTTACTCCGCAGTCGCCCGATATTCGGGTGGGCCCTACTATAACACTGTTCTCGTAACCTCACCTTCGTCAACGCAGAAAATGCACGCGACAGGGGAATCGGTCGCAAGTTGACGCGCGGGGAAGTCAAGTTGAGGGGAAGACTTCGTCTGGCAGTCCCTAGGGGAGTCGAACCCCTCTCTCCAGGTTGAAAACCTGGCGTCCTAACCGATAGACGAAGGGACCGCGCGACGCGAAGGGCGGCTCTATATCCGCCTTCCCCAGGGGGTGCAAGACCGCGCCCATGCGCAGTTGCGGCGTTTGGCCGCGCCCCCAATCCGCGCCCTGAACCTGCCCCTCAAACCCGCCGGGGGTCGGCGACGTCCTCGATCTCCAGTTCGACGCCCTGGCGGCCCTGCCAGTCGTCCGGCTTGAGGCGCCCGGCCACGTGGACGCCGCCGCCTTCCGCCAGCAGCCGGCGGCCGGCTTCGGTGCCCTCGGCGCGCCAGGCCACCGCCTTCAGCCGCCCGCCGGAGCCATCGGTCAGGGTCACGCGCAGATGGCCGCCCTTCAGCATCATCGGCCGCTCGACCCGCGC
Organism: Phenylobacterium sp.; assembly: GCF_036501465.1. GTDB lineage: Bacteria > Pseudomonadota > Alphaproteobacteria > Caulobacterales > Caulobacteraceae > Phenylobacterium. The sequence continues at coordinate 5,916 of NZ_DASYAF010000150.1, forward strand.
GTCGGCGAGCGCGAACAGCGGCTCCGGATTGCCGGTTCCGAAAGGCGCCAGGCGCTGGAAGTCCTGCCACAGCGCCCGGTCGGCGCCGCGCGCGGTCACCAGGGCGTCCACCTCCAGCGCATCCTCGGCCGTCGCGACGGCGCTCTCGTCGGCCAGGCGCTCGCAGAGGAAGGCGCGCAGTTCGGGGATGGTGTCGGGGCGCACCGACAGGCCCGCGGCCATGGCGTGGCCGCCGCCCGCCAGCAGCAGGCCCGCGTCATAGGCGCCCTGCACCGCGCGGCCCAGGTTCACGCCCGGCTGGGAACGCCCCGAGCCCTTGCCGACGTTGGCCGCCCGGTCGACGCCCACCACGATCACCGGCTTGCGGTAACGTTCGCGCAGGCGCCCGGCGACGATGCCGATCACACCCGGATGCCAGTCGTCGGCGGCCACCAGCAGCATCGGCGCGTCGGCGAAGTTGCTCTCAGTCTCGATGTGGGCGACCGCGGCCTCCTGCACCTGCGCCTCCACCGCCTTGCGCGAGGCGTTGAGCTCGTCGAGCTCGGCCGCCAGGGCCTGGGCCTCCGCCGGATCGTCGGTCGACAGCAGCCGCACGCCGAGGTCGGCGCGGCCGATCCGCCCGCCGGCGTTGATCCTGGGGCCCAGCATGAAGCCCACATGGAAGACAGAGGCCGCCGCCTGTCCGTCCTTGAGGCCGTTGGCGACCTCCATCAGGGCCCGGAGGCCCGGATTGCGCCAGGCCGACATCACCTTCAGGCCCTGGGCCGCCAGCGCGCGGTTGAAGCCCACGAGCGCGGTCACGTCGCAGATCGCGCCCATGGCCGCCAGGTCCAGCCACGGCTTCAGGTCGGGCTCCGCGCTCGCCTCGAACAGGCCCCGCCGCCGCGCCTCGCGGTTCAGCGCCGCCAGCAGCACGAAAGTCACCCCCGCCGCCGCCAGATGGCCCTGGCCCGAGCCGCAGTCGGGGCGATTGGGGTTCACCAGGGCGGCCACGGGCGGCAGTTCGCCGTCGCGCATCAGGTGGTGGTCGATCACCACCACCTCCAGACCGATCTCGGCGGCGCAGGCCAGGGCGTCGTGCGCCGCGGCCCCGCAGTCGACGGTGACCACCAGCTCCGCCCCCTCGGCCTTCAGGCGGCGGAAGGCGGCGGGTGACGGGCCGTAGCCCTCGGTGATCCGGTCGGGGACATAGATCGGCAGTTCCTGGCCCATGGCCCGGAACCAGCGCACCAGCTGGGCGGCCGAGGACGCACCGTCCACGTCGTAGTCGGCGAACACCACCGCCGGCCGCTTCCGCTCCAGGGCGTCGACCAGGATCGCCGCGGCGCGGTCCATGTCGGCGAAGGCCGACGGGTCGGGGAACAGGGCCTTCAGCGTCGGATTGAGGAAGGTTTCCGCGGCGTCCGGGGAAATCCCCCGCGCGACGATGGCCCGCGCCAGGGGCTCGCTGAGGCCCTGAGCCAACTGCAGCCGCCGCGCCGCGTCGGGGTCGGCCACGCGCTCGCGCCACAGCCGCCCGCTGAGCGAGCGGGTGACGCCGAGATAGCCGAATGAGGCGCCGCCGTCCGCCAACCGCTGCTCCTGAGCTCCAAGGCCAGCACTATCGATCCGCCGCAGGCGAGTCGCCAGGACTGTTAGCCCCGCGACACGCCAGAATCGGACGCACCCGAGCGCAGCGGATAGTCGGGCAGCTGGAGCCGGTCGATGATCTCACGCCCAACGGCGACCCGCGCCAGGCCGGGAATGGCGAGCATCTGGACGACAAGGTTGCGGAACCAGGTCCCCAGGCGGGTGCGCGGCGCAAGCGCGCCGGCGAAACGCTTGGCTCCGGCCTGCTTCATCTCGATATAGGCCCGCAGCCGGCGCTCGTAGGCCGCGAGGGCCTCGTCGATCCGACCATCGCAGCGGGCGAGTTCACCGGCCAGGACGTAGGCGGCGACGACAGCCAACGCCGAGCCCTGGCCCGCGAGAAGCGACACGCTGAAGGCGGCGTCGCCGATCAGGGCGACCCTGCCCTTTGACCAGGTCGGGGCCACGATCTGGCTGGCCCGGTCCAGGTAGAGATCCTCCGTCTGCTCCAGCCGGTCCAGCACGTCCGCCGTCTCCCAGTCCCCATCGCGATAGAGCGAGCGCACCAGGGCCTTCTGCTCGGCCAGGGTCGTGAGCAAGGCGCCGTCGAAGGAGAACATGAGCAGGAAGAGGGTGCGATCTTCCGGCAGCGCGAAGCGCCCCAGCATCCGCCCCGGCTTGCCGTAGATCATGTAGACGCCAGGGTCCCGGGGTCGGTATCCGGCGGCCTGGAATGCGGCGACGGCATAGCCGAGCGGCTTCTCGAAACGATCCTGTGGCCCGAAGGCCAGCTGCCGGACCCTCGAATGCAGGCCGTCGGCGCCGATGACCAGATCGAAGCGGCGGGCGCCGCCATTGCGCAACCGCACGTTCACGCCGGCGTCACCCTCGTCCGACAAGGCCTCGATCTCGTCGCCGAAGATCACCTCGGTCGCGGGCGTGGCAGCCTTGAGCAGCAGCTTCGAGAGGTCGCTGCGCATCAGGGTCGCATAGCGTCCATTGGTCAGTTCGTTGAACACGCCGACGCCGAAGCTCGCGAGCCGTTGGCCGTGGTCGCCCACGACCCGCAGTTCGCGCGCGGTGCAACTGACGCGCTGGATTTCATCCAGGAGGCCCATGCGTTCGGCCAGGTCGTAGCCCAGGCCCCAGAAGTCGATCACATAGCCGCCGTCACGCACCGCGGGCGCGCGCTCGACAATGGTGGTTTTCCATCCGGCCGCCGTCAGCCAGTAGGCGAGCGCTGGCCCGGCGACGCCCGCGCCGGATATGAGCGCCGTTTTGCGCTGCATGTCAGCGAGCCTCGCGCACCGCCCCGGGTTGCTCCGGCGAGCGGTTATATCATGCTTCGATATAATTGGCTCTACCAGACGGGGTTCGCCAGACCATCGGCGACGCGAATCCGCTCAATGAACAGACGCGCTCGCGGCGATTGACGCGGCGGCCACGGCCAAGTCTCTTCGGCCGGGTGAACCCGCCGCCCATCCTGTCGCGTCGTCAGGCCCTCGCCCAGCCGCTCGCTGCGGCGGTGGCGGTCGCCACGGCGCAACCCGCTCGGGCCAGGGCTGGCGATACGCAAGCCAGCGACCAGGCCCTGCGGCGCCTGTTCGGCGCGAACGCGGACCGCATCCGCCTGAGCCTCGAACCCTCTGCGAGCGATGGCGCGCCGACCTGGTACGACGCCCGCTGCCGCGCCGGCCGGATCAGCGTGCGCGGCGACACGCCGGTGGCGCTGGTGCGCGGCGCCTACGCAGGCCTGCGCGACGCCGGCTGCGCGCATGTGAGCTGGGACGGGACCCACGCAAAGCCGCCAAGCGCGTGGCCCGACTTCGCCACCGGCCGGGTCGAGAGCCCTTTCGTCCACCGCGCTTACCTGAACACCTGCACCTTCGGCTACACGACGCCCTGGTGGGGCTGGGAGCGCTGGTCGCGCGAGATCGACTGGATGGCGGCCCACGGCGTCGACATGCCGCTCGCCATGGAGGGCCAGGAGTTCGTCTGGCGAGCCCTGTGGCGCGAAATGGGCCTCTCGCCCAAGGACCTCGCGGGCTACTTCTCCGGGGCCGCCTTCACCCCGTGGCAGCGGATGGGCAACCTCGAGGGCTATCTCGCGCCTCTGCCGAACGCCTGGATCGACAAGAAGCGCGACCTGCAGGTGAAGATCCTGGCGCGGATGCGCGACCTCGGCATGAAGCCGATCCTGCCGGCCTTCGCGGGCTATGTGCCGCGCGCCTTCGCCGAGCGGCATACCAAGGCCCGCATCTACCGGATGCGCGCCGGCGCGGGCTTCCATCCCACCTGGTGGCTGGATCCGGCCGAGCCGCTGTTCGCCGAGCTGGTGGGCCGGTTCATGGCGCTCTACGACGCGACCTACGGCGCCGGGACCCACTACCTGGCCGACAGCTTCAACGAGATGACCCCGCCGATCGCGCAGGACGGCTCCGACGCCGGCGGCGCGTTCAACGACGGCGCGGCCCAGCAGGCAGCCAAGGCCCAGCCCGATCCGGTGCTGAAGGCGCGCCGGCTCGCCGAATACGGCAAGGCGATCCACGAGGCCTTCCGCAAGGCGCGGCCGGACGCGATCTGGACCATGCAGGGCTGGCTGTTCGGCGCCGACCAGAAATTCTGGACCGCCGAGGCGATCGCCGCCTACTTCAGCCAGGTCCCCGACGAGGCCCTGATGGTCCTCGACATCGGCAACGACCGCTATCCCGACACCTGGAAGACCGCGCGCGCCTTCGGCGGCAAGCGCTGGATCTATGGCTATGTCCACAACTACGGCGCCAGCAACCCGGTCTATGGCGACCTCGGCTACTACCGCGCCGACCTGAAGGCGCTGACCGAAAGCCATGAGACCAAGGCGCTGGCCGGGTTCGGCATGTTCCCCGAGGGCCTGGACAACAACCCGATCGTCTATGAGGCGGCCTATGACCTCGCCTGGAACGCCGGCGACGCGTCACAGGCCGACTGGCTGGCCCGCTACGCCCGGTCGCGCTACGGGCGCACCACGCCGCCGTTGAACGCCGCGCTCGGTCGGCTGGTCGAGGCAGCCTATTCCACCCGCTACTGGACCCCGCGCTGGTGGAAGGACCGGGCCGGCGGCTACCTCCTCCAGAAGCGGCCGACCTCCGAGATCGTGACCTTCGAGGGCCATCCGGGCGATCGCGCCAAGCTGAAGGCCGCCGTCCACGAACTCACCCGCCTCGCGCCCGATTTCGCACACCAGCCGCTCTACATCCGCGATCTGGCCGACGCCGCGCGGCATCTGGGGAGCGAGGAGATCGACCTCGCCTTGATGGCCACGGTCGCCGCCTATGGCCGGGCCGACCTTCCCGCTGGCGACAGGAGCCGGCTCAAGGCGAAGGACCTGGCCCTGCGCCTCGACGCCCTGATGGGCGCCCAGCCGCACAGCCTGGCGACCTGGATCGACGCGGCCCGCGCCTATGCCGACAACCCGGCCGACGCGGCCGCCTATGTGAAGAACGCCAAGGCGCAGGTGACCGTCTGGGGCGGCCAGGGCAATCTTTCGGACTATGCCTCGAAGGCCTGGCAGGGGCTCTACCGCCACTACTACTGGCCCCGCTGGGAAATGTTCCTGGGCGGGCTGCGCGCCGCCGCCGCGCGGCAGGTCAGCGGAAATGGCCCCGTGCGTTTCGATGAGCCCGCCCTGATCGACGTCATCAAGGCCTGGGAGCAGGCCTGGGTCGCCCGCGACGACCGCTATGTGCGCGAGCCGCCCGCCGATCCGCTCGGCGACGTGCGAAGGCTCCTGGCCCGACTGGAGCAGGCCTAGATGACAACCGCCGCCGCGCCCGCGTCGCCCCGCTTCCTGGCCCTGGATGTCTTCCGCGGCCTGGCGGTCGCCCTGATGATCGTGGTCAACACGCCCGGACCCGGCGCGCATCCCTACCCGATCCTCGTCCACGCCAAGTGGTTCGGCTTCACCGCCGCCGACTGGGTGTTCCCCTCGTTCCTGTTCGCGGTCGGCTGCGCGATGGTCTTCGCCTTCAAGAGGCCGGTCGGCCACGGGGCTTTCGCCGCCAAGGTGCTGCGCCGCGCGGCGCTGATCTTCCTGCTGGGCTTCCTGATGTACTGGTACCCGTTCGTCCGCCACGGCGACGACGGCGGCTGGAGCCTGATCCCGTTCTCCACGACACGGGTGATGGGCGTGCTGCAGCGGATCGCGCTTTGCTACCTGCTGGCCGCCTTCGCCGTGCGCTACCTGAAACCGCGCTGGCTCTTGGCTCTCTCCGTCGGCCTGCTGTTGGGCTACTGGGCGATCCTGGCGGCCTTCAACCCGGCCGATCCCTTTTCCAAGTTCGGCAACGCCGGGACCCACCTCGACCTCGCTGTCCTCGGCCCGGGCCACCTCTACAAGCGCGATGGCGGGTTCGATCCGGAGGGCCTGCTCGGGACCCTGCCGGCCACGGTCAACATCATCGCCGGCTACCTGGCGGCGCTCTGGCTGACTGGGGCGACGGATCGGCGGCGGACCCTGATCCGCATGGCGCTGGCCGGCGTGGGCCTCATGCTCGCCGCCTGGGCCTGGAGCCCGCTCTTCCCGGTCGCCAAGAAGCTGTGGACCGGCAGCTTCGTCCTGCTGACCGTGGGCTCGGACCTGATCGTAGTGGCCGGCCTGGTCGCCTGGCTTGGCGAGCGCCCACCGAACGCCGCGGCGCGGTTCTTCCAGGTGTTCGGGCGCAATCCCATCGTGATCTACCTGTTCTCCGAACTGTTCGTGACCACGCTGCAGCAGGTGAAGGTCGCGCCCGACGTCGGCCTCTACGACTGGATCGGCGAGACCCTGTTCCAGGCCGCGGCGCCCGGCCCCATCGGGGCCCTGCTCTGCGCCATCGCCTACACCCTGGTCTGCTGGGGCCTCGGCTGGCTGATGGATCGCCGCGGGATCGTCGTGAAGCTCTAGCCATCAGGCCGTTTCGAGGAACCGCAGGCGCAGGGTTTCAGCTCGCGGCGCGCAGCGGCGGCTCGGCCGGCGGGTCGAAGCTTTGCGGGGCGCGCAGTTCGGCGCGGAAGCCGGCGGGGTCGTAGACCAGTTCGGCGGACCCGCCGAGTTCGCGCGCGAAGGTTCCCTCGACCAGCTGCGAGCCGAACCCGCGCCGGGTGGGCGCGCGCACGGCGGGGCCGCCGCTCTCGGCCCAGGAGAACGCCAGCCACAGGCCATCGCTGCGCCAGCTCACGCTCACCAGGCCGTCCGCCGTCGAGAGCGCCCCGTATTTGGCCGCATTGGTGGCCAGCTCGTGGAACACCATGCCGAGCGCCACGGCCAAGCGGGGCGGCAGGCTGAGGTCGTCGCCGTCCAGGCGCACCTGGGCGGGCGCATAGGGCGCGAACTCCTGGACCAGCAGTTCGCGCAGGCTGGCGCCGGACCAGCCGCCGCGGGTCAGCGCGTTGTGGGTCTCCGACAACGCCACCAGGCGCGCCTCGAAGGCCGCGCGGAAGGCCGCCATGGACGCGGCGTCCTTGGCCGACTGGCGGGCGATCGACTGCACGGTGGCCAGGGTGTTCTTCACGCGGTGGTTCAGCTCGTCGATGAGCAGCCGCTGGCGGCGCTGGCTTTCCTCCAGGGCGTCGAAGGCGCGGCGGCGGTCGCTTACGTCGAGCATCACCCCGCTCAGCCGCCAGGGCCGCCCACGGCGCCAGGCGACGACGCGACCGCGGATGTTCACCCACCGCGAGGGGTCGGCGGCCAGCCGATATTCGGCGTCGTAGTCGGCCGTCCCGTCCAGGGCGGCGCGGAAGACGTCCTCGCGCCGCGCGCGATCCTCCGGCGCCAGGGCGGCGAGGATATCGTCGTGGCTCGCCGCGCCCTCGGGATCGAGGCCGAAGATCGTCCTGGCGCGCGGCGAGATGTGGAACTCCATCTGCGGCAGGACCAGCTCCCAGTAGCCGACGCCGCCGGCGTCGAGCGCGGCCATGACGTTCAGCCGCTGGTCGTAGAGCGAGGCCAGCAGGGCCAGCAGCAGGATCACCGTGGCGCCGGTGGCGACGCTGACGCCGAGCGCAAAGGGCGGCGCGCCGGGCGGGCCCATCGAAGCCCCTTGCGTCGGCGCGAGCCGCAGGCCCGCCATGGCCGTGTAGTGCATGCCGCAGATCGCCAGGCCCAGGACCAGGGCGGCGACCGCGCGCCAGGCCAGGGTGTGCTCGCGACGCGCCGCGAACAGCGCCGCGGTCGAGGCGCCGATGGCGACGGCGAAGGAGGCGACCACGAACGCCGGGACATAGGAGAGCTGGGCGTCGATCCTGAGCGCCGCCATGCCGACGTAGTGCATCAGGCAGATGCCGACCCCCATGGCGACGCCGGCGATCAGGGTGCGGAACCGCTGCGCGCTGCGCGCGGCCCAGAAGAAGGCGCCCCAGGTCGCCGCCATCGCCAGGATCAGCGACAGGGCGGTGAGCGAGGGATCGTAGGCCACCGGCCCGCCGGGCTCGAAGCCCAGCATGGCCACGAAGTGCATCGACCAGATCGACAGCCCCATGGCCACCGCCGCCGTGCCCAGCCAGAAGGCGCGCGTGCGCCCGATGTGCGAGCGCACCCGGCGGAAGAGATCGAGCGCCGTCCACGAGCCCAGCACCGCGACCACCAGCGACAGGACCACGAACAGGGGGTGCTGGCTGTGATGCATCGCCTCACGATGCCGCCAGCCGGGAGTCGCGGCAACTGCGGCGGCGCCTCCGCTTTTGAACCACGAACCACACGAACCACACCAACGCGGGCCGCTGGCTGGGTTCCGTGTGGTCCGTGTGGTCCGGGGTTTGAAAGCCCGCTTCGCGGGGCGAGATGGGCTTCCTGCCGCACAAGCCATGCCTCCGCTCATCCCCGCGAAGGCGGG
>NZ_DASYAF010000151.1:0-27639 GCF_036501465.1 Phenylobacterium sp.
GGAGCTTTCGATCGCTGTATCGCCGCTCGGATGGCGTGCGTGGTCGTGGCGCTGCCGTGGAGTATCTGGCCCATAGAGCCTCCCGATGTGAGCACTCAGCTAAGCTGAGTCCCCCACACAGCGGGACCAGACACCTAGGGCTCGACGAGGATCTTCACATGCGCCTCTGGATCGCCCAGGGCGGCGAAGGCGCCGGCCACTCCGTCCAGGCCCACACGGCCGGTCACCAGGCCGTCCACGTCGATCTGCCCCTCGGCCAGGCTGCGCAGGGTCCCGGCGAACTCCTCGGGCGTGTAGCCGAAGACGAAGGTCAGTTCGATCTCCTTGGTGATGGCGACGGCCGGCTCGATGCGGTCGGTCTCCATACAGACCCCGGCGACCACGATCTGCGATCCGGCCGGCGCGGCCTCGATCAGGCTCTCCAGCACGCCGGGCGCGCCGACGCATTCGAAGACGACCGGCTGGCCGAAACTGCCGCCCATCATCCGGATCATGGATTGGGCGGCGCGCGCCTTGGGCACGCCCAGGGCCTCCCAACGGTCGTGCGGCGACTCCTTGGCCGGGTCGATGACGATGTCCGCGCCCAGCTTCTCGGCCGCGGCGCGGCGGCGGGGCGAGAAGTCGGCGGCGACCACCGGCCCGTGGCCCTGCGCCTTCAAGGCCGCGATCACCGCCAGGCCAACCGGCCCGCAGCCGACTACCAGGCAGACGGATTTGTCGTCCATCCGCGCCTTGGCCACGGCGTGGAAGCCGACGGCGAACGGCTCGGTCAGCGCCGCCTTGTCGGTGGGCAGGCCGTTCGGCACCGGCAGGATAAGCTGCTCGCTGAGGACCATCCGCTCGGAGAAACCGCCGGGCAGCCGGTTGGAGAAGCCCAGCATCTCCGCCCCGGTCGCTGTCAGGGTGACCGGCACGCTGACGATCCGCGTGCCGGCCTTCAGCGTCCTGGCCGAACCCGGCCCGTGGTCGAGAATCTCGGCGCAGAACTCGTGGCCGAACACCGTGTCCGCCGTAGGATCGAAGCCGTTGTCGCCGCCGCCCCCGCGCCGGCCCAGCTCGATCATGTGCTCCATGTGGTGCAGGGCGTGCAGATCCGAGCCGCAGATGCCGCAGGCCAGCGTCTTGACCAGCACCTGTCCGGCGCCCGGTTCCAGGTCGGCGATCTCGTCGCAGACCAGAGCCTTGTTGCGCCGCACGACCGCCCGCATGGCTGTCCTCCCGAAACTTCGCCGCCCAAGTCGCCGTCTTGCCGGGGCTTTCCTTATTCCGTAACCCTCGCCGCTCGGAATCGATAGAGCCCCAGATCTTCAGGACTTCGGAGCCAATGATGAGCCTCGCCTTCCTCTTTCCCGGCCAGGGCAGCCAGGCCGTGGGCATGGGCGCCGACTTGGCCGACGCCTTCGGCGCGGCGCGCGAGGTTTTCCAGGAGGTCGACGACGCCCTGGGACAAAAACTCTCGAAGCTGATGCGTGAGGGGCCGGAGGATCAGCTGACCCTGACCGAGAACGCCCAGCCGGCTCTGATGGCCGTCAGCCTGGCGGTGATGCGCACCCTGGAGAAAGAGTTCGGCGTCGGCATCGACAAGGCGGCCTTCGTCGCCGGCCACAGCCTGGGCGAATACTCGGCGCTCGCCGCCGCCGGTGCGATCAGCTTGGCCGACACGGCGCGCCTCCTGAAGCTGCGCGGCCAGGCCATGCAGCGCGCCGTGCCGGTGGGCGAGGGCGCGATGGCCTCGCTGATCGGCCCCAAGACCGACGTCACCCTGGCCGAGGAGGCCGCCGCGGCGGGTTCGCTGCACGGGGTCTGCGTCGTGGCCAACGACAACAACAACGGCAATGTGGTGATCTCCGGCGCCAAGGCGGCGGTGGACGCGGCGATCGAGAAGGCCAAGGAGCTGGGCGCGCGGGCCATCCCGCTGAACGTCTCGGCGCCCTTCCATTGCCCGCTGATGCAGCCCGCCGCCGATGAGATGGCCGCCGCCCTGGCGGCCGCGACGGTCACCGCCCCCAAGGCGCCCTTGGTCGCGAACATCACCGCCCGCCCGATCCTCGATCCGGAGATCATCCGCGGCCTGCTGGTGGAGCAGGTGACCGGCCGGGTGCGCTGGCGCGAGAGCATGATATGGCTGGCGGGCGAGGGCGGCGTCACCCGCTTCGCCGAGGCCGGGGCCGGCAAGGTGCTGTCCGGCATGGCCAAACGCATCGCCCCGGACGCCGAGGCCACGCCGCTGAACACGCCGACCGACCTCGAAGCCTTCGCCAACAGCCTCTAGGAGGGCCGCATGTTCGATCTTTCCGGCAAGACCGCCCTCGTCACCGGCGCCACCGGCGGCATCGGCGCGGCGATCGCCCAGGCCCTGCACGCCCAGGGCGCGCACGTGGTGCTCTCCGGCACGCGGGAGGCGGTGCTGCAGGAACGCGCCGCCGAACTGGGCGAGCGGGTCAGCACCGTCGCCGCCAACCTGTCCGACGCCGCGGCGGTGGACGGGCTGGTCGAGGCCGCCGAAGCCGCGGCCGGGACGCCGCTGGATATCCTGGTCGCCAACGCCGGGATCACCAAGGACGGCCTGCTGCTGCGGATGAAGGACGAGGACTGGGAGCAGGTGATCCGGGTCAACCTGGAGAGCTATTTCCGCCTCAGCCGCGCGGCGACCAAGGGCATGATGCGCCGCCGGCACGGCCGGATCATCGGCATCACCTCGGTGGTGGGCGTGATGGGCAATCCGGGCCAGGCGAACTACGCCGCATCCAAGGCTGGGATGATCGGGTTCTCGAAGGCCCTGGCTGCCGAGGTCGCGACCCGGGGCATCACCGTCAACTGCGTGGCGCCGGGCTTCATCGACAGCCCCATGACCGATGCGCTGAACGAGGCGCAGAAAGCCGCCATCCTGGGGACGATCCCGTCGGGGCGGCTGGGCGTGGGCGCCGACGTGGCGGCGGCCTGCGTCTACCTGGCCAGCGACGAGGCGGCCTACGTCACCGGCCAGACGCTGCACGTCAACGGCGGGATGGCGATGATCTAGCGCCTGGATGGGCGAGGTGGGACAATTTGAAGGTCTCGCCTTCCGGCCCGGGAACATGCTAACGCCCCAACGACTTTCGGTATGCCTGGACCGTTGCAGTTGACTTCAGCGCCCGGCTCGCCGATGCAAGCCATGAGAACCTAGAGGGACCTAACTGATGTCCGACGTCCTAGAACGCGTCCGCAAGATCGTCATCGAGCACCTGGACGCCGATCCGGAGAAGGTGACCGAGAAGGCCAGCTTCATCGACGACCTGGGCGCCGACAGCCTCGACAACGTCGAGCTGGTCATGGCCTTCGAGGAAGAGTTCGATATCGAAATCCCGGACGACGCGGCCGAGCACATCCAGACGGTGGGCGACGCAGTGAAGTTCATCCAAGAGCGTCTGGGCGGCTAAGCGCCTGATTCGGCTTGAGGTTTTCAGACCGCCGGGTTGGGGTTGCGCCCTGGCCCCGGCGGTCTTCCTTTAGGGGCCGAGGGATTCGATCCCAGGCTCCAAAAGGACTGACCGAGGATCGCCATGCGTCGAGTTGTCGTCACCGGAATCGGCCTGATCACGCCCCTGGGCCAGGGGGCCGAGATCAGCTGGGCCAACATCCTGGCCGGCAAGTCCGGGGCCGGGCGGATCACCACCTTCGACCCGGCCGATTACGCCTGCCAGGTGGCCTGCGAGGTGCCAAGGGTGGACGGCCGCGGCGGCGGCGGGCCGGACGTGGCCGGATCGTTCGACCCCGACCAGACCATGAGCCCGAAGGACCAGCGCCGGGTCGACGACTTCATCCTCTACGCCATGGCTGCCGCCGACGAGGCGGTGAAGGACTCCGGCTGGGCGCCGGAGGCCGACGAGGACCGCGAGCGCACCGGGGTAATGATCGGCTCGGGCATCGGCGGGCTGGCGACCATCGAGAAGACCTCGGTGGAGCTGTTCGAGAAGGGCCCGCGGCGGGTCTCGCCGTTCTTCATCCCCTCGGCGCTGATCAACCTGGCCAGCGGCCAGGTGTCTATCCGCTACGGCTTCAAGGGGCCGAACCATTCGGTGGTCACCGCCTGCGCCACCGGGGCGCACGCGGTGGGCGACGCCGCGCGCCTGATCAAGTACGGCGACGCCGACGTCATGCTGGCCGGGGGCGCCGAGGCGGCGATCTGCCCGGTTGGCATTGCGGGCTTCATAGCTTGTCGCGCCATGTCCACGAATTTCAACGACAATCCGCAAAAGGCCAGCCGCCCCTACGACAAGGACCGCGACGGCTTCGTGATGGGCGAGGGCGCCGGCATGCTGATGCTCGAGGAGTATGAGCACGCCAAGGCGCGCGGCGCGAAGATCTACGCCGAGGTGGTGGGCTATGGCCTGGCCGGCGACGCCTACCACATCACCGCGCCTGCCGATGACGGCGATGGCGGTTTCCGCGCCATGAAGGCGGCGATCAAGGACGCCGGCATAGAGCCGGCCGACATCGACTACATCAACGCCCACGGCACCTCGACGCCGCTGGGTGACGAGATCGAGCTGGGCGCGGTCGAGCGGCTGATGGGCAATGCGGCGGCCACCATGACCATGAGCTCGACCAAGTCGGCCACCGGCCACCTGCTGGGCGCGGCCGGCGCGATCGAGGCGGCCTTCACCTGCCTTTCGATCCGCGACCAGATCGCGCCGCCGACCATCAACCTCGACAACCCGTCGGTCGAGACGGCCCTGGACCTGGCTCCGAACAAGGCCAAGCCCATGGAGATCGAGTACGCGCTCTCGAACTCCTTCGGCTTCGGCGGCACCAACGCCTCGGTGGTGTTCAAGAAGGTTTCGTGAGCCGATCCAAGTCGTCGAAAGGGCGATCGCGGCGGGGGCGGCCGAAGAGGTCTGGAATGCTGAGGCGGCTTTTCGCGGCGGGCGTGGCGGTGGCGGTCCTGGCCGCCTGCTGGGCGCTGTGGAGTTATGCCGGGCCGGGCCCGCTCGCCAAGGCCGGCCAGGCCACCGACGTCATCCTGCCCAAGGGCGCACACGGTCCGCAGATCGCCGCGGCCCTGGAGCGCGCCGGCGTCATCCGCTCGCGGCTGGTCTTCCAGCTGGCCGCCAAGTTCAGCGGCGCCGGCCGCCGCCTGAAGGCCGGCGAATACGAATTCAAGAGCGGCGAGGCCATGTCCGACATCCTGGCGGATCTGGCCAACGGCCGCGTTGTGCGCCGCTTCGTCTCGGCGCCCGAAGGCTGGACCAGCCAGATGGTGGTCGACGCGGTCAACGCCACGCCGCTGCTCACCGGGACGGTGGAGACGCCGCCGGAAGGCTCCCTGTTGCCCGACAGCTACCAGTACCAGCGCGGCGACGACCGTGCGGCCCTGGTGCAGAAGATGCGCGACGCGCGCGACAAGCTGTTGGGCGAACTCTGGGCCGGCCGCGCGCCCGGCCTGCCCCTGAAGACGCCGGAAGAGGCGGTGACCTTGGCCTCCATCGTTGAGAAGGAGACGGGCGTCCCCTCCGAGCGCCCCCGGATCGCGGCGGTGTTCGAGAACCGGCTCAGGGCCGGGATCAAGCTGGAGAGCGACCCGACCATCATCTACGGCGTCTCGAAGGGCCGGCCGCTGGGCCGTGGAATCCTGAAGAGCGAGATCGACGCGGCGACGCCCTACAACACCTATCGGATCGTGGGCCTGCCGCCGACCCCTATCGCCAATCCGGGCCGCGCGGCGCTGGCGGCTGTGCTGAACCCGCCCAAGTCCGACGAGATGTTCTTCGTCGCCGACGGCACGGGCGGGCACGTCTTCGCCTCGACCTTCGCCGAACATCAGGCCAACGTGGCCAAGTGGCGGGCCATCGAGAAGCAGCGCGCCGCGGCGGGGGGCGCGAAATGACCATCAGCGGCATGACCGGCTTCGGCCGCGCCGAGGGGGCGCTGGGGGCGTGGAGCTGGGCGGTGGAGGCGCGCAGCGTCAACGGCCGCAACCTCGAGGTCCGCTTCCGCGGGCCGCCGGGGTTCGAGGGGCTGGAGCGCGCGGCGCGCGAGGGTGCGCAAGGCCGCTTCCTGCGGGGTCAGCTGACCATCGGCGTGCAGGCGAAACGCGCCGAGGGCGCGGGCGCGGTCCGGCTCAACCTGGAGCAGCTCGAACGCTATCTCGCGGCCGGCGCGCCCTATGTGGCCGAGGGCCGCGCCGCGCCGCCGCGCCTGGACGGCCTGCTGGCCCTGCGCGGCGTGATCGAGGCCGGCGACGCGGTCGAGGACGCCGAGGCGCAGGCTGCGCTGGAGGCGGCGATGGCGACGTCCATCGGCCTGGCGCTGGACGGCCTGGCGGGCGCGCGGGCGGAGGAGGGCCGGGTGCTGCAGGGTGTGCTGGACGGGCTGACAGGGCGGATCGGCGATCTTACCGACAAGGCCTCGGGCCTGGCCGACGGCCAGCCGGCGATCATCAAGGCCCGCTTCGAAAAGCGGCTGACCGACCTCGCCGGCGAGGCGGCCAGCGAGGAGCGCATCCTGCAGGAGGCCGCCGCGATGGCGGTGAAGGCCGACGTGCAGGAGGAACTGGACCGCCTGCGCGGCCACGTTGATGCAGCTCGCGGGTTGCTTGCGACAGACGGCGGCGTCGGGCGCAAGCTGGACTTCCTGACCCAGGAGTTCATGCGCGAGGCCAACACGCTCTGTTCGAAGTCCGCCTCGGGCGCCTTGACCGCGGTCGGCCTCGACCTCAAAGCCACCATCGAGCAGTTCCGCGAGCAGGTGCAGAATGTGGAGTGACGGTCGATGAGCATGGCGCCCACCGCCTTCCATCCCGACGACCACGCCAAGCCGTGGGAGACCACGCGGCGGGGCCTGCTGCTGCTGATGTCCAGCCCGGCGGGCGCGGGGAAGACCTCGCTGTCGCGCCGCCTGGTGGCCGACTACGGCGACATGATCCTGTCGATCTCGGCCACCACGCGGGCGCCGCGGCCCGGCGAGGAGGAGGCGCGGGAGTATTTCTTCAAGACCCGGGTGGAATTCGAGGCGTTGATCGCCGCCGACGACCTGCTGGAATGGGCCGACGTCAACGGCAACTACTACGGCACGCCCAAGGCGCCGGTGATGGCGGCGCTGGAGGAGGGCAAGGACGTACTGTTCGACATCGACTGGCAGGGCGCGCGCCAGATCGCGCAAACGGCCCCGCTGGACAGCGTCCGCGTCTTCGTCCTGCCGCCGAGCTGGTCGGACTTGTCGCGGCGGCTCAACGCCCGCGCCCAGGACGGCGAGGAGGTGATCCGCCAGCGTCTGGCGCTGGGCAAGAGCGAGATCGCCCACTGGAGCGAGTACGACTACGTCATCGTCAACAAGGACTTCGACCGCGCCTACGCCGACCTGATCCACATCTACCGCGCCGAACGGATGAAGCCGGGGCGCAATCCCTGGCTGCCGGACTTCGTGCGGGGGCTGGAGGCGGAGGACTGATGCGGCGGGCGATGGCCCTGGCCGTGGCTGGGGGCGCGCTGGCGCTGGCCGCGGCGCCGCTCGCGGCCCAGGCCCACGTCACCGTCTGGCCGCGCCAGTCGCAGCTGGGCGCGCGCGAGGCCTATGTCATCCGCATGCCGAACGAGAAGAAGGCCGCCACCGTGCGGCTGGACGCCGAGTTCCCGCCGGAGGCGCGAGTGACCTCGCTGCGCCAGGCGCCGGGCTGGCGCATCGAACCTAAGCGAGACGCCGCTGGCGCGATCACGGGCGCGTCGTGGGCCGGGGAGCTGCCGCCCGACCAGTATGTGGAGTTCGGGGTCCAGGCTGTGAACCCCAAGGCCGGCGCGACCCTGACCTGGAAGTTCGTTCAGACCTACGCCGACGGGACCAGGGTGGAATGGACCGGCGCGCCAGGCACGCCGACGCCCGCGCCCCAGGTGCGGCTCCTGCCGGTTGCACCCCTCCCTTGAAGGAAAGGGTGTTGGCAGCGTTGCAGGCGCCGGTTGTCGCAAACGGCGTTCCGGCTTGAGCGAGGATCGCTGAGGCTGGCCTCGTCGTAGATCGCGGACGGGGGACGGCATGGTCGCGGAGACGATGGGCGGGGACAGGGCGGCGAGAGGGTTCTGGGACAGGGACTGGGGCTGGCTGGTGTTCGGGCTGAGTATCGCGATCCTGGGCGTGACGGGCCTGGCCTATGCGAACTTCCTGCCCGGGCAGCCGGCGCCGAAATGGCTGCCCGCGCGCGTGCCGCTGTCCTTTGCGGCCAATCTGTTCATGGCGGCCGCCGGCCTGGCGATCGCCTGGCGCCGGACCGCGGCGTGGGGCGCGCTGGCGCTGGCGGTCTACTACGGCCTGCTGGTCGTGGCGCTGATGGACGGGCGGATGATCGCGCGCAACGCCGGCGTGTTCATGGCCTACAGCAACACCGCCGAGCAGCTGGCGATCCTGGCCGGGGCGCTGATCGTCTGGGCCGACCGGGCGCTCCTGGCGCCGGGCCGGGCGGCGCTGATCGCGCGGGCCGGGCAGGTGCTGTTCGGGGTCTGCGCCGTACTGTTCGGCGGGGCGCACTTCGCCTACATGAACTTCACCGCGCCGCTGGTGCCGGACTGGCTGCCGCCGTCGCAGCTGTTCTGGGGCTACGCCACCGGGGTGTTCCACATCCTGGGCGGGCTGGCGATCATCGTGGGCGTACGCGCGCGGCTGGCGGCGATCCTGCTGACGGTGATGTACGCGGCCTGGACGCCGATGGTTCACCTGCCGCTGATCATCGCCCACCCGGGCGACTTCGGGCACTGGATCGAGAACGGCGCCAACCTGGTGCTGACCGGCGCGGCCTGGGTGGTCGCGGATTCGCTGCGGAAAGCACCTTCCCCATAGCGGGAAGAGGGTTCAGGCCGCGCAGGCGCGTTGGCAGGCTTCGGCCAGGGCGCGGCGGCTGAGCGGCTTGTCGACCACCGGAGCGGCGGTCTTGCCGGTCAGCATGTCGGCGTTGCCGGTGACATAGATGTGCGGCACCGGGCCCAGGCGTTCGGTGATGGCGCGCACGGCGTCCTCGCCGGTGCCGCCGATGATCCGCAGGTCGGCGCTGATCAGGTCGGGGCGGTGGGCCACGGCGGACTTGAGCGCGTCGATCGGATTGTCGACGATATCGCAGCTCTCGAAGCCGAAGTCGTGCAACAGGGTCTCGACCTCCAGCGCGATGAGCATCTCGTCTTCGATGATCAGGGCGTGCCGGCCCGGTCGAGCTTCGGTCATGATAAGCAAGCGAACTGCGTCGGGGTGCGACAATCTGTCCATTTTCACAAGCAAGCGCGCTTACGCAACGGAATTAAGGCGAGAGGCGAGTGGCCGCGCGGGGAAGTTGCACGGATGTCGGGACCACGCGCGCCTGAGTTGCGGCCTCAAGGCGTCGGGCGTGACACCGGCCGCGTGAGCCGCCATGATGGCCCATGGCTCGCGAACGCCCGCCCGATATCGACGCGGAGTTCCGGGTGGTCCGTGGCCCCTGGCCCCGCTGGATGTTGCACCTGAGTCTGATGAAACTGGCGCTCCAAACCATCGCCGTCGTCGTGCTGCTCTGCCTGGTGGGCCTGGCGCTGTTCCTGATCGTGCAGCTCTTGAACGCCAACCCCTGAACGGGGCCCCTAAGCGGCGCTCACGGCGGGCCGCGCTCAGCGGCCCTTGAATTCCGCCTGCCGCTTCTGGACGAAGGCCATGATGCCCTCGCGGGCGTCCTCGGTGCGCTGGGCGTCGCCCTGGACGAAGGCCTCCGCCTCGATCTGCTCGTGCCAGGCCGCGTCCATCGAGGCCCAGATCAGGTTGCGGGTGTAGCCCAGCGAGAGCGGGCCGTCGGCGAGCTGGGTCGCCAGCGCCATGGCGGCGGCCATCAGCTCCGCGTCGGGGACGCAGCGGTTGATCAGGCCCCAGTCCAGGGCGGTGGCGGCGGGCAGCTTCTCGCCCAGCAGGGTGAGCTCCATGGCCCGCGCCTTGCCGACCAGGCGCGGCAAGAGGTAGGTCGCCCCGCCGTCGGGCACCAGGCCGATGCGGCGGAACGCCTGCAGGAAGTAGGCGCTCTCGGCGGCGACGATCAGGTCGCAGATCAGCGCCAGCGAGGCGCCGACGCCGGCGGCCACGCCGTTCACCGCCGCCACCAGCGGCTTGGGCGACTTGCGCACGGCGCTGACGAAGGGGTTGTAGACCTTGAGCAGAGACTGGTTGGGGCCGGCCGCGCCCTCAGCCAGTCGGCCGCCACCGCCGCCCGACAGGTTGGCGCCGGAGCAGAAGCCGCGGCCCTCGCCGGTGATGACGATGGCGCGCACGGCCGGGTCGGCCACGAAGCCTTCGAAGGCGGCGGTCAGGCCCTCCATCAGCTCGGCGCCCGCCGCGTTCAGCGTCGCCGGGTCGTTGAGGGTGATGATCCCGATCTTGCCGCGGACCTCGGTCCGGACCTTTGCGGGGGTTTGGGCGCCGTCCATGGGAAATCCTCCGTCGAGACCGTTCGGTCCGAACTAAAGGACTTTACCCTTGCGGAAGCCTAGTCGAAAGCGCGTGAGACGCCGTCAGGCCGCGGCGACGGCGGCGACCGGCTGGGCGGCGGTAGTGCGGTTGCGCCCGGCGTGCTTGGAGGCGTAGAGCGCCGCGTCGGCGCGTTCCACCAGGCTCATGGCGTTTTCCCCGGCGATCCGCTCGGCGAAGCCGGCGGAGACGGTGATGGTGCCCAGGTCCTCGTTGGTGGACCGGCGCTTCAGCGAGCGGGACGACACCTCCTCGCGGATCTCCTCCAGCACGGCCCTGGCGATCCGGCCGTTCTCCGCCGGGAAGATGATGGCGAATTCCTCGCCGCCGTAGCGGGCGGCCATGCGCGGGGTCGCGCCCATGCGGCCGATGACGCTGGAGACGTAGCGCAGCACCTGGTCGCCGATCTGGTGGCCCCAGGCGTCGTTGAAGCCCTTGAAGTGGTCGATGTCGATGATCGCCAGGGTCACGCCCTTGCCGTCCACGTCAGCCAGCTCGCAGGCCGCGTCGAGGCGTTCGTCGAAGGCCTTGCGGTTGGCCAGGTTGGTCAGGCCGTCGGTCATGGCGTCGCGGCGGACCTGCTCCAGGCTCTCGCGCAGGCGGCCGAGCTCGGCGGTGGTGTCGGCCAGCTGCCCCTCGAGCGCGGCGTTCTCGGTGCGGGCCTTCTTGGTGGCCGAGGTCAGGTCTTCGACGACCGCCTTGACGGTCTCGACGTCGTCGCCGTCCAGCCGGCTGGTGGCGATGGCCAGTTCCTGGCCGTATTCCTCGCTGGACTTCTGGGCGGTCTCGATGGCCGCGGTGACGGTCTTCAATTCCTTGGACAGCACGTCGCCGGCTTCCAGGATGTCGCCGTTCATCTTGGCTTCGGGCAGGAACTGGGCGGCCAGGGCCTCGCCGAGCGTCTCGGTGATCGGCTCGCCGGCGGCCAGCAGGCGATCGATCTCGCGCGCCAGCGGGCTTTCCTTCTCGGCCACATAGTGGACCCAGAGCTCGAAGTTGCGCACGGTCGGCCACACCCCGTTGGCCTCCATGGTCTCAAGCGCCTGGCGCGCCAGCTCGTAGGACCTGGGGCTGCGGAGCGCGGTCTGGACGTCCACCGACATGGTCTTCAGTTCCCGGAAGGGCCGTGCGTCACCGGACGCAGCCCACGACTTCGACCGGAAACTAAGGCCAGAAGAGCCAACGAGCCGTTAAGCGGCGCGTTCTGTCGCAGGCTTTTTTCGCCGCCAGAAGCTCAGCTGTCGGAAGCCTAGCTGTCGGAGCGGGGCGGCGGCTTGCGCGACAGGAACGCCGGGACGTCGCGGCCGAACCCGACCACGCCATCGTCGCCGTCGTCGCGGTCGCGGCGGGGTTCGGGGCGGCCTTCGGGACGGCGGGAGTCGCGGCGCGGCTCGGCGCGCTGTTGCGGCCGTTCTTGCTCCGGGCGTTCCGAACGCTCCGGGCGTTCGCGCTGAGGCCGGTCGCGATGGTGCGGTTCGCGGGGCGCGCGCGCCTCGGCGGGCGCTTCGGCCTCAG
This sequence comes from Phenylobacterium sp., assembly GCF_036501465.1. Classification (GTDB taxonomy): domain Bacteria; phylum Pseudomonadota; class Alphaproteobacteria; order Caulobacterales; family Caulobacteraceae; genus Phenylobacterium. The sequence goes on from NZ_DASYAF010000151.1 coordinate 11,959, forward strand.
GCCTGGCTTCGGCACGGGCCTCGGACCTGGCTTCCGAATCTGGGCGACGGCCGCGGCCCCGGGCGGGACGCTCGGACCGTTCGGGGCGCTCGGGACGTTCGCCTTCGGGGGCGGCGGCGATCGGCTCCATGGCGGCGACTTCGCCATGCACCGGGACGGGGCGCGGGCGACGGTCGCGGTCGCGGCTCGAGCTCCGGCCCCCGCCACGGCCGTCGCGGCCCTCGCGGCCGCGGCGCGGCTCGTCCTTGATCGAGCCCCAATCGGCCTCCAGCGTGATCTCCTGCGGCGCCTTGCCGATCAGCTTCAGCACCTTGTCGAGGTTGCGGCTGTCGGCCGGGGTGACGATCATGAAGGTCTGGCCGAGCTTTCCCGCCCGGCCGGTGCGCCCGATGCGGTGGACGTAGTCGTCGGCATGGTGCGGCACGTCGAAGTTGAAGACGTGGCTGACATCGGGGATGTCCAGGCCGCGGGCGGCGACGTCGGAGGCCACCAGCAGTTTCAGCGAGCCGTTGCGGAAGCTCTCCAGGGTGCGCATGCGCGTCTGCTGGTCGAGGTCGCCGTGGATCGGGGCCGCGTCGAAGCCGTGGGTCTTCAGGGATTTGGCGACGATGTCGACTTCCGCCTTGCGGTTGCAGAAGACGATGCCGTTCTTCACGTCGTCGCGCTCGACCAGCATGCGCAGCGCCGTGCGCTTGGCCTTGGGGTCGGCGCTCGGAATGCGCACCAGGTACTGGGTGATGGTCTCGGCGGTGGTCGCTGGCCGCGAGGCCTCGATGCGGATCGGGTTCCTGAGGAACTGCTGGGTGAGCCGGGTGATCTCCGGCGGCATGGTGGCCGAAAAGAACAGGGTCTGCTTCTTCGGCGGCGTCAGCTTGAAGATGCGCTCGAGGTCCGGGATGAAGCCCATGTCGAGCATGCGGTCGGCCTCATCGACCACCAGGATCTGCACGCCGGTCATCAGCAGCTTGCCGCGCTCGAAGTGGTCGAGCAGCCGGCCGGGCGTAGCGATCAGCACGTCGACGCCGCGGTCGAGCTTCAACTCCTGGTCGGAGAAGGAGACCCCGCCGATCAGCAGCGCCCAGGTCAGCTTCTGGCCCTTGGCGTAGCGTTCGAAGGAGGCGGCGACCTGGTCGGCGAGTTCGCGGGTGGGCTCGATCACCAGGGCGCGGGGCATGCGCGCGCGGGCCCGGCCGGCGGCCAGGCGGTCGACCATCGGAAGGGTGAAGGCGGCGGTCTTGCCGGTGCCGGTCTGGGCGATGCCCAGCACGTCCTGGCCGTGCAGCACCAGCGGGATCGCCTCAGCCTGGATGGGCGTGGCGGTGGTGTAGCCGGTGTCGGCCACGGCCTGCAGGGTGGCAGGCGACAATCCTAGATCAGTGAACTCGGTCATTGAGGGTCTTTGGAGATACGGTCTGGAGGGACCGTTCGAGGCCCCTGACGGCTGACGCGACGGATGACGTCGCGGCGGGCGCGGGCGACGGTCGCCGCGCGGCGCGAACATACGAGGGGCGACGCTCAAGTCAACGCGCGGACGAGGCGGCGGCTACGGGCGGTTTCAGATGGATGCGGAGGAAGGCCGTCACCTGGCCAGACGACGGCCGCTCAATCCCTGAGGTCAGATAGCGCCTTCGACGCGCTCGACGCTGAGGAAGTGGCGGCCGCCGAGGGTGAGGGTGGCGTCGGCTTCCTGGGGCGTCTCGGGGCGGACGGAGAGGCGCACGGCGACGTCGAGGCCCTGCGGCAGTCGTATGATCCCGGTTTCGCCGGCGGCCAGCTTGATGCTGCCTGAGATGGGGGTGCGGAAACTGGCGTTGAGGGCGGCGGTGACCTCGTAGCGTTCGCCGTATTGGATCACGCGGGTGAACAGCTTCAGGTCGCTGCCGCCGCGATCCACATAACCCATGCGATAGAGCGACTGCGATCCGAAGGTCGTGAGATCGGTGGTGAGCCGCCGTCCCGCGTCGTCGACCATGGTGGCGCGCACGCGGACCGCCGTGCCCGGCGCGACCGACGACAGCGCCGCCGTGCCGCGAACCCTGCGCTCGGGGTGCGGGGGCTCGGACGGGTTGGAGGCGAAGTCGGCCTCGAGCGGCGAGGCGGCCAGCTCGATCCGCGCCGGCGTGGGCGCCTGGATGAGCGGGATCGGCGTCAGGCGCGGGGCTTGCGCGGCCTCGGCGTGGGCAGGCTTCGCGCGCGCCGGGAAGGGCGGGGCGCCGCGGATGGCCTGCGCCAGGATCACCGCCTCGTGCGACGGGGCGAAGGCCAGCCGGGCCGGGCGGGCCATCCAGACCGCCGCCGCGCCGCCGAATGCCAGGGCGGCGACGGCCACCATGCCTGCCGCGCGGGTCATGGCGTCGCCGCGTGAGCGGGTCAGCTGGTCCACGCGCGCCACCAGCGGATGGGTCATCGCCCAATGGCAGCCGAAGGGCAGGGGCTGGGCGGCGAGGCCGGCCTTCAGCAGGGCCTGGGCGTAGGCTCGGCGGGCGCGCGGATAGCGGGCGACCACGGCGGCGTCGCAGGCGAATTCCTGGTCGATGCGCACGGCGCGCGCCATCAGGTGGATCAGCGGGTTGAACCAGACCAGGCAGCGGGCCAGCGCGACCGCGGCGTTGATGCGCGAATCCTGGCGGGCGATGTGGGTCTCCTCGTGGGCCAGCACCACGCGCTGTTCGGCCGGGGTGTAGGCGCGGGCGAAGTCATCGGGCGTGACGACGCAGGGCCTGAGCACGCCCACCACCGCCGGGCCGGCGCGGCCCTGCCGGACGGCGTGCTGGAAGCGGGCCTGGCTACGCCAGATCCAGGCCAGGGAGAGCGCCAGGCCGGCCAGCCACAGGCCGGCGAGGATGGGCGGCAGGTCGGCCGTCGCCGGGGCGAGGGGCGCCGGAGCCGGCGCGACGATGGCCGGGGCGTCGAACGGCGCGATGTCGGGCGAGGGCGGCGCGGGCAGCACGATCACCCGCGCTGGGATCAGGACCGCGGCGGCGGCGAGCGGGACCAGCAGCCACAGGCCGTAGGCGATCGAGGACCCGAACAGGCGGCGCACCGGCGCGCGCAGCAGCATCACTGCTGCGACGGCGCAGCCCGCGGCCAGGTTCAGCCACAGGACGAGGGCGAGCGCCTCACGCATCGTCGTCCAGCTTGGAGATCAGCCGCTTCAGGGTGGCGATGTCCTTGCGGCTCAGCGCGCGGTGCTCGGCGAAGTGGGCGACCAGCGGGGCCACCTCGCCGCCGAACAGCCGGTCGACCAGGCCCTGGCTCTCGGACATGACGTAGCTCTCGCGCGAGAGTAGCGGGCGATAGAGATAGCCCTCCGGCTCGCGGCGGCCCTCGATGGCCTTCTTCTTCAGCAGGCGGGTGACCAGGGTCTTCACCGTGCCCGCCGCCCAGCCGTTGGCCTCACCCACCTCGGCGACGATCCCCTCGGGCGTCAGCGGGCCCTTGGCCCACAGGGCCTCCATGACCTGGCTTTCCGCGCCCGAGATCCGAACCGTCGGCATGGGTCTCCCTTACCGAAAATACACTTGTAATTTGATCGAAACTACACCTGTATCCTAACGTATCGGGCCGGTTCGGCCAGTGAATTCGGGGTAAGGTTCGTGCGTCGTCATCTCGTTCCGCTCGCGCCCATTTCGATCGTCATCGCTGCGGCCTGCCTGCCGTCCCTGGGTCTGGCGCAGGAGAAGACCCCGCAACCGGACGCGGCCCCGGCGACGGCCAGGCCGGACGATGCGCCGCCCAGCAAGACGCCGCCCGCCAGGACGCCCCCGACCACGATGGGCGACAAGCCGGCAGGCAGGACCAAGACGGTGGGCGAGGTGGTGGTGACCGGCCAGACGTCGGCCCCGCAGATCTCCATCGACCGCAAGAGCTACAGCGTCGCCGCCGACCTGCAGGCCCAGAGCGGCGGGGCGGTGGCCGACGTGCTGCGCAACGTACCCTCGGTCCAGGTGGACCCGCAGGGCAACGTCAGCCTGCGCGGCGATTCCAACGTCACCATCCTGATCGACGGCAAGCCGTCCAGCCTGTTCGAAGGCGACAACAAGGCCCAGGCACTGCAGTCGCTGCCGGCCGATTCCATCGAGCGGGTGGAGGTGATCACCAACCCCTCAGCCGAGTTCCGGGCCGACGGCACGGCGGGGATCATCAACCTGATCAGCAAGAAGGCGCGCGGCGTCGGCGCGACGGGCTCGCTGCGCCTGACGGTGGGCGACGGCGACCGCTTCGTGGTCGGCGCCAGCGGCGGCTACAACTCGCCCAGGCTGTCCATGGCCGGCGGCGTGACGGTCCGCCAGGACACCCAGAAGTCGCCCGGCGAGGAGGATCGCGTCACGCCCGATCCGGCGGGCGGTTCCGACGCCACCCAGAACCGCCAGCAGACCCACCTGATCGGCAACTCGGTCAACGCGCGCGGCAGCATCGACTACGACCTGACGCCGCGGTTGCGCATCGGTGCGGAGGCGCACGCCAACTACGTCTTCTTCCGGGTCGACGATCCGGAGGTCTTCGCCGCCCAGTTCCCCAACCCCGCGCTGGACAACAGCTTCCAGCGCCAGCTTTCGGTGCACCAGAAACGGGCGTCAGGCGAGGCCAGCGTCAACCTGAAGCAGAAGCTGGGGTCCGACGGCGACTTCACCCTGAGCCTCAGCCATGAGCGGACCGTCGATCCCAGGGTGCGCAGCGGCCGAGACTTCGACCTTGTCCCCGCCGGACCGGGCCAATTCGACCAGCAGCGGATCGACAATCACCAGCACCGCACCGAACTGAAGGGCGACCTGGTCCAGCCGTTCGCCGACATGTCGAAGCTGAAGCTGGGTTTCGACGTGGAGTACGACGACAACGCCTATCGCAACCGCGGCTTCGCAGGTCCCACCGAGGCGGCGATGACGCCGAACGCGGCGCTCACCAACCTGTTCGATTTTCGCCAGACGATCAGCGCGGCCTACGCCACCTATGAGAAGCCGTTCGGGCCGTTCACGGTGCTGGGCGGACTGAGGGTCGAGGACGTGCGGATCCACCTCGACCAGGTCACCCTGGGCCAGAAGGACGAGAACGACTACCTGCGCGCCTATCCCAGTTTGCACCTGGCGTGGAAGCTGTCGGACGACCAGACCCTCACGGGGAGCTACAGCCACCGCGTCCAGCGGCCCGATCCTGTCACTTTCAACGCCTTCCGCTTCGAGAACGATCCGTTGAACTTCACCGCCGGCAACCCCGGTCTGAAGCCCCAGCAGACCCAATCGTTCGAGGTGGGTTACGAGAACAGGGTGACGCCGATCACCGTTTTGGCGACGGCCTACTACCGGGAGAATCGCGACGGCTTCGCCGGGGTGTTGGTCGACCTGGGCGGCGGGGTCGAACTGAACGAGCTCGGCAACCTGGCGCGCGGCCGCAGCGCCGGCCTGGAGCTGAACGCCAGCGGCAAGATCAACAGCCAGCTCAGCTTCAACCTCAATGGCGACCTGGCCTGGACGCAGCTCGATTCCCTGGGCCCGCTGTTCGCGCCCACCCGCGCGACCGCAAGTTTCGGCGGGCAAGGGAGCCTGACCTGGACGGCGACGTCCAAGGACCTGTTCCAGCTGAACGGCTTCATGATCCCGAAGGTGCTGGGCCCTCAGGGTTTTGGCGACCCGATGTTCGGCATCGACCTCGGCTACCGCCGCAGGCTGAGCGAGCGGCTGTCGCTGGTCGCGACGGCGCAGGACATCTTCCACAGCTTCCATCAGTTGCGGGTGATCGACACGCCCGTGCTGGTCGACCGGCTGAAGGTCGCTTTCGACACGAGCTCCCTGCGAGTCGGCCTGACCTACAGCTTCGGCGGCGGCAAGGCCAAGGATCCCGGCTTCGAGTTCGAACACGGCGGCGGTCCGGGACGCTGAGCTCGGAAACCGCAGCTGTCGGTGTTTTACGCTTGTAGATTTTCAAAATTACAGATGTACTCTCTCCAGGCCGCTTGGGCGGCAGTTCCTGGGGAAGCCTGTGCGCCGCCTGATTCCGTCCGTGCTCGCCGCCGCCGCCCTGCCGACATTGGCCCTGGCCCAGCAAGCCGCGCCGCAGCCGGACGCAGCCCCGGCGACGGCCAAGGGCGAGACCTCTCCGCCGCCCGCCAAACCACCCCTCGGCAAGCCCGGCGACAAGACCAAGACGGTGGGTGAGGTGGTGGTGACCGGCCAGGTCTCGCCGGTCCAGTCCTCCATCGACCGCAAGAGCTACAGCCTGGCCACGGACCTGAAGGCCCAGAGCGGCGGATCGGTGGCCGATTCCTTGCGCAACGTGCCGGCCGTCGAGGTCGATATCCAGGGCAACGTCAGCCTGCGTGGCGATTCCAACGTCACCATCCTGGTCGACGGCAAACCCTCCAGCCTGCTTTCGGGCGACACCCGGGCCCAGGCCCTGCAGTCGATGCCGGCGGATTCGATCGAACGGGTGGAAGTGATCACCAATCCCTCCGCCGAGTTCGGCGCAAACGGCTCGGCCGGGGTGATCAACCTGATCACCAAGAAGTCGCGCGGCGCAGGGTTCACCGGCTCGCTGCGGGTCACCGGCGGCGACAGCGGCCGCATCAAGGCGGGCGCGACGGTTGGCTACAACTCGGCGCGGCTGAACTTCACCGGCGAGCTGGGTGTCTACCACGACACCCTGAAGATCACGGTCTTCGACCTGCGCGAGCAGCGGGCGACGCCGCAAGGGCCGTTCCAGACGGTTTTCGAGGACCAGGTGAACGACCTTTTCGCCACCGCGCCCTATGGGCGCGGGAGCATCGATTTCGACCTGACGCCCAAGACCCAGATCGGGGCCGAGGGCCACTTCAACCTGACCTCGTTCCACGGCGACGTGCCCAGCCGGTTCAGCGACAACGATCCGGCCGACGGCCTTGCGAGCACCTTCCTGCGCGACGTGCGGCTGCACGAATCCCGCTCGGCCGGCGAACTGAGCGTCAACCTGCGCCGGAAACTGGCCGGGGACGGGGAGTTCAAGGCGAGCCTGAGCGGAGAGGAGGTCAACGATCCGCGCGAACGGTTCGGCGAGACCTTCGACAGCAATCCGCCCGCGCCGGCCGCCTTCGTGGACCAGCCGGAGAACATCCATCAGCACCATGTGGAGCTGAAGGGCGACCTGACCCAGCCGTTCGCGGACATGTCGAAGCTGAAGGCGGGCGTCGACATCGACTATGTCGACAATTCCTACCGCGACCGCGCCTACATCGGGACGGACGCAGCCGCGCTGGTCCTCGACCCGACCCAGAGCAACCTCTTCCTGTTCCGCCAGACGGTGAGCGCGGCCTATGCCACCTATGAGAAGCCGATCGGCGAGCTCACGGTGCTGGGCGGCCTGCGGGTGGAGGACGTGCGGATCCACCTCGACCAGGCGACCCTGGGCGAGACCGACGTCAACCACTACGCCAATGTCTATCCGACCCTGCACCTGGGCTGGAAGCTGTCGGACGACCAGAGCCTTACGGCCAGCTATAGCCACCGCGTCCAGCGACCGGACCCGATCCTCTTCAATCCCTTCCGCCTGCAGCTGGACCCGCTGGATTTCCAGTCGGGCGACCCGCACCTGAAGCCCTCGCAGACCCAATCCTTCGAGGTGGGTTACGAACGACACCAAGGGGCTTCGCTGTTCAGCGCGACCCTGTTCTACCGCGGGAGCCGCGACATCTTCCTGCGGGTGCAGCGGGACCTGGGCGGCGGGATCACGCTCAATCAGCTGCAGAACGTCGCGCAGGTCCAGCTCGCCGGCCTCGATACGGTCCTGACCGGCAAGCTCGGCTCGGCGCTCAGCTACAATGTTTCGGCCGAGGCCGCCTGGAAGCACTTCGACAGCCTGGGCCCGCAGTTCGCCCCGGCCAGGTCGCTGGTCGCGGGGTCCGGCCGCGGGAGCCTCACCTGGCAGGCCAGCGCGAAGGACCTTTTCCAGCTCAACGGCTCGATCTCCCAGAAGGGGCTGACGCCGCAGGGGACGGTCTATCCGCTGAGGGAGCTGGACCTGGGCTACCGGCGCAAGCTGGGCGAGAAGCTGTTCCTGCTGGTGACCCTGCAGGACGTGCTGCACAGCTATCTGCCGCTGACGGTCAACAGCACGCCGCTGCTGCGCGAACGGATCAAGACGGAACTCTCCAGCCGCCAGGCGCAGATCGGCCTCACCTGGGCGTTCGGCGGCGGCAAGCCCAAGGACCCGGGCTTCGAGTTCCAGAACGGCGGCGGCGGGGCAGGGCCGACGCCTTAGCGCCGGCCCGCCGGATCGGCGGCTACTTCCCGTCGACCGAGTAGGCCAACAGGACGTTGGTCCCATTGCCGCCGGTGTTGGCCGCGCCGTTAAAGCCGCTCATCACGAACACCTTGCCGCCGGCGATGGCCGCGCCCAGGCCGTCCATGCTGCCGCCCGGCTGGTTCTTCACCTGGTTGACGGTGTCGTAGTGGCGGTCGGTGGTGCTGTCGGCCCAGATGATCTTGCCGGTGGCCGCGTCATAGGCGCGGAACCAGCCGTCCATGGTGCCGGAGAACACCACGCCCGGCATGACCGAGGGCGCCTGGGACTCGGCGCGGATGCAGCCGCCGCCGGAGCGGTCGCGGCTGCGGTCGCCCTGGTAGTGGCAGGGGGCGACGGGGGCGGCGACCTTCCACAGCACCTTGCCGGTGGCCGGATCGAGCGCATAGAGACCTGGCGAGGACGGCGGCTCCTTCTCCGCCACCGGCGACTTGCCCATCGGGCGCAGGTATTCGTCGATCAGGTTCACGGTGTCGGCGTTGGCGACGTAGAGCCGCTTGTTGTCCGCGGCCATGCCCCATTCGATGCCGCCCAGCGAAGAGCCGCCGCCAACCTTCTGATGCCACAGGACTTTCCCGGTATCCGGGTTCAAGCCCCAGGCGATGCCCGACTTCTGGCCGGCCAGGAGCACGTCCTTGCCGCCGGCCAGGTGGAACAGGATCGGCGAGGCGCCGAAGTCATAGTCCGGGCCGTCGGGGCTCGGGCAGTTCACCGGCTTCTTCGCGTCGGTGCAGCCGACGATGAAATTGTCCTTCGACTCCACCTGGGTCGACCATTTGATCTGGCCGGTCTTCATGTCCATGGCGACGACCGCATCAGCGCCCTTGGTGTCCACGTCGGTGTAGCTGTCGCCGGTGGTGACGTAGACCAGGCCGCGTTTGGGATCGGCGGTCGGCGCCGACCAGATGGCCGCGCCGGCCGGGCCCTGCTGCATGGTCCCCGCCGCATTGGGGTGGGTGTCGTGCAGGGTCTCGGGGATCACCTTGGTGTACCACTGCTTCTGGCCGGTCTTGAGGTCCAGCGCGACCACCGCGCCCTGGAAGTAGCAGCAGCGATAGGTGGGCTGGCGCGCCGCGCCTTCCTCGCCGGAGGTCAGCGGCACGAACACCTGGTCGCCGACGACCAGCGGGGTCCCGGTGATGCCGACCACCGGATTGGCGTGCAGGGGCGGCGACTTCCAGATCTCCTTGCCGGTCTGGGCGTCGAAGGCGCGCGCGGTGCGGTCGCGCACGCCCACCACCGTCAGCCAGCCGGAAGGCGAGACGGGCGACTTGACGATCATCGGCGTGGTCCGCGAGGCCACGTCGGAGACCACCCAGCGCACGCAGCCGGTGTTGGAATCCAGCGCGTAGAACTTGCCCGAGCGGTTGGTGATGAACAGCCAGTCGCCGATCACCGTGGGCATGGAGCCGCCGCTCATGGCGAAGCTCCACTTGACCTTCAGCTTCGGCACGTCGGCGGCCTTAAGGCCCGGATCGGCCTGGTAGCGGTGCGACTCGTGCAGGCCGACGCTGGTCCAGTCGGTTGGCGTGGCGGCGATCGGCGGGTTGGCGGCGCACTTCACGTCGACGCCGACATTGGCGGCGGGCGCCGGGCGGCGGGGTGCGGCCTGGGCGACCGGCGCAGGGGCGGCGCCTTGCGAGGTCAGGTAGGCGGCGACGGCGGCCTTGTCCTCGTCGGAGAGGCCGGCGGCCATGGGCTTCATGACCCCGTTGGTGAGCGCATCGACGATCAGGGCGGCCGGATAGGTCGAAAGCGTCGCCTTGCTGGGCGCGCGGTCGATGGCCGGGTCGTGGCAGCCCTTGCAGCGGCCGTTGAACACGGTCTCGCCGGCGGCCGCGGCGCCCTGGGCATGGGCGGCCAGCGGCGCGGCCACCGCCGCGGCGGCCAACGCCGCCATCCAAATCCTGAAAGTCATGATCGCTCCCCGAAATGTCGCTTTGAAATCTTTGCGGCGCAGTTTGCGGGCGGATTTCAGTCGCGGCAAGGCGGCTGGCCGCGGTGATTGCAAAGCCGGTTGCAGATTTGGCGCAGCCGTTGGTCGCAAGGCCGGCGACCGGCCGCGACCCCGCGCCGCTAGGCTGGCCGGAAACGGGAGGCCTCCGATGACCGATATTCCGCGCAAGCTCTGGATCAGCCTGGTCGTGGGGCTGATCGCCGCCGTGGTCGAGATGGCCGTGGTTTTGCCGATCCAGGCGAAGCTGGGCGCGAGCTGGGAGAGGGTGTTCCAGTCGATCGCCGCCGGCGCCGTGGGCGGCAAGACGGCGCTGGCCGGCGGCCTGCCGATGGCGCTGCTTGGCGTCTTCTTCCACACCCTGATCTCGGTGGTGGCCGCCGGCCTCTATGTGTTCGCCAGCGACCGGTTGCCGGTGCTGCTGCGCCGGCCGGTGACCATGGGCCTGCTCTACGGCGTGGCCTGCTACGTGGTGATGACCTTCGGCGTCATCCCGTTATCGAAGCTCCACTTCGCCCTGCCGAAGACGCCGCTGCTCTTCTCGTTGAGCTTCGGGACCCACCTGGTGGCGTTCGGCCTGCCGATCGCGCTGGCCGCCCGCTGGCTGCTCAACGCCTCGCCGGCGCCGGCCCCAGTGTCTTCAACAGCTCACTGACCGCCGCCTCCAGCTGGGCGTCCTTGCCGGCGATGGTCTCGCCCAGTGGGCGCTCGACTGTCACGTCCACCGGCCGCGGATGCAGCTCCATGTCGTCGCCGGCCGCGCCCTGGATGCGCGTCGAGGGCACGCGCACCACCGAACCGTCCACCAACGGGATGTTGGAGGTGTAGATGATCCAGCCGGCGGTCGGCACGCCCACCACCTTGCCCAGCTTCAGGGTGCGGTAGCCCTCGGTGAAGTCCTCCGCGTCGGAGAGCGAGGACTCGTTGGTGATCAGCACCGTGGGCACGCCCAGCGCCCGCTGGCCGAGCGCCTGGCGGCTGGGCACCGGGCTCTGGTCGCGGCTGGTCATGGTCAGGTAGTTGCGGCGCGTGAAGACGTCGAGGACGTAGCCGTTGACGAAGCCGCCGTTGTTGTTGCGCACGTCGACGACGACGCCCTCCTTGCCCTCGTTCTGGGCGTCGAGGTCGAGGTAGAGCTGATCCAACGCCTCGGACGACATGTCGGCGATGTGGACGTAGCCCAGGCGGCCGCCGCTGATCTTGTCGACATAGGCGCGCCGCCCGTCGATCCAGTGGCGGTAGAGCAGCCCCGACGCCACCTGGGCGGAGACCGGACGCACCACCGCCTGGCGGGTCCCAGAGCCGGTGCGGATGGTGAGCACCGTGCGCTTGCCCGCCTTGTCGACCATCAACTGGTCGAGGTCGACGCCCGGGCCGATCGCATGGCCATCGACGGCGGTGAGCACGTCGCCGGGCTTGATCGCGCCCTCGATGAAGGCGGGGCCCAGGGTGATCACCTCGCGCACCACCAGGCCCTTGCCGGCCTCATAGGCCTCGCGGTCGAAGCGCAGGCCGAGGTCGGCGACACGGGCCGGGCCGTAGCCGTTGGGCGGCCGGTTGATGCCGGAGTGGCTGGCGTTCAGCTCGCCGATCATCAGGTTGGTGATGCGGCGCATCTCGTCGGACGTATGGGCGCCTTCGATGTAGGGCGTGAAGCGGACGCGTAGCGCCTTCCAGTCCTGGCCGTGGAACCTGGCGTCGAAGAAGCCGCGGTCCAGCAGGCTCCAGGCCTGGTCGAAGGCGGCGACCTTTTCGTGGTCGAAGGTCACCTCCAGCTCGGCGTTGATCGCCACGAATTTGGGATGCGAATTCTCGATGGTGGTCGTGCCCACCAGGCCGCCTTCCAGATAGTAGACCGATTTGGAATCCGGGGTGAAGGCGACGAACCGCTTGGCGCGCCGCGAGCTCACCAGCTGCTGCGGCGTCGGCGGCTCGCGGACCAGTTCGTCGAGGTTGTAGCTGTAGAGCACGCTGTTGCCCGAAAGGGTCGAGCGGAAGACCAGGGTCTTGCCGTCGGGGCTGATCACCGGCTCTTCGGCGCTGAGGCCGAGCGGCAGGTAGGTGGCGCGCTCGCGGATGCCGTCGAAGACGATCTTCACCGGCGCGGCGGCGGGCTTGGCCGGGGCGGGCTTGTCGGCGTCGGATTTGGCTTCGCCGGTCTTGGCGTCGGCCGCCTTCTCGCCGGCCGGCTCGGGCTCGGTCTTGGGCGGCGGGCTCGCCGGCTGCGGCGGCCGCGCGCCGGGCGCGGTGGGCGGCGTGGAATTGGGCGCGGTGGTCGGCGTCCGCTCCGGCTGGCGGAACAGGTCGCGGAACTCGTCCTCGCGATAGCGCGGCACGTGCGGCAACAGGTCGACGCGGACGATGTGCACGTCCTCCGACCGCTGGGCGGTGTCGAAGACGATGTACTTGCCGTCCTTCGACCAGACGATGGTCGAGGCGTCGCCGTTGGCGAGGAAGCTGATCGGCCTGGCCTCGCCGCCCGTGGCCGGGATCACCCAGACGTTGCGGAACGACTTGGTGTCGGTGACCGCGAAGGCCAGCCATTTGCCGTCCGGCGACCAGGCGGGCGCCGAGCCGCCGAAGCCGGCGATCTGGCCGCTGAACAGCAGGCTGTCCTTGCCCGGCTCGCCGGCCTCGTTCAGGGCGACGACGCGCAGCTCCTTGCGGTCGCGGACATAGGCCAGGGTCTTGCCGTCCGGCGACCAGGAGATGGCGGTATCGAAGCCCGCGCCGGCGGTGATCGCCCGCTCGCGGCGGGTGGCGAAGTCGTAGGCCCGCACGTGGCTGTCCAGGCCGCGCAGCGCCACATAGGCCACGCGGCGGCTGTCCGGCGACCAGACGAGATCGGACTGGATGCCGCCGGCGGTGGTGACCTGCTCGGCCGGGCCGCCGTCCTTGGCGCCGGCCGCGAACACCTCGCCGTGGGCGACGACGGCGACCTTCTTGCCGTCGGGCGACAGCGCCATCTGCTGGAAGTTGGTTTCGTTCAGGCGCCGGTCGCCGGCCGAGGCGGGCGCGCCGCGCAGGGCGATCGGCACCTGGGCGGCCTGGCCGCTCTTCAGGTCCAGCTTCCAGATCCCGAAGTCACGCTCGAAGACGATGGCCGAGCCGTCCCGGGCGATGGCCGGGAACAGCACGCGGCCGGCGGTGAAATGGGTGATCTGGGTGGGCTGGCCGCCGGCCGCGGCGAGCTTCCAGAGGTTCTCCGACCCCGAGGCGTCGCTCATGTAGTAGAGCGTGGCGCCGTCCGGGCTCCACATCGGCCACAGGTGCTTGGCGTCGGGGCCCAGCAGGCGGCGGTAGGGCGCGCCAGCCGCCACCGGCTTCAGCCACAGCTCACCCTCGTCGATGTGGGCGTGGCCGTTGCGCCACCACTGCACCCCGGAATTGCCCTTGGCGATCAGGGCGACGGTGGCGCCGTCGGGCGAGGGGGCGGAATTGAACTCGGCCAGGAAGCGCTCGCGGCTGACCTCCAGCGGCGTGCCGCCGCTCGCCGCCACGCGGAACACGTCGGTCTGGCGCGCCACGTCGTTGGCGCCGGAGGAGAAGTAGATCCACCTGCCGTCGGCCGACCAGGCATCGAGCTGTTCGGTGGCGTCCGACCAGGTGAGCCGGCGCACCTGACCGGTGGCGAGCGTCATGACGTAGATGTTGGGGGCGCCGTTGCGCGTCGAGGTGAAGGCCATCTGCCGGCCGTCCGGCGAATAGATCGGCCGGTCCTCGGTGGCCGGGTCGGTGACCAGCAACCGCGCGGTCCCGCCCGCCGCCGGCACGGTCCAGATGTCGCCGCCCGAGGCGAAGGCGATCTCGCTCCCGTCGGGCGATAGCGTGGGCGTGGCCAGCGCCGGTTTCGGGGTGGGCGTCTGGGCCTGGACCGCGCCCGCCACCAGGGCCGCCGCGAGCGCGCCCGCCGCCATCGCCATCCGCCAGATTTTCATCAACGCCCCCGCTTCACCGCCGCCACGATTGGTAGCCAGGATCGCCGCATGCGGTAAAGCGGCAAGACCGGCCTGCGTGTCGCTTCGAGCTCGACGCCGGGCGCCTTGCACGCGCACGGCTTTGCATGTCCCATGGGCGGCTCGCGCGATAGGGCGTCCACAAAAGGGCGTCCACAAGGGGAAGCAAGACCATGCCGACGGGGACACTCGTAGCCTTCGCCAAGGCGGTGACGGCCGGATCGATCCGGGTCATCGACCTGACCCAGCCGCTGTCGTCAGAAACCCCGACGATCGTCCTGCCGCCGGAGTTCGGCCAGGCGTCCGGCTTCGTGCTCGAGGAGATCTCCCGCTACGATGCCCGCGGCGTCGCCTGGTACTGGAACAACTTCACGGTCGGCGAGCACACCGGCACTCACTTCGACGCCCCGATCCACTGGGTCACCGGGCAGAACCTCGCCAGCGTCGATCGCGTGCCGCCCAAGGACTTCATCGCCCCGGCGGTGGTCATCGACGCCTCGGCGGACTGCGCGGCCGATCCGGACTTCGTGCTGACGCCGAAGCACATCGAAAGCTGGGAGGCCAAGCACGGCCGCATCCCGGCCGGAAGCTGGGTGCTGTTCCGCACCGACTGGTCGAAACGCCAGGGCGAGGCCTACACGAGCCGGCGCGAGGACGGGGCGCACACGCCGGGCCCCTCGGCCGACGCCATACGGATGCTGGTCGATGGGCGCGACGTGATCGGTTTCGGCGTCGAGACGATCGGCACCGACGCCGGCCAGGCCCACCTCTTCGATCCGCCCTATCCCGCCCATACCCTGCTGCACGGCGCCGGCAAGTACGGCCTGCAGTGCCTGGAGAACCTTGACCAGCTGCCGGCCACCGGGGCGGTGATCGTGGCGACGCCGCTGAAGATCAAAGGCGGCTCTGGCAGCCCGCTCAGGGTGCTGGCGCTCCTCGAAGCCTGACGCCATGGCGGAGCGCTCGTTCCAGCACGAGGTCGAGGCGCTGCGCATCGGCGAGGGCGCGGTGTTCAGCGGCGAGGGCATCCTGGCCATCACCAAGGCCCTGCTGCAATCCGGCGTCGCCTATGTGGGCGGCTACCAGGGCTCGCCGATCAGCCACCTGATGGACGTGTTCGCCGACGCGGATGGCCTGCTCAAGGAACTCGGCGTCCACTTCGAGAGCAGCGCGTCCGAGGCGGCCGCCGCGGCCATGCTGGCCGCTTCGGTCAACTACCCTCTGCGGGGCGCGGTCGCGTGGAAGTCGGTGGTCGGCACCAACGTCGCCTCCGACGCACTTTCCAATATCGCCTCGGGCGGCGTCACCGGCGGCGCCCTGGTGATCGTCGGCGAGGACTACGGCGAAGGCTCCTCGATCATGCAGGAGCGGACCCACGCCTTCGCCATGAAGTCGCAGATCTGGCTGCTCGACCCGCGCCCCAACCTGGAAATGCTGGTGAAAATGGTCGAGCAGGGATTCGAGCTGTCGGAGGCGACCCATACGCCGGTCATGCTGGAAGTT
>NZ_DASYAF010000152.1:0-31380 GCF_036501465.1 Phenylobacterium sp.
CTGAGCGAGCCGGGGCTCTCCATCAGGATCAGGCGCGTGGCGTCGGAGGCTTCGCCCACCAGCGCCTCCGGCGGCTGCCGGGGATCGTAATAGCGCACGGCGACGCCGAAACGCCGGAGCACCTCGTCACAGAACCGGCGCGTGGGTTTGTAGACGGTGTCGACCACCAGCACCTCGTCGCCGGTCTTCAGCACGGCCAGCAGCGGGCCGGTGAGGGCGCCGATGCCGGACGGATAGAGGGTGGCGGCCCGGGCGTTCTCCAGCTCGCAGATCGCGGCCTGCAGGGCGAACTGCGCCGACAGTCCCTGGCGGCCGTAGGTCAGGGTGTCGTCGCTCGGGTAGAGGCTGGCGGCGTCCGGCAGCAGCACCGTCGAGCCCTTCTGCACCGCCGGCCCGACGGTCTTGGCCGCGCGGCCCGCATCGTGACCGGCGCGGATCAGGCGGGTTTCAGGTCGGCCTTTGACGGTCATTCGGGTTGCGGGGTCCGGGCTGTCGGGCGAGAGTGCGTGGCAGCGGTTCTGGGGCACATAGAGCCCGAGGCCCGGCTCTTTCAAGGAGCAGCGATGATCCGCAAGGCGGCCGTCACGGGCCTCGCGATCCTATTTCTGGGGTTGGTCCTGGCCGGCTGCGACGGCGGCTCCAAGCCTGCGGCGACGCCAGCGCCGAAGGCCGCGACCACCTTCACCGTCCGCTACCACGCCACGCCCAGCAAGGTGCTGAACGCGGTGAGGAAGCGCGGCTATGTAAGCTGCGGGGTCAATCCCGGCCTGCCGGGATTCGCCTATCCGGACGTGCGCGGCTCGTGGCGCGGCTTCGACGTGGACTTCTGCCGGGCCGTGGCGGCCGCGGTGCTGGGCGACGCGGGCAAGGTGCGCTTCGTGGCCATCGGCGGCCCCGACCGGTTCGGGGCCCTGCAGCGCGGCGAGATCGACATCCTGTCGCGCAACACCTCCTGGAGCTTCTCGCGCGACGCGGGCCTGGGCCTCGACTTCGCGGCCACCACCTATTTCGACGGCCAGGGCTTCCTGGCGCCGAAGGCGCTGGGCCTCTCCAGCGCCCAGGAGCTGTCGGGCGCGCGGATCTGCGTGCAGTCGGGCACGGCCAGCCAGGACAACCTGGCCGACTTCTTCCACGCCCGCGGCCTCAGCTACAAACCCATCGTGGTGGCGTCGGAGGCGGAGGCGCGCCGGCTCTACGAGAACGAGGGCTGCGACGTGTTCACGGCGGACATCTCGGCGCTCGCCGGGTCGCGTTCGGTGCTGAACAACCCGAGCGCCCACGTAATCCTGCCGGACGTGATCTCAAAGGAGCCGCTGGGGCCGGTCGTGCGGCAGAACGATCCGGTCTGGGCCGACATCGTGCGCTGGAGCGTCTACGCCACCATCCTGGGCGAGGAGATGGGGTTGTCGTCGAAGACGGTGGCCTCGGCGCGCGACACCTCCGGCAATCCGGAAGTGCGCCGGCTGCTGGGTGTGGACGCGAACTACGGCGCGCTGCTCGGCCTGAACCGCGACTGGGCTTACCAGGTGATCCGCCAGGTCGGTGGCTATCAGGAGATCTTCGACCGCAACATCGGGGCGAAGTCGGCCCTGAAGCTGGACCGGGGCCTGAACGCCCTGTGGAACGCGCCGAAGCCCGGCCTGCTCTACGCGCCGCCGTTCCGCTAGAGCGCCAAGCTCATGGCGCAACGGGCGCTCACGTCGAGGCCCAGGCTGCGCTCGTGCTCGCGTAGGTCCGCAAGCCGGGGCCGGGTTTCATCCTGCGAAACCTCGACGAAGCCGCGCCGGGCATAGAAGGGCGCATTCCAGCTGAGATCGCGGAAGGTGGTGAGCGTCACCGCCGGCAGGCCGCGAGCCCGGGCGTCGTCCGCCACGGCTTCGATCAGCGCCGTCCCCGCGCCGCGCCCCTGGGCGGCGAGACGCACGGCCAACTCCCAGAGGTGCAGGGCGTCTTCGAACGGCTCGATGCTGGCGAAGCCGATGGGTTTGTTCCGGTCGGCGGCGACCCAGATCAGGCCCTGCGGGATGCGCGGGGCGTACCATTTCGCTGGCGTCGGCTTGTGGAAGGCCACATTGGCGCGCTCGGTGCCGAGAAACCGGCGACCGGCCGAACGCTCCACGCCCGGCAACAGGGCGGCGTCGGTGGGGACGGCGCGGCGGATTTCGATGGATCAGGCTCCGGTGACGATGGGGGTGTCGGCGCGGCCGCCCCACTCGGTCCAGGAGCCGTCATAGACCGCCACGTCGTCGCGGCCCAGCCGGGCCAGGGCCAGGGCCAGCAGGGACGCGCTGACGCCGGAGCCGCAGGTGGTGACGATGGGCCCGTTCAGATCCACCCCGGCGGCCTGGAAGGCGGCCTTCAGCTCCGGCCCCGCCTTCATCGTGCCGTCAGGCTTGACGAGGCCGTTCCAGGGCACGTTCCGGGCGCCCGGCATGTGGCCGCTCCTCAGCCCCACGCGTGGCTCCGGCGCCTCGCCGCGGAAGCGGGCCGCGCTGCGGGCGTCGACCAGCTGGGCGTCGTGGCCGGCGAGCGTCGCGCGTACGGCGTCGAGGTCGCGCACCAGGCTGGGGTCGAAGGCGGGCTCGATCGTGGTGACGGTGATGTCGGGCGCGGCGGTCTCGAGCGGCCGGCCCTCGGCGCGCCAAGCCTTCAGACCGCCGTCGAGGACGAAGGCCTCGGGGAACCCCATGACCCGGAGCGTCCACCAGACGCGCGGCGCGGAGAAGATGCCCTGGCCGTCATAGACCACGGTGATGAGGTCGCGGCGCAGGCCCAGCGCGCCCGCGGCCTCGGCGAAGGCGGCGTCGCTGGGCAGCATGTGCGGCAGGTCGGTGGCATGGTCGGCGATCGCGTCGATGTCGAAGAACACCGCGCCCGGGATGTGACCGGCCGCATAGGCCTCGGCGCCCGTCTTGCCCTCGCCCGGCATGAACCAGGTCGCGTCCACGATGCGGATGTCTTCCGAACTCAGGCGCTCGGCCAGCCAGGCCGTGGAGACGAGGGGATCGGTCATTCGAGCCAGGCGGGCGTCGGCAGGCCGCGCTCGCGCAGGAACGCGGGATTGTAGATCTTGGACTGATAGCGCTGGCCGTAGTCGGCGAGCACCGTGACGATGGTCTTGCCGGGCCCCAGATCCTTGGCCAGGCGGATCGCGCCGGCGATATTGATGCCCGTCGAGCCGCCCATCACCAGGCCTTCGTGTTCCACCAGGTCGAAGAGGGCCAGCAGCATCTCCTCGTCGGAGATGCGATAGGCGTTGTCGACCGAGAGACCCTCGAGGTTGGCGGTGATGCGGCCCTGGCCGATGCCTTCGGTGATCGAGTCACCGGCCGACTTCAGTTCGCCGGTCGTGTAGTAGCTGTAGAGCGCCGCGCCGTGCGGGTCGGCCAGGCCGATGGCGATGCCGGGATTGCGCGCCTTCAGCGCCTCGGCGACGCCCGCCAGGGTGCCGCCGGAGCCCACGGCGCAGATGAAGCCGTCGATCTTGCCGTCGGTCTGCGCCCAGATCTCCGGGCCGGTCGTCTCGACATGCGCCTGGCGGTTGGCGACGTTGTCGAACTGCTGCGCCCAGACCGCGCCGTTCGGTTCTTTCTCGTCAAGTTCCTGCGCCAAGCGGCCGGAAACCTTCACATAGTTCATCTCGTTGGCGTAGGGGACCGCGTCCACCTCCACCAGGTCCGCGCCATAGATCCGGATGGCGTCCTTCTTCTCCTGGCTCTGGGTGCGCGGGATGACGATGGTGCAGCCGTAGCCGAGGGCCTTGGCGACCATGGCCAGGCCGATGCCGGTGTTCCCGGCCGTGCCCTCGACGATCCGCCCGCCGGGCCTCAGCGTCCCACGACGTTCGGCGTCTCGCACCATGAACAGGGCGGCGCGGTCCTTTACCGATTGGCCGGGATTGAGGAACTCGGCCTTGCCCCAGATTTCACAGCCGGTGGCGGCGCTGGCGCGGTTCAGGCGGATGAGCGGCGTGTTTCCCACCGCCTCCAGGACGCTACGGGGATTTGGCCGGGGATTGCTCATCGCCGCTACCTAAGCGCGGCGGCGCCGTTGCGGAAGGGCCAAATGATCCGCAGGAAATCTGAGGGCGGTCTCAGGCCTTGGCGAGGGCCAGCTGGACGACGTCGGTCCGCTCGGTGCGGAAGCCGGCCTCGCAGTAGCTGAGGTAGAATTTCCAGAGCTTGCGGAACCGTTCGTCGAAGCCCAGGGGGCGCACGTCCGACCAGGCCGCGTCGAAACGCTGGTGCCACTCCGCCAGGGTGGCGGCATAGTCCTGGCCGAACCGCTCGATCTGGGTCCAGGCTAGGCCCGCCTTGTCGGTCACCCGGCGAAGCCGTTCTTCGGACGGCAACATGCCGCCCGGGAAGACGTACTTCTGGATGAAGTCGGAACGGCTGCGATACTCCTCGAAGTACGCGTCCTTGATGGTGATGATCTGCAGGCCGGCGCGGCCGCCGTCGGCCAAGTTCTCGCGGATCTTGCCGAAATAGGTCGGCCAGTAGCGTTCGCCCACCGCCTCGAACATCTCGATGGAGGCCACGCGGTCGAAGCGGCCATCGACGTCGCGGTAGTCGACCATGCGGATTTCGGCCTGTTCGGCCAGGCCCTGGCGGAATATCCGCTCGCGGGCGTAGTCGAACTGCTCTTGGCTGATGGTGATGCCGGTGACCTTGGCGCCCACCTCGCGGGCGGCGAATTCGGCGAAGCCGCCCCAGCCGCAGCCGATTTCCAGCACGCTCTGGCCCGAGCGCAGGCCCATGCTCTCGGCCAGGGCCCGGTACTTGGCGGTCTGGGCCTCGGAGAGCGCCTGCCCGGGCGTCCGGTAGAGCGCCGAGGAATAGGTCATCGTCGGGTCAAGCCAGCGCTCGTAGAAGGCGTTCCCGAGGTCGTAGTGGGCGTGGATGTTCTTCTTCGATCCGCGGCGGCTGTTGCGGCGGAAGGCGTGGCGCAGCCGGTTGAGCGTCCAGGTCAGCGGATTGCCCATGGTGACGTGCTGCACCCGGTCCCAGTTGGCGGCGAAGACGTAGAGCAGGTCGGGCAGGTCGGGGGTGTCGAACTCGCCGGCCATATAGGCCTCGGCGAAGCCGATATCGCCGGCGGCCAGCGCGCGGCGGATGAAGCGGAAATCCCGGATCAGGATCTGGGCGTCGGAGCCGGGCTCGGCCCCCTCGATGCGCAGCTCGCGGCCGGACGGCATGACGAAGGTCACGGTCCCGATGGTCCAGTTGCGTGCGATCAGGCGCACGGCGGCGCGGAACACGGCGGGGGCGCCCGACAGCTCGGGCAGGCGGCCGAACGCGCGGCGGTCGCCGGCGAGGCTCGCCAGCGAAGGGCCTTGGGCCACGGTCATGATCGCTTCCCCCGAACGCTCACTGGCAATGATACCACCACAGAAGACTGGCGAGAGCCAAACCACGCCCCCTTTGATCCTATACGCTCGCGGCTACCGCCTTGGACGCGGGTAGCCGCACAATGAAGCCTTGTGAAGGCCCGCAACGCGCGCCACTTAGCCCGCACGGAACGCAACGGGGACGCTGATGCCCGTCTTGAACCTGGATCGCTGGAACCTCGCCATCGGCGGCGACGGGCCGCTGCTGGTCATGGCCGGCCTGAACGTGCTGGAAAGCGAGGGCCTGGCGCTGGAGACCGCCGAGCACCTCAAGGGCGTCTGCGCCGAGCTCGGCCTGCCCTATGTATTCAAGGCCAGTTTCGACAAGGCCAACCGCTCGTCGATCCATTCCTATCGTGGCCCCGGCCTGGAGGAGGGCCTGCGCATCCTGGCCGCGGTGAAGGCGCGCCACAATGTGCCGATCGTCACCGACATTCACGAGATCGGCCAGGTCGAGGCGGTGGCGGCGGTGGCCGACGTGGTGCAGATCCCGGCCTTCCTCTGCCGCCAGACCGACCTGGTGATCGCCGCGGCGCGGGCGGTGCAGGCCTCCGGCGGCTGGCTGCACGTCAAGAAGGGCCAGTTCCTGGCGCCCTGGGACTGCAAGGGCATCGTCGACAAGATCCGCGAGGCCACCCAGGGCGATTTCACCATCCTGTGCGAGCGCGGGGCGTCGTTCGGCTACAACAACCTGGTGGTCGACATGCTGGCCATCGAGGAGCTGCAGACCCTGGGCGTGCCGGTGAGCATCGACGCCACCCACGCGGTGCAGCTTCCCGGCGCCGATCCGCGCAGCAACTCCACCGCCACGGGCGGGCGGCGCGGTGGGGTGCCGACCATCGCCAAGTGCGCCGTGGCGGCCGGCGCCGACGCGGTGTTCCTGGAGTTCCATCCGGAGCCGGACAAGGCGCTCTGCGACGCCCTGAGCTGCCTGCCGCTGGCTGGGTCGGGCGCGCTTCTGGCGACGCTGAAAGCCATCCGCGCCGCCGCGCTGGCGGCTTGACCCCGCGCCCAACGCGCCGCACACCGCTGCCGCATGGACCTCTCCGCGCTCCAGCATCTGCTCAGCCTGGCCGCCGGCCGGCGGGTGGCCTGCGTGGGCGACCTGATGGTGGACCGCTTCGTCTATGGCGAGGTGAGCCGGGTCTCGCCGGAAGCCCCGGTGCCGGTGCTGGCCCGCTCGCGTGAGCTGATGATGCTGGGCGCCTCGGGCAATGTGGCGCGCAACGTCGCCGCGCTCGGCGGCGAGGTGTCGCTGGTGGGCGTGGTCGGCTCCGACAACGAGGGCATGGAGGCGCTGCGCCTGGTGGGCGAGGAGGCCGGCGTCGAGGGCTATCTGGTCACCGACACCGAGCGGCCGACCACGCTGAAGACCCGTTTCGTCTCCGGCGGCCAGCAGTTGCTCCGCGTGGACCTGGAGGCCAGCCGTCCGGTGGGCGGCGAGGTGGAGCAGCGCCTGGTCCGCACCATCCGCGACGTGGCCAAGGACGCCGGCGTGATCCTGCTGTCCGACTACGGCAAGGGGGTCATCACCGAGGCGGTAATCGCCGCCTGCCGCGAGGCGGCGGCGGAGAGCGGCGGCAAGGTGGTGGTGGATTCCAAGGCCCGGTCCTTCGCCCGCTATGGCGACGTGGACCTGATCAAGCCCAACGCCGCCGAACTGGCCCACGCTACCGACATGGCGACCGAGACGGACATCCAGATCGAGGGCGCCCTGATCGCGGCCCTGGCGCTGTGGGACGCCAAGGCGATCCTGGTCACCCGCGCGTCCAAGGGCATCTCCCTGGCGGTCCGGGGCGAGGAAGTGCGCCACTTCCCGACCGTGGCGCGCGAGGTGTTCGACGCTTCGGGCGCGGGCGACACGACGCTGGCGGCGCTCGGCCTGGCCATGGCCACCGAGGTCTCTGTCGAAGACGCCATAGCCTTCGCCCAGCTCGCCTCCGGCGTGGCCGTGGGCAAGATCGGCACCGCCACCGTCTCGCCGGACGAGCTGGTGGAGGCGGCGATTTCCGCCCACATGGCGCCGGCCGAGGCCAAGGTCGCCACGCCCGGGCGGATGGTCGAGGAGGTCGCGCGCTGGCGGACCAAGGGGCTGAAGGTGGGCTTCACCAACGGCTGCTTCGACATCCTGCACAAGGGCCATGTGGCCTACCTGACCCAGGCCAAGGCCTGGTGCGACCGGCTGATCGTCGGGCTGAATTCGGATGACAGCGTGCGCCGCCTGAAGGGCGATGGCCGCCCGGTGAACGACCTGGAGAGCCGCGCCCTGGTGCTGGCCGGCCTGGGCTCGGTGGACCTGGTGGTCCCCTTCGAAGACGACACGCCGCTCAGCCTGATCGACGCGGCCAAGCCCGATGTGCTGATCAAGGGCGCCGACTACGCCGAGAGCGAGGTGGTGGGCGCGGCCGAGGTCAGGAGCTGGGGCGGCGAGGTCAAGCTGGCCGCCATCGTCGAGGGCTATTCCACCACCGCGGCCATCGCCAAGATGAAGGTGGGCGAGCGATGAGCCGCCGGATCGTCTTCGTCACCGGCGGGGCGGGCTTCATCGGCTCCAATATCGTGGCCAAGCTGGCCGAGGACCGGGCGCTCGACGTCGTGGTCTGCGACCGGCTGCGCGAGGCCGAGCTCGGCAAGTGGCGCAATATCGCCAAGCATCCGATCGGCGATTTCGTGGCGCCGGAGATGATGTTCGACTGGCTGGAGAAGCGCTGGCGCGACGTCGAGGTGGTGATCCACATGGCGGCGGTCTCCTCGACGACCGAGCCGGACGCCGACAAGATCGTCCACTCCAACTTCACGCTCAGCCGCGACCTGTTCCGCTGGTGCGCCGACCGGCAGCGCAGGCTGATCTACGCCTCGTCGGCGGCGACCTATGGCGCGGGCGAGCACGGCTTCGACGACGACAACAGCTACGAGGCCCTGGCGGCGCTGCGCCCGCTGAACACCTACGGCTGGTCGAAGGCGCTGTTCGACGTCTTCGCGACGCGCCAGGCCGCCCGCGACTACGCCCCGCCGCAGTGGGTCGGGTTGAAGTTCTTCAACGTCTATGGGCCGAACGAGGAGCACAAACGCTCCATGAAGTCGGTGGCCTCGCAGATCTGGCCGCACGTGCGCGACGGCCAGGGCGTGCAACTGTTCAAGAGCTACCGCGAGGGCGTGCCGGACGGCGGCCAGAAGCGCGATTTCGTCTATGTGCGCGACGTGGCCGACATCACCCAGTGGCTGACGCAGAACGAACAGGTCAGCGGCCTCTTCAACCTCGGCTCCGGCGAGGCCAGGACCTTCGAGGACATGGCGCGCGCGGTGTTCGCCGCCGCCGGCAAGGCCCCGCAGATCGACTACACGCCCATGCCGCCAGCGATCCGCGACAAGTACCAGTATTTCACGCAGGCGAAGATGGAGCGGCTGAAGGCCGCCGGCTACGCCAGGCCCATGACGCCGCTGGAGGAGGGGATCGGCGACTACGTCCGAACCTATCTCAGCCAGCCCGATCCCTACCGCTGACCCATGAGCGAGGCGCGGCCACGCTCGAGGCGCTGGGTCGCGGGCGGGCTGCTGGTCATCCTGTTGCTGCTGAGCTCGGCGGTCATCGGCTTCCGCGGCGACCTGATCCGCTGGTCGCTGGACCCGCGTACGCCCTTCCAGACCTACCGTCCGCCGCCGGCGCCGGACTATGGAGAGCGCAAGGCCTGGTTCCTGCTGCCCGATCACCCCGAGGCGCCCGCGCCCGGCGCGCCGGCGGCCGACGTCTTCTTCGTCTCGCCGACCACCTTCGAGGGTGGGCGGGACTGGAACGACCGCTACGACGACCCCAAGGCCGACAAGGTCTTCCGCCGGGTGATGGTGCCCAACTACGCCGGGCCGTTCAAACGCCTGGGCCGCATCTTCGCGCCGCGCTATCGCCAGGCGGGGCTCTACAGCCTGCTGAGCCTGAACGACGACGCCAAGGACGCCCGCCGCTTCCCCTATGGCGACGTAGCGGCGGCCTTCCGCCAGTGGCGCGACCACTACGGTGACGACCGGCCGTTCGTGGTGGTGGGCGTCGAGCAGGGCGGCGCGCTCGCCGAGCGGCTGGTGGCCGAGGAGATCGCGCCCAACCCGGCGCTGCGCGCCCGCCTGGCCGGGGCCTATCTGATCGAGACCGTGGTGGACGCCGCCCATCCGCCGCTGCCGCCCTGCGAGCGGCGCGACCAGGCGGCTTGCCTCGCCGCCTGGGCCAGCGCGCCGGAAAGCGAGATCGAGCGCGGCAAGGTGCTGCTGGACCGCGCCCTGGTCTGGAATGTCGCCGACGAGCTGCAGAACCTGCGCGGGCCAGCGCTTTGCTTCAACCCGATCCTGGGCGCGACGACCGACGCGCCCGCCCCGGCGCGGATGAACCTGGGCGCCGCCAACGCCACGGGGCTGGAGTGGGGCGCGCGTCCCGCCTTCCTGGCGCGGCAGGTCTCCGCCCAGTGCGAAGGCGGGGTGCTGCGGGTCTCGACGCCCCGGTCCTCGTCGCTGAAGCCCTCGGGGTCATGGGCCGAACGGCGGATGTCGCCGCCTTACAACCTGTTCTACGCCGACCTGGAGGCCGACGTCCGGGGGCGGATCGCGGCCTTGACCCGCCGCTGAGCCTGGCGTCCGACTGGGGAGAACAGAGGGAAGGGGACCGCCATGGCCGAAGCCAACCGTCAGATCCTGCTCGACCGCCTGCCTGGCGGCGACAAGCTGGCGCCAGAGCACTTCCGCCTGACCGAGGGCGCGGCGCCGGAGGCAGGCGAGGGCGAGGTGCTCTTGCGCACGCGCTACATTTCGCTCGACGCCGCCAACCGCGCCTGGATGCAGGGCGCGACCTACCGTTCGGCCCTGGAGAGCGGCCAGGTGATGTCCGGCGGCGCCCTGGCGGAAGTGGTGCGCTCCGGCGTCGGCCACCTCGCGCCCGGCGACCTGGTCTTCGCTGACACCGGCTGGCAAGACTATGCGGTCCTGCCGGGCAAGCGGCTCGCCAAGCTGCCGCCGATGCAGCCCATGACCCATCTGATGAGCGTCTATGGCGTGGCCGGCCTCACCGCATATTTCGGCCTTCTGGACTGCGGCCAGCCGAAGGCCGGCGACACCGTCGTGGTGTCGGCGGCCGCCGGGTCGGTGGGCAACATCGTGGGCCAGATCGCCAGGATCAAAGGCTGCCGCGTGGTCGGTATCGCCGGCGGCGAGGCGAAGGGCCGCTGGCTGACGGAGGATCTCGGGTTCGACCAGGCGCTCGACTACAAGGCCGCGGACTTCAAGCGCCAGCTGCGCGAGCTGGGTGGGATCGACGTCTACTTCGACAATGTGGGCGGCGATATCTTCGAGGCCTGCCTGTTCGCCATGAACCTGCACGGCCGGATCGCCTGCTGCGGGGCGCTCTCGCAGTACGACGGCGCGCCGCCGCCGCACGGGCCTCGCGGCGTGCCGGGCCTGATCGTCACCAAGCGCCTGACCCTGCGCGGTTTCGTGCTCTACGACTTCGACGCGCGGCGCGAGGAAGCGCTGGCGGCGCTGAAGGGCTGGGTGGAGAGCGGGCAGCTCAAGGTGCAGGAGGACGTGATCGAGGGGCTGGAAAATACCCCCGCGGCCCTGATCGGCCTGCTGGCCGGCGAGAACCGCGGCAAGCGGATGATCAAGGTGCGCTAGCCGGCGTCCCGAAGCCCCAATCCGGCCTTCCAGTCGAACAGTTCCTGCAGCACGGCCAGCGCCTTGCCGCGCTCGCCTTTCAGCTCCGGATCGCGCGCCACGATCAGGCGCGCGTCGTCGCCGGCCGCGGCGATCAGGTCGCGGTGCGGGCCGATGACGTCGGCGAAGATGTAGT
Source organism: Phenylobacterium sp. (assembly GCF_036501465.1). GTDB lineage: Bacteria > Pseudomonadota > Alphaproteobacteria > Caulobacterales > Caulobacteraceae > Phenylobacterium. Next base: position 11,217 of record NZ_DASYAF010000152.1, read on the forward strand.
CGGGGAAGCCGGACTGCTTGAGGCCGAGCGCGTCGCCGCCGCCGCGCAGCTCCAGGTCGGTCTCGGCGATCAGGAAGCCGTCGTCGGTGCGCCGCAGGATGTCGAGCCGCTTCTGGGCGGTCTCCGACAGCGGCGGGTCGTAGAGCAGGACGCAGGAGCTTTCGCGGTGGCCGCGCCCGACCCGGCCGCGCAGCTGGTGCAGCTGGGCCAGTCCGAAGCGTTCGGCCTGCTCGATGACCATGATGGTGGCGTTCGGCACATTGACGCCGACCTCGACCACGGTGGTGGCGACCAGCACCGAGACGCGGCCGTCGGCGAAGTCGGCCATCACCGCGTCCTTCTCGGCGGCGGCGAGCTTGCCGTGCACGAGGCCGACGCGGGCGCCCAGGGTTTTGCGCAGCTCCGCGGCGCGGGTCTCGGCGGCCTTCAGGTCGACAAGCTCGGACTCCGAGACCAGCGGGCAGATCCAGAAGGCCTGGGCGCCGCTGCGCACCGCCTCGTGCAGGCGCGCCTCGACTTCCGGCAGCCGGGTCATGGGCGCGGCGCGGGTGGCGACCGGCGTGCGGCCGGGCGGTTTCTCCTCGATGCGGCTGACGTCCAGGTCGCCGTAGAGCGTGAGCTCCAGGGTCCTGGGGATCGGCGTGGCCGACATGGCCAGCAGATGCACCGCCTCGCCCTTCTGCTGCAGCCGCTGGCGTTCGCTCACTCCGAAGCGGTGCTGTTCGTCGATCACCGCCAGCTCCAGGCGATCGAACGCGACCTCGTCCTGGAAGAGCGCGTGGGTGCCGACCGCCACCTTGGCTGCGCCCGAGGCGAGCGCGCGCAGCTTCTCGGCGCGGCCTGCGCCCTTGTCGCGGCCAGTCAGCAGGATCACGCCGACGCCGTGGTCGGTGAGCGGGCCGGAGATGGTCTCGTAGTGCTGGCGGGCGAGGATCTCGGTGGGCGCCATGAGCGCGCTCTGGCCGCCGCCGGCCGCCACGTCGGCCATGGCGCACATGGCCACTACGGTCTTGCCGGAGCCGACGTCGCCCTGGGTCAATCGGCTCATCCGCTCGCCCGCGGCCAGGTCGGCGCGGATCTCGCCGAGCGCACGGACCTGGGCGCCGGTGAAGGCGAAGGGCAGGTCGGCCTGGATGCGGGCGGCGGTTTCGCTGGCGGAGACGCGCGCGGCGGGTTCACGCCGGCGCGCGGCCTTGCGTTGGGCCATGGCCAGTTGCTGGGCCAGCAGCTCGTCATAAGCCAGGCGGCGCAGGTGAGGGGAGGCCGGCGACAGGTCGGCCTCGCTTTCGGGATTGTGCAGCCGCGCCAGGGCCTCGCGCCAGGCGGGGAAGCGCTCGCGCTTAAGCCAGGCGGCGTCCTGCCACTCCGGCAGGTCCGGCGCGCGCTCCAGGGCCTCCAGGGCGAAGGTGCGCACACGCCGGGCCGGCAGGCCCTCGGTCGCCGGATAGATCGCCTCCAGCTCGGGGATCTCGTCGCGCTTGGCCGGTTCGACCATGTAGTCGGGATGGACCATCTGGCGGCCGAACCGCTCGTCCTCCACCTTGCCGGAGATGATCCGCTTCGAGCCCGGGGGATGACGCCGTTCCAGCTGGTCGGCGAAGCGGCCGAAGAACACCAGGGTCATGAAGCCGGTGGGGTCGCTCACCCGCACCCGCCATGGCTGGGCCTGGGTGCGCGGGCGCTGATATTCGTCGACGGTGACCTCGAAGGTCATGATCTGGCCGTCGAGCGCCGACTCCAGGGTCGCGGGCGTGCGCCGGACCAGGGAATGCGGCCGCAGGAACGCCACGTCGCGCACCTTGTCGCCGCCCGCCACCTTGGCCAGCAGCGGGGCCACGCGCGCGCCCACGCCTTTCAGCGTGTCGATCGGTGCGAAGAGCGGGAACAGAATCTCCGGCCGCATGATTGCAGCATAGCCGACTGGCGCTCAGGTCCCGCCCGCTCTATATCCGGCCACTCTTCGTATGACTGACAACGACGCCCGGCTGAAAAAGCTGAGGTTCCGCGCGTGGCGGCGGGGCTTCAGGGAAGCGGACCTCATTCTGGGGCCGTTCGCGGACAAGCATGTCCCGGCCATGAGCGCGGCGGAGCTGGACACCTTCGAAGTCCTGCTCGAGCAGCCCGACCACGACCTCTATGGCTGGATCGTCGGGACGTGCGCGACGCCGCCCGAATTCGATCATGAGATTTTGAACCGGATCAAAGCCTTCCGCTTCGAAGTTGGCGTGGGAGAAGCCCGTGGCGGATGACGCCGGTCGCCCCAGCGCGCCCCGCGCGGTGAGCGCGGCCGAGCTGCGCCGTGTGACCGACGATCCCGGCCGGCTCGACCTGGTCGGCGCGCCGGAGGGCTTCGACGCCCTGGTGATGGCCGACGTCGTGAAGGCCCGCAAAGGCCTTTCCGTGTTCGTCGCCCGCGACGGCGCGCGCCTGTCAGCCTTCGTCGACGCCTTCTGCTTCTTCGCGCCTGGGGTCGAGGTGCTGACCTTCCCGGCCTGGGATTGCCTGCCCTACGACCGCGTCGGCCCGTCGCCCGGCGTCGCCGCGGCGCGGATGACCACGCTGTCGCGCCTGGCCGACGGACTGGATGCGACGCCGCGCCTCTTGGTGACCTCGGTCCCGGCCCTGTTGCAGCGGACGCCGCCGCAGGCCTCGGTGCAGCGGGCCAGCTATTCGGCCAGGGTCGGCAACAGCGTCGAGATCGCCGACCTGGAGGCCTATTTCGCGGTCAACGGCTACCAGCGCGCCTCGACGGTCTCGGAAAAGGGCGAGTTCGCGATCCGTGGCGGGGTGATCGACGTCTTCCCGCCGACCGCCGAGGAGCCGGTGCGTCTGGACCTGTTCGGCGACACTCTGGAGTCGATCCGCGGTTTCGATCCGGAAACCCAGCGTTCGACGCGGCAGCTGAAGGATGTCAGCCTGCTGCCGGTCAGCGAGGCCCTGCTGGACAAGGAGGCGGTCTCGCGCTTCCGCGCCGGCTATCTGGAGACCTTCGGCGCGGCCGGCGACGATCCGCTCTACGCCACCGTCTCCGAGGGTGGGCGGCGGGCCGGGATGGAGCATTGGCTGCCGCTGTTCTATCCGCAGATGGCGACCCTCTTCGACTATCTGCCCAAGGACGCCCTGGTCGCGCTCGACCACCTGGCCCGCGAGGCGCACGACGAGCGGATGGCGATGATCGCCGACGCCTATGAGGCGCGCTCGGCCACCGAGCGCCGGCAGCATTATCATCCGCTGGAGCCGGACCGCCTCTACCTCACCGACAAGGAATGGCAGGGCCGGCTCGCCGAGCGGCCGACGCGGCGGTTCTCGTCCTTCCAGGAGGCCGAGGGCGCGACGGTGATCGACATGGGCGCGCGCGCCGGGCGCAGCTTCGCCCCCGAACGCCAGCGCGACAGCGTCAACCTGTTCGAGGCCACCGCCGCCCATGCTACGGCGCTGGCAAGCGGCGGAAAACGCGTGCTGTTCGCGTCCTGGACGGAGGGCTCCTCCGATCGCCTGGGCTCCATGCTGGCCGATCATGGCCTCAGCAGCCTGCCATTCGCGCCCTATTGGGATGCGGCCAGGGCGGCGAGCCCGAAGACGCCGCAGCGCGTGGTGCTGCCGCTGGACGCCGGCTTCGAGACCGACGCGCTGGCGGTCATCTCCGAGACCGACATCCTGGGCGACCGGCTGGCGCGGCCCAGACGCCGGCGGCGCGCCTCCAACTTCCTGGCCGAGGCCAGCGCGCTCACCCAGGGCGACCTGGTCGTCCACATCGACCACGGCATCGGCCGCTACGAGGGGTTGAAGACCCTCGACGTGGCCGGCGCGCCGCATGACACCCTGGAGATCCACTACGGCGGCGAGGCCAAGCTCTATCTGCCGGTGGAGAACATCGACCTGCTGACCCGCTACGGCGCCGACAGCGAGGGCGTGATCCTCGACCGGCTGGGCGGCGCGGCCTGGCAGGCGCGGAAGGCGAGGGCGAAGGCCCGCCTGCGCGACATGGCCGAGGGCTTGATCCGCATCGCAGCCGAGCGCGCCATGCGCAGCACCGAGGCGGTGGACCCGCCGCACGGCGTCTTCGACGAGTTCTGCGCGCGGTTCCCCTACGAGGAGACCGACGACCAGCTGGCCGCCATCGGCGACGTGCTGGAGGACCTGGCGGCCGGCAAGCCGATGGACCGGCTGATCTGCGGCGACGTGGGCTTCGGCAAGACCGAGGTCGCCTTGCGCGCCGCCTTCGTGGTGGCGATGAGCGGCCAGCAGGTGGCGATCGTGGCGCCCACGACCTTGCTCGCGCGCCAGCACTACAAGACCTTCTCCGAGCGGTTCGAGGGCTGGCCGGTGCGCGTGCGGCGCCTCTCGCGCATGGTCCCCGCCAGGGAGGCCGCCGAGACCCGCGAGGCCCTGGCCAGGGGCGAGGTCGAGATCGTGGTCGGCACCCACGCGGTGCTGAGCAAGCAGGTGAGCTTCAAGACCCTCGGCCTGGTGATCGTCGACGAGGAGCAGCACTTCGGGGTCAAGCACAAGGAGAAGCTCAAGGAGCTTCGGGCCGACGTGCACATGCTGACGCTCACCGCCACGCCGATCCCGCGCACCCTGCAGATGTCGCTTTCGGGCATCCGCGAGATGTCGATCATCGCCACCCCGCCGGTCGATCGCCTGGCGGTGCGCACCTACATCACGCCCTGGGACCCGGTCGTCGTCCGCGAGGCGCTGCTGCGGGAGAAATACCGCGGCGGCCAGGCCTACTATGTGGCCCCGCGCATCTCCGACCTGCCGGACCTGGAGCGGTTCCTGCGCGAGCAGGTCCCGGAGGTGAAGTTCCTGGTCGGCCACGGCCAGATGGCGCCGACCCAGCTCGAAGCGGTGATGAGCGCCTTCTACGACGGCCAGTACGATGTGCTGCTCTCGACCACGATCGTGGAGAGCGGCCTCGACATCCCGACCGCCAACACCCTGGTCATCCACCGCGCCGATATGTTCGGCCTGGCCCAGCTCTACCAGCTGCGCGGCCGGGTCGGCCGAGCCAAGGCGCGGGCCTACGCCTACATGACCACGCCCTCGGAGAAACAGATCACGCTGTCGGCCGAGCGGCGGCTGAAGGTGCTGCAGTCGCTGGACAGCCTGGGCGCCGGCTTCCAGCTCGCCAGCCACGACCTGGACATCCGCGGCGGCGGCAACCTGCTGGGCGAGGAGCAGTCCGGCCATATCCGCGAGATCGGCGTCGAGCTCTACCAGCAGATGCTGGAGGACGCGGTGAACGAACTGAAGGCGCGCACCGACGCGGACGGCGCCGAAACCGACCGGGGTTGGTCGCCGCAGATCAACACCGGCGCGGCCGTGCTGATCCCCGAGGACTATGTGCCGGACCTCAATGTGCGCCTGTCGCTCTATCGCCGCCTCAGCGACGCCGAGAAGGCGCAGGACCGCGAAGCCCTGGCCGCTGAACTGATCGACCGCTTCGGGCCCCTGCCGCCCGAGGCCGGCCAGCTCCTGAAGGTGGTGGCCATCAAGGGTCTCTGCCGCGAGGCCAACGTCGCCAAGATCGACGTCGGGCCGAAAGGGGCGGTCGTCAGCTTCCGGGGCGACGATTTCAAGAATAGCCTGGGCCTGGTGCAGTACGTCCAGAAGAACCAGGTCGCCTGGCGCATCCGGCCCGATCACCGGGTGGTGGTGAAGGGGGAGTGGGAGACGCCGGAGCAGCGCCTGGGCGCCGCCGAACGGATCCTGACCGAGCTGGCCAAGCTCGCCGCATAGGCGACCCTCCGCCGGTGGGCCGATTGTCGCAGTCGGCGAACACTGTTGCCCATTAAGCCAATCGCAAAGCTTGATCGGCCAAATTGGCGGTGTCCTTTGGGGGGACCCCTTCCGGCATGCGCCTTAAGTCACTGTCCCTGTCTCAGAAGCTGCTGGGCGGCTTGCTGGCGATCTCACTCGCCTTCACGGCGACGGGGACGATCGCGGCCTTTGTCATGTTCCGCGATCGCGTGGAGCAGATGCGGGTCGCCGACCTGAAGCTCTATGTGGAGCAGCGCACCAAGGCCGAGCAGGCGATCTTCGAGGAGGTCCGCACCAAGCACCTCTCGGCCACCCAGGCGCTGGCCCTGCGCTATGACACCCAGGATCCCAGGCAGGCGGTGCGCGACTTCGACCGCTTCTTCCCCCTGCTGGCCGACGGAACCCGGCGCAGCGCGCCGGAGCTTGCCAGCGGCGTGGCGGTGGGCGGCGATCGGCTCTACGGCCTGACCGCCTTCATGAGCGACGGCGCCCACGTCAGCGACGACGACAAGCGCCTGATGATGGCCATGACCTATGTAGTCCGCGCCTCGGGCGAGGCCGATCGGGCCGGCTTCGACAACTTCTATTTCGCCGGCCCGTCCAATCGGCTGATCATGTTCACCCCGGACCATCCGGAGAAGATCAGCTTCTACAACCACGACGCGCCCAGCACCCTCGACCTGACGCATGTCGACCTGGTGAAGATGAGCCTGCCCCAGAACGATCCCACCGGGGCCACGGGCTGCACAAAGCTCACGCCGCTGCTCACCGACCGCAGCCACAGGTCGATGGTCTCAGCCTGCATCACGCCGATCTACCTGCACGGCCGCTATGTGGGCACCTGGGCCGACACCATGCAGATGGGCTCGCACTTCCTGTCCGCGATGCGCGACACCCTGCCGGGCGCCGTGAACCTGATCATCGACGAGCAAGGCTCGCTGATCGCCTATCCGGGCTTCGTGGCGACCAAATATGTCACGGCGCCGGCGATCCGCACCTACGAGGAGAAGCTGAAGCTCCACGACCTGGCCCGGACGATCCGCGCCCAGGGCCGGGAATATGGCGTGGCCGACAGCCCCGACGGGAAGCAACTCGTCGCCTATGGCCACATCGACTCGCGCTGGTACTTCCTGATGACCCTGCCCAAGGCGGCGGTGGTGAAGGCCGCCTCGCAGTCGGCCCTGCCGCTGCTGGGCATCGGCCTGCTGGGCGCGCTCGCCCAGGCGGCGTTGATCCTGCTGTGGGCGCGCAGCCTGTTCGTGCGGCCGATGGAATCCCTGGTGGCCGACGCCAAGGCCGGCGGCGAGGTCTCGACCTCCCGCAAGCTGGAGTTGCGGCATGACGAGATCGGCGAACTGGCGCGCGCGCTTACTGCCGCACGGGCCCGTTCGCAGGCGCTGACCAACGGCCTTGAGGACCGGGTGCGCGAGCGCACCGCCGAACTCGACCGCGCCAACCAGGCCAAGTCCTCGTTCCTGGCGACCATGAGCCACGAACTGCGCACGCCTCTGAACGGGGTGGTGGCGCTCTCGCACCTGCTGGCCGAGCGGCAGACCAACCCGGAAGACAAGGAGATGGCGGCGCTGATCATCTCCTCCGGCCGCCTGCTGGAGCAGGTGCTGACCGACATCCTGGACTTCTCGAAGATCGAGGCCGGTCAACTGGCGCTGGACGAAGAGTCCTTCGAGATGGAGGTCTGCGTGCGCCGGGTGGCCGAGCTGCATCGCGCCGCCGCCGAGGCCAAGGGCTTGTCGCTGACCTGGCAGGTGGACGAGACGGCCGCCGGCGGGGTCCATGGCGACTCCCTGCGGATCACCCAGATCCTCAATAACTTCCTCTCCAACGCCGTGAAGTTCACCGAGGCCGGCCAGGTCAAGCTGGAGGTCAGCCGCAACGACGATGGCGTGCTGTTCGCCGTGCGCGACACCGGGATCGGTTTCGGCCCCGAGGTGGCGGCCCGGCTGTTCCAGCGCTTCGAGCAGGCGGACGTCTCGATCACGCGACGCTTTGGCGGCACGGGCCTGGGCCTGGCGATCTGCGCCTCCCTGGCCCAGATGATGGGTGGTCGCGTCTGGGCGGAATCCGAGCCGGGCGCCGGCTCGACCTTCTTCGCCCAGCTTTCCCTGCCGACCGTCTGCCTGCTTTCCGAAGGGGAGGCCGAGGAAGCCGACGACCTGAGCGCGGCGCTCGGCGGCTGCCGCGTGCTGCTGGCCGAGGATCACCCCGTGAACCAGCGTGTCGTGGCCCTGATCCTCGAGCCGCTGGGCGTCGACCTGACCATCGTCGAGGACGGGGCGGCCGCCATCGAAGCCGAGGCGGCCGGGCGCTACGACCTGATTCTGATGGATCTGCACATGCCCAACGTCGACGGCCTGACCGCGACGCGGGCGATCCGCGCGGCGGAGGCCGAACGCGGCGGGCCGCGCACGCCGATCGTGGCGCTCACCGCCGACGCCCTGGCTGAGCACGTGACCGCGACCCGCGCGGCGGGCGCCGATCACCACCTGTCCAAGCCGATCAAGCCGGAGGCGCTGGTGGATATCCTGGCCGAGATCCTGTCGGGCGCGCCGCAGGACGATCAGCGGCTGGCGGTCTGACTGGCTAAGACTGCGGCGGCGGAGCGTTTGCCCGCGCCTCGGCGAGCAGGTGGCTGGCGCGCAGATAGATCTCCAGGCGCTGGGCGCAGACCAGACCCAACGACATCACCAGTAGCGCATCGGTGATCGGGCCCGCCCATTCGCCGAGCGCGCTGGCGTTCTGGGCCGCATAGGCGCGGACCGCGGTGCGGATCACCAGTATGCCCAGGATCACCACCATGCCGATCGGCGAGGCGCGGCTGGTCAGTTCGTGGGTGGCCGGATCGATGGTGATGTTGGTGAAACGGGCGCGCCACCAGCCGAGCAGGGCGCCGACGATCAGGCCCGCCGCGTCGAGGCCGATCGAGACCGGCGTGAACTGCGGGCCGCGGCCCAGGCCGGCTGACGCCTTGCCCTCGCCCCACAGTGCAAATCCGATCAACGCCACGATGATCACCGGGGCGACCCACATCGCCTCGATGCGCACGCGCCGCGCGCGTGAATTGCGCAGGATCACCAGTCCCATGGCGATGACGATCGGAATCAGCGTCGCCCAGGGCGACGCGTTCGGGGAAGTCGGGGGCATCAGCTCGCTTTCAGGCCATGGGCTCGGGCGGCGGCTTCTTCCAGCGCGCGGCCCGCGGACTCAGCGGAGGTGACCGGGGCCACGCCCAGGTCGAACTCCACGACGAACGGAGAATTGCCTTCACCCGCCTCGAAGGCTGTGCAGCCGATCACCGCGGCGATCCGCTCGCCCGCCAGGCGGCCGTTGGGCCCGGGCGTGTTGGGCAGCGCGAGGGCGAAGACTTCGGGGCCCAGGCGCGCGGCGGTGTCTTCCACCCGCACCAGGCGGCCAACCATGGAGCCGATCTGCGGGATGGCCCGATCCAGCCAGCCGGAACTCCGGGCCGTGCTCAGCTCCGGCTTGTCGGCGACCTTCAGAACACAGACGCTGAGCGCGCGGTTGCGCTGCTTGGCCGCCTGGGCGAGGCGGCTCAGGTGGGCGGCGAACAGGTCGCGGGTGAAAAGGCCGGTCGCTGAATCCATCAGCCCCGAGCTGCGCGCCGCCTCGAGGGCCGCGCGCACCCCCATCTGGCGGCGATAGCTACGGGCGAGTTCGATGATCCGCCGTGCGGTCTCGCTCTCCGGCGTTTCCGGCGAGGCCACGTCCGACAGGCCCCGGTGGAAGGCCTCCGAGGTCGTGACGTAGGTTTCCTTGCGCATGTAGAGCAGGGCGGGCGTGTGATAGAGGCGCGTGTTGCGGCGCAGGCCCGCGGCGATGCTGAGCGCCTCCTGCGGATTGTCGCCGGCCCACAGCACCACCGCGTCGAAGATCCGTTCGTGCAGATAGTCGAAGGCGGTGTAGGCGGTGAAGGCGCCCACCACATCGGCGCCGTTGCGGAGCAAGGCGTTGGAGAGCGCCAGGAACTGCGGCGCGGGCTCCCCGATGGCCAGCACGCGATAGGGGCTGACGTCGTTCTCGGGCTGGCCGAGGGTGCGGCCGAATTCGGCGAAGGTCTCGGAGCGGAGGTCGAACTCCTCCTCGGCGACGGCGGTGCGCACCAGGGTTTCCAGGCGCATGGCGGCCTGGGCCGGGTGCAGCGGCGCGGCCAGGGTCACGTCGAAGCCGTAGGTCTCCAGGATCGGGTCGGGGTCGCCGATGGCGATCACCGGCAGCTTGCGCGGCGCGCAGGCGGCCTTCAGGCGGCGCGCCAGGCCCAGGGCCTCTTCGCCCACGCCCTTCAGGTCGATGATCGCGCCTTCGATCTGCAGGTCGGTGATGGCGGTCACGGCCGCGGTGCGGCTGCGCGCGGTGATGGTGCGCCAGCCCAGCCGGTCCAACCCCTCGGCGAGGGGACCCGCCAGGGTGTCGTCGCGCGCCACGATCAGGATGCGCGCCTGGACGCCCGCCGTCATCTAGTGCCTTCCTCTCAACCCGGCTTGCCCCGTAAAGCTCGCCCGGGCGTCTGACTCAAGTCCGATCACCATAGCCGGGCACCCTAGGATACGACAGCGGCAGAAGGGTTAAGGAGGTTGAAGATGGGCGCAAGTCTGCAAGGTCAGGTTGCAGTCATAACCGGCGCTTCCGGCGGGCTTGGCGCCCATTTCGCCACGGTCCTGGCCCGGGAGGGCGCGGCGGTGGCCCTGACGGCGCGGCGGCTGGAGATGGTCGAGGCGCTGGCCGGCGAACTGGCGGGGCAGGGTCACAAGGCCATGGCGCTGCGCCTGGACGTCGCCGCCCCCGCCGCGATCGGTCCGGCCTTCGACGAGGTCGAGGCGGCGCTGGGGCCCATCTCGATCCTGATCAACAACGCCGGCGTCAGCGGCTCCGGCATGGCGCTGGAGATGACGCAGGAGACCTTCGACCAGACCTTCGACGTCAATGTGCGCGGGGTCTATTTCGCGGCCCAGGAGGCGGCGAAGCGGATGTTCGCCTCGGGTGTGGCCGAGCGTGAGGCCGGCCGGATCGTCAACATCGCCTCGGTGGCGGCCCAGACCAACCTGCCGGGGCTGTCGGTCTACTGCGCCTCGAAGGCGGCGGTGGCGATGATGACCCGGGCCATGGCCCGCGAGTGGGCCAGGCGGGGCGTTTCGGTCAATGCGCTGGGGCCCGGCTATGTGCTCACCGACATCAACGCCGACTGGTTCGACAGCGAGGGCGGCGCGGCGCAGCTGAAGCGCTTCCCGAAACGGCGACTGATGGCGGCGGAGGACCTCGATGCGGCCCTGCTGATGCTGGCCGGCCCGGCGGCCAAGGCGATCACCGGCCAGCTGATCCTGGTCGACGACGGCCAGACCCTGCCGGGCGGCGGCTAGCAAGGTCCTCGGCCGACCCCCTATTGGCTAACCTGGGGGCAGGGCGCTTTACTCGCGCGTCAACAGACGTGGGAGTGAGCTTATGCGCCAGGGGCCGCTGACCGGGGTGAAGGTGGTGGAGTTCGCCGGCATCGGGCCGGGGCCGTTCTGCGGCATGCTGCTTTCTGACCTGGGCGCCGACGTGGTGCGGATCGACCGCAAGGGCGGCCGAGGCGGCGCGCCCAGCGACATCACCTCGCGCGGGCGCCGCTCGGTGGCGCTGGACCTCAAGGACTCCAAAGCCATCGAGGCCTGCCTGAAGCTGATGGAGAAGGCCGACGCGATCATCGAGGGCTTTCGCCCAGGCGTGATGGAGCGGCTGGGCCTGGGGCCGGACGCAGCCCTGAAGCGCAATCCGAAGCTGGTGTTCGGCCGCATGACCGGCTGGGGACAGACCGGCCCCTACGCCAACGCCGCCGGCCACGACATGAACTACATCGCCATCACCGGCGCCCTGCACGCCATCGGCACGGCCGACAAGCCTGTGCCACCGCTGAACCTGGTGGGCGATTTCGGGGGCGGGGCGCTCTACTTGGCGTTCGGCGTGCTGGCTGGCGTGATCCACGCCCGGGAGACCGGCCAGGGCCAGGTCATCGACTGCGCCATGAGCGACGGCGCCGCCTCGCTGATGGCCATGTTCTACGGCTTCAAGGCCTCGGGCATGTGGAAGGAGGCGCGGCGGCACAACCTGCTGGATGGCGGCGCCCACTTCTACGACACCTACCAATGCGCCGACGGCAAGTGGATCTCGATCGGCTCCATCGAGCCGCAGTTCTACGCCTTGCTGCTGGAGAAGACCGGGATCGACGATCCGGACTTCGTCCGCCAGATGGACCGCTCCGCATGGCCGCAGCTGCGCGAAAAGCTGGCTGCGGTGATCGCGACGAAGACCCAGGCGGACTGGTGCGCGATCATGGACGCCACCGATGTCTGCTTCGCCCCGGTGCTCGACCTCGACGAGGCGCCGAAGCATCCGCACAACGCCGCGCGCCAGACCTTCGTCGAGGTGGCCGGGGTCACCCAGCCGGCGCCCGCGCCGCGCTTCTCCGCCACACCGGGAGCGATCCAGGGCCCACCGCCGGCGGTGGGTGGCCACAACCGCGAGGCGCTGGCCGACTGGGGCTTCTCCGCCGCCGAGATCGTCGCCTTGGAAGCGGCGGACACACCGGTGAAGGATTCCGTTTCCTGACGCGCGCGTTCAGCTTGGGTTCAGCCGGGCCCGCGCAAATTGATCCCAGGTTGTTCGGCGCGCTCTCCCGTCCCTCGAAGCGTCGGACGATCTGATGGAACGACACGCCCATCGGCGGCGCGCCACCTTCACCGGTGGCGCGCCGTTTCCATATGGGCGCCGGAAATGAGGCAGGCGGCGGCGATCGTTCGCCCGCGCCGCGCTCGCCTGATGGGCGAGTTGTCGATCGGAAGTTGTTCCGCGAGACGCATCATTTGATGTAGCTCGACAATGTTTCTCTCTCTGTTTGTTGTGAAGCTCCACAATATTCAAGCCATAGAAAACCCTAGTCATTGAACAAGCGTAACCATGCGCTGGCATGGTTTCTTGCACATACTGCGTCAATTTTTGAAATTGGGCGGAACTGCGGTGCGAAAACGAAGTTCTGACAGCACTGACCGCGGCAAGTGTCGTCGGTACCGGTGAGGCTATCGTAAAGGAAGGGCTGGGCCCATGAATTTGAACACCAAGCTTGGTTTGGTTGCTGCCGCTGCTGCTTTAGCGGTTGCTGGGGGGGCAAGCGCCGCGACTTTTATAGACACCTGGACAGTCAACAGCGCGACTGGCGCAATCTCGGTGGTGATCGGCGACACCGGTCTCGGCGTCGCTGGCGGGAGCTCCTCCAGTCAGGGCGTTTCCACCCAGACCGTGTCGGGGCCTGACACCAACGGCATCCTCGATTTTACGGACACCTTCAGCTTCATGCTGCCGACCGGCACCGTGGGCTCATCCGTCACCTCCAGCGACACCAACAACCATCTGGTGTTCAGCGGCTTCACGTTCAACGGCGTGGATGGGATGATCGGGCCGACTCCCGCGGGCCTGCCAAGCGCGGGGATTACGGCGCAGTTCGTGACGGCCGGCGGCCAGCAGGAATTGATCGTGAAGGGTTCGGGCGGTCCCGCGGCCGGCTTTGGCGGCACGGTGAACTTCGCCCCAGTGCTGGCCGGCGTGCCGGAACCCGCATCCTGGGCGCTGATGATCCTTGGCTTCGGTGGGGCGGGCGCGCTCCTCCGCCAGCAGCGGCGTCGGGCGTTCGCCTGATCCGACCGGCCACTCAAGGCCCTCAGGGACCCTGGCTTGCAGAAGCCAGGGTCCTTTGCTGTCAGGCTGTCGCCTTCGGGGCGTTGGCCGCTTGCTTGTCCCGCCAGTCCTGCTCCTTGGCGATCTCTTCCGGCGTGGCCAGGCCCGCGAAATCCTCGGGCTCGAAGAACGGGCGCAGTTCCAGGTTGAAGGGCTGGTCGCCGTCCGAAGGGGCCTTCCGGGCCCAGGCGACGGCGTCCTCGAGCGAGGCCACCTGCCAGACCCAATAGCCGGCGATCAGTTCCTTGGTTTCGGTGAACGGGCCGTCGGTGACGGTCGCCCGGCCGCTCTGGATGCAGACGCGCGCGGCCTTGGCGCTGGACTGCAGGCCCGCGCCGTCCAGCATGACCCCGGCCGTGATCAGTTCGTCGTTGTACTTGCCCATGGCCGCGAGCAACTCCGGGCTGGGCATGGCGCCCGCTTCGGATTCCGCGCTGGCCTTGACGATGACCATCACACGCATGGTGTTCTCTCCTGACTGTCTTGGACCGGCAGTCGCGTCCGGCTTTCGACCCAAGGACGAGCCAACCCCGCCCAAGCCGACAGGTCGAGCGGAATTCTCGCGCCACCGCCTTGCGCTCGCCGAGATTCCGCCCGCACCCTGGCCGCGTATGCCAGGCGCCCGGCTTCCCTCCCGCCCGCGGACCCTTCAATGGGATCCGCTCTACTGGCTGACCATGGGCCTGCGCACGCTTTGGCGGGCGACCACGCGGCTCTGGGGCCGCGACGTGATGCTCTATACCGGTGGCGTCTCGTTTTTCAGCCTGCTGGCGATCTTCCCGGCGCTGGCGATCCTGGTCACCCTGTTCAGCCTGTTTTCCAATCCCGCCCAGGCCGAGCGGCTGGGCCAGGTTCTGGCCGACGTGATCCCGGAAGGCGCGCGCGGGGTGGTGCAGCAGGAGCTGTCGCGCCTCGCCCACGCGCCGCACGTGGCGATGAGCGCTCAGGGCGGCGTGGCCCTGATCATCGGGCTCTATGCGGCCCACCGCGGCTTCAAGGCCATGCTGGCGGGCCTGTCGTTCATCCACGAGGAGGATGAACCGCACGGCTTCGTGGGCTTCAACCTGCTGGCGTTGGTCGTGCTGGTGGCTACCTTCGCCCTGCTCAGCCTGGTCTCCGCGGTGTTCCTGGGCCTTCGGGTGATGAGTTCGACCTTCGACCTGCGGCCCCTGCAGGGCGTTTCCTGGCTGGTGAGCGAATGGACCTGGACCAGCGTCTCGCTGATCCTCGGCCTGGCCTGCATCTACCGTTGGGCCATGTCGCGGCGGCCGATCGGCTGGCGCGCCTCGCTGCTGGGCGGCGTGGCGGCGACGGCGCTCTGCCTGTTCGCTTCCTGGGCCACGGCCTTCTACGTCCACGACGTGGCGCACCTGGGGGCCACCTACGGCTCGATCGCCACGGTGGTGCTGTTCCTGATCTGGCTGTCGTGGAACGTGAACGCGATCTTCTTCGGCGGCGCCCTGGCGACCGAGGTGGAGATCGCCGTCGGGGACCGGCGGGCCGCGGGTTCCTAGCCCAGGTCGGCCTGCCCCTTGCCGACCAGGAAACTGAGGCCGCCTTCGGTTTCTTCGCAGGCCAGGATCTCGGCCCCGACCTCGGCAGCGAAATGCGGCACGTCGATTCGCGCCATGGGATCGTCGGCCAGCAGCCGCACCCGCGCGCCGGCCGGCGCATCGTCCAGCGCCCGGCGAAGCCGCAGCGTCGGCACCGGGCAGCGATGCCCGCGGGCGTCGATCAGGATCTCGGGCGGCGGCATGGGCGCGGCATACACCGCCCTCGTGGCGATGGGGAGGTTTTGGCGGAGCGCCGGCCAAAGCAAAAGGGCCAAAGCAAAGGGCGCGGTCCGGCTGGAGCCGATCCGCGCCCTTCACCTAGGACGAAGACGTCGCGCCTACTTCGGCGGCGGGGTCGTCGTGCTGGTGCTGTTGGCGCCGCCAGCGGTGTTCGGCGTCGTCGTGGTGGTCGTGGCCGAGCCGTCCGGGTTGGCGGTGGTGGAGGTCGCCGAGCCAGCCGGCGCGCCGGGGGTCGGCGTCGTGCTGGTCGTGGACGTCGTGGCCGAGCTGTCGGCGGCAGGCGCCGCAGCGGTCGAGGTGTCATCGGCCTTCTTGTTGCAGCCGGCCAGACCCAGGCTGAGCGCAACGATCACGGCGCCGGCGGTGAGCAGTCCGGTGTGCGGTAGTTTCGACATGTGGCAGGTCTCCCTCGATGGCGAGCGGTGGGCCGAGATCGACCCCCGAACCTCATCAACAGATGGTTCCCCGATCCGGTTCCCATTTTCGTGATCGCAGATGTGGACAAGTTGCAATTGCTAGCGTGGCGCGCCCGACGCCACCGCGCCCGCGGCGACCGTACCGGCGGCGACGGCGGGGGCTGAACTGGCGGCTGGAGCGGTCGAAGAAACGGCGGCGGAGGAAGCGGGGGCTCCCGCGGTGACGGCGCCCGAGGTGACGCTGGGGCCGCGAACGCCGCCGACCGGCGCCACGGCGCCCGCCACGCGGCCCGAGGCCGGAACTCCGGCCGAAGTCGCCGCCCGCGCCGTCTGGGTCGAGGCGACAACGGCCGCGCCGCCGACCGCCGCGCCGTTGGCGGCCACCGCCACGCCGCCGGCCGGGCCGACGCCGGGACTGGCGGGGATGGTTCCGTTGCTGTTGGCCAAGGGGGTGACGGCGGCGGTCTGGGCTGCGTCGTTCTCCGTCCCGGCGAAGGCGCCGTTGCTGGTCGCCGCGCCGCCCGCCGATGCGGTGGCCGCCGTCGTGGCCGCGCCGTTCACCGGCGTCGAGAGCCCGCCGGCGCGGCTGTCGCCGATTTCCGGAGCCGGCATGGAGGTGGCGGTCAAGGGCAGGGGCTGGTCCTGCTTCTTCGAGCAGGCGCTCGCCAGGGCGCAGACCGAGGCGATCAGCAGGATGCGGGGCAGGGCGGCGGAGGTGTTCATGGCGGAGAAACGCCGAGATCGCAGCTCTGTTGCGCAAGCGTCGCCGCGATGCGCGACGGCGCTTCACATTCGGCGGCGCATGAGAAATGGTCGCGCCGAGCCAACGCCCAGGCTCCGCGCCACCCAAGGGAGCCCCTATGAAGACCCGCGCCGCCGTCGCCTTCGAAGCCAAGAAGCCACTGGAGATCGTCGAGCTCGACCTGGACGGACCCAAGGCGGGCGAGGTGCTGGTGGAGATCAAGGCGACGGGGATCTGCCACACCGACGCCTACACCCTGGACGGCCTGGATTCGGAGGGCCTGTTCCCCTCGATCCTGGGCCATGAAGGCGCGGGCGTGGTGGTGGAGGTGGGCGCAGGCGTGACCAGCGTGAAGCCGGGCGACCACGTGATCCCGCTCTACACGCCCGAATGCCGCCAGTGCAAAAGCTGCCTTTCCCGCAAGACCAATCTCTGCACGGCGATCCGCGCCACCCAGGGCAAGGGGCTGATGCCCGACGGGACCAGCCGCTTTTCCTACAAGGGCCAGACCGTCTTCCACTACATGGGCTGCTCGACCTTCTCGAACTACACGGTGCTGCCGGAGATCGCCGTGGCGAAGATCCGCACCGACGCCCCCTTCGACAAGGCCTGCTACATCGGCTGCGGCGTGACCACGGGGGTGGGCGCGGTGGTCAACACCGCCGGCGTCGAGCCGGGCGCCAACTGCGTGGTCTTCGGCCTGGGCGGCATCGGGCTGAACGTCATCCAGGGTCTGAAGATGGTCGGCGCGGCCCAGATCGTCGGCGTCGACATCAATCCGGCGCGCGAAGAATGGGGCCGGCGCTTCGGCATGACCCACTTCGTCAATCCGAAGACCGTCGACGGCGACCTGGTGGCCCACCTCGTCCAGCTCACCGACGGCGGGGCGGACTACACCTTCGACTGCACCGGCAACACCACGGTCATGCGCCAGGCGCTGGAGGCCTGCCATCGCGGCTGGGGCCAGAGCATCATCATCGGCGTGGCCGAGGCGGGCAAGGAGATCGCCACGCGGCCCTTCCAGCTGGTCACCGGGCGGGTGTGGAAGGGCACCGCCTTCGGCGGCGCGCGCGGGCGCACCGACGTGCCGAAGATCGTCGACTGGTACATGGATGGCAGGATCGAGATCGACCCGATGATCACCCACACCCTGCCGCTGGAGCAGATCAACGAGGCCTTCGACCTGATGCACAGGGGCGAGAGCATCCGCAGCGTGGTGGTCTACTAGGCCGGGAACGTTCCCGGCCGTTCACGATCCAACTCCCGGAGGATCGATCATGGGAAGCACGAACGATACGGTCGAAGGGCCGGACCTGGCCCAGGGCGTCGCCTATGGCGACCTCAAGGACGGCGAGCCCCTGCTGGGCCATGTGGGCGACGAGGCGGTGATCCTGGTTCGCCGCGGCGAGGCGGTCTTCGCCGTCGGGGCCACCTGCAGCCACTACGGCGGCCCCCTGGCCGAGGGACTGGTCGTCGGCGACACCGTGCGTTGCCCGTGGCACCACGCGGCCTTCTGCCTGCGCACCGGCGTGCCGCTGCGCGCGCCAGCGCTCAATCCCGTGGACTGCTGGGACGTCCGGCGCGATGGCGACCGCGTGAAGGTCGCCGCCAAGCGCGAGGCGTTCGCGCCGCCAAAGTTGAAAGGCGACGTCCCGGCCTCCGTGGTCATCGTGGGCGGCGGCGCGGCGGGCGCCGTGGCGGCCGAGACCCTGCGCCGGGAAGGCTACGAAGGGCCGATCACCATCCTCTCCGCCGACGACGCCCCGCCGTGCGATCGGCCGAACCTGTCGAAGGACTATCTGGCCGGCAATGCGCCGGAGGAATGGATTCCGCTGCGGCCGGCCGAATTCCACCAGGCCCAGAAGATCGACCTTCAGCTCAAGGCGCGGGTGAGCGCCCTCGACGTCGATGCGCGCATGGTGACGCTCGAAGACGGCCGCAAGGTCGGCTACGGAGCCCTGCTGCTGGCGACTGGGGCCGAACCCATACGCCTGCCCACGCCGGGCGCGGACCAGCCCCACGTCCATACGCTGCGCTCGCTGGCCGACAGCCGCGCGATCATCGCGGCGGCCGAAAAGGCCAAGAGCGCCGTGGTGATCGGCGCGAGCTTCATCGGCCTGGAAGTCGCCGCCTCTCTGCGCACCCGCGGGCTGGACGTGCATGTGGTGGCGCCAGAGGAGGTGCCCATGGCCAAGGTGCTCGGCCCTGACCTCGGCCGCATGGTGCAGGCGATCCACACCGAAAAGGGCGTCCAGTTCCACCTGGGCCAGACCGTCCAGCAGATCGGCGCGGGAACGGCGACCCTGTCGGGCGGCGATACGGTGAAGGCCGACCTGGTGGTCATGGGCGTCGGCGTAAGGCCGGTGCTGGCGCTGGCCGAGCAGGCCGGGCTGGCGGTGGACCGCGGGCTGGTCGTGAACGCGCAGCTGCGCACCAGCGCACCCGGCGTTTTCGCCGCCGGCGACATCGTCCGCTGGCCCGATCCGCACACCGGCGAGAAGATCCGCGTCGAACACTGGGTGGTGGCCGAGCGCCAGGGCCAGACGGCGGCGCGCAACATCCTGGGCAAGGCCGAGCCGTTCGACGCCGTGCCGTTCTTCTGGAGCCAGCACTACGACGTCGCGATCCACTACACCGGCCACGCCGAGAGCTGGGACGCGATCGAGGTCGAAGGCGACATCGCCGCGCACGACTGCAAGGTGAGCTATCGCCGCGGCGGCAAGCTGCTGGCGGTGGCCACGGTCGGCCGCGACGCGGCCAATCTCGCCGCCGAACGCGATCTGGAAGGCTCGCGCGCCTAGACCGAGAGCAGGCCGCCCTCGGGCGCGGGGCGCGCGCGCTGGTTGTAGAGCAGCTTGCGGCGCCGCGCCTGCTCCTCGGGCGTGACCGTGGCCGGGTCCTCCGGCGGTCCGGCGGTGACCGCCATGCCCGCCACCACCGCCGGGCGTGCGGAAAGCTCTTCAAACCAGCGCTTGAAGTATTTGAATTCATCCAGGTCTATGCCCTGGAGCTTCCAGCTCGCGGTCCACGGGTAGCAGATCATGTCGGCGATGGAGTAGTCGGCGCCAGCCACGTAGCGCCGATCGTGGAGCCGGTTGTTCAACACCCCGTACATGCGGTGCACCTCGTCGGCGAACCGGCGCTGGGCGTAGGACTGGTCGCCATATTCGGCCGGCACGCGCGAGAAGTGGCCCCGCTCACCGGTCTTCGGCCCCTGGTTGGCCATCTGCCACATCACCCACTGGACGACCTCGTATTTCGCCCGGGTCTCCTGCGGCCAGAAGCGACCCTCCTTCTCGGCGACGTACAGCATGATCGCGCCGCTTTCGAAGACGCTGAGCGGCTCGCCGCCGCCGTTGGGCGCGGTGTCGACCAGGGCCGGCATGCGGTTGTTGGGGCTGATCTTCAGCGAGGCCTCGGTGAACTGGTCGCCGCGGCCGATGTTCATCGCCACGATCTCGTAGGGGACGCCCAGTTCCTCGAGCAGGATGGTGACCTTCTTGCCGTTCGGGGTCGGCCAGTAGTGGAGCTGGTACATCGCACGCCTCCGGGGTCGGGTGTTTCCTGACCCTAGGTGTTCAGTCCCGAGGTCAAGTGGACGGGATCGATCCTGAAGCGATCCGGCTTATCCGCCCAGGCCTTGCAGATGGCTTCGTAGGGTGTGAGGCCCTGTAGGGTCTTCAGCCGCTTGGCGAAGTTGTAGGCGT
>NZ_DASYAF010000153.1:0-37917 GCF_036501465.1 Phenylobacterium sp.
GTGGGCGCCGGCCAAGGCCGGCGCCCTTCAGTTTCAGAGCTCGACAACAGAGCTGCTGGGAGACTGGAAAGTCTGGACAGGCCTTACTGCTTGGCCGTCTGGACGCCGCCGCCGGCGCGCGCCACGGCGACGCTGTTGCAGGCCGCCAGGCGGGTGTCGTCCATCGGCTTGGAGCCGGTGTAGGCGGTCACCGGACCGAACTTGGCGGCGATCACCTTGCAGGTGGACGAGGAGAAGGTCTGCGAGGTCGGCGCGTTGGCGACGCAGGCGTCACCTTCGCAGTTGAACACCGCTTCGCCGGCGATGACCTTGGTGGCTTGGGTGACGGGTTGCGCCAGCTTGGCGACCACGGACTCGCCCGCAAAGGCGGCGGGCGCGGCGGACAGGGTGACGAGGGCGGCGCACGCGGCCGCAAGGGTAAGGAGCTTCATTTGAGCCCTCCGGTTCGGGGAGTGGCGGCGTCCCTGCTCAAGACACCGGCCCGTCCGTCGCGTGGACCGCTTCGGGTATCCCCACCCTCGGCGCACTTCGAACTGAGCATCGCTAAGATAACGGTGTTAAGATCGGAGGCAACCGCTATTTTCGCAACCTCGGTATGCGAGGATGTATCGGACCCCGGCCTTGAAGCTCCGCTTCGGCCTTCCTATGCGCCGGCCGCCTTGATCGCCGCGTCGATCTCGTCGAGCGAATGGTAGCCGGGCTCCATCTGCTTGCCGTTGATGACGAAGGTCGGCGTCGAATTGACCTTGTCGTCGCGGTTGTGGTGGTCGACCCGGTCGTTCAGCGCCTGGATCGACTTCTCGTCGTTCGTGCACTTGTTGAACTGGTCCTCGGTCATGCCGACCGACTTGGCCACGTCCACCAGGGTGTCGCGCGGCGCCTCGAAGGCCTGCTGCTGGTCCTTGAAGATCGCGTCGGTGACGGCGAAGTACTTGTCCTTGCCGGCGCAGCGGGCCAGCAGGAATCCGGCGGCGGCCACCTGGACCTCGGCGCCCTGGCCCACCAGCATCTCGCGGAAGACGTAGTGGACCTTTCCGGAGTCGATGTACTTGGCCTTGAAGTCCGGGAAGACCTCCTTCTGCCACTTGGCGCACACCGGGCAGCCCACCGAGGCGTATTCGACGACGGTGACCTTGGCGTTCGGATTGCCCAGGTCCATGTCGTCCTTGGTGAGCGCCGCGCCGCCGCCGGCGGAGCCGGACTTCGTGCAGGCCGCCAGGCTGATCACCATCAGCGCGCTCAGGAGCGCCACCCGAATCTGCGACATCGTCTCGTTTCCTCCAGGGCCCGATGGCGGGCTCGCCGCGCCGGCTCGTCTTGTCTGGGCCGAATGTGACCTAAGCTTGGCCGGCCGCAAAGCGGCGTCCGCCATACGCCTGTCAAACCCCGTCGTTCATATCTCGTCAATCTTGTCGCGTGCTTGTCTGGCCTGGGATAAGGGTCGGCCCGGCTAAGGACTCCGAGCAGATGGCGAATGCGAAGCCCCCGCCCAGACGCGCGGGAGGAGGCAGAGGCGGCGACCCCGAAGAGCCCCCGCGCCGCCGTTCAACCCTGCAATCGGTGATCTACTGGACCCTGGTGGCCGGGGTCTGGGGACTGATCTTCATGGTCGCCTTCTTCGCCGTCTTCTCGGTGGACCTGCCCGACACCTCCAAGCTCTACCAGGTCAAACGCCAGCCCTCGATCTCCTACCTCGACCGCTCCGGCGGCCTGGTGGCGGTGCGCGGCAGCCAGTACGCCCCGCCCGTCGACCTCGACAAGCTGCCGCCCTATGTGCCCAAGGCCTTCGTGGCGATCGAGGACCGCTGGTTCTACTGGCACTTCGGCTTCAACCCCTGGGGCATCGTCCGAAGCCAGGTCTACGACTGGACGCACCATGGCGCGGGCCCCCTGCGCGGCGGCTCGACCATCACCCAGCAGCTCGCCCGCAACCTGTTCCTGACCCCCAACCAGACCTATCGCCGCAAGGCGCAGGAACTGATCCTGGCGATCTGGCTGGAGGCCAAGTTCTCCAAGAAGCAGATCCTCGAGCTCTATCTGAACCGGGTCTATTTCGGGGCCGGCGCCTACGGCATCGAGGCGGCCAGCGAACGCTATTTCGGCAAGCCCGCCTCCCAGCTCAGCATCGGCGAGGCCGCCCTGCTGGCGGGCCTGATGAAGGGCCCGTCGCGCTATTCGCCGGTCGCCGCCACCGACCGGGCCGAGCGGCGCACGACCATCGTGCTGGACGAGATGTACCGCATCCACGCCATCACCGCGGCCCAGCGCGACCAGGCGCTGCACACGCCGGTCCGGGTCAATCCGGTGCTGGCCAACCAGCGGGCGCAGTACTTCACCGACTGGGTGGACGACCAGGTGCGCAAGCTGGTGGGCGAACCCACCGAGGACCTGGTGGTGGAGACCACCCTCGACCTGCCGCTGCAGGCCGCCGCCGAGGCCGCCGTCCAGAAGGGCGTCGAAGCCGCCCAGAGCCAGGGGGTCAAGCAGTCGGCCCTGATCTCGCTCGACAGCGAGGGGCGCGTGCGGGCCTACGTCGGCGGCGTCAACTATCTGCAGAGCCAGTTCGACCGCGCCACCAGCGCCCGGCGCCAGGCGGGCTCGTCCTGGAAGCCCTTCGTCTACCTCACCGCCATGGAGGCCGGACGCACGCCTGACACCCCGGTGGTCGACGAGCCGATCACCATCGGCAACTGGAGCCCGCGCAACTACACCGGCCAGTACCTGGGCCCGATCACCCTGGAGATCGCGCTCAAGGAATCGATCAACACCGTGGCCGCGCGGCTGGCCAGCGAGGTCGGCACCTCCAATGTCGCGGCCACCGCCCATCGGCTGGGGATCGTCTCGCCGATCCAGCTCGATCCCTCCATGGCGCTGGGCGCGGTGGAGGTGAGCCCGATGGAGATGGCCCAGGCCTATGTGCCGTTCTCCAACGGGGGGATCTTCGCCCGGGGCTACGGCATCGAGCGCATCCGCACCGCCTCGGGCCGGGTGCTCTACGACCACAACGTCGGCCTGCCGGCGCCCAGGCAGGTGATCGGCCAGCCGGCGCTCAGCTACATGATCCGCATGATGCGCCAGGTGATCGCCTCGGGCACCGGCACGCGCGCGGCGGTGAAGGGCTATGACCTGGCCGGCAAGACCGGCACCACCAGCGACTACCGCGACGCCTGGTTCATCGGCTACACGGGCGGCTTCGTCACCGCCGTCTGGGTCGGCAAGGACGACAACACACCGATGCGGAAGGTCACCGGCGGCGGCCCGCCGGCCGGCATCTGGCACGCCTACATGGCCGAGGCCCTGCCGCGGCTGAAGACCGCCGGCATCCCCGGCGCCGAGGCCCCGCAGGCCGAGACCCCGGACATGCTGAGCCAGATCATCAACGGCGCGAGCGGCCTGCTGAACGGCGACCACGAGGCCGAAGGGCCCGGTCCGCAGTCCCAGACCCGGCCCCAGCCGGACGAAGCGCCGCACTGACCCGAACATCCTCCCCTGAAGGGAGAGCGTCAGCGCCCGAAGGCGTGCAGCATAGCGCCCTCGGCGCGCAGCCAGGCGCGGTGGGCCTTGGGCTCGCCCACCAGGGCGCGGACGTGGGCCCAGAACCGCGGGCCGTGGTTCAGCTCCTTCAGGTGGGCGCACTCGTGGGCCGCCACATAGTCGGCGACCTCGAAGGGGGCGAGCGCCAGCCGCCAGCTGTAGCGGATCGCCGCCGGGCCGCCGCGCACGCCCGGGCGGCAGGAGCCCCAGCGGGCCTTGGCGTCGGCCACGGTCACCTTCGGCGCGGGCTCGCCCAGCATGGCGGCGTAGGTCTCGGTGCGCTCGGTGAGCACCGCCAGCGCCCGGCGCTTCAGGATCAGGATCACCGCGCGGGCGAAGCCCTCGCCCCCGGGATCGGAGGGGGCCATGGCGCTGATCCGCGCTGGTTCGCCGTTCGCCGCCGGCAGCCATTTCGCCCGTCCCGCCCCGGCCTCCAGGCGCACGGGCTCGCCGAACACCTCAAGCGTCATCCCCGGCCGGATCGGCGTCGCGCGCGGCAGTTCGGCGATCCGCTCGGCGATCCAGTGGGCGCGGTCGCGGGCGAAGGCGGCGGCCTCCGGCAGGCGGCGCAGCGAGGGCGCGGTGGCGACGATCTCGCGCCGCGTCCGGTCGAGCCGGATCGACACGCGCCGGGCGCGGCGGTTGACCTTCAGGGTCACCGGCGTCCCGGCCACCTCCAGCCGGTCTCCATCATTCAACGATCGGCCGAACAGACTCATCGCCTGGGGAATCTAGGCGGCCTTGGTCCCCTTGGGGAGGGCGGCGTTGGCGGGATTGCGCGAAAGCTCGTTCTCGGCGGCCCAGATCATCTCGCGGACCCGCGGGTAGATCTGGTCGCGGAAGCGGGCGCCGTTGAAGACGCCGTAGTGGCCCACGTGCGGCTGGACGTAGTCCTGCTTCAGCGCCGCCGGCAGGCCCGAGCAGAGATCGTGCGCCGCCTGGGTCTGGCCGATGCCGGAGATGTCGTCGTTCTCGCCCTCGACGGTGAGCAGGCGGATGTCGGTGATCAGGTCGGGCCGCACCAGCCGGCCGCGATGCTCCAGCTCGCCCTTGGGCAACAGATAGCGCTGGAAGACCACGTCCACCGTCTGCAGATAGAACTCCTCGGTCAGGTCCAGCACCGACAGATATTCGTCGTAGAACTTCAGGTGCTGCTCGGCGCCGTCGCCGTCGCCGTCCATCAGCTGGCGCAGGTAGCGCTGGTGCGCCTCCTGGTGCTTCTCCAGGTTCATCGACATGAAGCTGGCGAGCTGGACGAAGCCCGGATAGACGCGCCGGCCCATTCCCGGATAGGGCGGCGGCACGGTGTCGATCATGTGCGACTGGAACCAGGTGAAGGGCCGTTCCTCGGCCAGCTTGTTGGTGACCGTCGGCGACAGGCGCGCGTCGATCGGCGAGCCCATGAAGGTCATCGAGCCCGGGCGGCTCTCCTCGCCGTCCTCGGCCATCAGCGCCGCGGCCGCCAGCACCGGCGGCCCCGGCTGGCAGACCGCCACCACGTGCGGCCTGGGGCCCATCACCCGCAGCATCTCGCGGATGTGGTCGATGTAGTCGTGGAAGTCGAAGCGGCCCTCCATCACCGGCACGTCGCGCGCGTTGGTCCACTCAGTGATGTAGACCTCGTGGTCCTGCAGGAAGGCCTCGACCGTGCCGCGCAGCAGGGTGGCGTAGTGGCCGGAAAGCGGCGCGGCGATCAGCACGGCGGGCTCGCGGGTGCGGCGGCCGGCGCGGCGCATGTCGGCCATGTCGCGGGCGAAGTGGGTGAGCTTGCACCAGGGCGTCGACCAGACCTGCGTCGGGCGCACGCGCACCGCGTGGCCGTCGATCTCGACGCTGTCGATGCGCCAGGCCGGCTTGCCGTAGCGGCGGGTGAGGTTCGCAAACAGGTCGGCGTTGGCGTAGAGCGCCCGGCCGAGCTCGGAGTCCCGCGCCGGGTTGAGCGGCGAGGACCAGAAATCCCGCGTCAGCCGCGCTGCAGCGCGAAATGGCGTCGAGGCGTAGAAACCGGCTTCGTAGAGAGCGTAGAGCATGCGCCACCCCTAGGATCGCACGGGATCCTTGTGCGACGCAACATAACACCCGATCGGTTAATCGGGTCCATACCGATCGTTCAGGATTTGCGGCTCAGGCGCGGCAGGAGGTCGCGTGGGGGCCCTGTTTCATGGCCGCCTGGATCTGGCCGGCCATCTGCTCGGGGGTCTCGCCGTAGGGGATCACGCAGACGAAGCCGCCGTTCGGGCTCATCAGATAGGTGATGGTCGAGTGGTTGACCTGGTAGTCGCCCGCCCCGTCGCCGACCTTCTGGTAGTAGACCTTGTAGGCCTTGGCCGCGGCCTGGACCTGCGCCTCGTCGCCGGTCAGCCCCACCACATGGCGCGGGAAGCTGGTGTTGGAAAGGTAGTTGGCGATCACCTTGGGGGTGTCGCGCTTGGGGTCCACCGAGATGTAGACGGTCTGGAAGTCCGCCGCCTTGGGCCCCAGCAGCTTCTCGGTCTGGCCGAGCGCCAGCAGCGCCGTCGGGCAGGCCTCGGGGCAATAGGTGTAGCCGAAGAAGACGGCGTTCCACTTGCCCTTCAGCACCGACTGGTCGGTGGGCTTTCCGGTCTGGTCCGTCAGGTGGAACGGCCCGCCGATCAGCGCCGTTTGGGTTTCCGGCCCCAGCAGGCCGCGCCGCACGGCGAGGCCGGTGATGAGGGCGAAGGCCACGGCCAGGATGGCCAGGATCATCCAGACGGTCCGACTCATGTGCCGTTCCTCGACATTCCATCGCTTTGGGGCTCGCCAGGGCCGCGCTGCCGCGCGATCCTGACCGCCCATGGCCAAGTCCCGGACATCGCCAGGCCAGCCGCCAGCCCCCGGTCTCGATAGGGCCGGCGAGA
Source organism: Phenylobacterium sp. (assembly GCF_036501465.1). Classification (GTDB taxonomy): domain Bacteria; phylum Pseudomonadota; class Alphaproteobacteria; order Caulobacterales; family Caulobacteraceae; genus Phenylobacterium. Next base: position 6,414 of record NZ_DASYAF010000153.1, read on the forward strand.
GGGCGGCGCAAGGCGGACAAGCGCTCAACCCCGCCTCCGACCCCGCCCACGACGCCACCCTGGCCGCCGCGCGCAAGGCCGCCGCCGCGGGCGCCCTGCCCGATCGCGAGGACTGGGCGGAGGGCGGCGCGGTCCACCAGGGGCGCCTGCGGGTCCGCACCCTGGTCACCCTGCGCTGGCTGGTGGTGGCCGGCGAGGCGGTCCTGCTGGTCACCGCCATGCTGATGGGCTTTTCCCTGCCCTATCCGCTGGCCTTCACGGTGGCCGGGGCAAGCGCCTGGGTGAACCTGCTGACCGGCCTGGCCTCGCCCGGCCAGCGGGTGTTCGGCGACCGCGAGGCGGCCGCCCAGCTCTCCATCGACATCCTGCAGATCAGCGCGCTGATCTTCCTGACCGGCGGGGCGGCCAACCCCTTCATGCTGATCCTGATCGCGCCGGTGACCCTGGCGGCGGCGACCCTGCCGCTCCGGCCCGTGCTGATCCTGGGCGGCCTGGCCGGGGCGACCTCGCTGGTGCTGGCCTTCTTCTCCCTGCCCCTGCCACACGCGGCGGGCGCCTCGGTCGCCATCCCCATGAGCTTCCGGATCGGGGCGGCGGTGGCCAACCTCGCCGGCATCGCGCTCACCGCCGGCTACGTCCGCCAGGCGGCGGTGGAATCGGCGCGGATGGCGCTGGCGCTGGACGTCACCCAGGCGGTGCTGGCCCGCGAACAGCGGCTCTCGGCGCTCGGCGCGCTGGCCGCCGCCGCCGCCCATGAGCTCGGCACCCCGCTCGCCACCATCTCCATCGTCGCCAAGGAGATGGGCCGCGAGGCGCCCACGCCGCAGGTGAAGGAGGACGCCGAGCTGCTGATCTCCCAGGCCGAGCGCTGCCGCGAGATCCTGCGCCGGCTCACCGAAACACCCGACGCCGCCTCCGACGAGGTGCATGAGCGCGTCTCGCTGCGCCAGCTCGTGCAGGAGGTGATCGAACCGCACGCCGCGGTGAAGGGCGTGCGCGTCGAGGCCATCGTCACCGGCGCCAAGGGCATGAAGACCCCCGACATCCGCCGCCTGCCGGAGATCAGCCACGCCTTCACCTCCTTCGTGGAGAACGCGGTCGATTTCGCCAAGTCGGAGATCCTGCTGTCGGCCCGTTTCGACGCCGAGGCCGTCTCCATCGAGGTGCGCGACGACGGGCCGGGCTTCGCGCCCGAGATCCTGGCCAAGCTGGGCGAGCCTTATGTGACCAGCCGTCCGGGCGCGGAAGGCTCGCGCACCGGCCATATCGGCATGGGCCTGGGGTTCTTCATCTCCAAGACGCTGTTGGAACGAACCGGGGCTGTTGTGACTTTCCAGAACGGCCGACCGCGTGGCGCGGTGGTTTCGGCCCGCTGGCCGCGCGCCAAGATTGAGGCGCCGGACCTGTGATACGAAAGCCCGCGCCGTTTCGCCCGCCGAGAGTTCCGGCTTGCCCTTGGGTTATGACCTGCGACAGGATGCCGCATCCGTCAGAGTAAGGGGACCCTAGTGGGGATCACCGCATGACCGACCTTTCCGCCGACGTCGCCGCCCTGTCCGACAGGAGCCTCCTGGTGCTGGACGACGACGCTCCCCTGCGAACGCGACTCGGCCGCGCGCTCGAACAACGCGGGTTCGAACCCACCCTGGTGGGCTCGGTCTCCGAAGCCATCGCCGCGGTGCGGACCCACGCTCCCGCCTACGCCGTGCTGGACATGCGGCTGGAGGACGGCAACGGGCTGAAGGTGGTGGAGGCGGTGCGCGACGCCCGACCCGACGCCAAGATCATCATGCTGACCGGCTACGGCAACATCGCCACCGCCGTTCAGGCGGTGAAGGCCGGCGCGGTCGACTACCTCTCCAAGCCCGCCGACGCCGACGACGTGGTCCGCGCGCTGCTGGCCAAGGGCGACATGGCCGCGGCCCCGCCGGAGAACCCGATGAGCGCCGACCGGGTGCGCTGGGAGCACATCCAGCGGATCTACGAGCTCTGCAACCACAACGTCTCGGAGACGGCGCGCCGGCTCAACATGCACCGCCGCACCCTGCAGCGGATCCTGGCCAAGCGCGCGCCGCGCTAAGGTCCAGGCGCGCGGGGCGGGCCATGGCGAGCTGGGACGACATCCGCGCCGTCGCGCTCGGCCTGCCGGGCGCGTGGGAGAACAGTTGGTACGGCGAGCCCTGCTTCCAGGTCGGCAAGAAGGGTTTCGTCCAGGGCTTCCGCGGCCGCTGCGTCATGAAGCTCGAGAAGAACCACCAGGAACTGCTGTTCGAGGCGCGGCCCGAAGTGTTCAGCCCGATGGTGGCCGGGGCGCTGCGCTGGAGCTGGGTGGAGATCGAGTTCCTCGACGCCGAGGAAGTCGCCACGCTGGTGCTGGAGGCCTGGACCCAGATCGTGCCGAAGAAGGTCAGCCGCGCCTATGCCGAAGGCCGCTCCCCGGAACCGAGCGACAGCGGGAGAGGGTAGGCAGAGGCGTTCAGGCCGCCCGGGTCAGCCGGTCCGGCGCGATCTGCACGGCCTGGCGGATGATCGCGTCCAGCCGGTCGCGCACCTCACGCCCCTTGGCCGAGAGCTGGATCACGTGGCTGCGCCCGTCGTCGGGGTTCAGGAACGCCTCCACCAGCCCGAGCGCCGGGGTCTGCGACCAGGCCGAGTCCGGCGGGCCGAGCGCGCGCAGGCTGCGCGAGGCGGTCGATTGGGACAGCCCGCCCAGATAGGCCATGTCCTGCACCGTCAGGCCCTCGTTCTCGGCGGCGTAGAGGAAGGCGATCACCTCGTTGACGCTGACCCTGGGGTCGAGCCCTTTCAGCAGATGCAGCGCCTGCAGCAAGCTGTTGCGGCTGCGCATGGTCAGGCCTCCCGATAGGCGCTCAGCACCGCCGCGCGCCGCGGGGCTGCGGGCAGGCCGAGCGCACGGCGCACCCGCCGTTCGCGCATGTTGAGCGTCGCGTGCGGATAGGTTTCGCGGATTCGCGCCATCAGGGCCTCGATCCGCCGCTGGTGGTCCGCCGCCTCGACGAAATCGTCGACGACGAGTTCGATGGAGATCTGGCCGCACAGGGTCATCGCCGTACTCCTCGATGGTCTCACCGAGACGGAGCTTCCGGCCGCGTGCGCCCTCGATCACGCCGTATTCGATGAAGGCTGCAACCGGCGAGGCCAACTGTAACCGCTGCTGCAAGCGGCTGGATTCGCACGACGAACGGCGTCGCTTCGGCTTCTGTCCTGGCCTAGGGTCGGAACCGGAACATTGGCGCGGGGACCGCCGCCTTGGACGCATCACCGGGCTCGGCCGAGGCCCGCTATCGCCGCAACCCGCGGACGGCGCATGACGCCGCCGAGCGTCGGCCCCTGTTCGACCGCTACCTGGCCGCCAACCTCACCGTGTGGGGCGTGACCTATGTGGGCACCTCGGTCCGCACCCTGGGCATGGGCACCGCGCTCCCGGTGCTCCTGGGCCTCGGCGCGCGGCGCGCGGTGGTCAGCCTGATCTGCGTCGGCGTCTGCTTCGTGATCCAGTGGGTGCTGCTGGCCACCGGCGCGTGGCCCTGGGCGCGCCGCTTCCTGCTGTCGGCGGTCCTGTCGCTGGCTGGCGTGGCCGCCTGGACCCTGGTGAACCACACGGTCTTCTACATCCTGTGGCCGGTGGGCCCGATGGACGAGGGCTGGAGCGAGGTGGCGCTGTCCTGGGCCTACAACGGCTCGGTGATGATCTGGTCGTTCATCGCCTGGTGCGCGATCGTGCTGGCGCTCAGCTACGACAGCGAGGCGCGCGAGCAGAGCCTGCGGCTCATGGAGGCCCAGGCCCTGGCTGCGGAGAGCCAGAACCAGATGCTCCGCAACCAGATCAACCCGCACTTCCTGTTCAACACCCTGAACGCGCTTTCCTCACTCATCCTGCAGAAGGACGTTGAGCGGGCCGAGCGGATGGTGCTGTCGCTGTCCAACTTCCTGCGCGCCTCGTTGGAGAAGGCCCCCAGCGACAAGATCGCGCTCGCCGACGAGCTCACCGTCCAGCGCCAGTACCTGGCCATCGAACAGGAGCGGTTCGGCGACCGGCTGGTGTTCCGCGAAGCCGCGCCGGCGGCGCTCGGCGACGCCCTGGTCCCGGGCCTGATCCTGCAGCCGCTGATCGAGAACGCGGTGAAGTACGGCGTGGCGCGCACGACGCGCCCGGTGACCGTCGAGATCAGCGCGCAGGCGCGCGACGGGACGCTGATGCTCACCGTGCAGGACGACGCGGTGCCGGAAATCGCCCAGACGCCGGCCGCCGCCCTGGGCGTGGGCCTGGCCAATGTGCGCCGCAGGCTGGAAGTGCTCTACGGCGAAGCCGGCGTGCTGACCTGCGGCCCGCGCGACGGGGGCGGGTTCGCCGCGGTGGTCGAATTGCCGCTCGAACGCCTTCAAGGGCGCCGCGAAGGGCCTGCGGCGTGAAGGTGCTGATCGTCGACGACGAGCCGCTGGCGCGGCGGCGGCTGGAGATCCTGCTGCGCGAACAGCCGGGCATCGAGCTGACCGGCGCGGCCGCCGACGGGACGGTGGCCCAGCGCCTGATCGCCGAGCTTTCGCCCGACGTGGTGCTGCTCGACATCAAGATGCCGGGGCTCACGGGACTTGAGGTGCTGGACGCGGTGAAGGCCAAGGCCGCCAAGGCCAATGGCGAGGCCGCCGCGCCGATCGTGATCTTCGTCACCGCCTTCGACCGCTTCGCCCTGGACGCCTTCGACCGCGCCGCCTTCGACTACCTCCTGAAGCCCGTGGAGCCGGCGCGCCTGGCCCAGGCGCTGGCCCGCGCCCGCGCGGCGCTGTGCGAAAAGGCCGCCGCCGAGCGCACCCACGAGCTGGAGGAGATCCTGCGCAACCTGCGCAGCGGCCCCAACCCTCTCGGGTCGCACGGGCCGCCGGCCGCGGCGGACACCGGCTTCGAGCGCGAGATCTGGATCCAGGAGCGCGGCGGGCGCACCAGCCTGCCGGTGGCGGCGATCGACTGGGTGGCGGCCGAGCGGGACTATGTGCGCATCCACGCCGGCGCCCGCAGCTTCCTGGTGCGGCTGTCGATCGGCGCGCTGGCCGGCCGCCTCGACCCCAAGCTCTTCCTGCGCATCCACCGCTCCAGCCTAGTGCGCGCCGACCGCATCGTGCGCATCCGCCACGCCGGCGGGCGGGGCGCGGTGGTGCTCTCCACCGGCGCCGAGATCGCCGTCTCCCGCCGCCACATGGGGGCGCTGAAGACCCTGACGCGGCCGGTCTAGCCGGCGTCCAGCACCACGGCCGCCACCCCGGCCGCCCTGAGCGCCGCCAGGCGGCCGAAGGCCAGGGTGAGCGCCTTGCGCCGGGCGCCGGCCAGGACAACCACGGGCGCCTCGCGCAGCACCGCGCCGCCGAAGCCGTCGGCGACGATCAGGCCCGGCGCCTCCGGCAGGATCTCGCGCGGGAACTCCGGGGCCACGGCGAAGGCGAAGGCGTCGCAGTAGGGCCGGTATTCATGCCACTTGAGGTCGGTCTTGAAGTCCTCCAGCCCCGACTTCACCTCGACGATGAAGATCTCGCCCCGGCGGCCCAGCGCCATCAGGTCGGCGCGCCGCCCGTTGGGCAGGGTGACCTCGGCCAGCGGCGCATAGCCCAGCGCGGTCAGCAACCGCGCCGCGCCGCGCGTGACGGTGGCGGTGGTTTCCGGACGGGAGGTGACGGGGGCGCCCATGCGGGCAGATTGTTCCGGCTACGTTCCGGAGGCAATAGGCCTCAGCCGCGGCCCGGCAGCGGGAATTCCAGGCGGCCGACGTCGAAGCCGAGCTGCTTGATCCGGGCGACCGCCTCGCTGCGCACCGCCTCCGGCAGGGTCGGCCGCTGCGACATCAGCCACAGGTACTTGCCGTCGTGGGTGCCCAGGATCAGCCAGCCTTCGTCCTCATGGTGGTCCAGCACCCAGTATTCCTGGGATATCAGGCCGCCGAAGAAGGTCATCTTGAACTTGGCGTTGGAAACCGGATCGATGACGCGGGCGTGCGCCTTCCACTCGGTCAGCGGGCCGGTGGGGCTGCCCTTGTGGCAGGTCTGGATCACCGCGAAGCCGTCGGGGACGCGATTCCATTCCGACATGCCGGCCTGGCAGCCGCGCTGGATCATGTTGGGGAGCCGGGCGACCTCGTACCAGCGGCCCATCATCTTGGCGGCGTCGATATGGGCGACGGGCTGGGCCTGGGCGTCAGCGCTCGCGGGCGCGGCGGACGCCACCAGGGCCACGGCGGCCAGGATCGCGGACAAATGCTTCAACATGCGGCGGGGTCTTAGCGGCCTCTGATGACAATTGAAACGCCCGCGGTGGGTCCCGCGGGCGCTGCATAAGGACGCAACAGAAACCCGTCCTTTTCAGGGCGGACCCTTGCCATGGCGTGACGCGGTCACTCCGCGGCGATGGAAACGCCGCGCTGGCGGTCCTTGAAGTTGATCGCCTGCAGGTAGCGGATGCCGTCCTCGGCGATGTCGTCGCCCACCATCCGCTCGCCCTCGCCGGCCAGTTCCTCGAGGTCGACGTAGGCGCCGTAGAAGCTGCGGGTCCGTTCGGTGATCAGCCCGGCGTTCAGCAGCGTCTTGATCAGCACCCGGAACACGTTGGTTTCGCCGCGGAACCGGCGGACCGGATCGCGTTCCTTCCGCCGCTGGATGATGTCCTCGACAACGCGTTCGGCATCGAGGCCGAAGCGCCCGAAGATCTCGCTCATTTCGCGCGGGTCGCCGCGGTCGAAGATCAGCTTCTGGGCGCAGTGGGCGGTCCAGTCCTCCACCAGGTTGCGCTCGGCCTCGGTGAGCTTGGGGATGGTGCGGTCGGCCCAGATCTTCCCGAACTTGTGATGGAAGGCCTCGTCGGTCATCACCAGCTGGAACAGCTTCTTGGACACCGGATCGCGGTTGTATTTGAAGCCGTTGGCGAAGGCGCCCATGGCCAGGCCCTCCACCAGCATCTGCATGCCGACGATCTTCTTGTAGACCTCCGGCGCCTCGATGATCTCGACCAGCAGGCTTTTCAGCGCCGCGCCGCACTCGGTGGGCCGGCCCCAGCGGGCCTTGATGTAGCGGGCGAAGGCGGTGACGTGGCGCGCCTCCTCGCGGGTCTGGTTGGCCGCATATTCCTGGGCGCCCTGGTCGTAGAGCACGTGGCAGAGGCTGGCCGACAGGTTCAGCGCCCCCTGCTCGCCGTGCAGGATCGAGGAGAAGTTGCGCAGCTGCAGGTAGTTGACGAAGGCCACCTTCTGCTTGGGGTCGACCAGCGTCTCGGCGACGTAGGGCAGGCGCAGCAGGGGCTGGGTCTCGTCCGGCATCATCGCCTCGGTCTCGAGGTCGAAGGGCTCGGAGAAGTCGATGTATTTCGGGTCCAGCGGGTCCCAGAAGTGGTCGTGGGTGGCGCTGATGATCTTGTCGAAGGCGGTGGTGCGCTCGCCATAGCGGTCCAGCGTCAGCATGGACTCGAAATCGTCCGGCGCGACGGCGCCGTACATGGCGTCCTTGGTGATGTTGCCGTCGGCCATGATCTGCTCCGCGAGACGGTTCCGGGCGCGTTTCCTGAACGCCGTTCAGACAGGATCGCCCCCAGGGGCTCCGCCGTCAAATTGACCTGGGGGTCAACCTCTCGGACTATCGCGCCAGGCGGGGAGACAGCGGGGCGATGAGCCGGGCCTTGAGCGAGCAGCCCTTCGAGTTCGGCGCCTGGCGCGTCGAGCCGGCGCGTGGCGTGCTGGCGCCCTTGGACGGCGGCGCGGGTGAGACCCGGATCGAGCCGCGGCTCATGGACCTGCTGCTGCTGTTCGCGGGCTCCGGCGGGCGCGTGGTCGGCAAGCAGGAGATCGTCGACGGCGTCTGGGGCGGCCGCGCCATCGGCGACGACACCCTGGCCGCGGCGGTCAGCCGCCTTCGCAGCGCGCTTGGGGAGACGCCGGCGCGCCGCTACATCGAGACCCTGCCCAAGCGCGGCTACCGGCTGGTGATGGCGCCGCCCGAAGGGTCAGCGTCCGGGCCGGCGTCCCGGTCGGAATCGAACGCCCCGCCCAAGGCCGCCGCCCTGCTCGCCCAGGGCCGCGCCGCGCTCGCCAATCCCTTCCCCGCCAGCCAGGCCCAGGCGCGGCTCTATTTCGAGGCCGCCGTGGCCGAAGCGCCGGGCTGGGCGCCGGCCCATGCGGGCCTGGCCAACGCGCTCGCCGCGCAATATCTGGCGGGGGGCGGCGGCGGTTCGATCGCCGCCGCCAAGGCCTGCGCCCACGCCGCGGTCGGGCTCGACCCCGAACTCGCGCCGGCCTGGGCGGTGCTGGGGCTGGCGATCCTGATGGGCGACCGCGACTTCGCCGCCGCCGACCAGGCGCTGCGCCGGGCGCTCGCCCTCGACCCGGACCTGGCCTCGGCCCACCGTCACCGGGCGTTCGGCTTCGCGGCTGTCGGCCAGTTCGTGGAGGCCGAGCGCGCCGCCCGCCGCGCCGTGGAGCTGGAGCCGGTGTCGCTGATGGCGCGCGGCCAGTTGCTGCAGATCCTGCTCACCGCGCGGCGCTATCGCCAGGCGATCGCCGCGGCGAACGAGGCGCTGGCGCTGGCGCCGCTGTCCAGCGAGGGCTGGTACGCCAAGGGCTGGGCCTATGCGCTGTCGGGCGAGCCGGCCGCCGCCGCCGAGGGCCTGCTGAAGGGCCTGGAGCTCTGGGGCCTCGACCAGGCCCAGCTCGACATCCTGCGGGCGCGGTTCGACGAGGGCGGCTTCGCGGCGCTCAGCGCGGCCGGCGCCGACCTTTTCCAGACCCAGAAGGTGATGTTCACGCCCCGGCTCACCGACGTGGCCTTCCTGCGCGCCGCCGCCGGCCAGCCGGACGCGGCCTTCGCCGCCCTCGAGGCCGCCGCGACGCAGGACGACCCCTACCTCACCTTCCTGCCCTGGCTGCCCTACTGCGACCCGCTGCGCGACGACCCGCGCTGGCCGCGCCTCTTGGAAAAGGTCCGCCTGATCCGCTGAGCCGTCCCCAAGGAAATCCCAAGCTTTCGGTCAGGCCGCCGCAAACACTTCGTCGGCGCGCGCCGGCAGGCTCATCCCATCGAAAAGGGAGGGTCATCCATGACCAGCGCCATCCGCACCATCGCCCGCCAGGTCAGCGGCTTCGTCCTCGCCACGGCCGTAAGCCTCGGCATCGTGGCCTATGGCCAGTGGCTCTGGCAGCCCCTGGTGATCGCCAACATCAAGCTCCACCCGGCCATCCCCTGGGCCGCGCCGACCATGGCCGTGCTGCTGGCCGGCCTGCTCGGCGTCCTCTCCGGCCGCATCGGGCCCAAGGCCGGGCGTGAACGGCGGCGCGAACTGTTCCGCTGGAACCGCATGCCCTGGCCCACCTTCTTCCTGGCCGTCGGGGCCGGCGTGCTCGGCATGGCCGCCTTCGGGGGCCTGTGGATCGCCGCCTCGGACCTGGTCCACATCCCGCCGGGCGTGCAGCCGAAGATGGGGCATATCCCGCTCGTGACGGTGATCTCATTCCTGGTGATGGCCGCCCTCGCCGCGCCGCTCAGCGAGGAGGCCGCCTTCCGCGGCTATGCCACGGGCATCCTGCAGAAGGCCTGGAACAACGCCCCGGCCGCGATCATCGGCTCGACCGTGCTGTTCGCCGCCGTCCATGTGGTCCAGGGGCTCGATGCGGTGAAGCTCGGCCTCTACTTCGGGGCCGGCCTGATCTTCGCCCTGATCGGCTACCTGACCAATTCGCTGTACGCGGTGATGGTGGTCCACAGCGTGGGCGACGTGATGGGCTTCACGGTGCTCTGGCCGCACGACCAGGTCGCCCACGGCATGGGCTTCGCCGACCCCAAGTTCGCGCCGGCCCTGGCGGCGATGGCGATCTTCACCCCGCTGGCGATCCTGGCCTTCCGCAAGCTGGCCGTGGCGAGCCGACCGCTGCGCGTCACGGCCAAGCCCGCCGCCCAGGCCCTCGGCGCCCTGCCCATCGTGGCGTGAAAGACCCTTCTCCCCTTGCGGGAGAAGGGAGAGCGCAAGCTACTCGGCCGCGATCAGCGCCTTGGCGAGCGCGCGGTCCTTGAAGTTGATGGCCTGGAGGTACCTGATCCCCTCCTCGGCGATGTCGTCGCCGACCATCTTGTCGCCCTCGCCCTTCAGCTCGTCGATGTCGACATAGACGGCGTAGAAGGCCTTGGTGCGCTCGGTGATGATGCCGGCGTTGACCAGGGTCTTCACCAGCACGCGGAAGATGTTGGTGGCTTCCTTCATCTCCTCGCGGCGGGTCTCGTCGTTGACCAGCTTGCCCATCTCCTCGATCACCCGGTTCGGGTCGAGGCCGAATTCCTCGTAGAGGCCGACGTTCTGGGTCGGGGCCACCAGGTTGAACAGCAGCGTCTGGAAGCAGTGCGCCGCCCACATCTCGATGATCTCGTGCTCGGCGGGCGTGAGGTGCGGGATGGTGCGGTCGGCCCAGATCTTCCCGAACTTGTGGTGGAAGGCCTCGTCGGTCATCACCAGCTGGGTCAGCTTCCTGGCCAGCGGGTCGTTGGTCTCGTTGAAGATGGTGGCGAAGGCGCCCATGGCCAGGCCCTCCACCAGCATCTGCATGCCGATGATCTTCTTGTAGACCTCCGGGCTGCCGATGATCTCCACCAGCAAGTCTTTCAAGATGGGGCCGCATTCCACCGGCCGGCCCCAGCGGGCCTTGATGTAGCGGGCGAAGGCGGTGACGTGGCGCGCCTCCTCGCGGGTCTGGTTGGCGGCGTATTCCTGCGCGCCCTGGTCCTTCAGCACGTGGCAGAGGCTGGCCGACAGGTTCAGCGCCCCCTGCTCGCCGTGCAGGATCGAGGAGAAGGTGCGCAACGTCTGGGCGTTGGCGAAGGCGATCCGGCGCTTTTCGGTGCCCAGCACCTCGTTGACGTAGTCGAGCTGCAACGGCCCGATCATCTTCTCCGGCAGGATCATGGTCGCTTCCATGTCGAAGGGCTCGGAGAAGTCGATGTACTTGGAATCCAGCGGGTCCCAGAAGTGGTCGTGGGTGGCGCTGATGATCTTGTCGAAGGCGGTGGAGCGCGCGTTGTAGCGGTCCAGCTCCAGCATCGACTCGAAGTCGTCCGGCGCGACGGCGTCGTAGATGATGTCCTTGGTGATGTTGCCGTCGGCGGCCATGGCGTCCTCGCGGGGGATTGGCCTGGCGCTTGGCGGCCCGGCCCGGAAAATTCGAAGCTCTGACCCCGATGTGCGCATCAGGGTCGGGGCAGGCTGCGACCATCTCATCTGAACGGCGTTTAGTCAACGAAAGTGACGGCTGCGTCACCTTTCTCGCGTCACATGCGAACGCGCCGCCGCGTCAATGGCCGAGCCTGCGCTCCAGGGCCTCGGCGATCGCCGTCATGGCCGCCAGCCGCGGGTGGAAGCTGACCGGGCCCCAGCCGCCGCCCTGGCGCGCCGGCACGAAGGCCTCCACCCAGGGCTCGGCGGCGCAGGCGTCGTGGCGGCGGCTGAGCTGGGAGGCGGTGATCAGGTCGGCGTGGGCGGCCTTGGCCACGCGCTCGGTAAGCTGCTCCAGCCGTTCGGCGCGGGCGCGCAGGTCCTCGGCGTCGGCGCTCGTAAGGCCGGTGGCGGCGCAGGGCGCGCCCGGCGGCAGGACGGTGATGTAGTCCACGAACACCAGCCGCGCCTGCGGCGCGCGGCGGCGCACCTCGGCGGCGATGACGCCCATGTTGGTCGCCGCGTCGGCGAAGGCCGCGCCAAGGTTGAAGTCCGCCGGCGTCGTGCAGGCCCGGGCGCGCACAGCCTCTGCGAAGCGGTCCGGGTTGTTGTGGCAGACCGCGGCGCCGAGGCCGGCCATGTAGCGCACGTCGTTGCCGCCGATGGTGACGGTCACCAGCCGCGCGTCGGCGGTGACGCCCTCGATCTGCGGGCTGAGCTTCAGCGGGCCGGAGCCCAGGATGTCGGCCGTGGTCGCCCCGCCGCAGCTCCGGTCGACCAGGTTGAGCTTCAGCGCGCGGGCCACCTGGCGGGCGTAGTTGTCGGTGGACTGGCCGCAGCGGCCGGGACTGTCGGGGGCCATCTGGGCGATGCCGGGCCCCGCGGCGTAGGAACTGCCCAGCGCCACATAGGTCGATCCGGCCGGAATCGGCGCCGCCGCCGCTGTTCCCACCGCGCCGATCGCAACCGCCACCGCGCCCAAACCCGCCACGATCCTTCCGTCCATGACCCCGTCCCCCTTGTCGCTAGGATACGGTAGGGCCGCCGGGCCGGGCGGTCGAGTTCGCCCGTATCCTTTCGCATCTGCGCGACGTCTTGGGTTTGGAGCATAGTCTGCCGGGGGCCGCACCATGACCGCGACGCCGATCACCGACGAAACCGCCCGGGCGCTGCGGGCGAGCTGGTTCGCCTACCTCGACACGGTCGAGCCCTTGCGAACGCCGCTGCACGCCTACGGTCTGCGCCTGACAGGCAGCGTCTGGGACGCCGAGGACCTGGTGCAGGAGACCCTGTTGCGCGGCTTCGCCATCATCGGCCGGGGCGACCTGCATGGTCCCGGCAGTCCGGTGGCCGATGCTCGGGCCTATCTGTTCCGCACCGCCACCAACCTGTGGATCGACCAGCAGCGCCGGCGCGCGCGGGAAGCCCAGGCGCTGACCGCGCCGGTCGCCCAAGCCGGCGACCTGGACGCCGAGGCCCTGCTCGCGGCAGGCGAGCGGCTGATGGCCGCCTCGCCGCAGGCCCGCGCCGCCATCATCCTGAAGGACGTGTTCGAATTCAGCCTGGAGGAGATCGCCGACCAGCTGCGAACCACCGTGGGCGCGGTGAAGGCCGCGCTCAGCCGCGGCCGCGGCGCCCTGAAGGCGGCGGTCGAGCCGGTCGGCGGCGACGGCCCGCCCCGCGCGCTGGTCGACGCCTTCGTCGAGGCCTTCCGCAGCCGCGACGCCGCGCGAATCGTGGCCGTGGTCACCGAGACCTGCGCCTTCGAGGTCCCAGGGGTCGGCGGTGGGCGGGGTCCGCGCGGCGGCTGGATCGAGGCCAGCGTCAGTCATCGGGGCGTGCGGATCGCCGCCCACGACTACCGTGGCGAATGGGTGGCCCTGTTCTTCCGCACCGGCCGCGACGGGACCGAAGCGCTGTTCGACGTCATGCGCCTGCAGGGCGCCGAGGGCAGGGTGAGCCGCATCGTCAACTATTGCTTCTGCCCCGACACCATCCGTGCGGTCGCCGCCGACCTCGGCGTGGCGGCGCGGCCCTGGCCCTATCATCAGGGGCCTGAGACCCTGACGAACATGATCGCCACGACCACCCTCCCCTGGGGTTCGCCCGGCATCGGGGTCCCGACCTAGGGGCTGTCAGCCCGCCTGCGCCTCGATGGCGTGGATCTGGGCGTCGGAGAGGCCCATGTGGTGGCCGATCTCGTGCACCAGGACGTGGGCGACCAGTTCCTCGAGCGTGATCTCGCCGTGCTCGGCCCATTCGTCGAGGATCGGGCGGCGATAGAGGAAGATCATCGAGGGACCCGCCGCTGGCCCGGCCGTGTCGCGATGGCCGATGTCGACGCCCTGGTAGAGGCCGGTCAGGCCGAAGGCGTCGTCGATGCCGAGGTCGTCCAGCACCTCCTCGCTCGGGAAGTCGTCGACCCGGAAGACCACGTCGCCGGCCAGCTTGCGGAACGCCGGCGGCAGGGCCTGGAAGGCCGCCTGGGCCACCGCGGCCAGGTCGTCGAGGGACGGCGCCGTCCCGAAGCTCGGTGTGTCACTCATCGGGCATCACGATATGCGGCGCGTCGGGCGGGCGCACCTCGAAGAGTCCGATGTCCAACGGCTGTTGCGGCGCGATCGGGCGCAGCGGCTGGCGCGCCATGACCTGCAGGGTCTTGGGGTCGAGCGGCTGCTTGCCCCGCCGCGCGGCGCGGGCCTGGGGCGCGGAGATCGGCCGCCCGGCGGTGGCGACCCGCCAGTAGGAGACCATCAGCCGCCAGGCGGTGCGCGGCGCGGGCTGCGCCAGCGCGGTCCAGCGATGGCCATCTTCGCAGGCCGCCTCGGCGTGGCCGACCGTCTGGCCGGGGAGGATCTGTTCGGAGAGCCTGGCCCAGCCCTCGGCCAGGGGGGCTGCGAAGGCCGCCTGGGCCGCCGCCTCGTCGGCGAAGGCCGGGCCGGTGACGTCGGTGGTGAAGACCACGGCCTCGCCGGCCAGCCCGTGCGCCTCCCGCTCGCGCGCCGCGCGGCCCAGGGCGGCGGCCATCGCCAGCTCCGCATTCGCCGCCACCGGATAGAGGATCGCGCTCATCGGGCGACTTTAGCCTATCTTTATGGGGCGCGGATGCGGCGACGTCCGACGCGGCTTAGGGTGCGAGGAGGCTGATTCGCCGGATGCGGGGCTGACGACCTAGAGGCATGGACGCCCGACAACTGATCCTGGCCGCCGCGGCGGGCGCGGTGTCGCTCGCCATCTGCGCGGTGCTCTGGGCGCTGGCCCAGCGCCGGGCCGCCCGGGCGCGCGTGGCCGAGATCAGTCGCCGGCTGGCCGGCATGGAGGCCCGCGCCGACGCCGCCCAGGCCTCGGCCGAGGCGTTCGATTCCGCCCTGCTGGCGGTGGAGGACGGCCGCGCCCTGCTGGCGTCGGGCGAGGAGTCCCTGGCGCTCTGCGCCGAGGCGCTGGGCTTGGCCGAACCCGATCCGCAGGGGGTCGTCAACGCCCTGATGCGCGCCGACCCCGATCACGCCCGGCGGCTTCGCGCCCTCTTCGAGCGCGGCGAGGCCTGCGCCTTCGAGGTGCGCGGCGACAAGGGACTGATCGCGGTGGAGGGCCGCGCGGCCGGCGCCATGGCCTGGCTGCGGCTCTCCGTCGGCCAGACCGAGGACCAGGGCCTGCCCACCGCCCCGCGCTTCGCCGCCTTCCTGAACGCGCGCCCGACCCCGGCCTGGATCGCCGCCGCCGACGGCTCGCCGGTCTGGGTCAATGCGGCCTGGCTGAAGGCGGTGGACGCCGCCAGCCTCGACGAGGCGGCTGCCCGCGGCGCGGCCTTCGACCGCGGCGCCGACGCGCTCGCCAGCGAGGCCGCCAACCTGGGCCAGCGGCGCGACACGGTCCGCTGGGCCACCGTCGCCGGCAAGCGCCGCGCCTTCCACATCGCCGCCCAGCCGCTGGAGGGCGGCGGCGTCGGCGTCTGGACCGAGGACGTGAGCGAACAGGAAGACCTGCGCGAACTGCTGAAGCGCAATGTCGAGGCGCACGACGAGACCCTGAACCATATCGACGAGGCGGTGGCGGTCTTCGACAAGGCCAAGAAGCTGATGTTCCACAATGTGGCCTTCGCCGAGTTGTGGGGGCTGGAGCCGGCGTGGCTCGCCGAACAGCCCAGCCATTCGGAGGTGTTGGACCGCCTGCGCCAGCGCCGACGCCTGCCGGAGACCGCCGACTACGCCAAGTGGAAGGCGGGCGAGCTCGACCGCTACGAACGCCTCGCCGCGGGCCCCGACGACATGTGGTCCCTGCCCGACGCCCGCACGCTGAAGGTGGTTCGCCAGCCGCACCCCATGGGCGGCCTGCTGCTGCTGTTCAGCGACATCACCGACGAGCTGAAGCTGAAGGCGCAGTACAACGCCCTGATCCAGGTGCAGCAGGCGACCCTCGACAAGCTCTCCGACGCGGTGGTGGTGTTCGGCTCCGACGGGCGGCTGCGGCTGCACAACGAGGCGTTCTGCGCCTTCTGGAACGTGACGCCGCCGCAGCTTGAATCGGCCGGCGACTTCGAGGGCGTGGTCGAGCTCTGCATCCCCAAGCTGCACGACCGCGGCTTCTGGGCCGAGCTGAAAGGCCGGGTCGCCGACCCCGATCCGCAGGCCCGCGCGCCCACCACCGGCGAGGTCAAGACCTCCGACAGCCGCATCGTGCTCTATCAGTCGCGGCCCCTGCCGGACGGTGCGACCCTGGTCGCCTTCACTGACGTCACCGACGCGCGCAAGGTCGAGCAGGCGCTGGAAGCCAAGGAGCAGGCGCTGGCCGACGCCGAGCGGCTGAAGCGCGACTTCGTGGGCAACGTCTCCTATGAGCTGCGCACGCCGCTCACCACGATCATCGGCTATTCCGAACTCCTGGAACGCTCCGGCGAGGCCCTGTCGGAGCGCGGCCGCAGCCACGCCGCGGCGGTGAAATCGGCGGCCACCCAGCTCGCGCGGTCCATCGACGACGTGCTCGACATGGCCCAGATCGACGCCGACGAGATGGCGCTCGACATGGAAGACGTGCGCGTGGGCGAACTCCTGGCCGCTCAGGCGGAGCGCTGGAGCGAGGAGGCCGTGGCGGCCAAGGTCAAGCTGGTGGTCGAAGCGCCCGACGACATCGGCCTGATCCGCGGCGACACGCGACGCCTCAGCCAGATCCTCAACCACCTGGTGGAGAACGCGCTCGGCCAGAGCCCGGCCGGCGGGACCGTCACCCTGGGCGCCAAGAAGGGCCTGGGCGAGGTGCAGCTCAGCGTCTCCGACACCGGCCGCGGCATCCCCTTCCACGTCCAGGCGCACATCTTCGACCGCTTCGTCGGCCGCGAGCGCGGCGGGCCGGGCCTGGGCCTGGCGCTCGTCAAGGCGCTGACCGAACTGCACGGCGGCTGGGTGGCGCTGGAAAGCGAGCCCGGCGCCGGCGCCACCTTCACCTGCCATCTCCCCGAGGAAGCCGTGGCCGTGGTGGCCCAGCCGGAGCTGGGGCTCACCTGAGCCCTCTCCTTGATCCTCTCCCTCTCCCTCTCGCTTCGCGGGGGAGAGGAGGGTCTTGGGCATTTCCGCCGCCTCTCCCCCGACCCCCGCGAAGGCGAGGGGCAGAGAGGGAAAGGGCTGGAAGAGGGCTGGTTGACTCGTCATAGTGTTATAGCTATGTATAACACCAATGAACCCCGGCCGTCGGGGATGAGGACGACTCGTGGACCCGGATTGGAATGACAGCCAGCCGATTTACCGCCAGATCCGCGATCGGGTCGTGGCCATGATCCTGGACGGCCTCTTGAAGGACGGGGATTCGCTGCCGTCGGTGCGCAATGTCGCCACCGAGAGCCGGGTCAATCCGCTGACCGTGCTGAAGGCCTACCAGGGCCTCGAGGCCGAGGGCCTCGTGGAGAAGCGCCGGGGCCTGGGCATGTTCGTCAAGGCCGACGCGCGTGAGCTCCTGCTGGGCGCCGAGCGCGCCCGGTTCCTGAGCGAGCGCTGGCCGGAGATTCACGCCACCATCCTGAGGCTGGGCCTGGCGGGCGAGCTGCTGGGCGCGGCGTCCAAGCGTGGGGAGGGCTGATCCCATGGCCTCGATCGAAGCCCGCGGGCTCGCCAAATCCTACGGCCGGACGGTGGCGCTGGCCGGCGTCGACCTCACGGTCCAAGAAGGCCGCATCCTGGGGCTGATCGGCCCCAACGGCGCGGGCAAGAGCACCACCTTGCAGGCGGTGCTCGGCCTGATCCCCTACCAGGGGCAGCTCAAGGTGCTGGGCCGCGATCCCTGGGCGCATCGCGACGCCCTGATGACCGAGGTCTGCTTCATCGCCGACGTGGCGGTGCTGCCGCGCTGGCTCAAGGTCGCCGACGCCGTGGACTATGTGGCCGGCGTCCACCCCCGGTTCGACCGGGCCAAGGCCGAGGCCTTCCTGGCCAAGACCACGATCAAGCGCACCAGCCGGGTCGGACAGCTTTCCAAGGGCATGGTCGCCCAGCTGCATCTGGCGCTGGTGATGGCCATCGACGCCAAGCTCCTGGTGCTGGACGAGCCGACGCTCGGCCTCGACATCCTCTATCGCAAGTCGTTCTACGACAGCCTGCTG
Source organism: Phenylobacterium sp. (assembly GCF_036501465.1). Taxonomy (GTDB): domain Bacteria; phylum Pseudomonadota; class Alphaproteobacteria; order Caulobacterales; family Caulobacteraceae; genus Phenylobacterium. The sequence goes on from NZ_DASYAF010000153.1 coordinate 24,191, forward strand.
AATGACTATTTCGACCATAGTCGAACCATTGTCGTCTCCACCCACCAGGTGGAGGAGATCCAGCACATCCTGACCGACGTGGTGTTCATCGATAAGGGCCGCATCGTGCTCGACTGCAGCATGGAGGCCTTCGAGGGCCGCTACGCCGAGGTGATGGTCGGGTCGGACAACATCGAGGCCGCCCGGGCGCTGAAGCCGATCCTGGAGCGCCAGATCTTCGGCCGCCACATCCTGCTGTTCGACGGCGCCGACCGCGGCCGGCTGGCCGCCTTGGGCGAGGTCCGCACCCCCGGTCTCGCCGACCTGTTCGTCGCCATGATGGGCGAGGCGGCCGACGCCCGTACGGGAGCCGCCGCATGACCGACGCCGCCACGCCCCCTGCCGCCGCAACCCCGGCGCCGGCCCGCACCCGTCCATTCTACTGGTCGGTGCGCCGCGAGCTCTGGGAACATCGGGTCTACCTCGCCCCGGCGATCGTCGGCGCGATCGCCCTGGTGGGCTTCCTGCTGGGCCTGCACGGCCTGCCGGACACCGTCCAGGCGGTCGCCCACGCACCGAATCCGGCGACCCACGCCGACGTGGCCCGGCAGCGCGGGCAGCTCTTCGTCATGCTGGCTCCGTTCGGCTTCGGCGCGGGCGCCGTGCTGCTCACCGCCCTGATCGTAGGGATTTTCTACAGCCTGGGGTCGCTGCACAACGAGCGGCGCGACCGCAGCGTCCTGTTCTGGAAGTCCCTGCCGGTCTCCGACCGCACGACGGTGCTCTCCAAGGCCTTCATTCCCCTGGCGGTGCTGCCGGTGGTGGTGCTGGCGGTGGTTGTGACGGTGCTGGCGATCATGGTCGGCCTGGCCAGCGTGGTCCTGACGTCGAGCGGCGTCGCGCCAGAGACCCTCCTGAGCCGCCTGCCCACCTTCGGGGCGATGACGCTCGGGGTCGCCTACGCCCTGGTGATCCTCTCCCTCTGGTACGCCCCGATCGTCGGCTGGCTGATGCTGGTCTCGGTCTGGGCCAGGCGGATGACCTTCCTGTGGGCGGTCGCCCCGCCGTTCGGCCTGTGCCTGCTCGAAATGCTGGCCCTGCGCACCGTCCACGTCTGGAACTTCCTGCACGAGCGCCTGATCGGCGGCTTCGCGGCCTATACGGTCGGCGGCCTGGGCAAGGCGCCGCTGCACGACCTCTCGCAGATCGACGTGACGCCCTTTCTGACCGACCCCGGATTCTGGGGCGGCCTGGTGTTCGCCGCCGTCGCCTTCGAAGCCTGCGTCCGGCTGCGACGACGCCGCGAGCCGATCTGAGCCAAAACCCCCTCCGACAGGAGACTTCGAGATGATCCTGCACGTCGATCCGTCGGCGCCTGCCGCCGTGCGCCTGCTCGCCGACGCCGCGCTCGCCCTGCACATCAGCGGCGGGGCCGCCGGCCTCGCCGCGGGAACCCTCGCCCTGGCCGCCCGCAAGGGCGGGCGACGCCACCGCCTGGCCGGCGACGTCTTCCTGTTCGCCATGCTGACCATGGCCGGGGTCGGCGCTGTCGTGGCCCCGATGATCGGCGACGTTGGCTCATCCTTCGGCGGCGCGATCACCTTCTACCTGGTGCTGACCGGCTGGATGGCCGGACGACGGACCCAGGTGAAGGGCGGCGGGTTCGAAGTCGCCGGCGTGGCCGGCCTGGCGGTCGCCATGGCGGTGGTGAGCTACCTCGGCCGCAAGGCGCTGATGAGCCCCGGCCACCAGCTCGCCGGCGTGCCCTGGTTCGCCTATTTCGTGATGGTTGGCATCGCCGGCCTGATCGCCGCCCTGGACCTGAAGGTGATCCTGGGGCCGGCGCTGGTCGGGCCCGCCAAGCTGGCGCGCCACATCTGGCGCATGGGGCTGGGCATGTGGATCGCCCTCATGTCGGCCCTGGCCCAGCCGAAGGTCGGCGGCGTGCTCTTCCACGGCCCGACGGTGAACCTGCAGTGGATTCCGGTGGCGGCCCTGGTGATCACCATCGCCTACTGGCTGGTGCGCGTGCGCCACGGCCCGCTCTATCCGCCCCGCAAGTCTCGGCCCGCGCCCCGGGCCGCCCACCCGATCCAGGAGGCCTTGTCATGAGAGTCTCGATGCTCGCCCTTTGCGCCGCCGTCGCCACGGCCGCCGCCCTGTCGGCGAACGCGGCCCCCCCGGCGCCCGCGCGCTCGACCCCGGCCTATCGCGCCCCGCGCACCGCCGACGGCCACCCCGACCTGCAGGGGATCTGGACCAACACCGCCCTGACCTTCCTGCAGCGGCCGCCGATCTTCAAGAACCTGATCGCCACCGACAAGGAGGAGGCGATGATGATCAGCGTCTTCAAGTCCATGACCGGCGACCTCCTCAACCCCGCGCCGATCGATCCGAAGACGCCGGCGCCGCCGGTGGTCAAGGAGGCGCCGCAGTCCGACTACATCGAGATGGACATGCGCCTGGCGCGCATCGACGGCCAGCCGCGCACCTCCTGGATCGTCGATCCCGCCGACGGCCATCTGCCCTACACCGAGGCCGTGAAGAAGGCCCGCGCGGCGAGCGCCGCGGCGCCGGAGAAGTTCGACAACCCCGAAGACCGCGACACCCAGGAACGCTGCATCACCGCCATCGGCTCGCCCGAGGGCCCGCCGATGATGAACACCGGCTTCAACGGCCACTACCAGATCATCCAGGCCCGGGACTATGTCGCCATCCAGGTGGAGATGAACCACGACGTGCGGATGATCCGGATGGGCGACCGCACCCACCAGCCCGCGGCCCTGCAGCCCTGGCTGGGCGATTCGGTTGGCTGGTGGGAGGGCGACACCCTGGTGGTCGAGACCACCAACCTGAACCCCAAGGGCCATATCTTCTCCCTGGGCGGCGGGTTCGCCTATTCGCCGCAGACCAAGGTCACCGAGCGTTTCACCCGCACCGCCAAGGACCAGATGCTGTACCAGTTCTCGGTGGAGGACCCCTCGACCTTCACCCAGGTCTGGAAGGGCGAGATGCCGTTCCGCACGGCCAAGGGGCCGATCTATGAGTATGCCTGCCACGAGGGCAACTACAGCCTGCCCAACATCCTGGCCGGCGCCCGGGCCCAGGAAAAGTCAGCCGCCGCTAAGGTTGCGCCGGCAGGCTGAACATCGCCCGGTCGGCGGGGGCGAAGTCGAGGGTGCGGATCTGGCGCACCCGCGCCGCGCCCTCCGGCCCGTCGCTGGAGACGAAGCGGAAGGCGACCTTCAGCGGCCCGACCTTGCGATAGTCGGACAGTTCGACCGTCAGGGTGCGCGCGCCGTCGCGCTCGATCATCCGCCCCAGCAGGCCGGTGCTGCGGTCGAACCAGAGTTCGCGCGCGGCGGCCCGCCAGGGCTCGACCAGCACCACATCGAAGTTGCGACCGCCCGCGCGCTTTTCGCCCACCAGCCGCCCATGGGCGTCGAAGCGGCTGGCGTAGAGGAAACCGTAGACCCCGTAGAAGTCCTCGGTGCGCGCCGTCGCCAGCCGTCCGGCGTCGCCGGTGCCGGTCTGCTGGCCCGCGGGCGAGATGCCCCACTCGCCCGCGCCGTTGAAGCCGCGCACCACCGGCGGCCCGCCGCCCGCGCCCTCGTGCATCTCCACCCGCATGCCGTAGCGCAGGGGGTCGATCCACCGCTCGTAGGCGGCGGCGCCGTCGGTGCCGGTCTCGTGCCAGCCGCGCAGGGTGTTCCAGGCCGTCCCGCCGCTCGCCGCGCGGGCCCGGGCGATCACCGCCTGGGCGTCATGCGAATATTGCGCCTGCGCGGGGACCGGAATGGCCAGGGGCGCGAGCGCGACGAATACCGGGGTGATGAGAATCAAACGCCGCGCAGGGTCCATACCCCCGCGTACAAGCCGCAAGGCGTGACCACAATGCGGCGGACCCGGGTCGTTTCGACCTGAACCCTGCTGGGTCTAGGGAAAGGCGGCTGCGACCTGGTTGAACAGGCCAAGGATCTGCTGGCCCATCAGCGTGACGGCCGTGACGATCGCCATCACCACGAGCGACGCGATCAGGGCGTATTCGATCGCGGTCGTGCCCGACCGGTCGCCGACCAAGCGTCCGAAGAACCGTCGCATCCTGCCGCTCTCCTTGCGGTGATCGCGCGAGACTGCCAGCCCAGCCTTAAGTCGTTGTGAATCAACGGGGTTAAGGCGCCTGAACGATGATCGCGGCCGGACGGGCCTCAGTCCAGCGCCAACTCGACGGGGGCCAGGCCCTCGACCTCGAACCGCCAGGCCTGGCCGGGGGCGACGAACCTGGTCGGCACGATGGAGCCGGTGGACACCCACTGGCCGGGCGAAAGCGGCTGGCCCTGGCGCGCGAGGCGCCCCGCGAGCCAGGCCAGCGCATTGGCCGGATCGCCCAGCACGTCGCTGGAGGAGCCTTCGTCCACCACCTCGCCGTCGCGGCTCAGCACGCCCTTGCGGCCCGCCAGCGCGCCCACCTCGCCCGCCGGCCGCGACGGACCCAGCACCAGGCCGGCGTTCCAGGCGTTGTCGGCGACCAGGGTCGCGGCCGACAGGCGGGCGTAGTCGGCGGCGCTGTCGTCCACCAGCTCGAAAGCCGCGCAGACCCGGTCCACATGGCCCAGCGCCTCGGCCGGCGTGACCTCACGGTCCGGGAACGGCCGGGCGATGCGCAGGGCGATCTCGCTCTCGACCCCCAGGCGGACGTAGTCGGCCACCGCCACGCGGGCCGGCCCACCGGAAGCGGCCTCATGGATGCGGCCGGCCAGCACCGCGCCCACGATGGGCTCGTCAACGCCGCACATCTGCTGCATGCGCGGCGTGGTCAGGCCGATCTTCCAGCCGACGATCCCGCCGCCCAGCAGCGCCAGCAGCTGCGCCTGGGTGGCGTAGCCGAACGCCAGGTCGCCGGCGCGCCCGGCCGGCATGTCGAGGGTGAAGCGCTCGCGATTGCGGTGGCGCTCGGCGATGGCCTTTGCGAAGTCTTGGGCGTCAAAGATTGCGGCGTCGGTCACGGGACCGACCTTAGGCGCCGGCCGGGCGGAAGGCGAGAGCGATGGCGAGCTTCAGCTTGGGGATCGAGGGCCGCCGCGCCCTGGTCTGCGGGGCCAGCAAGGGGCTGGGCCGAGCCTGCGCCGAGGCCCTGGCCGCCGCCGGCTGCGACCTCGTGATCTGCGCCCGCACGGATGCGCCGCTGCAGGCCGCCGCCCAGGCGATCCGCGCCGCCTCGGGCCGCGAGGTCCAGGCCGTCGCCTGCGACGTCACCACCGAGGCCGGCCGCGCGGCCCTGGTCGCCGTCGGCCCCGACCCCGACATCCTGGTCACCAACGCCGCCGGTCCCGCGCCCGGCCGGTTCGAGGACTGGGGCGAGGCCGAGTGGGGCGCGGCGCTCGCCGCCAACATGGTGGCGCCCCTGCAGCTGATCCGCGCCCTGGTTCCCGCCATGCGCGCGCGTGGCTGGGGCCGGATCGTCAACATCACCTCCGGGGCTGTGAAGGCGCCGCTGCCGATGCTGGGTCTCTCCAACGGCGCGCGGGCGGGCCTGACCGGCGCGGTGGGCGGCATCGCCCGCGAGGTGGCGAAGGACGGGGTGACGATCAACAACCTGCTGCCCGGCCACTTCGCCACCGACCGGCTGGAGGCCTACTACGCCGCCCTGGCCGCCGCCCGCGGCCAGCCGCTGGAGGCGGTGCGCGCGGCGGTCGCCGCGGCCAACCCCACCGGCCGGGTCGGCGATCCGGCTGAGTTCGGCGCCCTGTGCGCCATGCTGTGCAGCGCGCACGCGGGCTATGTGACCGGCCAGAACCTGCTCCTGGACGGGGGCGCCTTCCCGGGCCTGTTCTGACGCTTTTCGGCCCGGCCCCGCCGCTCACATTCTCCGGTAACGCTGAAACGTATCCGCGCCCCAGCCGTTTGCCGCCCCGACACAAACGGAGAGTCCCATCGGCGGCGCGCCGTCGTGGGCAGGAGAACATCATGCTTCGCAAGACCATCTTCGCATCGTTGCTCGCCACCAGCGCCATCGGCCTGGCGATCGCGACGCCGGCGGCGGCCGGGACCACCGAACGCGCCCGCGAGGCCATCGCGGCGGCGGAAGCCAAGATCCACACCGCCGAGGACCTGGGCGCCACCGCGGACTCGCCGCGCAACATCGCCGACGCCCGCGCGATGCTGGCGACCGCGCGTCACGACTTCGACACCGACCGCCGCGACCGGGCGATCGAGGACGCCATCCAGGCCCAGGCCATGGCCGACACCGCGATCGGCATCGCCCAGCAGCATCACAACGCCGCGCTGGCCTCGGCGCGGGAAGCCCAGCGGGCGACCGACGCCGCGGCCAGGAACGAGGTCGCCGCCGCGCGCGACCAAGCCGCCCAGGCCACGGCCCAGGCCCAGGCGCAAGCCCAGGACCAGGTGTCCGCCGCCCAGCAGCAGGCGCAGGCCGCCCAGCAGCAAGCCGCCGACGCCAACGCCCGCGCCCAGTCCGCCGAGCAGGCCGCGGCCTCCTCAGCGGCGGACGCGGCGGCCGCGCGCAACGCCGCGGCCATCGCCGCCGCCCAGCCGCCCGCGCCTGCGCCTGCGGTGGAGACCACGGTGACGACGCACCATCCGGCGGTCCATCACACGACCCACACCACGGTCACCCACCACACCACGACGACGACCACCACCCATGCCGCGCCGACGCCGTCGGACTCGGTCACCACCACGACCAAGGTGATCCCGCAGTAGGAATTGAATCTGCGCCTCTCCCGGACGCGGGAGAGGCGCAGGTCACCCAGGCTTCGGCTTGAATCTCACGACCGCTCTGGCCGCCCCCGCCGCCCCACACCGAGCTGGGCGGCCCGCACCTTCGCCGCTTTGAACCCCGCTTGGGCCTCGGCGAAGGTCTCCGGGGTCAGCGCCCGCATCCGGTCCAGCACGTCGTCGACCATCCGCTGGTCGCGCCACATCTCGGCCAGCGCCACCTGGCGGGCGAACTGCGGCCGGGTCTTCATCCACTCATAGAGGGTGTTGCGGTTCGGCATGCCCCGCTGTCGCGCGGCTGTGCGCAATGACCCGCCGCGCAGGATGTGCTGCTCCACCGCATCGATCACCTGCGGCGTGTCGCGCCGCCGCGCGCGGCGCTTGAGCCGCATGCAGGCGATCTGGGCGGCGCGCAGGGCGCCGGCGAACTCCGGCCGCGCCGCGCGCCAGCGCTGGACGGCCAGCCAGCTCGGCATGTCCGGCGCCTTCAGCACCTGGCGCAGCCGCTCGCCCTTCATGCAGCCGAGGACGATCCGGTCGGCGGTCGCCTCGTCATAGGGAAACGGCAGGGGCTTCGAGGCCCGCGCCGCCTTGGCCGCCGCCGCCAGGTCCACGGCGAAGTCCGGCCGCATCCGCTTCCACAGGTTCAGCGCCTCGCGGCTCGGCCACCCCTTGGTCCGCACCAGCCGCCGGATCGGCTCGCCGGCCCGCACCCGCGCCAGGAACGCCTGCGCCTTGGCCGCATCGAACAGCTCGGCGGCGTTGCGATTGCCCTGCCGCACCCCTTGCCCCCAGGCCTGCGCCGCCCGCATCCGCCGCGCGAAGCCCTCGTCCTCCCAGCTCCAGCGGTAGATCGTGTGCTTGCTGGGCGCCCCGTCCAGCCGGGCCACGCCCACGACCGTCATCCCGGCCTCCAGCCGCTCGATCACCCGCTCCTGCATGGCGGCGAGGTCGTAGGGCGGGTGGTATCGGCGCATCCGACCAGGATAACCCGGGAATCCCCCAAACCCCCGGAATCCGCGCACGCCTTTCCGCGACCTCATGAGATTCCGCTCCTCCTCCCCTTGTGGGAGGAGGTGGCCTGCGAAGCAGGTCGGAGGTGGAGTCTCTCAGACTCCCAGCCGCGGACGAAGCGTCGTCTTGCGCGAAGAGATGAGCGTGGCCCCACCCCCGCTCATCCCCGCTAAGGCGGGGATCCATACAGCCCAAGGCAGATCAACAGCGCCGCCCGGTCCCCAAACCTCAGCTTTGATCCCCGCCTTAGCGGGGATGAGCGGGAGATAGTCCCACAGGCTTCGGCTTAAATCTCATGCCGGCCAGTTTGCCTGGGGGCCTCGGCTTCTCAAGGACGCGCGGAACGCGCGCCGCGTGGCGGGCGGCCAGGGGCCGCTCCTTGACAAGCCGAGGCCCCAAGGCTCGCATCGATCATGAGATTTAAGGCTCGGATCTATTCGGACGGATCAACCTTTCGCGCGGCCGTCGTCGATATTTGTGAAGCCACGGACAAAAACGTAGATCGCACTTAAGAAAGCGACGAGATTGGCTAGCGCATCTTTCGAAAACAGTTGAAGCCCTACGATACACAGCAGGCCTACCGAAACCAGAACCTCAACGTAACCATAGATGATGCGGTATCGACGACGCAGGACTACCAACCCCCAACCAATGCCGGCTCCGCCCAATGCGACCATTGCTACTTGGCCAAAGGGTCGAGTTATCTTTTCAACAACCTGCAGCCCTCGCGGACCGCCATAGAGTGAAATCAGCATCGAAACGACGAAGCTGAAGATCGGAGTGACGAGAGACGCGAGAATTATTGCGCGCCGCCGTTCTAGAATCAAAATCGCTACTAGCCAGGCGCCCGAGAGTACAATCGCGATCAGATACCAGCTACTTGCGAGATAAGGATCGAGCGCTCCAAGCGCGGCTCTGATCTGGCCTAGTCGGCTCCCCGCCTCGACTGGCAGAATTGGATCGCCACCACTCATTAGGCTCTCGCTGCTCAGAGTCCGCTATCGCGAGCCGCGATATCAGAAAACATCATGACAAGGAGCCGGTCCAAAACGGATTGCATCCTTTCAGCCCCCTAGTGCTGGCTCTCCGGCATCCGCACCACCAGCCCGTCCAGCGCGTCCGAGACCCTGATCTGGCAGGACAGCCGCGAGTTGTCCTCGACGTTCTCGGCGAAGTCGAGCATCGACTCCTCCATGGCCGACTTCTCGCCGGTCTTGCCGCGCCAGGCTTCGTCCACATAGACGTGGCAGGTGGCGCAGGCGCAGGCGCCGCCGCAGTCGGCGTCGATACCGGGGATGTTGTTCTTCACCGCCCCTTCCATCACCGACAGGCCGGTCTTCACGTCGATGACGTGCTCGGTCCCGTCATGCTCGATGTAGGTGATCTTGGCCATGCGCCCTGGGGTCCCCAAAGTTCTCGACTGACGTGCCGCCCTGCTTTCTCAGGGATGACTTAACACCGTTTAGACGGCGACCTCTTTCATGGAAACAGCGAGGTTCGCAAGCCTTCCCTTGTCGACCGCGCGGCGGTTCAGGATCAACTGCTTGCCCATCATGAATTCCGGCGGGCTGTTGATCGCCTCCACCGACTGCACCTGGTCGCCCTTCAGGTGGAAGACGGCGAACTTGCCGCTGGCTGGGTCGCCGCGCACCAGGATCTCGTCCACGTCGAAGGCGTAGCCGGCGATCTGCAGTTTCAGGTCGTACTGGTCGGACCACTGCCAGGGCGTCTCGCCCGGCGGCGGCGGCCGGCCCGCGATGGCGCTGGCCGCCTGCTTGGCGCCCTCGAGCGCATTGGGCACGCTCTCCATGCGGAACATGCGCCCGTAGATCGGCATCGGCCGGTGGGCCACATCGCCGATGGCGAAGATCGCCGGGTCGCTGGTGCGCGCCTCCAGGTCGACAGTGACGCCGCGCGCGGTCTCCAGCCCGCAATCGCGGGCGAGCTCGTCGTTGGGCGCAGCGCCGACGCCCACCACCACCGCGTCGCAGGCGATCAGCCGCCCGTCGGCCAGGCGCACGCCGCGGACCTGTCCGCCTTCGCCTTCGAAGCCGGTGACCAGGGCGCCGAGCTCGAAGGTGACCCCGTGCTGCTGGTGATAGGCCTTGAAGAAGTCCGAGAGGACCGTGCAGGCCACCCGGGCCAGCAGGCGGCTCTCGCGCTCCAGCACCACCACCTCGGCGCCCAGGGCGCGGCCCGAGGCGGCGACCTCCAGGCCGATATAGCCGCCGCCCACCACCGCCAGGGTCTTACCCGGCCCGACCGTGGCCTTGAGCCGCTCGGCATCGGCGGCGGTGCGCAGGAACATGACGCCCGCCAGGTCCGCGCCGGGGATCGGGAGCGCGATGGCCCGCGCCCCGGTGGCGAGGATCAGGGCGTCGTAGGCAAGGCTCGAACCGTCCGAGAGGGTCACGGTCTTTTCGCCACGGTTGATCGACAGCGCCTTCATCAAGGGCCGGAAGTCGATGTCGTGCTCGGCGTAGAATTCCAGCGGCTTCAGCGCCAGGGAGTCGGCGTCGGCCTCGCCCTTCAGCCACGCCTTGGAGAGCGGCGGGCGCTGGTAGGGCGGGATCGGCTCCTCGCCGATCAGGGTGATGGGCCCCGGATGCCCATACTGGCGCAGCAGCGCCGACGCCGTCCCGCCGGCGTGGCCCGCGCCCAGGATCACCACATGCGCGGCCGGATCGGGATTTGGCGGGTCGCTCATCCGGTCTCGATGCCCAAAAGTGACGCCGGCGTCAACTTCATCAATCCGCTCATCCCGGCGAAAGCCGGGACCCAAGCGGCATTCAGCTTAAGCAGCGACGTCGAGGATCACACCCGGATTCCGCATGGATCCCGGCTTTCGCCGGGATGAGCGGCCAAATGGCCGCTCACCTACCCTTCTGCGCCTTGATCCACTCGTCCACCCGCATGTCGAGCACCGAGAGCGTCAGCGAACCGGAGGCGATGACCATGTCGTTGAACGCCTTCATGTCGAACTTCGGGCCCAGCGCCTTCGAGGCCCGGTCGCGCAGCTGCATGATGCGGATCATGCCGATCTTGTAGGCCGTCGCCTGGCCCGGGCCGACGATATAGCGGCGGGTCTCGGCGCGGGCGGTGTCGTCGCTGCGATGGCCGACGGTCTTCAGGTAGTCGATCGCCTGATCCTCGGTCCAGCCCTGGGCGTGGATGCCGGTGTCGGTGACCAGGCGTACGGCGCGGAACAGCTCGCCGTCCAGCCGCATGAAGTCCGACGGGATGTCCGGATAGACGCCCATCTCCTTGCACAGCAGCTCGGAATAGAGGCCCCAGCCCTCGTTGAAGGCGGCGTTGCGCGCGGCCAGGCGGAACTTCGGCACGCCCTGCATGCGCACGCGGATGTCGCCCTGCATGGCGTGGCCGGGAATGCCCTCGTGGCACATCAGGTCGGGCAGGCTGGCGCGCAGCGGGGTCTTGCCCAGCATATGCAGATAGACCCGGCCGGGCCGCTTGCCGTCCGGGCTGGCCCCGTTGGTGTGGGCCGCGCCGCCCGCCACCTCGCTGAAGCTCGGCTCGCGCACCACCTCGATCGGATAGATCGGCAGGACGTGGAACATCGCCGGCAGGTGGGTGCGGTTGTTGGCGATCAGGTCGTTGGAATACTTCAGGATCTCGGCCCGGTTCTGGTCGTTGTAGGGTTGCGGCGGATCCTTGGCGTTGAGCTCCTTGTAATAGGCCTCGGCGTTCGGGAACCCGGCCTTCCTGGCGAGCTGGTCCATCTCGCCCTGGATGCGCTTCACCTCCGACAGGCCCAGCTTGTGGATCTGGTCGGCCGTCAGGTCGGTGCGGGTCTGCAGCTTCAGCGCCGCGGCGTACCAGGCCAGGCCGTTGGGCAGGGTGACGGCGCCCACCTTGCCGGACTTGGAATTGGCGATGTCGCTTTTCAGCCAGCCGAGCAGCCGGTCGTAGCCGGGCTTCATGCCGGTGAGCAGGGCCGTCCTGGTCCCGTCCAGCAGCTTCCCGGCCTCCTGCGGCGTGACCTTGCCCGCGGCCTGCAGCTTGCCGACCTTGGCCTTGGCGTCGGCCCAGAGCGGCGAATCCGGTCCGCCATCGAACGGCGCGCCGCTGGTCAGCTTGGTGCTCTCGCGGATCGCCCGTTCGTACTGGAAGCGAGGCATGCGGATGCCCTGGGCGGCCGAGCCCTTGGCGCGCACCAGCACCTGGTCCATGGCGTGGCCCAGCGCCATCACCCGGGCGTTGTAGGCGACCATGTCCGACGGCTGCTCGACCAGGTGCGAGCTGATCAGGAAGTTGGGCAGCGCCGTGTCGGTGTTGCCGGCCGGGTACTGGTAGGCGCGGAACTTGTAGCTGAGTTCGGCGGAGTCCAGCTCGTCGAGCCACAGGTCGTAGCTGATCTTGCCCTCGATCGGCAGCTTGTCCCGCTGGAACTGGGCCTTCATGCGCGCCACGCTGCCGCGCCGCCATTCCAGGCGCTGCAGGTCGGCGGCGTCGGAAAGGTCGTTCAGCTTGTCGAGGCCCGACTTGTCGCCGAAGGACGTGGCCTGCTGCGGGCTGAACTTCAGGCTCTCGGCATATTCCTTGTCGAGGAAGACCCGCAGGCGCTCGGCCTCCGCGGCGCTGGCCTGGGCCGTGGCCGGAACCGGGACCGCAAGCATCACGGCGGCCGGCGCGGCGATCAGGGCCAGCGCCAGGAGGCTCGCCGCCGCCCCTTGTTTCCGCATTCCCCGCGAAGGCGGAGACCCAGGCTTAGGTTGGAAGAACATCTGCGCGGAAGTCATCGAACGGCCCTCACAAAAAACGCCTAGGTCACCGCCTTCGCGGGGAAACGGACAAAGGATTCAGCTGGCTTTCACGCTGGCGATCCATTCGTCGACCGCCCGCTCCAGCACGCTGAGCGGCAGGGAGCCTTCGCCGACCACCAGGTCGTCGTAGGCCCTGACATCGAACTTCGGCCCCAGCTCGCGCTCGGCTTTCTTGCGCAGCTCCATGATCTTCAGCATGCCGATCTTGTAGCCGGTCGCCTGGCCGGGAAGGGTGATGTAGCGGCGCACTTCGGAGCGGGCCTGTTGCGGCGGCCGGCGGCCGGTCTTGACCATGTAGTCGACGGCCTGGTCCTCGGTCCAACCCTTGGCGTGGATGCCGGTGTCGGTGACCAGGCGCGCGGCGCGGAACAGCTCGGCGTCCAGGCGGAAAAAGTCGGACGCCACGTCCTGATAGGCGCCCATCTCCTTGCACAGATATTCGGTGTAGAGCGCCCAGCCCTCGCCATAGGCCACGTAGCGGTAGGCCGAGCGGAACTTCGGAACGCCCTTCTGGCGCACCTGGATGTCGCCCTGCATCACGTGGCCCGGGATGCCTTCGTGGCACATAAGGTCGGTGATGTTGGCCGGGTCGTCGGTGACGCCCAGCATGTGGATGTAGACCCGGCCCGGCCGCGTCCCGTCGGCGTTGGGCCCTGAGGCGTGGGCGGCGCCGCCCGCCACCTCGCTGAAGGAAGGCTCGCGCACGACCTCGGCCCTGTAGACCGGCAGGTTGGTGAAGACCTTGGGCAGCAGGGTGCGGTTGCGCGTGATCGCCGCGTTGTACTGGCGCAGGTAGTCGGCGCGGATGGCGTCGGTCCAGGGCGTCGGCGGGAACTTCTTCGCGCGGTCGTCGTAGAAGGCCTGGCGATCCTTGAAGCCCGCCTTCTGGGCCAGCGCGTCCTGCTCCTTCTGGATCCGCGCGACCTCCTTCAGGCCCAGGGCGTGGACCTGGTCGGGGGTGAGGTCGGTGGTGGTGTTGAGCTTCAGCGCCGCGGCGTACCACTCGAGGCCACCCGGCAGGGAGACCGCGCCCGTGCGGCCTGACGGGGCCTTGGGCAGCTCGCCCTCAGCCCACGCGATCACCCGCTCGTAGGGCGCCTTGATCCCCAGCACGCCGGCCCTGGCGTCGGCCAAGAGCGCATCGGCCTGGGCGTCGTTGACCTTGCCGGCCGCCTTCAGCCTGGCGACCTTGGCCTTGGCGTCGGCCCAGAG
>NZ_DASYAF010000154.1:0-3880 GCF_036501465.1 Phenylobacterium sp.
GCGCGTCGCGGAAGATGCATCCGGGCGTCTTTGTCCGCTCGGTTTACTTCACCGATCCGAACGGCATCATGCTGGAGTTCGCCGCCTTCACCCGCAAGCTGACGCCGGAGGACGTGCGTCACCAGCCGGCCCACGCCGCCCAGCTTCAGGGCGTCTAGATGGCGCCACGCCTGCGCCAGGTGCCGCGCGCCGAGGTCACGTCCAAGACCATATCGCGCACCTACGATCTGTTGTTCGGCGACCGCGATCCGGTCGCCGAACCGGGCACCGACACCGGCACGCCGGGCGACTGGTGGACCGTCTTCGCCAATTCGCCCGATGTGTTCGACCACGCAGTGCGCGGCTTCGCCCTCTATCGTGACCCGGCCCGCAAGCTCGATCCGGTCTTGCGCGAACTGGGCCAGACGCGGGTGGGCTGGGCCAAGGCCAGCCAGTTCGTCTTCTCCCAGCACTGCAAATCCTTGCGTGGCCTCAATGTCGCCGAGGAGAAGATATCGGCCATCCCGCATTGGCAGGTGGCGACCTGCTACACGCCCGAGGAGCGGGCCGTGCTCGCCTATGCCGACTGCCTGGCGCTGCAGGCCGGGCGGACGCCGGAGGCGGTTTTCGAGGCGCTCAGAGCCTTCCTCGACGACGAGCAGATCCTCGAACTGACCTACATCGTCTGCCTCTACGACATGCACGCGGTGATGAGCCGGGCCCTGCGCACCGAATTCGACGACCGTGACGACCCGATCGTCGAAGTCGCCGCCCCGGAAAACTTCAGCGCCCGCGACTTCCTGGATACCGGGCGGCGGCCGGCCTGAGCAGAAAGGCGGCGCCAACGCTCCCTTCTCCCCTCGCGGGAGAAGGTGGCCGGTCGGAGACCGGTCGGATGAGGGGCCGCGCTGAACCTTCCACGACCGCGCGGAGCCCTCTTACCAACCACAGGCGCGGCCCCTCATCCGCCCCCGCCTTCGCGGGGGCACCTTCTCCCGCGAGGGGAGAAGGGACGCGGCGCGATTTCCGTTTGTTCTCATGTCCGACCTCGGCGCATCCTTGTCCACAAATGGGGGGACGCCTGATGAGACGGATCGTGCTGCTGGCGCTTGGCGCGGCATTGGCTCTAGCGCTCCGGGCCGCCGCCCAGGCGCCTTCGTCGGCGACCCATCGCGAGGTCGCGGTTCCGGGGCTCGACAAGCCCGTCGACATTGTCGTCGACCAGTGGGGCATTGCGCACATCTATGCGGCCAGCGTCCACGACGCCTTTTTCGCCCAAGGCTACAACGCCGCCCGCGATCGGCTCTGGCAGATCGACCTGTGGCGCAAGCGCGGGCTGGGCCGGCTGTCGGCGAGTTTCGGCCCGGCCTACGCGGCGCAGGATCGGGCGGCGCGGCTCTTTCTCTATCGCGGCGACATGGCGGCCGAGTGGGCGTCCTACGGCGCCGACGCCAGGCCCGAGGCCGAGGCCTTCGTGGCCGGGGTCAACGCCTATGTGGCGCAGGTGCGCGCCGGCGCGGCGCCGCTGCCGCTGGAGTTCAAACTGACCGGCAGCACGCCGGAGCCGTGGAGCGTCGACGACGTGGTCCGGGTGCGCTCGAACGGCCTGACCCGCAATGTCGATTCCGAGGTGGCCCGGGCGCGGGTGGCCTGCGTGGCCGGTCTGGGCGCCGACCGTCTGCGCCGCAAGATCGAGCCGCCGCATCCGCTGACCACGCCGGCCGGGCTCGATCCGTGCGACGTGCCGGCCGACGTGCTGGCCGACTACAAGCTGGCCACCAGGGACGTCAGCTTCGCGCCGAAGGGAACCACCGCGGCCGCCGACGACCGGCTGCATCTGGCCGACCTCGCCGCCGAGGCCGCGGCCGAAGGCTCCAACAACTGGGTGGTCGCCCCCTCGCGCACGGCCACAGGCCGCCCCATCCTGGCCAACGATCCGCACCGGACCCTGGGTGCGCCGTCGCTGCGCTATATCGTGCAGCTGACCGCGCCGGGCCTTTCGGTGATCGGCGCCGGCGAGCCGGCGCTGCCCGGCGTCACCATCGGCCACAACGACAGAGTAGCCTTCGGCATCACCATCTTCCCGATCGATCAGGAAGACCTCTATGTCTACGCGCTCAACCCGGCCAATCCGCGCCAGTACCGCTACAACGGCGGCTGGGAGGACATGCAGGTCGTCCATCAGACGCTGGAGGTGAAGGGCGAGGCGCCGCGCGACATCGAGATGGACTTCACCCGCCACGGGCCGGTGCTGAAGATCGATCCGGCTGCGCACCGCGCCTTCGCCATCCGCACCATCTGGTCGGGACCGGGCACCGCGGCCTATTTCGGCTCCGCCGGCTACCTGACCGCCGCGAACTGGACCGACTTCAGGAGCGCCCTGTCGCATTGGGGCGCGGCGACCTTGAACTTCGTCTATGCCGACACCGGCGGCAATATCGGCTGGATCGCCGAAGGCCGCGCGCCGGTTCGGCCCAACTGGGACGGGCTGATGCCGGTGCCCGGCGACGGCCGCTACGAGTGGAAGGGCTTCCTCAGTGAGGACGAGCTGCCCTCGGCCTACAATCCCGCCAAGGGCTGGTTCGCCACCGCCAATGAGCTGAACCTGCCGCCGGGCTATCCGGCCGAGGCGCGCAAGGTCAGTTTCGAATGGTCCGATCCCACCCGCGCCAACCGGATCAAACAGGTGCTGGCCGCCAACGACCACGTCAGCCTGGCCGACTCGATGGCGCTGCAGACCGACGACTATTCGATCACCGACATGCGCGCCGTGGCCCTGTTGCGCGGCCTGACCTCGACCGACCCGCGGGTGTCGCAGGCGCTCGACCTGCTGAGGGCCTGGGACGGCCATGTCGGGACAGACAGCGCCGCCGCCGCCATCGCCGAGGTCTGGGTGAACAAGCACCTGGGCGCCGCGGCGGTGCAGGCGGCGACGCCGGCCGCGGCGCGGGCGATCGTAGGCTCCGGCTCGCCGGACGCCGTGATCAGCGAGATCGAGCTTCAGAACGCAACGCGCGACTATTCCGGCCCGCCGCTAAGCGCGGTCCTCATTCCCAGCCTCAAGTCCGCCTTGGTTGAACTCGACACGCGCCTCGGCCCCGACATGGCCGACTGGACCTGGGGCGGCATCCACCACGCCACCTTCGTGCCGGCGGCCGCGGCGGCCGCCGATCCGGCGACCCGCGCCCAGATGACGCTGGGGCCGCTGGAACTGCCCGGCTCGGCCACCACGCCGCGCGCCGCCACCTATCGCATGGAGGATTTCGGCGCGATCGCCGGGGCCTCGGTGCGCATGGTCCTCGACGTCGGCGCCTGGGACAACAGCCGGGTGATCAACACGCCGGGCCAGTCCGGCGACCCGTTCAGCGCCCAGTATCGCGACCTCTTCCCGCTCTGGGCCGGCGGCCAGTACGTGCCGCTGCTCTATTCCCGCGCCGCGGTCGACCAGGCGGCGCGCACGGTGATCCGGCTGAATCCCGGGCCCTGATCCAGGGTTTTTGTGACTCAACCGTCACTTGATCGGCCGGCGGGCCCGGCGCACCGTCCGATCGGGGAGCCATCCATGGCCATGGCGAGTGAAAACGTCGCGCTCGGCGCTGGAAAGCAGCGCACCGGCATCAGGTTCTGGATCATCCTGGCGCTCAGCATCGGCGTCGGCCTCTATGGGCTGTCCTATCTCACCGGACACCCGGCCCCGCCCGGTCCGGCCGACAACCGCGCCGGCCTCGGCTGGCTGATCGTGCATGCGAGCTGCGCCGGTCTGGCGCTGCTGCTCGGCCCCTGGCAGTTCTTCGCCTCCATCCGGGCGCGGCGGCCGGCCCTGCACCGGCTGATCGGGCGCAGCTACGTCACGCTCTGTCTGGTCGGCGGTCTGACCGGCGCGGTGCTGGCCTGGAACACC
>NZ_DASYAF010000155.1:0-82521 GCF_036501465.1 Phenylobacterium sp.
GGAGCTTTCGATCGCTGTATCGCCGCTCGGATGGCGTGCGTGGTCGTGGCGCTGCCGTGGAGTATCTGGCCCATAGAGCCTCCCGATGTGAGCACTCAGCTAAGCTGAGTCCCCCACACAGCGGGACCAGACACCTAGAGCGCTCGCCTGGCCCGTCACACAACGCTGGTTTTGGCGCATCCCTGACCTGACGGGGCAGTCGGAACGTCCGCCACGGGTGGATTGTGGACGATAGCCTCAGGAGGCGCCGTGCCGTCACCACGCGCTGGGTTTTCCACGCCCGCGCGTGGCGATCATGAGGGCAGGGCATGGGATGGTCTTGGGCCTCGGGCGTGTGGCGCGCCGTATCCGAGACCTACGTGACCCTGGGATGTCGCGGCCCCGGCTGCTGAAACTCAGCGCAGGATGCGGTCCTGGCGCCTCGCCTACAGGCGCTTCACCGGCAGGCGTTCGGCGCGAAGCTGCGCCAGGATGCTGTCCGGTCCCACAAGGTGATAGCTGCCGACCACGATGAGGCTGGGCTTCGGATCCTGCAGCATGGTCTTGATGCGCGGTATCCAGGCGCGATTGCGATCGAGCAGCAGCAACCGATACATCTCCGGATAGACGCGCTTCATGCGCGCCACCTCGGCGGCGCTGCGCCGGTCGTCGCCGCGCAGCCAGTCGGCGTTGGCCCGCTCAGCGTCCTCGGGCGGGGCGAGCATGTCGTCGAGCGTGGCGCGCAGGCGCTGCAGATCCTCCTCCGGCGACAGGGCGCCGAACCAGGCGATGAAGTCGTCCTGCGCCGCGAATTCGCTCTGGACGCTGATCCCGGCCTTCTGCGCATCGGCGCTCAGCACCTGGTTGGCGCTCAGGCCCTTCAGGCCCCGCACGTGGTTATAGGCGTCGTCCAGCTGCTGGGCCGCGAGCCACGGGCGGAATTGCGAGAGCCGCTCGACCGGCAGGTGGGCCAGCGCCGCGGCCTTGGCCAGCCGGTCCTTGTCGGTCGCATCCAGCCGCGACATCAGCGGGATCTTGGCGTCG
Organism: Phenylobacterium sp.; assembly: GCF_036501465.1. GTDB lineage: Bacteria > Pseudomonadota > Alphaproteobacteria > Caulobacterales > Caulobacteraceae > Phenylobacterium. The sequence continues at coordinate 1,024 of NZ_DASYAF010000155.1, forward strand.
AAGCCGTAGCGCACGATCAGGGGGCCGACAGGCGCGCGATTGGTTCGGCCGGTCTCGGTCCAGAGGACACCGCACTGCGGCAGCAGCGCCTCGGTGCGGGCGTCGCTCCAGTCCGTCGCCTCCGGCGGGATCTCGCCGGTCAGGTAGACGACACCCCCGCCGGACCGGATGACCCACAAGGGCCAGTCGTGGGCCGGGCCGGCCCGCGCGGACCCACACAGGCCGGCCGCGATGGCGGACATCGCGGCGAGCGCGGCTCGCCGCGTCGGCGGACGGCAAGCACTTGACGACTGTGTACGAGACATCGCGTTCCCCGAAGCATGCCGCGGCGCAGCCAGCTTCCTTCAACGGGAGCGGGCCATCTACTAAATAGTTAGTAATGACTGCGTCGGACGACTTGGGGCCGTCTCCCAACGACCAAGGTCCGTTCCTGGCGCACAGCGGTCGCCAAGCGATCGGCCGCAGGCGGTTGTCTACGGCCTTCCAGGGGCCGAGGGGCTTAGCGGCCCGCAGGTGGTTCCCCGGATGGCCGTGACGGCAAAGGCCTTGGGCGTGTGGCCGGCGCGCCTGGCGGCCGCCAGCATATCCTGGCCGAGCTGGCTGATGTCGCTGGCGTCTGTCCGCGCCGCCTGCAGGGCCGCGACGAGGTTCGGACGCAGGTCGCCCTTCAGCACGCCGGGACCCAGCTCGAGCGTCCGCAGTTCGGACCAGACGTAGTGCTCGCGGCTCTCCATGTCCTGGAGGATCGCCAGCTGGGTGTAGAACGCCGCCTGCCGGCCCTGCTCGGTGGCTGATTGCTGGCTGAAACGGCCACTGTTGAGGTTGGCCTGCCAGCGCTGCTGGACCATGGGCGGGTCGCCCGGATCGCCAATCGAGAGCCCCGCGGGCGGCGTCTTGCCGGCGCCCCAGTCAGCCAGCAGGCCGGTGATCTCCCGCAGGCGCCTGTCGACACAGGCCCGCTGCGCCTGGCGATAGGCGATGCGGTCCACATTGTCCTGCATTTCCGCGTCGATGGCGTCTGCGGCTTCGCGGGCCAGGCCGCGCTCGTGCAGGGCCTCGACCGACTGTTCGGCGGCCAGCGCCGTCAGCACGCCCACCACGATGATCAGGTACTCCTTCAGGAACTCCCGAAGGCCATGCCAACGCTTTGGCTTGTGGATTTCCAACGCGCCGCCCCCACCGCACTATCCGTGGACGTTGCGTACCACGGATCGGGGGAACGCCCGCAACGGGCCGGTGGGCGCCCGTGCGCGGGCAGTCTCACCAACGTCGGCTTACGGACCTGGAGGCAGTGTCCGCAATTGGCGCGCTCACGACCTGGCGCGATCGCCGACCGGACCGACTCAGCCGACCCAACTGTCAGTTCGCCTTGATCGCGATGGGCCGGACCTGGTCGCGCAGGACGCGGACGAACACGTCGGGATCAGTCTGGATCGCATGGTCGCCGGCGCCTGGGATGACGGTGATAGACTTCGAAGGCGCCCGGACCTTGTCGAACCAGGCTTTGGAGAGCGACAGCGGGGCGTTGAAGTCGTTGTCGCCCTGGATCAGGAAGACGGGGACGCGATAGGCGCCGCGTAGGCCGGCGTAGTCGTAGCTCTCGCCCCAGGCCTTGCCGAACTTCGCCGCGCTCGCGTCCTCGCCGAGCCGGATGGTGGCGGTGTCGAGCACCGTCCAATTCGGCGCCGCCAGGATGTCGCCCCGCTGGTCTGCCGGTTCCCGTGGACGAAAGGGCGCCGAGCCGCGTGTCCAGGCGTCGATCTTCTTCGGATCGTACGGCGTGTCCGCGAACGGATCCGCCCCGGCGATGTCGAGGGCAGCGAGGGCGGCGGCGTCGCCCTTGGCCTTGGCCATTGCGTGGACGTAGGCGACGGCGGTGGTCTCGCGCACGATCCGGCGGTCGGCGATCTGGCCGGCGGCCACATAGGCGCAATAGAGCTCGGGATGGTCACGGACCAGGCGCGCGGCGATGGTCGAGCCGAAACCCACGCCCAGCAGGACGATCCGGCGCTTGCCCAGCTTGCCGCGCAGGGTCTCGGTGAGCGCCAGCGCGTCGCGGGCGATCAGGTCGACGCCGAGATCGGGATCGAGCGTCCTGTTCGCCTTGACGAAGGTCTTGCCCGTGCCCCGCATGTCCCACTGGACGACGGTGAAATAAGGCTCCCAGCCCTGGAAGGCGCCCAGGAGCGGGCTGGCCACCGCGCCCGGCCCGTCGAACCCGAGCCCGCCCACCACCAGGATCACCGGATTGGCCCGGTCGCGGCCCCGGATGGTCACCCACTGGTCGGCGCCATTGATCGGGACGAACTGCTCCTCGTCGACGCCGTTCGGATCGCGGATGGCGAAGGCCTCGGCGGCCCTGGCCCGGGCGGCGGCCAGGGCTGGCGCGTCGGTGGCGCGCAGGATGGGCGGCTGCCCGTTTGCCCGCATGGCGAGCCCGCACGCCACGGCGGCGACTGAGAGAAGCACAGGAAGTCGGGACATGAATTACTCTCGTAATTTTCGCAGCATCGTACACGCGTAAATTTCCGAGTAAAGTGGGTGCTTCCATCGTCGCGTCGCGTCGCTGGAGACGCCGCCCTCGATGGCTGCGGCGGTCGGCGACCTCGGCTTCTCAGCCGGGCCTGGCCGGCGTGGGCCAGCCTTGCGATCCCTCCGGGCCCGGGATGCGCCGCAGCCACCACGACCAGTCCTCGGGCAGCAGCGACAGCGGGTCGGGGTGACCGAGCTCCCGCGCCGCGTACAGCGGCCAGTGCGGGTTCGACAAGGCGGGCCGCCCCAGCATGACGAGGTCGATCTGTTCCTCGCGGATCGCGCGGTCTGCCGCGGCGGGGATGCCGAGGTTCCAGCTCACCCCGACCGGTATCCCGACTTCCCGCCGCACCCGCGCGGCGCGCTCGGCCATGAAGGCGACCTCGTGGAACGGCACGCCCTGCGTCTCGTCGGTGTTCATGCCGAGGGAAAGGTCGGCGAAGTCCAGGCCGTGCTCGCGCAGCGCCCCGATCGCCCAGACCGCCTCGTCGAACTGGACGCCTTGCGGATGGAAATCGTCGGAGCCCAGCCGGACGGTGAGCGGCAGCCGTTCCGGCCAGACCTTGCGCACCGCGTCCAGGGCCTCGCGGTGGAAGCGCAGGCGATTCTCCAGGCTGCCGCCGTATTCGTCGTCGCGGGTGTTGGCGAGCGGCGAGAAGAAGCTGGCGCCCAGATAGCCGTGTGCAAAGTGCAGTTCCAGCCACTCGAAGCCGGCCGCCAGTGCGCGCCGCGCGGCCTGGGCGTAGGCCGCGTGAAGCTCGGCGATCTCGGCCTTGCTGAGGGCCTGGACCGGGTAGGGGAACCGGCCGCCGAACGGCTTGGCCGAGGGGCCGCGCACCTGCCACCCGTCCGGGTGGTCGGCGGGAACCTGCTTCTTGCCCTCCCACGGCTTCAGCTCGCTGCCCTTGCGGCCGGTGTGGCCAAGCTGGATCGCCGGAACCGCGCCCATGGCCTTGATGATCGATGTGAGCCGCGACAGGCCTTCGATCTGCCGGTCGTCCCAGATGCCGGCGCAGCTCGTGCCCGTGCGGCCGTCGGGGGTGATCGCGATCTGTTCCGGGAACACCAGGCCAAATCCGCCCGCCGCCCGCGACCCCGCGAGCATCACATGGAAGTCCGTGACGCCGCCGTCAGGCCCCGAGCGGTACATGGTCATGGGCGACATCGCGATGCGATTGCGCAGGGTCACCCCTTTGAGTTCGAAGGGACTGAAGAGGTCGGGCATGCGCCGCTCGCGCCTCGCTGGTGGGTCAGGTTCGCCCCTGACTATCCGAAGTCGCCGCCGGGCGCATTTCTGCTGTTGGCGCTTGGCGGATGTCCTTCTCTATGTCGCGACGACGGATTTCGACGCTGTTTTCGCTACAGGGGCTGATCCCCGTCCCCGGGGGTCGGGAGATGAGGGGGCGTCAGGCGCTCGCGGCGACCGCTCGGACATGATCCGAAGGCGCCGGGAGCCGGGGGATGTCGATTGAAACCGACAAGCCGCCGCCGGGTCGGTTTGCAGCCGCGATTTCGCCGCCATGCAATCGCAGCACCCGTTGGGCGATCGCGAGGCCAAGCCCGGCGCCGGAACCATCGCCGTGGAACGCCTCGAAGATGCGCGGCAGCTCGTCCGGCCGCACTCCCGGTCCATGATCGAGGACGGTGATCCGCGCCATGCCGCCATGGGCCCGCAACGCCGCCTCGATCGCGCCGCCGCTCGGCGAGAACCGCACCGCGTTGCGCAGGACGTTCTCCACCGCGCTCCGCAGCAGCCGCGCGTCGCCCAGGACCGTCGTCGCCCCGCGGCACCGGAGCTCGACGGTCTTGGCCGCGCCGGCCGCTTCGAGCCGGGCGTCCTCGACGATTTCCGTCAGCAGGTCGCTCAGGTCGACCGGGGCTCGAACGATGTCCGCCTCGGCCTCCAGCCGCGAGAACCGCAGGATCTGCGCGATCAACGCGTCCAGCCGGTCGATCTCGCGGTCGATCCGCGCGAAGGCCGCCTCCGGCCCGCCGCGCTTGCGGGCGAGATCGGCCACGGCGCGCAACCGTGCGAGCGGCGCCCGCAATTCATGGGAGACGTCACGCAGCATCGCCTCGCGCGCGGCGATCAGGGCCTGGATCCGCGCGGCCATCTCGTCGATGTCGCGCGCCAGGGCGCCCAGCTCATCGCCCCGCTGCGTCAGGTCAGGGCCCATCCGGCTGCCGAGGCCGCCGGCCGCGATGGACCGCACCTGCGCCTGCAGCCGCTGGATCGGCGCGGTCAGCGAGCGCGCCAGCCACGCCGCGCCCAGGCCGCTGATCGCCAGCACCAGCGCCGCCAGCACCCACGGCTGGGTCACCACGTCCCAGACGTCGAAGGCCAGTGACCGCGCGCGCCGGAACACGAACAGATAGGGCCGCCCGCGGACCGCCTCGGTCACGGCGGCCGGAAACCGTGCGCCGTTCCCGGCATGGCCACGGGCGCGCGCAACCTCCGGCGGGCTGCGCCCGGTGAGCTCGCGGCCGTCCGGGGCGACGATGAAGATCGACAGCTCCGGCAGCCGGCTGTGCTGCGCCAGGATCCAGCGCCGCCCCGCCGCCTCGCCATCGGCTGCGATGACCTGCGCGCCCTGTTCGGCCAGCGCCTGCGGCGACATCCGGTCGATGCTGCGGCCGCGCTCGACCGCGATCCCGTAGTCCACGGCCAGCGCCACGAGGACGGTGGCCACCAGCACCGCCCAGAAGGTCAGCCAGATGCGGACGAACAGCCGGCTCATCCGCGCACGCCGTCTTCCGCCAGGAGATAGCCCTGGCCGCGGATGCTGCGGATCTGCAGCCCGGCGTCGGGTCCCAGCTTGCGGCGCACGTTGCTCACATGGGTGTCGATGCTGCGGTCGTAGGCGGTCAGCGGACGGCCCAACGCCTCTTCCGCTAGGTCGCCGCGGCTCTTCATCCGCCCCGCCGTGCGCGCCAGGGCCTCCAGCACCATGAATTCGGCGGTGGTCAGCGGCGCCGGAACGCCCGCCACCTCCGCCGTCAGCCGCCGCCGATTGAGGATCAGGCGGCCCACGCGCAGGATTTCCGGCTCCGAGCGCACCAGCGGCCGGCGCAGGATCGCCCGCAGCCGCGCCGCTAGCTCGCGCAGATGGAAGGGCTTGGCCAGGTAGTCGTCGGCGCCCAGCTCCAGCCCCAGCACCTTGTCCAGTTCCTCGGCCCGGGCGGTCAGCATCAGGATCGGCGTGTCGGTCTCGCGCCGCAGCCGCTTCAGCAGCTCCAGGCCGTTCTCCCCGGGCATCATCACGTCCAGCACCAGGATGTCGTAGGCCCGTTCGGCCCGCAGCCGCAGCGCCGCCTCCGCGCTGGCCGCCCATTCCGGGGCAAAGCCGTCCTCGCGCAGATATTCCCCGACGGTGGCGGCCAACTCGGCGTCGTCGTCGACCAGCAGCACGCGCGCCACGGCGCTCATGGAATGGCTCTCCCGAGGGCGGAACGGCGAAGTCTATCGGCGGCCCGCGGCCCCGGCCGCAGCTTTGCACAACTTTGCAATTCTTTGCCCCGGCCGGACACTCATGACGCGCGTCCTTTCCTAGGCTTCCGTCCGTTCACGCGGAGCCGTCGATGCCCATCCAAGTCCAGGTTCGCAGGCTCGGCGTGGCCGCGGGCCTGGCGCTGGCGGCCGCGGCGGGATCGGCGTTCGCCCAGGTTTCCGGGCCCCCGAATTCGAGCGGGCGCGTGGTCTACGATCCGGCGGCCTTCGCCGCGGCGAAGCCGGAAAGCGCCTATGACATGGTCCTGCTTGTGCCCGGCTTCGCCTTCGACCCCGGCGACCAGGACAGCCGCGGCCTGGCGTCATCGGCTGGCAATGTGCTCATCGACGGCAAGCGGCCGGCGGCCAAGACCGACACCCTCGCCAACATCCTGCGCCGCATTCCGGCCGGCGCGGTCGCCCGCATCGAACTGATCCGCGGCGGCGGCCCGGGCGTCGACATGCAGGGCCATACCGTGCTGGCCAACGTGGTGCGTGGCGCCTCGACCCAGGTGATCTCGACCAGCGACGCGCGGCTCACCCGCGACGGCCGCCTCGGTTACTCCACCCGCCTCGACGCCTCGCGCCAGCGAGGCCAGGAGGGCATGCAGGGCAGCCTTCGCTTCGCCTACACGCAGGGCGCGCTGGCGGGGGAAGGGGCCAAGGCCGCCTTCGACGGCGCGGGCGGCGCGCTGAGCCAGGCCGGCGTCCACATCGCCAACCCCAACACGGTGGTGACGGCGACGGGCGAGGTCGACACCAAGCGCCTGGGCGGCCTGCTGCAACTCAAGGCCTTCGCCGTCTACGGGACCAACCGCGCCGCCGAGGAGGACCATTTCACCTCGAGCTTGCGGCAGGACCTGATCACGTCGGAGTTCCGGACCCGCCACCTGGAAGTCAGCGCCGACTACACCCGCCAGCTCACCCCCAAGGCCGTGCTGGAGGTGATCGGCGTCCAGAACATCGAGCACCTGTCGAACAACGCCGACGCCGAACAGGCGGGTCTCGTCACCAACTCCCGCGACGAGGACACCCAGGGCGAAAGCATCCTGCGTTCGACCGTCACCTATACAGGCGGGCCGCGCTGGTCGCTCGAGGCCGGCGGCGAATACGCCTACAACTTCCTGGACGGCCGCAGCGGGCTGATCGTCGGCGGCGTCCCGCAACCCCTGCCGTCGGCTGACGTGCAGGTCGCCGAGAGCCGCGCGGAGGCCTTCGCCACGCTCACCTGGCGGCCTGGCCCGAAGCTCACGCTCGAAGCTGGCTCGCGTTTCGAGGTTTCGCGTCTGACCGTCACCGGCGATGCGGACAATTCCGCCAGCTTCGACTTCCCCAAGCCCCGGCTGCTCGCCACCTGGGCCCCGGACGAAGCCGATCAGTTCCGCCTGCGGCTGGAGCGGACGGTCAGCCAGTTGAGCTTCGAGGATTTCGTCACGACCTCCAGTCTGGACCTCGGGGTGATCACCGGCGGCAATCCGCGCCTGGCGCCGGAGCGCGATTGGATCGCCGAGGCCGCCTGGGATCGTCGCTTCGGCAAGGTCGCCGACCTCGTGCTGACCGTGAGCCACGCGGCCTTGCAGGACGTGATCGACGAACTGCCGGTGGCCGGCCTGAGCGGCGTCGGAAACATCGGCGACGGGAGCCGCGACCGGGCCGACCTCAACCTCACCCTGCCGCTGGACGCGGTCGGTCTGAAGGGCGGCCAGTTCAAGGCCCAAGGGACCTGGATCGCCTCGCGGGTCACCGATCCGACGACCCATGCGCGCCGCGTGATCACCAACGACCAGCCGTTCGCGGGCGTCGCTTCGATCACCGGCGAGGTCCCGCGCCTGCGCTCCTCCTGGCGCATCGACCTCACCAGCGGCTCGCGTTTCTCCGTGTTTCGCATCGACGAGATCGACCGCTTCCGGTCCGGCGGGCTGGTGAGCCTGCTCTGGGAATGGAAGCCAAGCGCCGACCTCGCCTTCCAGGCCCAGCTCCAGAGCCTGGGCGGCGCCGACCAGGACCGTCAGCAGCTGTTCTTCGCGGGCCTGCGTAACGCCTCCGCCGCGGACCTGCGCCAGATCCGCGACCTGCGCACCGGCCCGCGCCTCTACCTGCGCATCCGCAAGACCCTCTAACCCCGGAGATCCGCCGATGAAGACCCTCCAAGCCCTGGCCCTCGGCGCGGCCGTGCTGAGCGCCGGCCCCGTGGCCGCCGCGCCGACAGACCCGGCCGCCGTCCAGCCCGGGACCTACGCCATCGAACCCCGCCACGCACGGGTGCTGTTCGCGGTGGAGCATTTCGGCGTCTCGACCTGGTATGGCGATTTCACCCATGTGTCCGGGACCCTGAAACTCGACCCCAAGGATCCGTCCGCCAGCCGCGTCGAGGTCTCCCTGCCGACCGACAGCCTGTCCACCACCAACGCCGAGCTGGACGCCACCCTGAAAGGCCCCGACTGGTTCGCCGCCGCCCAGTTCCCCACCGTGAGCTTCCGCTCGACGAAGGTGACGGTCACCGGTCCGGGCCATGCATCGATCGAGGGCGAGCTCACCCTGAAGGGTGTGACGAGGGCGCTCGTGCTGGAGGCGACCTTCAAGGGCGCGGCCGGTCCCAACGCAGTGATCCCGGCCTACACCATCGGCTTCGACCTGCGTGGCCACCTCAAGCGCAGCGCCTTCGGCGTCAGCCGCTACCTGGGAACGGTCGGCGACGACGTCGAGCTGATCATCAGCGCCCCTTTTGAGCGTAAGGGCGACTAGCCTCAGCGCTTCGGCCCCGGTCCAAGGTCCGCGACAGCCGCGCGCCTGACCGAGGTCAGCGTGGCCGCATTGAGACAGGGGTTCCCAGGGCTCGGAAACCGCGCGCCGTGGACGCCGCGCCCGTTACTTTGCCCTCCTGGCGGCGGCCGCTTCCGCGAGCCGCGCGCCGCGCAGGATGCCGGCCATGGCGTAGTTCCCCTCATGGCAGGCGTATTCGTAGATCTGCCCCTTGGCGGGCTTGAACGAATACTCGCCCGACCAGGACTGGGTGTAGTGCACCGGATCGTCGACCGTGAACTGGTAGAGCAACTCGTCCTTGGCGATCCGCGTGAAGCGCTCCGTCACCGCGCCCTGCGCGGACACCGGCGTCAGGGTGCGCCCTTCCTGGATCGGGTTCACGTTCCGGGTCTCGGTGACCAGGGTGTCGCCCTCCCACCATGCCACCGTGTCGCCCAGCCAGGGCCGGATCACCGCCGGCTGGTGGTGGGCGCGGGCCTCCTTGGCCGACGCGAAGATCGGGGCGATCCGGACGTCGTGGTTCATCTCCAGATTGATGACGAAATAGCCCGGCGTGACGACGAAGCTGTAGTTGTTGTTGTAGATCGCGTTGAGCATCACCGGCCCGCCGGCGTCGCTCTGGGCGATCAGGCACCGCTCGCGCAGCGGCAGGTCTTCCGGATCGGTGTAGGCGCCTTTTCCGGACTGGTACTCCGCCCCGTCCCGGGTCATCAGGGCCAGGCTTTTCGCGCGGTTGCGGAAGGGCATCTTCCCATTGGCGGGGCTGGTGATGAAGGACGAGCGCGCTTGCCCGCGGACGCGCATCAGCCCGTCACCGGAATCGATCCAGAACGAATCGTATCCGGCGGTGGCGTTCTCATCCTTGAAGGCGCCCTTGCTGAGATCGGAGGGTCGGTTGGCCGCCGCGACCCGTGCGGTCGTCGCCTTCGCCACCGCGTCGGCCTGTTCCTTGGTGACGACAAGCTGGGAGAAGTTTGCGGGTCGCTCGAGCCGGGTGACGGTGGCGTTCGTCCAGACCCCCTCGAAATTGCGCGCCAGGTCCTTCGGCGCCGGGGCCTGGGGAGCGGGGGCCTGGCCCTGCGACGCCTGGCCTTGGGCGAAGGCCGGCCCGGCGAGAAGCACGGCCGCCATCGCCGCCGCAGAAATCGCGCCTCTTGTCATCGCATCGTCCTCCTCGGCCTTCGCTTTGCGGGCACTTTGCAACGCCTTGCGCAAAGCGGCCACCCCCGCTCCGGCCGCCGCGCCGCCGAGGCGGGCCTGCCCGGCCAGCGGGGGGCTGTGTTATACTGCTCTCCACGCGGGTTTTGACGCCGTAAGCAAATCCGGCGACAATGCCGCATCGATCACGTATATATTTCTACAAGTCTAATTATTTCAAATAGATAGCCATTCGGCATCGATCCCGGATGAACTTCACCGACGGGCCGTTTCGCCCGCTGCAACAATGGCGAAGTCAAACCGTGATAGCCGAACCGCGATCAGTTGGGAGCCTGACGCCATGAACCGCGCCCTTTTCGCCGCCGCCGCCCTGTCCGTGCTGGCCGCCGCAGCCTTCGTGGTTGCGCCTGCGGGCCTCGCCGCCGACACGCCGAACGCGACGCCGCAGCACGTCGATGACTTCCAGCTCACCGACCACACCCGCTTCGCCGAGCACCTCTACTATTACGGCTACTCGCCGGCGATCGTGCTGATGACCCGCGAGAACGGCTCGGCCTTCTCCAAGGACGCCTCCCAGGCGCTGGAGAAGCTCAACGCGGCCTACGCGCCCAAGGGCGTGGTGGTCTGGGCGCTGGACAGCAAGCTGGGCGACAGCCGCGACGCCGTGGCCGCCGAGGCCCAGGCCCAGGACCTCAAGGTCCCGGTGCTGATCGACGAGCAACAGTTGGTCGGCGAGGGCTTGGGCGTGCAGCGCGAAGGCGAGGTCTTCGTGATCAACCCCAAGACCTGGAGCGTGGTCTACCGCGGCCCGATGGACGCCCGCGTCGACCAGGCCGTCGACGGCCTGCTGGCCGGCCAGCCGCATCTGGTCCGCGCCGCGCTCACCGGCGGCCAGCCGATCGCCTTCCCGGCCAAGGCCCATTCGGCCGACTTCGCCAAGATTTCCTATGCCAAGGACGTCGCCCCGATCCTGCAGGAGAAGTGCGTCTCCTGCCACATCAACGGCGGCATCGGCCCGTTCGCGATGAACAGCTACGAGATCGTCCACGGCTTCGCCCCGATGATCCGCGAGACCGTGCGCACCGAGCGCATGCCGCCCTATTTCGCCGACCCGCACATCGGCTCCTTCAAGAACGACCAGGGCCTGACCGCCAACGAGCGCAAGACCCTGGTCCACTGGATCGAGGCCGGCGCGCCGCGCGGCGACGGTCCGGACCCGCTGCTCGCCAACGCCGGCAAGCGCGCGCCCGACTGGCCGGTTGAGCTCGGCAAGCCCGACGTGGTCGTCGACCTGCCGGCCTTCAAGGTGCCGGCCACGGGCCTCGTCGAATACCAGAACGACGTGGTGCCCAACCCCTTCAAGCAGGACACCTGGCTGAAGGCGATCGCCATGCGGCCGGGCGACCGGCGCGTGCTGCACCACGTGGTCTCCAACCACGTGCCGGACCCGAACCAACCCCCGGCGATCCCCGGCGGCTCGGTGGGCTCCTACACGCCCGGCGCCCAGCCGCAGATCATGGCCGACAACACCGGCGCGCCGGTGCCCGGCGGCGGCAAGCTGCACTTCCAGATGCACTACACGACCATGGGCAAGGAGACGACGGACGTCACCCAGGTCGGCTTCTACACGCTGAAGACCCCGCCGGAGTACATCAAGCGCTCGGCGGTGATCTCGACCTTCTCGCTCTACATCCCGGCCGGCGAGCAGCGTCACACCGAGGTCGCCTACATGACCTTCCCGGCGGACGCCTACCTCTACACGCTCTATCCGCACGCCCACTATCGCGGCAGCCATGTGGAGCTGAAGGAGATCACCCCGGACGGCAAGACCACCATGCTGATCAGCCTGCCGAAGTACGACTTCAACTGGCAGCGCGACTACGATCCGGTCACCCCGATCCACATCAAGGCCGGCACCAAGCTGGTGGCCACCTGGGTCTATGACAACTCGGTCCACAATCCGGCCAACCCGGACCCGAAGCGCAACGTCACCTGGGGCGAACAGACCCCGGACGAGATGATGTACTTCCGGATCAACTACCGCTGGGCCGACGAGACCACGAGCCACATCCGCAACGACCTGCAGGCCAAGCTGTTCGCCTCGCAGATGATGGGCTCGCTGGATTCGAACCTCGACGGCTTCATCGAGAAGAGCGAGCTGAAGGGGCCCTTGACCTACCTGCAGGCGAAGTTCGACCAGGCCGACGTCAACCACACCGGCAAGCTCACCGCCGAGGAGCTGTCGAAGCTGATGCCCAGCCGGCGCATGCGCAAGCAGGAAACCCCCGACGTCTGAGGCGGGGTTTCGCGGGTCGCTACCAGGTCAGGTACAGCCGGTGGCCCCTGACCTGGAAGGCGCTTAGGCGCTTCAGGAAGCTCATGCCCAGGAGTGAGCTGGTCATGGGCGCCTGGTTCACCACCATCGGCATGTCGGCCAGGGCGATCGGGCCGACCTGCAGGCTTCCGGCCACGAACGGCGCGCCATAGCCCGTCCCATTGGCCGTCTCGGCCGATCGGGTAAAAGCCAGCCGCCCGGGATCGACGCCCAGCCGTTGCGCGTCGGCGGGGCTCAGCACCGTGTCGGTCGAGCCGGTGTCGACCAGGAAGCGCACCGGCTGGCCGTTGACCCGGCCGGTCACGAAGTAGCCGCCGCCCTCGGCCTCGGCGACGACCAGCTGGCGGTCGCCGGCGGCCACCGGATAGGATCCCGAAAGCTCGCTCTTCAGCCGCCCGCCGACCTCGCCCAGCTCGTCGCGGAAGGTGAAGCCCACGGCCAGGACCGCGCAGATCGCGATCCAGATCGCCGCGTGCCGGGCCTTCTCGCCCCAGCGGATCGGGCCGGCCCGCAGCACGCCCGCCGACAGCAGCACCAGCAGCAGGCCGCCGCGCATCGCCCACATCCGGTCTTCGGCGCTTGTCACCTGGCCGGGGAAGGTCTGGAACAGCAGCCACGCCCCGCCGGCGATCACCGCCAGCACGATCAGCCAGATCACCACGCGATGGCGCGGTGCGCGCGGCGCGGGCTCCGGATCCGGCTGGCCCCGCCAGGGGCCGTTGTCCTGCGTCATTTCCCTGAACCCCCACCGAGGTTGCGAACCTAGGAGGTTCGCCGGCCGCGCGCTATCCCGCGCCCGGGACCGTGTGGAAGCTCTGCACCAGGCTGCCGCAGACCAGTCGCCAGCCGTCCACCAGCACGAAGAAGATCAGCTTGAAGGGCAGGCTCACCACCACGGGCGGCAGCATCATCATCCCCATGCTCATCAGGACGCTGGCCACCACCAGGTCGATCACCAGGAAGGGGACGAACAGCAGGAAGCCGATTTCGAAGGCCCGCTTCAGCTCCGAGATCATGAACGCCGGGGTCACAACCTGCAGCGGCGTCGCCTGGGCGTTCTGCGGCTTGGGGATGCGCGACAGGCTGATGAACAGCGCCAGGTCGTCACGGTCCACCTGCTGCAGCATGAAGGTCTTCACCGGCGCGGCCGAGGCGTCGAACGCCTGGCTGAGCTCCATCTTCTGATCCATCAGCGGCTTGATGCCGTCGGTGTAGGACTTCTGCAGCGTCGGCCCCATGACGATGGCCGTGAGGAACAGCGCCAGCGAAATGATCACAGAATTGGGCGGGCTCTGCTGCAGGCCGAGCGCGGTGCGCAGCAGCGACAGCACCACCACGATGCGGACGAATGCGGTGGTCATGATGACGATCGAGGGGGCCAGCGACAGCACCGTCATCAGCCCGATCAGCTGCACCACCCGCTCGGTCAGGCCGCCGCCGGTGCCGAGGTTGAGGTTCACCGACTGGGCGATCGCCGCCGCCGGGAAGATCAGCGAGGCCGCCGTGGTCAGCGCCGCGATGATCGCCGCGCGCCGCCACTCCTCGGCCGGCAAGGTGCGGATGGCGCGGATCAGTTCCAGCATCAGCTCTTCCCCTTGGCCGTCTTCAGGTCGCCGACCAGCCGGCCTTCGCCCAGCAGCAGCAGCTTCTCCTCGCCGTCGCAGGCGACGATCACCAGCCGCCGGGCGGGGTCGAGCACCAGGCTCTCGACGATGGCCAGCCGCCGGTCCCGCTTGGGCGCGCCGAAGCGGGTCAGCGCGTTCGGCCCGAAGCGGCGGAGCGCGACCGCGCCCAGCCCGATCAGGCCAAGCGTGAGGATGAGGGCGAATGCGGCGCGGGCGAGATCGGCCATTGGGGGCGCTTCTGCGGCTGAAAGGACTCTCAGCCGACAGGGAAGTTCTGAGTCCCTTAAGTCCGGGTTAACCCTGTTTATTCACCATGCGGGCATGGGACCTGCCGACATTCCCCTCCTGACGATGCTGAAAGGCCGGATGGGGTATCTCTCCAACCGCCAGCGGCTGATCGCCGAGAACGTCGCCAATTCCGACACACCCGGCTTCGCGCCGCGCGATCTGAAGCCCTTCAACGTCCAGAGCAAGACGCAGACCGCGGCGGGCGCACAGTCGACCAGCCAGATCCCCGGCATCGGCGGCCCGAGCCCGGGCATCGCGCCGACCGGCGGCATGGCCATGACCCAGCCGGGTCACATGCAGGTCCCGACCGGCGGCAACCCAGAGTTCACGACCGCCGGCGCCCCCGACTCCGAGATGACGATCGACCGCAACGGCGTCGTCCTTGAGGACCAGATGATCAAGCTGACCGACACGCGGATGGATTACGACGCGGCGATCAGCTTCTACCAAGCCTCGCTGGGCATGCTGAAGACCGCCATCCGGCGGCCCGGCTCCGGGTCTTAAGGAGGACGCGCCACATGGCCGACAACACCTCGACCAGCAACATCACCCAACAGATCGCGGTCTCCGCGCTCCGCGCCCAGCAGTCGCGGATGCGGGTCATCGCCGAGAACCTGGCCAACGCCGATTCCACTTCCAAGACCCCGGGCGGCGACCCCTACCGGCGCCAGGCGCCCGTCTTCCAGCCGATCACCGTGGCCGGCGGCGCCAAGGGCGTGAAGATGGCCGGGGCCCAGCCGGACCGCACGCCGTTCAACTCGTCCTACGATCCTGGCAATCCCTCGGCCGACGCCACCGGCTATGTGAAGCGCCCCAACGTCGACCCGCTGATCGAGGCCATGGACATGCGCGACGCGCAGCGGGCCTACGAAGCCAACCTCAATGTGATCGAGACCTCGCGGTCCATGGACTCGCGCACCCTCGACATCCTGAAGCAATAGGCGGGGTCTGAGCCATGATGACCGCGCTCGCCGTCGCCAAGGCCTATGCCAATGTCCAGAAGGCCGCCGGCGCGGTCGAGGGGACCGGCATGGGCGGCGAGGCCGCCTCGGGAACCGGCGGCTTCGGCGACATCCTGAAGTCGGCCATGCAGGACACCATGAAGGCGACCAAGAACGCCGAGACCCAGATGCAGGCCCAGGTGCAGGGCAAGGCCCAGCTCATCGACGTGGTGACCGCGGTCTCCTCCGCCGAGCAGAGCCTGAACACGGTCATGGCCATCCGCGACCAGGTGATCAGCGCCTATCAGGAAATCATGCGGATGCCGATCTGACGGCGGGGCCGTCGGATCAGAAGAACGCCGTCGCGGTGGCGACCGCCGCCCCCGATCGCAAAGAAACCGGCTCGCCCGCGCCGCTCCCGTGCTAGGCCTTGGCCATGGCGGGGGCGGCGATCGAGCTTTCGGGGGTTGGGAAGCGCTACGGCGCCCTTGAGGCCCTGGCGGGCGTCAGCCTTTCCATCGAGACCGGCGCCTTCACCGCCCTGGTCGGCGGCTCCGGCTCCGGCAAGACCACCCTGCTCAAGACCATCAACCGCCTGGTCACGCCCGATGCCGGCGAGGTGCGGGTGCTGGGCCAGGACGTGGCCACGGCCCCGCCGCACGTGCTGCGCCGCAAGGTGGGCTACGTCTTCCAGGAAATCGGCCTTTTCCCGCATCTGACGGTAGCCGAGAACATCGCCATCACCCCCAGGCTTCTGGGGTGGGAGAAGAAGCGGATCGACGGGCGGGTGGCGAACCTGCTGGGGCTCGTCGACCTGCCGCTGGCGGTGGCCGGCCGCAAGCCGGATGCGCTGAGCGGCGGCCAGCGCCAGCGGGTCGGGGTGGCCCGCGCGCTCGCCGCCGAGCCCAAGCTGGTGCTGATGGACGAGCCGTTCGGGGCCCTGGACCCGCTGACCCGCGATGCGCTCGGCAGCGACTACCGCGCCCTGCACGAGCAGCTGGGGCTGACCACCGTCATGGTCACCCACGACATGGGCGAGGCCGTGCTGCTCGCCGACCGTATCGTGGTGCTGCGCGACGGCCGGGTGGTCGCCGACGGGACGCCGGCGGCGCTGCTGGCGGGGACCGAGGACGAGGGCGTCCGCGCCCTGCTGGATTCGCCGCGCCGCCAGGCCGAGCGGCTGCAGGCCAAGCTGGCCGGCGAGGCGAGGGCCGCGCCGTGAGCCCGCGCCTGTCCCAGGCCTTCGCCCTGCTGCCGGAATATCTCGGCTGGCACGTGCTGCTGAGCTTCAGCGCGCTGGTGCTGGGGGTGGCGATCAGCCTGCCGCTGGCGGTGGCGGCGAGCCGCAGCGCGCGGCTGCGCTGGCCGGTGCTGGCGCTCGCCAGCCTGATCCAGACCATTCCCAGCCTGGCGCTGTTGGCGCTGTTCTATCCCCTTCTGCTGGCGCTCTCGGCGCTCAGCCACGCGGTGCTGGGCAAGGGCTTCTCGGCCCTGGGCTTCCTGCCCTCGCTGCTGGCGCTGACGCTCTATTCCATGCTGCCGATCCTCCGGAACGGGACCGCCGGCATCCTGGGTGTCGATCCCGCGATCCGTGACGCCGCCGACGGGGTCGGCATGACGCCCAGCCAGCGCCTGTGGCGGGTGGAGCTGCCGCTGGCCGCGCCGGTGATCATGGCCGGGGTGCGCACCGCCGCGGTCTGGACCATCGGGGCGGCGACGCTATCCACGCCGGTCGGCCAGACCAGCCTCGGCAACTACATCTTCGCCGGCCTGCAGACCGAGAACTGGGTCTTCGTGCTGTTCGGCTGCGCCGCCTCGGCGGTCCTGGCCCTGGTCGCCGACCAGCTCCTGGGCCTGGTCGAGACGGCGACGCGGGCGCGCAACCCGGGCCTGCTGCTGATCGGCCTGGGCGGCCTGGCGGGGGCGGTGGCCCTGGCGCTCACGCCGCTGGCCGTGGGGCTGAGCAAACCCGCGGCCTATGTGGTCGGCGCCAAGAACTTCTCTGAGCAGTACATCCTGGCCGAGCTGATGGCCGACCGGCTGGAGAAGGCCGGCGCGCGCGTCACCCGCAAGGAGGACCTGGGCTCGGCCGTCGCCTATCGCGCCTTGGCGGCCGGTGAGATCGACGCCTATGTCGACTATTCCGGGACCCTGTGGGCCAACGTGCTGAACCGCAAGGACAATCCCGGCCGCGCCCAGGTGCTGAAAGAACTGACCGCCGAGCTCGCCCGGCGCGATCACGTCACCGTCCTGGGCTCCCTGGGCTTCGAGAACGCCTACGCCTTCGTCATGCGGCCCGATCGCGCCAAGGCCCTGGGCGTCAGCTCCATCGCCGACCTCGCCGCCCAGGCGCCCAGGCTCACCCTGGGCTCGGACCTGGAGTTCCTGTCGCGGCCGGAATGGAAGGCGGTGGAAGCCGCCTACGACCTGAAGTTCAAGGCCAAGCGTTCCTACCAGCCCACCTTCATGTACCGCGCGCTGGCGGGCGGCGAGGCCGACGTGATCAGCGCCTTCTCCTCCGACGGCCGCATCGCCGCCGACCACCTGGCGATCCTCTCCGACCCCAAGAGCGCCATCCCGCCCTATGACGCGGTGATCCTGATCTCGCCCAAACGGGCGCATGACCAGCGGCTGCTGGCGGCGCTGAAGCCGCTGATCGGCAAGATCGATGTGGCGACCATGCAGGCGGCCAATCTGAGCGTCGACCGCGACGCCGACAAGGACTCGCCGGCCGAGGCGGCGAAGGCCCTGGACCGGCAGATTCTGCCCAGTCCGTAGGCTTTCATTAACCATGCCGGACCATGCTGGCGAAGTCCGCCGAGACGCGGATTTATCCAGTTATTCCAAGAGGTCTTCATGAGCGGCGGCGAGGTTCTGGACGTCGGCCGCGACGCCATCTGGCTGACGATCCAGCTGGCCGCGCCCTGCCTGATCGTCGGCCTGATCGTGGGCGTCGGCATCGGCCTGCTTCAGGCGCTGACCCAGATCCAGGAAGCCACCCTGGTGGCGGCGCCGAAGATCGTGGCGATCTTCATCTCCCTGCTCGTCTTCCTGCCGCTGATGGGCGGGCTGATGAGCACCTTCATGCGCCATATCGCCCAGCGCATCGCCGGCATCTGAGGCCCGGGCGGCCGATGGAACACTACGCCCCCGCCCAGCAGGTCTACGCCGCCGGCCTGATCTTCGCGCGCCTCGGGGCCATCGTCATGCTGATCCCCGGCATCGGCGAGACCTTCGTGCCGGTCCGCGTGCGCCTGTCGTTCGCCCTGGCGCTCGCGCTGGTCCTGTTCCCGGTGGTGGGCGCGACGGTCCCGGCCCTGCCGGCCGACATCAGCGCGATCGTTGGCGCGGTGATCAAGGAGACCCTGATCGGCATGATGATCGGCGGCATCCTGCGCTTCTTCATGTCGTCGCTGTCGGCGGCCGGCGAGATCATGTCGATCCAGAGCACCCTGGGTTTTTCCCAGACCGCCAACCCGACCCAGGCCGCGCCGTCCACCTCGCTCAGCACCTTCCTGGGCCTACTGGGCCTGGTGCTGATCATGACCACCAACATGCATCACCTCTTCCTGTCGGCGATCGTGCGCTCCTACACCCTGTTCCCGTTCGCCAGGGACATCCCGCTGGCCGACGCCAATGCGCTGGCGGTGCAGACCGTGTCGCGGTCGTTCGCGCTCGGCCTGCAGCTCGCCGCCCCGGTGGTGGCCTTCTCGCTGGTCTTCAACATCGCCGCCGGCATGGTCGGGCGGGTGATGCCGCAGTTCCAGATCTACTTCGTGACCTCGCCCCTGATGGTGATCTTTTCGTTGTCGATCTTCGCCCTCAGCCTGGGGGTGATCGGCATGGTCTGGCTCGACCACTACCGCGACCTGCTCGCGATCTTCGCGTGACGCGCCTCATGCCGGTTTTCTGGGGTGAGCCATGAGCGACACGAACGACGCGGCCTCGAAAACAGAAGAACCGACACCACGCAAACTCCAGCAGGCGCGGGAGCGCGGCGAGTTCGTCAAGACCCCCGACCTGGCGTCGCTGGCCTCGCTGTCGGCGGCCGCGGCGGTGGTCATCATGGCCGGCGGGTCGCTCAGCCGAAGCCTGATGAGCGCGCTCACGCCCTTCATCGCCTCACCAGAGACCGTGGACTTCGCCGGCGGCGGCGGCATGCAGGTGTTCCGCGCCGGCGTGATGGCGGTGGCGCCGGTGATGGGCGCGGTGCTCCTGGCGGCGTGTGCAGCCGGGGTGTTCGGCAACGTCATCCAGACCGGCCTGGTGTTCAGCCCCGAAAAGCTGGCGCCGGACTTCCAGAAGCTGTCGCTGACCGCCGGGTTCAAGCGGCTGTTCTCGATCGACGGGCTGATGCAGTTCCTGAAGTCGCTGGTGAAGGTCATGCTCACCGGCGCGCTCGCCTACTGGGTGGTGAGCCCGCACCTGAATGAACTCGAGCATCTGGCCGAGCTCGATCCGCTCTCCACCCTGGTCTTCGCGCTGGACCTGGTGAAGCGGCTGTTCTTCGCGGTGACCGCCTTCCTCGTCGTGGTCGCCGGCGCCGACTGGCTCTGGCAGCGCCAGCGCTTCATGAGCAAGATGCGGATGACCAAGGAGGAACTGAAGGAGGACTTCAAACAGTCCGAAGGCGACCCCCACATCCGCGCCCGCCAGAAGCAGCTTCGCGTCGAGCGCGCCCGGCGCCGGATGATGGCCCAGGTGCCCAAGGCCACGGTGGTGGTCATGAACCCGACCCACTACGCGGTGGCGCTGAAGTACGACACCGCCGAGGCGCCGGCGCCCCTGTGCGTCGCCAAGGGCCTCGACACCCTGGCCCTGAAGATCCGCGAGATCGCCGAGGAGGCCGGCGTGCCGGTGCTGGAGGATCCGCCCCTGGCCCGCGCCCTCTACGCCGCCGTGGAGATCGACGACATCATCCCGCCCGCCCACTACGAGGCGGTGGCCAAGATCGTCGGCTTCATCCTGAACGCCGGTCGCGAGGTCGCCGCGCGCCGCTTCCGCAATGGCGGCGGCCTATAGTCCCTGCCCATAACCCCGCCTGTAACCATCCGGCGCCTGTGAGAGAATGCCCGTGACCGATTCGCCGGACGAGACTGCCGCCGCTCCCGCGGAAGGCCGCGCCCGGCCGCAGATGGAGGCGCTGGCTGGAGCCATGGCCGAGCCGCAGGTCCGCAAGGCCCGCAAAGGGCGCTTCGAGCCGCTGACCGCGGCGGCCGTGGTGTTCTTCCTGATGGCCGTGGCCTTCGCCGCCGCGCCGGCCCTGAAGGCCGGCGTCACGACGCTGGCCGGCCTGCTGCTGCTGATCGGTCTGGCGGGCGTGGCCTGCCTGGGCCTTTTCGTCCTGCGCGATTCCACCGAAATGCCGAACGAGGCCGAAACCGGCGCCGAACAGCTGGTCGACGCGCTCTCCGAGCCCGCCGCCATCGCCGCCCCGGACGGCAAGGTGCAGGCCGCCAACGCCGCCTGGAAGTCGACCATCGGGACGGGCGCGCGCCTGCCGAAGTCGGGGCCGTCGGCCACCAGCCTGTTCGCCGCCCTGTCGGCCGCCCGCCGCGGCGAGGTCGCCCATGCGGTGATCAAGGCCGCCGGCGCCGAGCACGAGGCCCAGGTCTCGCCCCTGGGGTCGCGCCGCTTCCTGGTGCGCCTGACCGGCCTGGGCGCCGGCGCTCTGGCCCTGCCGCCGGCCGCCATGGAGGTGCTTTCCGCCTTCACCGGGGCCAAGCCGGCGCCGCCCAAGGTGCTGGACGCCTTCGCCGCCGCCTCGCCGTTCGGCGCGGCCCTGCTGGCGGGCGAGGACCCGTTCGAAGCCGTGATCGTCGAGGCCAATCCGGCGCTCCGGGCGGTGGCCGGCGGCGGCGAGAAGGGCCAGGTCTTCGGCGCGCTGATCGAGCCCGCCAGCCGCGCCGACGCCGCCCACAAGCTCAGCCAGGGCCCAGATTTCAGTCAATGGGGTTCCGCCGCCCCGGTCGAGGTGCGCCTGGCGCACGATCCGGCTCGCATCGCCCACCTCTACCTGTCCAAGAGCGACGGCGCCTTCGTGGCCTATCTGGTGGACGTCTCCGAGCAGAAGCAGATCGAGCTGCAGCTCGCCCAGAGCCAGAAGATGCAGGCCATCGGCCAGCTGGCCGGCGGCGTGGCGCACGACTTCAACAACCTGCTCACCGCCATCTTCATGCAGCTCGACGTGCTGGCCACCCGCCACCCGGTGGGCGATCCCAGCTACGAGGGGCTGAACGAGATCAAGCAGACCTCGACGCGCGCCGCCGACCTGGTGCGCAAGCTGCTCGCCTTCTCGCGCAAGCAGACGGTCCAGCGCGAGATCCTCGACCTGGGCGAGCTGATCAGCGAGTTCGAGGTGCTGCTGCGCCGGGTGCTGTACGAGGACGTCAAGCTCACCACCGACTACGGCCGCAACCTGCCGCACGTGCGCGCCGACCGCGGCCAGCTGGAGACCGCGGTGATGAACCTGGCGGTCAACGCCCGCGACGCGGTGCGCGCCCACGGCGGCGGCAAGGTCAAGATCCGCACCGCGCGGCTCACCCAGGAGCAGGCCCACGGCCTGGGCTATCCGGGCGCCCAGGGCGACCAGGCGCTGATCGAGGTCAGCGACGACGGCCCCGGCATCCCGCCCGACGTCATGGCCAAGATCTTCGAGCCCTTCTTCACCACCAAGCCGGTGGGCGAGGGGACCGGCCTGGGCCTGGCCACCGTCTACGGCATCGTCAAGCAGTCCGACGGCTGGATCGCGGTGGATTCCAAGCCCGGCGAGGGCGCGGCCTTCCGCATCTTCCTGCCGGTGCACATCCCCGCCGTGGCCGCCCAGCCCGAGCCCGTGGCGGCCCAGCCGAAGCGGCCGGTGGCCCGCGACCTCTCCGGCGCCGGGCGCATCCTGTTCGTGGAGGACGAGGACGCCGTGCGCGGCGTCGCCGCCAAGCTGCTGCGCGCCCGCGGCTACGAGGTGATCGAGGCGGCCAGCGGCGAGGAGGCCCTTGAACTGGCCGAGACCCACGCCGGCGAGATCGACCTGATGATCTCCGACGTGGTGATGCCCGGCATGCAGGGGCCGGATCTCTTGAAACAGGCCCGTGCCTACCTGGGCTCGGCGCCGGTGATGTTCATCTCCGGCTATGCGGAAAGCGAATTCTCCGACCTGCTGGAAGGCGAGACCAACGTCTCCTTCCTGCCCAAGCCGATCGACATCAAGACCCTGGCCGAGCGGGTGAAGCAGGAACTGCAGAAGGCCGCGTAAGCCGCCAAGCTTGCCTGCGCGCCCGCTTGCCTTCTAAGGGCGGGGCCGCCAAACATCCGGCGAACCTCCCCGCTGAGACGACGAAGCCTGTGACCGCTGAATCCCAAAGCCCTGGCGGCGCGCCGCGCACCCTGTCCGCCGCCGAGGTCTGGCAGATGGCGGTGGCCGCCCACCGCGCGGGCCAGCTCGCCCAGGCCGAGCGGCTCTACCGCGCCCTGCAGGGCGCCCAGCCGACCTCGCCCACCGCCCTGAACCTCGGCCTGCTGCTCGAGGACCAGCGCCGCTGGGACGAGGCCGAGGCGGTCTATCGCGACATGCTGCAGCGCGACCCGGCCGATCCGGTCCAGCAGCGCCAGCTCGCCTTCCTGCTGCTGCGCACCGGCCGCTACGCGGAGGGCTGGCCGCTTTACGAGGCCCGGATGGTCAAGCCGGGCGACAACCGCAAGCCGCAGCTCCCGTTCCCGGAGTGGCAGGGGCAGCCCGCACGCTCCCTGGTGATCTGGCCGGAGCAGGGGCTGGGCGACCAGATCCAGTACGCCCGCTATGTGAAGCCGCTGCTGGACAAGGGCGTGAGGGTGACCCTGGTCTGCCACACCGCGCTCGCCCGGCTGTTCGCCCCGCTCGGCTGCGAGGTCGTGGCCGCCAACGGCCCGGTGCCGCTGGGGCCGCACGACGCCTGGGTGCTGGCCGCCTCCCTGCCGTGGCGCATGGGCACGACGCTGGAGACCATTCCGCCGCCGCCCTACCTGCCGGGCGGCCAGGGCGGGAGCGGCCTGGGGCTGGTCACCCGCGGCGCGCCGATCCACCCCGACGACGCCAATCGCTCCATGGCGCCGGATGTCGCCACCCCGCTCGCCGCCCTGCCGGGGGTGCGGCGGCTGGAGCGCGAGGAGACCGGCGCCGCTGACATGGAGGCCACCCGCGAGATCGTGGCGGGCCTGGCGCGCGTTGTCACTGTCGACACCTCGCTCGCCCATCTGGCCGGGGCCATGGGCAAGCCCTGCCTGCTGATGCTGCCCTACAAGGGCGACTGGCGCTGGATGACCGGCCGCACCGACAGCCCGTGGTATCCCTCCATCCGCATCTTCCGCCAGCCCGCGCCCGGCGACTGGGCCAGCGTGGTGGCCGAAGTGCGCCAGGCCCTGGACCAGTCATGATCACCCCCGAACCCCCAGAGACCGCCGCCGTTCGTCCGGCCCGCCGGCGGGTTCCACTCAGCGCCTGGCTGGGCCTGGCGGCGGGCGCAGCGGCCATCGGCGCCATCACCTTCGGCGCGGTCTCGATCGGGGCCCTGGCGATCGGCGCGGTCTCGGTCGGCCGCGTGCGGATCAAGAAGCTGGAGGTCGCCGACCTCACCGTGCGCCGCCTGAGGGTGCTCGAGGACTAGCCGGCCGGCGGCGGACCGGCCTGGGCGAAGAAGCCCGGCAGGTCGGCGCCCAGCTGTTTCAGCGCGCTCGCCCAGTCGCCCGCCGCCGGCTGGCGATAGAGCCTCAGGCTCGGATACCAGGGGCTGTCGGTCCGCTCGTGCAGCCAGCGCCAGTCGACGCCCAGGTGCGGCAGCAGCACCCAGCAGGGCCGGCCGAGCGCGCCCGCCAGGTGCGCCACCGCGGTGTCGACGGTGATCACCAGGGCCATCCGCTCCAGGGCGGCGGCGGTGTCGGCGAAGTCCTCCAGGACCAGCGGGCCCGCGCCTGGCGTCAGCGTCACCGCGCCCGGCAGGGTCAGCAGGAGGGCCGCCGCTTCGGCCGGCAGCGAGCGATGCGCATCGTTCGGATGGCGCGGATTGCCGTGGGTCACCACCCCGATGTGGGTCCCGGGCCCGATCCGCTTGGCCCAGCGCTCGCGTCGCGCCGCCGGGACCGCAAGGTAGGGCATGGCCGCGGGCAGGGTCTCCAGGGTCACGCCCATTCGGCCGGGCAGGGAATCCAGCATCGCCCAGGCGTCGGCAGGCGGCAGGCTGGCCGCCTGGTCGGCGGCGACCACCTTCACCGGCAGCTCACCCAAGAGGCTCGTCAGTTCGCCGCGGCAGACGAAGGTCACCTCGATCCCCCGCGCCTTCAGGATCGGCAGGAAGCGGACGAATTGCAGGGTGTCGCCCACGCCCTGCTCGTCCCAGACGGTGAGCGCGCCCACCGGCCGCCCGTCCCACTCCGGATAGCTCACCCTTGGCAGGTAGCGCCCGACGTTGGGCAGGCGCTTGCGGGCCTCGAACAGCGGCCAGCCCTCGCCGTAGCGGCCCAGCCCCAGCAGGGCCATGCCGAGCCCCACCGCCGCCTCAGCGTCGTCCGGCGCGGCGGCGCAGTCGGCGCGACGCAGTTCGAGCGCCTCGTCCCAGCGGGCCTGGCCTTCCAGCAGGCGGATCAGGTGGTGGCGCGCGGCCGGCGCCAGGGCGGGGTTCCCCAGCGCCAGGCGATAGGCCGCCTCGGCCGCCGCCAGCTCGCCCGCCAGGTGGGTGATCAGGCCGCGGCGCAGGTCGGAGGGGACCCCGCTCAAGCCCGCGGTTTCCGCGCGACGAGCTTGATGCGCCATTCCTCGATGACGTTGTTGGCGCTGCGGACCAGGTGGTTCAGCTCCTCGTCCTTCAGCTGGCCGGCGGTGTAGCGGGACTTGTAGGGCTCCGACAGCACGGCTGCGTAGCTCTCGACCTTGAAATCGACGCCGGTGTAGAGCGCCAGCGGCGTATTGGCCGCGCCAGACGCGCGCCACGCCTCGTTCGCCTGCCGGTCGAACAGCCCCAGCACATGGGGGGTGATCGGGCGCACATGGGTCGGGTCGGTGATGAAGTTGTCGTGCCGCGGATCGGGGACATTGACCACCACCACCGCGTCCGGCGCGCAGATCCGGTAGAGCTCCTTCATGATCGCCAGGAACACCTTGGGGTCGCCGCCCATGTGCTCCAGCGAATGGTTGAAGCGCACCTCTTCGGCGCAGTTGTCCGCCCAGGGCCAGGGCGTGGTCTCCAGGTCGAACACCTCGTCCGGCTCGGACTCCGGCGCGGCGTCGACGTTCACGTAGCCGGCCTTGCGGTTGAGGCCGCTGCCCATGTTGAACTTCGTCATGCGGCGGTCTCGCCATCCGGCGAGGGCTTGCGGACCTCGAGCCGGATCACCCATTCCTGGATGACGTTGTTGAGCGAATTGGCGGCCTGGATCGCCTGTTCCGCGGAAAGCTCGCCGGCGTCGAAGCGCGATCCATAGGGCTCGGCCAGCACCATCCGATGGTCGGTCACCTTGAAGTCGACGCCGGTGTAGAGCGCCAGCGGCGAGTTGGAGATGCGCTGGCGGCCCCATTGCTCGTTCAGCTCCCGGTCGAAGAGCTGCAGCATGTCGGGGGTGATGACGCGCACGTGGGTCGGATCGTTCAGGAAGTGGTCGTGCCGCGGGTCGGGGACGCGGATGTGCACCGCCGCGCCCGGGGCGCAGATCCGGTAGAGCTCGACCATGATCGCCAGGAACACCTTGGGGTCGCCGCCCATGTGCTCCAGCGAATGGTTGAACACCACCTCCTCGGCGCTGTTGTCGGGCCAGGGCCAGGGCGTCTGCTCCAGGTCCACCACCTGGTCGGGCTGGCCGCCGGGCATGGAGTCGACATTGACGTAGCCCTCGAGCTTGTTCTGCCCGCAGCCCATGTTGAACTTCAGCATGCGGCCGCTCCGCCATAGGGCGACAGGTCGATGCCGGGATAGCGCAGCGCCACGTCGCTCAGCGTCTGGGCGTTCCAGTAGGGGTCGCCCGGCTGCGGCCAGCCGAACAGGTCGCGTTGGCGCGGCGTCATCTTCACCATCGCCTCCTTCCAGCCCGGCTTCAGGGTGTGGTCGGCCCAGGCCATCTTGTTCTGCCAGCGCCAGCCGCGCTTCTTGAAGTCCACCGGCATGACGAAGCGCGAGCGGCCCGGCGCCTTGAAGTTCGAGCCGCGGTGGAAGACGTCGGTCTTGTAGATCAGGATCGTCCCCGCCGGGCCGGTCACGGCCACCTCGTCGTCGAAGAAGTCGCCCATTTCGCTCTGGGTGATCCCCAGCGGGATGTGGCGGGTCTTGTCCAGCGGCACCGCCTTGGTGGGCCCGTCCAGCTCGGTCACGTCGGACAGCAGGATGAAGCAGGTCATCTGCGGCATGACCTGGTCGGCGCGGGGAACCACGATGGTGTGGTTCTCGTAGTCGCGGTGGTGGTGCTGGTCGTAGTCGATGGCGCCGGAATACTTCCCCCAGAGCTCGATCTTGTAGCAGGCGATGTCGGGGGTCTGCAGGAACCGCTCGGCCGCGTCGATCAGGTCCGGATAGACCGCCACGCGGTTCAGGTCCCAGGACGGGTAGGGGAAGAAGCGCAGGCCGGCGAACTGGCTCTTGGCGTATTTCGGATGGGCCGACGGATCGGCGAAATAGGCCTCGGGGCGCGGATAGATTTCCCACAGCGCATCCTGGGCGGCGCGCAGCGTCTCCTTGTCCAGGAAGTTCTCGACCACGGTGAAGCCGCGGTCGAACACCTCGGCCAGGTTCTCGTCGGGAATCCGCATGGCGCCAGTGAACCGCCCGGCGGCCGCCAGCGCAACCTTGGCGGCGCAACCTTCCCTTGCGTCCCGCCCTCAGCCGCGCGAGCCTTGGCCCATTACAACAAAAGCCATTTGGAGGACGGTGATGCGTGAGCCTCAAAGCACTTCACCCACGATCAATCCTGACGGCCCGCTGAAGGGCAGGAACGCGCTGGTCACCGGCGCCAGCCGCGGCATCGGCGAGGCCATCGCCGCGCGCCTGGCCATGGAGGGCGCGAACGTCGTCGTTTCCGCCCGCACCGCCGAGGCGGGCGAGAGCCGCCTGCCGGGCACGCTCCACGAGACCGTCGAGCGCATCAAGCGGGCCGGCGGCCAGGCGACCTTCATCAAGGCCGACCTCGCCCAGGCCTCCGAGCGCGAGAAACTGATCGAGGCGGCGGTCGCCGCCTACGGTCCGGTCGACATCCTGGTGAACAACGCGGCCATCACCTACTTCATGCCGGTCGCCGACTTCCCGGAAAAGCGCTTCAAGCTGATGATGGAGGTGCAGGTCTATGCGCCGTTCCACTTGAGCCAGCTCGTCCTGCCGTCCATGCGCGAGCGCAAGCAGGGCTGGATCGTCAACATCTCCTCCGGCGCCGGCATCCATCCGAAACAGCCCTACAACCGGCGCGGCGGCGGCACGGTCTACGGCATGTGCAAGGCGGCCCTGGAGCGCCTCACCACCGGCCTGGCCTCGGAGGTTTATGACGACAACATCGCCGTCAACGTGGTCTCGCCCGGGCTGGTGGCGACGCCCGGAGTCGCGGTCCACGGCCTGATCACCGAGGCCACCAAGGACCGGGTGCAGCCGATCAAATACATCGCCGAGGCCGTCTACCGCCTGGCCTCCGGCGACCCTAAGACGCTGACCGGCACGATCAACTATGCTGAGCCGTTCCTGAAGGAACAGGGCGTCGAGCCGTCGGAACTGGTCGGAGTGCAGGCCGAATGAAGCAGCTCGACGCGCTGAAGGCGGTGGGACTCGCCCTGCTGATCCTGGCGCTCAACCTGCTGGTCGCGACCGCCGCGATCACCGTCTACGCCTTGGCGACGAGTCCCGGACGGGCGGTGGTCGTCGATGTGCGAGCCCTCCATGTCGCCGACTGGTCCGCACCGATTGGCGGGGCGTGCCTGTTTTTCCTGGCGGCCTGGGTCCTGGGGCGGCGACGGCCGCAGCGCAATGCGGTTGCATTCTCCGCTCTCGTCTGGGTCGCCTACGCCATTCTGGACGTCGGTAGCGGGGCGGCGATGGGCGATGGGCGCGCCATGCTTTCGCCGCTGATGGCGGCCTCGCTCGGCGTCGCCTTGCTGGGCGCCGTCGCCGGCGGCCTGCTGGCCAGGACCCGGACTGCGCCCACGCAGAACGCCACAACCGTGTCGGAGATCGCCTCATGATCGAGCACACTGTCGAGATCCCCACCAAGGACGGGGCCACCACCACCTTCATCGTCCATCCGGACCGCGACGGCCCGCACCCGGTGGTGCTGTTCTTCATGGACGCGCCGGCCATCCGCGAGGAGCTGCGCGACATGGCCCGGCGCATCGCGTCGGCCGGCTACTACGTGATGCTGCCCAACCTCTACTACCGCTCGGGCGTGATGGAGCTGGCCGACCTGCAGCCGCCGCCGCCGGACCAGGAGGCGTGGCGGGCGCGGATGTTCGAGCTGATGGGCTCGATCACCATCCCGATGATCATGGACGACGGCGACGCCCTGCTGGACTTCGCCGACCGCGACCCGGCGGCCAGCCACGGCAAGATCGCCGCGCTCGGCTACTGCATGAGCGGCCAGTACGCGATCAACTTCGCCGCGCGCTACCCGGACCGGGTGGCGGCCGCCGCCTCGGTCTATGGCGTCCAGCTGGTCACCGACCGGCCCGACAGCCCGCACCTGGCGGCCCAGAAGGCCAAGGGCGAGCTCTACTTCGCCTGCGCCGAGCACGACAGCTATGCGCCCATGGAGATGGTCCAGACCCTGGACCAGCTGGTGAAGTCCAAGAACCTCAACGCCGAGGTCGAGCTCTACGAGGGCGTCCACCACGGCTTCGCCTTCCCGCAGCGCGGTGCGGTCTATGACAAGCCGGCGGCCGAACGGCACTGGGCGCGGCTGTTCTCGCTGTGGAAGCGGCGGCTGGTCTGAGGCCGGCCTCGCACTGATCCCTGGCCGGCCGGGCTCTAGGCCGGGTTCTCCGAGAGCCAGCCGCGCGAGCGCACCTCGGCGACGCTGGAGCGGGCCACGGGCACGGCGAGGCCGTCGGTCAGGATCAGGCGCAGGTTGCGCCCGTCGAGCTCCGCGCGGGCGACCGCGCCGTCGGCCACCCACCAGGAGCGGTGCACGCGTAGGCCGGAGGCGCCCTGCAAGGCCGCCAGCGCCTGTTGGAAGGTGGCGAGCACCAGGTGTGAGCCCGTCGGCGTGCGCACCCGCACATAGTGGTCCTCCATCTGCAGGCAGAGCACCTCGCGCGGCCGGGCGCGCAACAGGCCGGCCGCGGGCGCCGGCGGGTCGGCGGCGGCCTCCAGCCGCAGCCGGGCGCGACCCACGCGGCGAAGGCCCAGCCAGACGAAGGCGAAGCTGATCGGCGCGGCGAGGATCAGCCCCTCCGAATACCAGGCGAGCGGCGTCATGTAGCGGCCGAGGAACGGCCAGAGCCAGCGGGCCATGACGATGTTGAGCAGGGCGACCGGCGCCATGGCCACCGCCGCGGTCGCGAAGGTCGCCGCCCACAGGACCGGTCCCGGCCGGAATCGCGCGATGGCCAGGCGGACACCCGTCCCGATCACCCCCCAGCCCAGCCAGCAGCAGGGCAGCTGGAACACCAGGCGCTGCCAGAAGGGCCCGTTCAGATAGCTGCCGTAGGGGCCGATCGCGGCGAGGAAAACGCCCAGGACGGTGACCAGGACGGCGTCCTGCGCCCAGCCGCCCCACAGACCCTCGCTCGCCGCACGCCGCATCGGGCGCAGCTTTAGCACCGTTCAGGCGCGGACGAACCCGCTCGCCCGGCCACGAACCCGTTCGCCCGTTCGCGAAGCCGCGGTGGCAAGTGGCCGGCGAAGCGGGGACGAGGCTGGCGTCCCAGCCGGAGTTCGCCATGCGACAGCTGTCCCTTTTCGCCGCCGCCCTCGCCGCCGCCTGCGTCGCGGCGCTTGTCCCGACCCTCGCCGCAGCCGGAGTGGGCTTCCAGCATTTCAACATCCCCGATCCCAAGGGCGGCGCGCCGCTGGAGGTCGGGGTCTGGTATCCCACCGCCTCGAGCGGCAAGCCCCAGCCTCTCGAACTCTACACCCAGACCGTCGCGCCGGACGCGCCGGTCCGGGGCCACGGGCATGTGCTGATCGTCATGTCCCACGGTCACGGCGGGTCCTACGCCGGGCACCACGACACGGCCGAAGCGCTGGCCGAAGCGGGGTTCGTGGCGGCTTCGGTCACCCACAACGGCGACAGCTGGAAGGATTCCTCCCGCGCCACCCATCTGGAAGATCGTCCCTACCAGCTCGAGGTCCTGACCAACTACATGCTGGACCGTTGGCCGGGCCACGACAGGCTCGCGACGGACCGCATCGGGGCGTTCGGGTTCTCGGCGGGAGGTTTCACCGTCCTGACCCTGGCCGGCGGGGAGCCGGACCTGTCCACGCTGAAAGACCACTGCCGTGAGCGGCCGGCCTTCACCGATTGCCAGATCGTCGCCGCGGCGAAGTTCGATTTCACCGCGCCGCGCGTCTGGACCCACGACCCGCGGGTGAAGGCCGTGGTTTCCGCCTCGCCGGCCATCGGCTTCGCCTTCGGCAAGGCGGGCCTCGCCAAGATCACCGCCAAGGTGCAGCTCTGGCGTGGCGAGGACGATCCGGTCCTGCCCAATCCCTTCTACGCCGAAGCCGTCCGCAAGGACCTGCCGGTCCCGCCGGAAATGCACGTGATCCCGCACATGGGGCACTACGAATTCCTGGCGCCCTGTCCGCCCGCCATGACGCGGGCGGAGCCGGAGATTTGCGCCCATGAGGACGGCTTCGACCCCGTCGCCTTCCACGCGCGGTTCAAGAAGGACGTCGTGCGGTTCTTCCGGGCTGCGTTGAAGGCGCCGGGAAACGACGGCCGGTCGCGGCCGGGCTAGGCGAGCGCCGCCTGGCGCCGATGGCGGCGAAGCATCGCGCCCAGCCCCGCAAAACCGGTCAGCATCAGCGCCCAGGCCGCCGGCTCGGGCACGCCGCCCACGCCCGGGTCGACGACGGTGAAGGCCGCCAGGAACGGGTTGCCGAATTGCGGCTGGGTGTTGTTGAGCGTGATCGAGGTCAGCACGTCGCCGACATAGCTGCCGGGCAGGACGATCTGCTGGGCGTCCAGCCGGTCGTCGCTGAACGTCGCCGTGCCATAGACGTTCGGCGCGCTGATGTTGAAGCTGCCGTTGAAGTGGTCGCGCAGGTTGTCGCCTTCGGTCAGGTCGTAGACGAAGGTCGCGCCGCCCGCGAAGTTCAGCGTCAGGTCGCCGACGGTGTTGGTCGCCACGCCAAAGGCCGAATTGACCAGCGAATAGAAGGTCGTCGTGGCGCCGATCGTGACGTTCGGCGTAGCGATGTTGATCGAGGTCGGGCTGCCGTCGCCGCTCTGGATCACCCCGACGTCCGGCGCGTTGAAGTCCGGCGGGAAGAACGAGGCCAGGGTGAAGTCCACGCCGCCGATGGTCACCGTCGACCCGGCCGCCGGATACGACAGGCCCCCGGTGTAGGTGTAGAGGTTGGAGTTGACGTCGTTCTGGATGCTGATCGGCGTGCCCGCCGCCTGCGCCGCCGACGCCGCGCCCAGCAGGATCGTCGCCGCCAGAGCCGCCTTGATAGCCTTCATCGCCATGGTCAGTCCCCCATTGCACCGCTTTGCATGGTTAAGAAGGACCAGCGTTATCCGGGGCGCAAACCCCTTCTCCCGGAGCGCGAACTTATCGCCTCGAGGGCGTGGGACGGGGCTCGGCTAGGCGCGCGGCGCCTGCGCCACGATCGGCGCGACCCAGCCCGGCTCCAGCGACTTCGCCGGATGCGAGCCCGTCACCATGCCCATGAAGCTGGGCCAGAGCTCATAGCCGAGCAGCGCCTGGGCGCGCGGCGACATCGCCCGCACCAGGTCCTTCGGCACCGAGAGGAAGAAGTTCTCCTGCGGCCGCGCCCAGCCGGCGCAGTACTGGTTGGTGAAGGCCAGGCGCGGCTTGTCGGTCCGGTTCGCGCCGCCCCGGTGCAGCAGCTTGCCAGGAAAGACGAAGCAGGCGCCGGCCGGGACCTCCATCGGGACCAGGTATTTCTCCAGCCCGCCCGGCTCCTCGCGCCGCCTCGCCACCTCCGCCTCGTCCCACAGGTGGCTGCCCGGGATGATCTCGGTGGCGCCGTTCTCCGCGGTGAAGGCGTCGATGGCGCCGATCACCGAATAGCCCACGGCGGGGCTGGTGCGCGGCTGCTGATAGAAGCCGTCGTCGATGTGGATGGACTGGGCGGTCTCGCCGGGCTTCAGGTTGATCGCGTGGGTGGCGGAAAGCAGGAAAGCGCCCTCCAGGAACCGGCTCAGCAGCGCCAGGATCCGGGGCTCGCAGGCCAGGTCCTCGAACACCTTGGCCCGCGCGACCAGCGTGTAGACCCGCTCGGTCTCGAAGCCCTCGAAGTCGTTGCGGCCGCGGTGCGACCCCAGGAACGGCTGCAGCGCGCGGCGGAATTCGGCGAGCCGGTCCGCATCCATCAGGTCGCGGATGACGGTGTAGCCCTGCGCGCGGATCTCCGCGGCGTGGGCCTCGGCGTCGAAGGCGGCGGTCGGCATGTCCATGCCAGGTCCTTTCGGGCGGGCTCCTCCGGCCGCCAGTCTACCCCAGCCAGGCCAGCGCGCCACGCGCCGCCGCCACGCCGCTCGCGAAGCACGCCTGCAGCAGATAGCCGCCCGTGGGCGCCTCCCAGTCCAGCATCTCGCCGGCCGCGAAGACGCCCGGCCGCGCCTTGAGCATCAGCTGCTCGTCCAGGCCTGCGAAGGCGAGGCCGCCGGCCGTGGAAATCGCCCGCGCTATGGGCCGCATGGCGGCAAGCGTCAGGGGCGCGCCCTTGATCGCCTTGGCCAGCGCCGTCGGGTCGGGCGGCAGGTCCTTGCCATGCGCCTCGCGCAGCAGCCCGATCTCGACCGGCGAAAGCCCCGCCTTGCGCAGCCGGTTGGAGAGCGACTGGCCGGCGGGCGTGGCGGCGATCCGCTGCGCCAGCTCGGCCTCCCGGGCCTCGGGCCGCAGGTCGATCCACAGCCTCGCCGACCCCTCCGCCGCCACCGCCTCGCGCAGCTGCGCCGACAGCGCATAGACCCCGCCGCCCTCCAGCCCGTGGCGGGTCACCAGCGCCTCGCCGCGCAGCCGCGTGCGGCCGAAGGTCAGCGCCACGCCCTTCAGCGGCGCCCCGGCGAACCGCTCGCGGAACACCTCGCTCCAGGCCAGGTCGAAGCCGGCGTTGGCGGGCCGGAGCGGCGTGACCTGCGCGCCCTCGGCCGCCAGCCGTTCCGCCCAGTCGCCGTTCGCGCCCAGACGCGGCCAGCTCGCCCCGCCCAGCGCCAGGATCGTGGCGTCCGGCCGCACCGCGACCTCGCCGTCGGGCGTCCGGAGGTTGAGCACGCCGTCGGCGGTCCAGCCCGTCCAGTCATGGCGCGTGCGCACCGCGACGCCCAGTTCCGCCAGCCTGCGCAGCCAGGCGCGCAGCAGGGGCGAGGCCTTCATGGCCTTGGGGAAGACGCGGCCCGAACTGCCCACGAAGGTCGCCTGGCCCAGCCCCTCGGCCCAGGCGGTGAGCGCGGCGGGCGCGAAGGCCTCGATCAGCGGCGCAAGGCGCGGCGCGGCCTCGCCATAGCGCCCGAGGAAGGCTTCCAGCGGCTCGGAGTGCGTCAGGTTCAGCCCGCCGCGCCCGGCCAGCAGGAACTTGCGGCCGACCGATGGCATCCGCTCGTAGATCGTGACCGCGCAGCCGGCCTTGGCCAGCGTCTCGGCCGCCATCAGCCCCGCCGGCCCGCCGCCGACCACGGCGACCGCCTTGGGCATCAGACCCCTGCGGTGGCGAGCAGCGCCGCCAGGCCCACGGTCATGCCGCGCAGGCTCTCGGGCTTGGCGACGTCGATCCATTCGTCCAGCGAGTGCGCCCGCCCGCCGCCGCCGCCCGAGCCGATGGTGACCGCGGGAATGCCCAGGCTGATCGGGATGTTGGCGTCGGTGGAGGAGGCGTCCAGCTGCGGCGTGTAGCCGGCCGCCCTGGCCGCCGCGGCCACGGTGCGCACGATCGGCGCCTCGGGGCTGGTCGAGCCGGTGGGCCGCTCGCCGATCAGCTTGGGCGTGACGGTGATCTTGCCGACGCCGGTGCTGCGCGCGGCGTTCTCATGCGCCTCGGCGTCCTTGAGGATCGCCAGGAAGCGGGCGTCGAGCTTGGCCAATTCCTCGGCGCTCTCCGAGCGCATGTCGACCTCCAGGGTCACGTCGGCGGGGATCGAGTTCACGCTGACCCCGCCGCTCACCACGCTGGCGGAATAGGTGGTCTTGGGGTGGGCCGGAACTTTCACCTCGTAGAGTTCGTCCACGGCGTGCGCCATCGCGGCCATCGGGTTGACGATCCCGAAGGCGCCGTAGCTGTGGCCGCCCGGGCCGTGGAAGCTCACCCGATAGCGGCGCGAGCCCACCGCGGCGTAGGTGATCCCCGCCGGGTTGAGGCCGTCCATGGAGAAGAAGGCCTGGATGCGGTCCTTGTACTTCCCCTTGCCGAACAGGTAGCGCATGCCGCGCAGGTCGCCCGGGCCTTCCTCGCCCACGTCGGCCACGAACAGGATGTCGCTCCTGGTCTGGATCTTCGCCGCGTCCAACGCGCGGATATAGGCCAGCATCACGGCCAGGCTGCGGGTGTCGTCGCCGACGCCGGGCGCATAGAGCCTGGTCCCCTCGCGGCGCACCTTGGTCACGGTCCCTTCCGGGAAGACGGTGTCCTGGTGGGCGGCGAAGGCCACGAGCTTGCCGCCGGCCGGGCCGGTCCCGCGGCGCAGGCCCATGACGTTGCCTTCCGGGTCCATCTCCACGTCGGCCAGGCCTTCGGCCTTCATCATCGCCATCACCGCGCGGCCCTTGGCGGCCTCTTTGAACGGCGGCGCGGGGATTTCGGTCAGGGTGACGATGTCGGCGACCATCCGATCATGGGTCCTGTCGAGGTCGGCCACCGCGGCCTTGAAGCCGGGGCTCGCCACGATCTTCTGCACCGCCTGTTCGGAGCCGTCGGGCTTGGGCGCGGCGCCCAGCAGCGCAAGCGCGGCCAGCGGGAGAACGACGGTTGCGAAACGGCCAGCAGACATGGAACAGGAGACCCCCAGCGACAAGGGTTCCGGCATATCTCACCGGCGCGCGGCCCGCAGCACCGGATTTTCGTGCCGACAGCCTTGGCGACCGTCCGCGGACCCCCTAAGCCTTTCGCCGGAAGCTTGCTGGAGGCTCGCCGTGCTGAATCGCCGTCATGTCCTGATGTCCGCCGGCGCCGCCGCGCTCGCCGCCAATGCCGCCGCCGGGACCGCCGGGGCGGAGACCACCGCCAAGGGCGCCGAGGCCCAGCTCAACCGGGCCTTCGACGACTTCTTCAACCAGCTGCTGGACGAAAGCCCGGAGACCGCCACCGCGCTCGGGCTCGACAAGGGCGCCCGGGCCGGTGAGAAATCCCGGCTCTCCAAGGACGGCCTGGCCGACGTCGAGCGGCACAAACGGATGAACGTCGCCGACCTGGCCCGCATGCGCGCCATCGACCGCGCCGCGCTCACCGGCATGGCGGCGGTGAACTACGACTCGGTGCTCTACGACCTGCAGGCCGACGACCGGTTCTACAAGGGCTTCGCCTACGGCGACGGCAACGCGCCCTATGTGCTCTCCCAGATCACCGGCGCCTGGTCGGGCGTGCCGGACTTCCTGGACAGCCAGCACACCATCGAGACCCGCGCCGACTGCGAGGCCTATATCGCGCGCCTGGGCGAATTCGCCCGGCTGATGGACCAGGAGTGCGAGCGCGTCCGCCACGACGTTGGCCTGGGCGTGGTCCCGCCGGACTTCTGCATCTCAGGCGCGCTCAGCCAGATGAAGACCCTGCACGCGCCGGCCGACAAGTCGACGCTGGTCTCTTCGGTGGTCGACCGGGCCAAGGCCAAGGGCATCGCCGGCGACTGGGCCGCCCAGGCGACCCGGGCCTATGAGGGCAGGGTGCTGCCGGCGCTGGAACGCCAGATGGCGCTGCTGGAGGGGCTGAAGGCCAAGGCCACGCACGACGCCGGCGTCTGGAAGCTGCCGAACGGCGAGGCCTATTACGCGGCCTGCCTGCAGACCCAGACCACCACCACCATGACGCCGGCCGAGGTGCACAAGCTGGGTCTCGACATCACCGCCGAACTCACCGCCCGCGCCGACCAGCTGTTCCGCAAGCTCGGCATGAGCCAGGGCACGGTCACCCAACGCTACGGCGCGCTCTTCAAGGACCCGAAGTACCTCTATCCCAACACCGACGCGGGCAAGGCCAAGGAGGTCGCCGACCTCAACGCCCTGGTGAAGGACATGACCGCGCGCCTGCCGAAATATTTCGGCGCCCTGCCCAAGACCCCGCTGGAGATCCGCCGCATCCCGCCGGCGACGGAGCAGGGGGCGTCGACCCACTACACCGATGGCAGCCTCGACGGCACGCGGCCGGGCATCTACTGGCTGAACCTGCGCGACACCGCCGAGGCGCCCTTCTGGGACATGCCGACGACGACCTTCCACGAGGGCATCCCCGGCCACCACCTGCAGCTCACGCTTCAGAAGCAGGCGGATCTGCCGCTGATCCGCAAGGCCGGCGGCTTCGGCGCCTACATCGAAGGCTGGGCGCTCTATTCGGAGCAGCTCGCCGACGAGATGGGCTTCTACAAGGATCACCCGGACTGGGAGCTGGGCTATATCCACGACGCCCTGCTGCGCTCGGGCCGGCTGGTCACCGACACCGGCCTGCACGCGATGAGATGGAGCCGCGAGAAGGCCAGCGAGACCCTGGCCGGCATCGACGGCGACCCGATCTCGCTCGCCCAGCAGGAGATCGAACGCTATTGCGCCACGCCCGGCCAGGCCTGCAGCTACATGGTGGGCAAGGTCAGCTTCCTGCGCCTGCGGGCCAAGGCCCAGGCGGCATTGGGGCCGCGCTTCGACATCCGCCAGTTCCATGACGCGGTGCTGCTGGCCGGCTCCATGCCGCTGACCGTGCTGGAGCACGTGGTCGACAACTACATCGCCGCCCACAAGGCCTGAGCGGCGCGTCGTTCCGAAGGCAGGACGCGAGCGAACTCAACCGTCACCGCAACCTGGGCCGTGGCGGGGTGAACTGCATTCAAGACCGGATGACGCCGCGACTTGAAAATCGCACCGGGCCTGAATAACCGCATCGGCTCGTCCGCGGAGGGATTGAAAGACGTGAGCCAATTCAATCGCCGGGGTTTCCTTGTCACGACCGCCGGCGCGGCGTTGGCCGCTTCGGGCGCCAGGAGCCAGATCGCTGGCGGTCCAGGGATGCAGGTCAACAAGGCCTTCGACGATTTCTTCAATCAGGCGCTGGACGAGAGCCCTGAGCTCGCCACCTCGCTCGGCCTCGACAAGGGCCTTCGCACCGCCGAGAAGTCGAAGCTGTCCGCGGCCTCGCTCGCCGCCGTCGCGCATCGCAAAGCGCTGAACGCCAGCCAGCTTGCGCGGCTGCGCGGGATCGATCGCGCGGCGCTCGATGAAAAGGCGACGGTCGCCTACGACACCGTGCTTTACGACCTCGACATCCATGACCAGGCCAATCGCCGGTTCGACTTCGGTACGGATCGGTCGCCCTATGTGCTGAGCCAGGTCACCGGCGCCTACCAGGAAATTCCGGATTTCCTGGACAGCGAGCACACCATCGAAACCCGCGCCGATTGCGAGGCCTACGTCGCGCGCCTTTCCGCGTTCGCCCGGGTGATGGACGAGGAGATCGAACGGGTCCGCCACGACGCGGGCCTGGGCGTGATCCCGCCGGACTTCTGCATCTCCGGCGCCCTTGACCAGATGAAGACCCTGCACGCGCCGGCCGACAGGTCGACGCTGGTTTCCTCGCTTGCCGACCGGGCGAAGGCAAAGGGGATCGCCGGCGATTGGCGCGGCCAGGCCAGCCAGGTCTATGCGGAAAAGGTCCTGCCGGCGCTGGAGCGCCAGATGGCGCTGCTGGAGGGATTGAAACCCAAGGCGACGCACGACGCCGGCGTGTGGAAGCTGCCGGACGGCGAAGCCTACTACGCCCTGGCGCTGAAGACCGAGACCACCAGCAACCTGACCCCGGCCCAGGTGCACAAGCTGGGTCTGGACATCACCGCCGAACTCACCGCCCGCGCCGACGGCCTCTTCCGCAAACTGGGCATGACCGGAGGCTCGGTCGCCCAGCGATACGCGGCGTTCTACAAGGATCCCAAGTACCTCTATCCCAACACCGACGCCGGCAAGGCCAGGGAGATCACCGATCTCAACGCCCTGGTGCAGGCCATGCAGGCGCGACTTCCCGAGTATTTCGGCATCCTGCCCAAGACCCCGTTGGAGATCCGCCGCATCCCGCCGGCCACCGAGCAGGGCGCTCCGACCCACTACACGGACGGCAGCCTGGATGGGACGCGGCCCGGCATCTACTGGCTCAACCTCAGGGACACCGCCGAGCTGCCCTTCTGGTGCCTGCCGACGATCACCTTCCACGAGGGCATCCCCGGCCACCACCTGCAGCTCACCCTGCAGAAGCAGGCCGACCTGCCGCGGATCCGCAAGATTGAGCGCTTCCAGGCCTAC
The DNA here is from genome assembly GCF_036501465.1 of Phenylobacterium sp. Lineage (GTDB taxonomy): Bacteria > Pseudomonadota > Alphaproteobacteria > Caulobacterales > Caulobacteraceae > Phenylobacterium. The sequence continues at coordinate 39,761 of NZ_DASYAF010000155.1, forward strand.
ATCGAGGGCTGGGCGCTCTATGCGGAGCAACTCGCCGACGAGATGGGCTTCTACAAGGCCCATCCCGACTGGGAGCTCGGTTACATCCACGAAGCCCTGCTTCGCTCAGGCCGACTGGTCACCAACACCGGTTTGCACGCCCTGCGCTGGAGCCGCGAGCAGGCGTCCCAGGCGCTGTCGAACATCGACGGCGATCCCGCCTCGTTCGCCCAGCAGGAGATCGATCGCTACTGCGTCCAGACGGCCCAGGCCTGCACCTATATGGTCGGCAAGGTCAGCTTCCTGCGCTTGCGCGAAAAGGCGAAAACCGCGCTCGGTCCGCGCTTCGACATCCGCCAGTTCCATGACGGGGTGCTTCTTTCGGGCTCCATACCGCTTACGGTGTTGGATCGGGTGGTGGACAATTACATCACCACGCACAAAGCTTGATCGCAGAGTTGAAGATTGTCCTCGGGGGGACTGAAAACGTGAGTCATTTCGATCGCCGGAGCTTCCTGGCCACGACCGCGGGCGCGGCGGTGGCCATCGCGTCGGGGGCGCGGGCCCAGGGCCCCAACGGCGCCGAGGCGCAGCTCAACAAGGCCTTCGACGACTTCTTCAACCAGTCGCTGGACAACAGCCCCGAGCAGGTCACCTCGCTCGGCCTCGACAAGGGCGCGCGCGCTGCCGCCAAGTCCAAGCTGCACGACGAGTCCCTCGCCGAGATCGACCGCCGCAAGCGCGAGACCGCCGCCAACCTCGCCCGCCTGAAGACGATCGACCGGGCGGCGCTCACCGGCATGGCCGCGGTGAACTACGACTGCGTGCTCTACACCCTGGAAGCCGGCGCCGAGGGCGACCGGCGCTTCGCCTATCCCACCGGCAACTCGCCCTATGTGCTTTCCCAGATCAGCGGCGCCTACCAGCGGATGCCCGACTTCCTGGACAGCCAGCACACCATCGCCACCCGCGACGACTGCGAGGCCTATCTGTCGCGCCTGTCCGAGTTTGCCCGGGTGATGGACCAGGAGGTCGAGCGCGCCCGCCACGATGTGGGCCTGGGCGTCGTCCCGCCGGACTTCTGCATCACAGGCGCGCTCAGCCAGATGAAGACCCTGCGCGCGCCCGCCGACCGCTCGACCCTGGTCTCCTCGCTCGCCACCCGCGCCAAGGCCAGGGGGATCGACGGCGATTGGGCCGGCCAGGCGACCAAGCTCTATGAGGGCAAGGTCATCCCGGCGCTCGACCGCCAGATGGCCTATCTCGAAAGCCTGAAGCCCAAGGCGACGCGCGACGCCGGCGTCTGGCGCCTGCCGGACGGGGCGGCCTACTACGCCTTCGCGCTGCGCACCCGCACCACCACCACCATGACGCCCGCCGAGGTCCACAAGCTGGGCCTGGACGTCACCAGGGACCTGAACGGGCGCGCCGACGGCCTCTTCCGCAAGCTGGGGATGACTGAGGGCACGGTCGCCCAGCGCTATTCGGCGCTCTTCAAGGATCCGAAGTACCTCTATCCCAACACCGACGCTGGCAAGGCCAAGGAGGTCGCCGACCTTAACGCCCTGGTGCAGGCGATGCAGGCGCGGCTGCCGCAATACTTCGGCGCGCTTCCGAAGACCCCGCTGGAGATCCGCCGCATCCCGCCGGCCACCGAGCAGGGGGCGTCGACCCACTACACCGGCGGCAGCCTGGATGGGACGCGGCCCGGCATCTACTGGCTGAACCTGCGGGACACCGCCGAGGCCCCCTTCTGGGACATGCCGACCACCACCTTCCACGAAGGCATTCCCGGCCACCACCTGCAGATCACCCTGCAGCGCCAGGCCGACCTGCCCTTGATCCGCAAGGCCGGCGGCTTCGGCGCCTACGCCGAGGGCTGGGCGCTCTATTCCGAGCAGCTGGCCCAGGAGATGGGCTTCTACAAGGACCATCCGGACTGGGAGCTGGGCTATATCCACGACGCCCTGCTGCGCTCCGGCCGGCTGGTCACCGACACCGGGCTGCACGCCTTGAAGTGGAGCCGCGAGCAGGCGTCGCAGGCGCTCAGCGACATCGACGGCGATCCCATCTCGCTCGCCCAGCAGGAGATCGAGCGCTATTGCGTCACCCCGGGCCAGGCCTGCAGCTACATGGTCGGCAAGGTCTCGATCCTGCGGCTGCGCGACAAGGCCAAGGCGGCGCTCGGGCCGCGCTTCGACATCCGCCAGTTCCATGACGCGGTGCTGCTCTCCGGCTCCATGCCGCTGACCGTGCTGGGCCACGCCGTCGACAACTACATCGCCGCCCACAAGGCCTAGAAGACGACATCAAGAAAAGTACTCAGGGAACGGAAAAGATGAATCAATTCGACCGTCGTAGCTTCCTGGCCACTACCGCGGGCGCGGCCTTGGCGACCGCCCTGCCGGCCCTCGCCCAGGGCGCGCGGCCGAACCCGTTCCCGGCCGGGTCGGAGGACCACAAGCTGCGCGCCATGCTGGACAGGATGTTCGAAGACCAGGTGGATGAGAGCCCCAGGCGCGCCACCGGCCTCGGCCTCGACAAGGGCCCCCGCGCGGCCCTGAAATCCCAGCTCGACGACAACTCCGAGGCAGGCCGCGCCAAGCGGCTGGCGCGCACCCGCGCGCGCGTCGCCCAGCTGCACACCATCGACCGCGCCAAGCTGGGCGCGAACTCCAAGATCGACCTCGACGTGCTGCTCTACGGCCAGGAGCAGACCATCGGGGCCAGCGACAAATGGAAGTTCGGCGACGTCGGCGGCAACTTCCGGCCCTACGTCATCAGCCAGCAGACCGGCTCGTACCAGGAGATCCCGGACTTCCTCGACAACGCCCACAAGGTCGCCGACGCGAGCGACGCCGAAGCCTACCTCTCGCGCCTGTCGGCCTTCGCCAAGGTCATGGACAACGACCTGGAGCGGCAGCGCCACGACGTGGCCCTGGGCGCGATCCCGGCCGCCTTCGTCTGCGACCTGTCGGTCGGCCAGATGCGCGCCCTGCGCAACCAGCCGGCGGCCCAGACCATCATGGTCACCTCCCTGGTGAAGAAGGCCAAGGCGGCCAATGTCTCCGGCGACTGGGAAGGCCGCGCGGCCAAGATCGTGCAGGGCGAGGTCTTCCCGGCGCTCGATCGCCAGATCGCCGCCCAGATCGCGCTGAAGGCCAAGGCCGGGCCGAACAACGCCGCCTGGTCGCTGCCCAACGGCGAGGCCTACTACGCCGACGCGGTGAAGGCCTCGACCACCACCGACTACACCCCCGAACAGGTCCACCAGATGGGCCGCGACCAGGTGGCCGAGATTTCCGGCCGGTTGGATGCGATCCTCAAGAAGCAGGGCCTCAGCCAGGGCACGGTGGGCGCGCGCCTCGTGACGCTCAACAACCGCCCCGATCAGGTGTTCGCCGACACCGACGCCGGCCGCGCCGAGATCCTGAAGCTGCTGAACGACCACATCGCCGACGTCTACAAGCTGCTGCCCAAGGCGTTCGACACCCTGCCCAAGGCCAAGGTCGCGGTGCGCCGGGTGCCGGTGTTCATCCAGGACGGCGCCGCCAACGGCTACTACAACTCCGCGCCCCTCGACGGCTCACGCCCGGCCTACTTCAACATCAACCTGAAGGAGGTCTCGGACTGGCCGCGCTATAACCTCTGGACCCTGGCGCACCACGAGACCATCCCCGGCCACCACCTGCAGATCGCCCTGTCGCAGGAATCCACCGCGATGCCGATCATCCGGCGCGCCGGCGGCGGCTATTCGGCCTTCGTGGAGGGCTGGGCGCTCTATGCCGAGCAGCTGGCCCAGGAGCTGGGCGCCAACGACTTCGACCCGCTGGGCGAAGCCGGCTACCTGCAGAGCCTGCTGTTCCGCGCCGCGCGCCTGGTCACCGACACCGGCATCCACGCCAAGCGCTGGACCCGCGAACAGGCGACCCAGTACATGGTCGACACCATCGGCAACACCAAGACCCGCGCCCAGCGCGAGGTGGAGCGCTACTTCGTCAGCCCCGGCCAGGCGAACAGCTACAAGGTGGGCCACACCGTCTGGGTGAAGGTGCGCGACGAGGCCAAGGCCAAGCTGGGGCCGCGGTTCAACCTCAAGGCCTACCACGACGCCGTCCTGCTCTCCGGCGCCATGCCGCTCACCGTGCTGCAGCGCCACGTCTCCGAATGGCTGGCGACCCAGGCCTGAGCGCGGGCGCCTAGAACCAGCCGGCGGCCTTCAGGCCCGCGGCATGGGTGCGGCTGACCGGGGCGACGAGCCCGCCCGCGAGCCGCAGCTCGCCGCGGCCGCGCCGCCAGCGCACGCCCTCGATGGCGTCGGCCGCCGCCCACCAGGAGCGGTGGACCTGGAAGCCAGTCACGCCCGCCAGCTCGCCGAGCGCGTCGGAAAAGCGCAGCGAGATCAGCTCCGAGCCCAGGTCGGTGTGGACCCGCAGGTAGTGGTCCTCGGCCTCCACGGCGATCAGCCGCGCCGCGCGATGCTTCGCCGACAGCCGCTGGCGGAAGGCCTCGTCGCTGGGGGCCGGCGCCGCTGTGGGCGCAGGCCGCTTCTCGATCAACTGGCGCACGCCCATCACCGCCACGCTGATCACAAATACCTGCCAGATCAGCACCTCGTATCGCCGCGAGGGCGAGGGCCCGAAGGCCCAGATGGAGGCGAAGACCACCAGCACGCAGACCCCCGGCGTCATCACCACCGATGAGAACAGCCAGCGCAGCCAGGGATTGGCGAACCGCCGCCCGCCGAGTTCGTCGACCGCGATGCCGATCACCCCGCCGCCGAGGATCACGCCGGGCCAGTAGATGAAGCGCACCAGGGCCGGCGCGGTGATGCTGCCGAACGGCCCCAGCGCGCCAAAGAACAGGCCTATGGCGGTCAGCAGGACGGCGTCGCGGATCAGGGCCGTGCGGTCGCCGAAGGCTGGAATCGGTCGTGTCACGGGCGCGATCTTGCCACGGGTGCGGCCGCGCGCCGTCCCCGTTCGCGCAGAAACGGCGCCGTTCGCGCGGCGACCGCCGCCGTCCGCGCAGCATCGGCGCGCTTTGCGCAATCGCCCCTACCGGCCGCGCCCAGCCCGTGAGACGCCTGCGGCCAATGACGGAGGTTCCAGATGAATCCTTATCTTTCCAGAGGCTTGTGGTGGATTGGCGCGGTCACCAGCGTGATCATCGCGCTGATCTCCTATCGCTATTTCGTGCCCTCGATCCCGACGCCGACCTTTGTCGGCGGCAACGCCATGGCGCACCCCTGGCTGTGGGTCCACGCGGGCTTCGGCGCCACCTCGCTGATCCTGGGGCCCTGGCAGTTCCTGCCGCGCCTGCGCGCCCGCTGGCCGCGGGTCCACCGCTGGATCGGCCGCGGCTACGTCGTCTCGGTCATCGTGGGCGGGTGCGCGGGCCTGCTGCTGGCCAGCGGGACCACCGCCGGCCCGATCGCCCGCGCCGGCTTCAGCCTGCTCGCCATCGTCTCGGTGGGCCTCGCCGCCAACGGCTGGCGCCTGGCGATGAGCGGCCGCTACGCGGAGCACCGGGAATGGATGGTCCGCTCGTTCGCGGTGATCTTCGGCGCCGTGCTGCTGCGCGCCTACCTGCCGATCGCCCAGGGCCTGTTCCACATCCCGTTCATGCCCGCCTACCGCGCCATCGCCTGGCTGGCCTGGGTCCCGAACCTGATCGTGGCCGAGCTCTACCTCCGCGGCGCCTTCCGCCCGCGCCGCCCGGCGCCGGCAGCGGCTTGAATCCGGGTCGCTGCTGCTGACATGATGCTGTCAGCAAACGGGCGCCATGGTGCGGGCCTGGCGGGAAACGGACCCCAGACAACCCTCCCCAGGACGGACCCCGAAAGGACCAAGCCATGTCGAAAGACCTGATCTTCTACACCAACCCCATGTCGCGCGGCCGCATCGTGCGCTGGATGCTCGAGGAAGTGGGCCAGCCGTACGAGACGGTGATCCTCGACTACGCCTCGACGCTCAAGGGGGCCGAGTATCTGGCGATCAACCCGATGGGCAAGATTCCGGCGATCAAGCATGGCGACGCGGTGGTCACGGAAGGCGCCGCCATCTGCGCCTACCTGGCCGACGCCTTCCCGCAAGCGGGCCTGGCCCCGCCGGCCGCCGAGCGCGGCGCCTACTATCGCTGGCTGTTCTTCGGCGCCGGGCCGGTGGAGGCCGCCGTCACCGCCCGCAGCCTGGGGTTCGAGCCCAAGGCGGAACAGAAGCGCACGGCCGGTTTCGGCGACCTCGCCGACACCCTGAACGCGCTCGAGACCGCGGTGAAGGATCGCGAATTCATCGGCGGCGACCGCTTCAGCGCGGCCGACGTCTACACCGGCTCGCAGATCGGCTGGGGCATGCAGTTCGGCGGAATCGACAAGCGCCCGGCCTTCACCGCCTATTGGGAGCGCGTCTCCAGCCGTCCCGCCGCCGTTCGGGCGCGCGAGATCGACGACGCCCTCATCGCCCAGGCCCAGCAGGCCCAGCCGCAACCGGCTTAGCGCCAATTTTGCGATCCTCCTCCCCCTTGTGGGAGGAGGGAGAGCCACGGGTCGAACGGGTCCTGGGTTCCAAGGTCTAGCCTTTCGGCTCGATCAGGTCCCAGCGGTTGCCGTAGAGGTCCTCGAACACCGCCACGGTCCCATAGGGCTCGTGGCGGGGCGGCTCGGCGAAGCGCACCCCGGCCGCGGTCATGGCGGCGTGGTCGCGGGCGAAGTCGGAGGTCTCCAGGAACAGGAAGACCCGGCCGCCGGTCTGGTCGCCGATGCGGGCGGCCTGGTCGGGGCCGGCGGCCTTGGCCAGCAGCAGGCCCGCGTCGCCGCCCGGTGGGGTCACCACCACCCAGCGCTTGCCGCCGCCCTGGTCGGTGTCGGCGCTGAGCGAGAAGCCCAGCTTGCCGACGTAGAAGCCGATGGCCTCGTCGTAGTCGCGCACCAGGAGCGCGGTCAGTGAAAGCCTCTGGGTCATGTCGCGCACCCGTCTCCTAGAGCCCCTGGGCCACGTCGCGGATCAGCTCGCGCATCCAGCCGATGGCCGGCTCCGCCAGGCGGTCGCGCAGATAGAGCAGGCTGACGTCGACGATCGGGCTCTCGTAGGGCGGCTCGATCAGCTGCACCCGGCCGGCCTGGGCCGAGAGCAGGGCGAGGCGCCGCGGCAGCAGGGTCGCCATGTCGGTGCGGCTGGCCACCGCCAGCGCGGTATAGGTGTCCGGCACCGTGACGCCCACCCGGCGGGTGAGGCCGCCGGCCGCCAGGGCGGCCTCGAAGGCGCCGGCGTCCTCCCAGCTCGCCCGGCTGACGAAGGCGCGGCGCTCGCCGCCGTCCTCCACCAGCCCCGGCAGGCTGCGGGCGATGACGATATGCGGCGTGGAGACCAGGGTGGCCAGGTCGACCCGGCCCTGGAACCGCGGATGGCCGCGGCGCACCGCCCAGACCAGGGTCTCGGTCATGATGGTCTCGCGGGCGAACCGCTCGGGCGAGGCCAGCACGCTGCTGATCATGAAATCCACGCGGCGCGCGTCGGCGCGCTCGATCACGTCGTTGGAGGAATCGGCGATCATCAGCTCGCAGCGCGGCGCGGTCTCGGCCAGCCGGCCGGCCAGGGGCGGCGCCAGGATCGCGCTGGCGTAGGCGCCGGCCACCACCGCGAAACGCCGCTCGCTGGTCGCCGGGTCGAAGTCGGAGGGGGCCAGGGCGGCGGTCAGCTGGTTCAGCGCCGCGTGCACCTGCGGCCCCATCTCCACCGCCCGCGGCGTCGGCTGCATGCCGGCCGGGCCGCGCACGAACAGCTCGTCGCCCAGCACATAGCGCAGGCGGTTCAGCGCGTGACTCACCGCAGACTGGGTCAGTCCCAGCCGGGCGCCGGTGCGCGTGACGCTGCGTTCCTCCAGCAGGACGTCGAACACCCGCAGCAGGTTAAGGTCGAGGTTCATGAGCAACGTTCATTTGTTGCGTGACAACATATCATTTGGATCATCGGACGGGCAGCCCTATCTGAGGGTCGACGGGAACGCCGGCGCGGCCATGAGAGGGCCAGCGCCTGCGTCGCCGTCTGCGTTTTCCGAGGAAAAGGGGCGTCGCGTTGAGCGAACCTGAAGTCATCCCACTGCGCGGCAACGCCGACGTGGACCCCAAGGCCAAGCCCAGCCTGATGCAGCGCCTGCGCTGGCCGCTGATCATCGGCGGCCCAGTGCTGATCGGCCTGGTGGTGACCTACCTGATCCTTACCGGCGGCAAGACCCAGACCACCGACGACGCCTATGTGCAGATCGAGAAGGCCCCGGTCGCCCCCTCGATCGCCGGGCGGGTGACCGACGTCTTCGTGAAGGAAAACCAGGTCGTGCGGCGCGGCCAGGTGCTGTTCACGCTCGACACCCGCGACATGCAGGCCACCGCCGAGGCCGCCCAGGCCCAGGTGGCCAACGCCTCGCTGCAGGTGGGCGCGTTGCGCGCCGGCTACCAGCAGCAGATGGCCATGGTGCAGGCCGCCAGCGACCAGCTCAGCTATGCGACGACCGAGGCGGCGCGGGTGAAGAACCTGGCCAACGTCGGCGTCGATTCCCAGGCCCAGGTGGACCAGGCGAGCCACGCCGTGCTCGCCGCCCGCGCCCAGCTCGCCGCCGCCCGCCAGCAGGCGGCCCAGGCGCTGGCCAACCTGAACGGCAAGCCCAACCTGGCGGCGGGCGAGGCGCCGGCGGTGATGCAGGCCCAGGCCCAGCTCGACCGGGCCAAGCTCAACGTCTCCTACGGCACGGTGGTGGCCCCGGCCGACGGCATCGTCACCCGCGTCGACCAGATGCCGGTGGGCACCTATCTCAACGCCTCGCAGACCGGCTTCTGGCTGCTCTCGGGCCAGCCCTGGATCGAGGCCAACTTCAAGGAAGACCAGCTCGCCCACATGAAGGTCGGCCAGGCGGTGACCATCAAGATCGACGCCTATCCCGAGGCGCTGAAGGGCCATGTGGCGAGCTTCTCGCCGGGCACCGGCCAGGCCTTCTCCGCGCTCCCGGCCCAGAACGCCACCGGCAACTGGGTGAAGGTCGTCCAGCGCCTGCCGGTGCGCATCGCCTTTGACAAGCCGCCGCCGGACATGGCGGGCCGCGCCGGTCTCTCCGCCAAGGTCACCGTCGACGTCCGCGCGCCCGGCCGCGCCGGCTAGGGCGGCTCGCCATGAGCACCGAGCAGGACGCCAGGAACCGCTGGCCGATCACCATCTCCATCATGCTGGCGACGGTGATGAATTCGCTCGACACCACGATCGCCAACGTGGCCCTGCCGCACATCCAGGGCTCGGTCTCGGCCTCGGCCGACGAGATCACCTGGGTGCTGACCTCCTACATCGTGGCGGCCGCGATCATGACGCCGCTCTCCGGCTGGCTGGCCGGGCGGCTGGGGCGCAAGCGCGTCTTTCTGATCTCCATCGGCGGCTTCACGGCGGCCTCCATGCTCTGCGGCATCGCCACCAGCCTGCCGGAGATCGTGGGCTTCCGCCTGCTGCAGGGGATGTTCGGCGCGGCCCTGATCCCGCTCTCCCAGGCGGTGCTGCTCGACATCAACCCGCCGGAGAAGCACGGCCAGGCCATGGCCATCTGGGGCGCGGGCGCCATCCTGGGCCCGATCCTCGGCCCCGCGCTGGGCGGCTGGTTCACCGAGGACTTCAGCTGGCGCTGGTGCTTCTTCATCAACCTGCCGGTCGGGATCCTGGCCTTCCTGGGCGTGCTGTTCTTCATCTCCGGCGACCGTCATCAGGCGGCCAAGCGGTTCGACTTCCTGGGCTTCGGCATGCTGGCGATCTTCATCGCCGCCTTCCAGATGGTGCTGGACCGCGGGCCGACGCAGGACTGGTTCAACTCCCGAGAGATCTGGACCGAGACGATCATTTCGCTGACCGCGCTCTGGGTGTTCGTGATCCACACCTTGACCACCGCGCACCCGTTCTTCGACCGCGCCCTGCTGCGCGACCGCAACTTCGTCACCGCCTCGATCTTCGGCTTCTTCATCGGCATCCTTCTGTTCTCGACCATGGCCCTGCTGCCGCCGATGATGCAGGTGCTGATGGGCTATCCAGTGCTGACCTCGGGCCTGGCCAACATGCCGCGCGGCATCGGCTCGTTCTGCGCCATGTTCCTGGTGGGCCGGCTGATCGGCAGGGTGGACACCCGGCTGATCCTGTTCACCGGCTTGGCCATCAGCTGCCTGGCGCTGTGGCAGATGATGCACTTCGACCTGGCCATGACCGAGCGGCCGTTCATCACCTCCGGGATCATCCAGGGCCTGGGCGTGGGCCTGCTGTTCGTGCCCCTGTCGACGCTGGCCTTCGCCACCGTGCCGGCGCACCTGCGGCCGGAGGGCTCGGCGGTCTACACCCTGATCCGCAACCTGGGCTCCAGCGTCGGCATCTCGATCATGAACGCCCTGGTGGTGGCCAACACCCAGACCATGCACTCCAGCCTGGCCGCCAAGGTCATCCCGTCCGACGCGGTGGTCCGCGCGGCCCTGCCGCACGCGCTCAATCCCGCCACCGCCATGGGCGCCAGCCTGCTGAACAACGAGATCACCCGCCAGGGCTCGATGGTCGCCTACGTCGACGACTTCCGCCTGATGTTCCTCATCACCATCGCCTGCATGCCGATGCTGCTGCTCATGAAGAAGCCGCGGCGCGCGGGCGGAGACATGCTCCATGCCGCTGCCGACTAGATCCCTGACCCTCCTGACGACGGCCTGCGCCTGCGCCCTGGCGCTCGGCGCCTGCACCACCGTCGGGCCCGACTTCAAGGCGCCCGAGGGCCCCAAGGGCGCGGCCGCGGCCGGCTACGCCATGGCCGGCGACGCCCAGGCCGCGGGCGTGCGGCTCAGCCCCGAGGCGCGCACCGCCGAGCCCTGGTGGCAGGCCTTCGGCTCGCCGGAGCTGGACGGCGCCATCCGCCAGGGCCTCGACGGCAGCCCGACCCTCGCCCAGGCCCGCGCGACGCTGGAGCGGGCCCAGGCGCAGCTGCGCGCGACGCGCGGGGCCCAGGCGCCGCAGGTCGACGCCAACGCCTCGGCCCAGCGCGAACTGATCAACCTGGCCGCCTTCGGCTTCTCCGGCTTCCCGGGCGTCGGCCCGATCCCCAATCCGGAGATCAACCTCTATTCGGTGGGCGGCTCGGTCAGCTACGACCTCGACGTCTTCGGCGGCAAGAAGCGCGCCACCGAAAAGGCCGCCGCCCAGGCCGAGGCCGCCCGCAGCCAGGCCGACGCGGCCTATCTGACGCTCAGCGGCAACATGGCCATGCAGGCCATGCGGATCGCCAGCCTGCGCGCCCAGATCGCCTCGGTGCGGGAGATCGTCGCCGACGACCGGCGGGTGATCGACATGGTCCGCAAGGCCGAGGCGGCCGGCGGCGAGGCGCACGCGGCGCTCTCCGGCGGCGTCGCCCAGCTGGCCGAGGACGAGGCCCTGCTGCCGCCGCTGGTGCGCGATCTCGACGCCGCGCGCCACCAGATGGCGCTGCTGGTCGGCAAGTCGCCGGCCGAATGGACCGCGCCGGACTTCGACCTCGCCCGCTTCACCGCCCCGGCGGAGACCCCGCTCGCCCTGCCGTCCGCCCTGGTCCGCAACCGGCCCGACATCCTGGCCGCCGAGGCCGACCTGCACGCGGCCACCGCCGCGGTCGGGGTGGCGATCGCCAACCAGTACCCGGACCTGCGGCTGTCGGCGATGCTGACCCAGGAGGCGATCAAGCCGGGCGACATCTTCAAGGGCAGCGCCGCGGCCTGGGACATCCTGGGCGGGGTCACCGCGCCGATCTTCCACGGCGGAGCCCTGAAGGCCCAGCGCCACGCCGCCGAGGCCGACGCGCGCCTGGCGCTCGCCCGCTATGAGCAGACGGTGCTGATGGCCTTCGTGCAGGTGTCCGACGTGCTCTCCAACCTGGGCGCCGACGACCAGGCGATCGCCTCGCTGAAGGTCGCCAACCAGGCCGCCGACCAGGCCGCCACGGACGCCCAGAACGCGCTTCGCCTGGGCGGCGGGCCGATGCTCGACGTGGTCAACGCCCAGCGCACCGTCAGCCGCGCGCGGCGCGCCCTGGCCGAAGCCCAGGGCCGCCGGATGAGCGACCTGGTCGCCCTCTACGCCGCCACCGCCACCGACTGGCGCACGGCCGCTGCGCAGGCCCCGGCCGTCCCGGCGAAGGGCCGCTGAGCCCGACTTTCCCCGCCTGTTTCGGGATGGATTGACAGGCTGAGCTTTGGCGTAGATGGTTTGCCACATGGCAAACTATAGCGCCGACCCCCTGGACCGGGCCTTCGCCGCCCTCAGCGACCCCACCCGGCGCGCGATGCTGGCGCGGCTGGAGCAGGACGCCGCCCTGACTGTGAGCGACCTGGCGCGGCCGCTGCCGATCAAGCTGCCCACGGTGCTGAAGCACCTGGACGTGCTCTCCGACGCGGGCCTGGTGCGCCGCGAGAAGCAGGGCCGCACCGTCACCGTCAGCCTGACGCCGGACCCCTTGAAGGCGGCCACCGAGTGGCTGCACCGCTACGAACGCTTCTGGAACGCCAGCCTCGGGCGGCTGACCGAGGTCGCCGAGGCGCGCGAGGCCCAGGCCCAGGCCGGGAACCGGGACCGCGCCAAGGACGACGACGCATGACCAGCGTGACCATCGTGCGCCAGATCCGGGCGCGGCCGTCCATCGTCTTCGACCTGCTGTCGACCGCCGAGGGCCTGACCTCCTGGTGGGGGCCGGACGACCTTCCGGCGCTGTCGGCCGAGGCCGACGTCCGCGTCGGCGGCCGCTTCCGGGTCCGCTTCCGCCGGTTCGACGGCGGCGAGCACGAGTGCGCCGGGGAATTCCTGGAGATCGCGCCGCAGGAGCGGCTGGTGATGAGCTGGCGCTGGGCGTTCGGCGGCCCGCCCGAGGAGCAGGGGCGCGTCTCGCGCGTGGAGTTCCACGTGCGGCCGTCGACGGCGGGAACCGAGCTCACCCTGGTCCACGCGGACCTGCGCGACGTCGCCTCGGAGGAAAGCCACCGGGGCGGATGGTCCGGCGCGCTCGACAAGCTGCAAGCGCTTTTGAATGGCTGGAAGGAAGGCTGAGAATGAGCAATGCGAAGCTGTCGCCCTGGGCCCTGGGCCTCGCCGCGGCGTTTGGGCTGGCCCTGCCGGGCGCCGGCGCGGCCCAGGCCGCGAAGACCTATCCCACCATGGCGCCGGTGGGCGACTACCTGATGGCCGACCGGGCCAAGGAGATCGCCTTCGCCCGCACCGCCGCCCCGCCGTCGATCTCCGCCGACGCCGAGGTGCTGGTGCTCACCGCCAAGGGCTATGTGAGCGGGGCGCCCGGCAAGAACGGCTTCGTCTGCATGGTGCAGCGCGCCTGGTTCTCGGGCCTGGAGGACACCGGCTTCTGGAACCCGAAGCTGCGCGCCCCGGTCTGCTTCAACCAGCAGGCCGCGCGTTCGGTGCTGCCGGTCTTCATGACCCGCACCAACTGGGCCATGAGCGGCGTCAGCCAGGCCGAGATCGCCAAGCGGACCCACGCGGCGATGGCGGCGGGCAAGGTTCCCACGCCCAGCGTGGGCGCCATGACCCTGATGATGTCCAAGGACGGCTACCTGGGCGACGTCCCGCACGGCCCCTGGCACTCGCATGTGATGTTCTACATGCCGCCCATGAAGACGTCGGAATGGGGCGCGGACCTGCCCGGCTCGCCCATCGCCTCGAGCGCGGCGGACGGGAACCCGTGGACGATGTTCTACATCCCGGTGGCCAAGTGGTCCGACGGGACGGCGGACGCCGCGGCGCACGCCGGCCACTGAGGCCTTGGGCGACGGCTAGCCTTTCCGGCGCAGCTCGCGCTTGTGGGTCTCGGTCAGCACCAGCACCGACAGGAACGAGATCGCGCACAGCGCCGCCATGTAGGCCGAGATGGCGCTCGTGCTGCCGAACTTCTCGAACAGGGCCGCCGACAGGATCGGCGCCAGTCCGCCACCCAGGATGGCTCCGATCTGATAGCCCAGCGACGCCCCCGAATAGCGGAACTCGGTCGAGAACATCTCGGTCATCATGGCCGCCTGCAGGCCGTACATGACGCTGTTGAACGCGAGGCCGCCGGCCATCGCCAAGGCCATCATCGGGAAGGTGCCCGCGTTCAGCAGCATGAAGAAGGGCCAGGACCAGATGAACGCCAGGACCGCGCCGGCCAGGAAGACGCCGCGGCGGCCGAACCGGTCGGAAAGCGCCGCCGTCAGGGGCAATACCGGCGCTGAGACGACGGTGCCGGCGATCACCGCCCACAGGACCATGCTCTTGTCCACGTGCAGGGTCTTGGTCACATAGGCCACGGCGTAGATGATCATGATGTAGAAGGTGCCGTTGGCGGCCACGAACGAGCCCGCGGCCAGCAGGATCTCCTTCGGATGGCGGGCGATCACCCGCAGGATGGGAGAGGTCTGCTCGGCGCGCAACAGGGCGGCCGCCTTGTCGAGGCTGATCCCTTTTTCGCTGGCCAGCGCCTTGGCCGCGGCGGCTTGCTTCTCGGCTTCCAGCGCCTGCAGCGCCTGGTAGTCGGCGGTGTCTTCCAGCTTCAGCTGGACGTAGAGCCCCAGCAGCACCAGCAGGACGGAAATCAGGAACGGAATCCGCCAGCCCCAGGCGGCGAAGTCTTCCTTGGGCATGACCGCGCCCATCACCAGGAAGATCATGTTCGACAGGATCACCCCGGCGGGCACGCCCATCTGGGCGAAGCTGCCGTAGAAACCGCGCCGGTCCGCCGGCGCGCTCTCGATGGCCACCAGGGCGGCGCCGCCCCACTGGCCGCCGACCGCGAAGCCCTGGGCGAAACGCAATACGATCAGGATCAGGGGCGCGGCGACGCCAAGCGTCGCATAGCCGGGCATCAGGCCCACGCCGGTGGTGGCCAGCCCCATGATCATCATCGCCAGCACCAGGGCCCGCTTGCGGCCGATGCGGTCGCCGTAGTGGCCGAAGACCACGCCGCCGACCGGCCGGGCCACGAAGCCGACCGCCACCGTCGAGAACGACGCGATCAAGGCCACGAAAGGCGGCATGTCCTTGGGGAAGAAGAGCTGCGGGAACACCAGCGCCGCGGCGGTGCCGTAGATGAAGAAGTCGTACCATTCGATGCTCGACGCGGCGAGCGAGGTCATGACCGCGACGGCGACGTTGTTTTTCGCGGCCGGCGCGGCTGTGGCGGTGGTCATGCTGGTCTCCCCGACTGGACGCGGAGTCCCCCCGCGCTTGTCCTAGGGGTAGCGCACGCAACAGGCTTGGGCGAGCCTCTAGGCTCGCCCGCCCGCAGATTCCGCCGTTCGGCTCGGCGCAGATGCGTTTCGGGCGCGCGTCTAGGCCCTGGCTTCCGACCTCTGGCTGGCCTCGGTCGCCAGCCGGCCCGAGAGTTCGGCCATGTGGTCGAAGTCGGCCTCGAAGGCGCCCAGGCCCTGGGTCAGGCCGCGCAGCTCGGCGATCAGCCCCAGCCGCTCGGACTGCGGCAGGTAGGCCTCGATCCGCTCCCAGCCGCGCCAGTCCTCGCGGGGGCTCAGGCCCAGGATCTGGCCGCGCCGGGCGGTGAGCGCCGAGGTGACGTTCGACGCGCTGGGCGAGGGCGAATAGACCACCAGCTTCTCGATCGGCTCCAGCAGGATCGCGCCGCAGCCGGGAAGGCCCTCGTCCATCGCCAGGCGCCCGGCCATGCGGAACGCCATTTCGGAGGAGTCGACGCTGTGGGTCTGGCCGTCGACCAGGGTGACCTCCAGGTCGGTGACCGGGAAGCCCAGCTGGCCCTTCTCCAGCCCGTCGCGGACGCCCTGCTCGACGGCGGGGATCCACTGGCGGGGCACGGCGCCGCCGACCACCTTGTCCCTGAACACCAGGCCCGAGCCGCGGGGCAGGGGCCGGATCTCCACGGTGACGTCGGCGAACTGGCCGTGGCCGCCGGACTGCTTCTTGTGCCGCGACCGCTGGGTGGTCCCGCGCTGGATGGTCTCGCGATAGGGGGTCTTCGGCTGCTCGGTGTCGATCTCCACCCCGAAGCGGCGGCGCAGCCGCTCCAGCGCCAGGCGCACATGGCCCTCGCCCTGGCCGGCCAGCAGCACCTGGCGGCTTTCGGCGTCGTGGGTCAGGCGCAGGCCGGGATCTTCCTCGATCAGCTTGGAGAGCGCCCCGGACAGGCGCACGTCGTCCTTGTGGTTCTTGGCCGAGAGCGCCACCGCGAACAGCGGCCGGCGCTGGGCCGACGCCGCGGCCGGCGCCTGCGGCTTGCCGTTGGTCGACAGGATCTGGCCGGCCTGGGCCGCCTCCACCTTGCCGATGGCGCAGACCTCGCCCATGGCCGCCTGGGTGATCTTCTTGATCGCCGCGCCCTGCACGGCGAAAAGGCCGCCGGCGCGGCAGCGTTCGCCGTCGGGCAGCACGAAGTCGGCGCCGTCCGGCAGGGCTTTGCCGAACACCCGGGCGTAGGCCAGCTTGCCGGACTGGCCCGCATAGGCCGCCTTCAGCACATAGGCGCCGGCCTCGATCCCTAGCCGCTGGGCGGCGCGCTCGGGCGGGGGCGTCTCGTGGCGCAGGGCCTTCAGCAGGCGGCGCACGCCGAAGGTGTTCTGCGCCGAGCCGAAGAACACCGGTACGATCATGCCTTCGTTCATCTCGCGCACCAGGTCGGCGAAGACCGCGTCGCGGCTGGGCGTCACGTCGGAGAGCAGTTGTTCGAGCAGTTCGTCATCGAAGTCGGCGATCTGCTCCAGCATGTGGAACCGCGCCTCGGCCTCCGTGTCGGCCAGATCGCCGGGGATCTCGATCTGGGTCGAGGGCTCGCCCGGCCGGTAGACGAAGGCGCGCTCCAGCGCCAGGTCGATGAAGCCGGAGACGTGCTCGCCTTCCCAGGTCGGGATCTGGCGCGCGACCAGCGGCGTCGAGCTCACCGGGGCGAGCGCGGCCAGCAGGTCGGCCAGCGACCCGTGGGCCTGGTCCATCTTGTTGATGAACAGGGCGTGCGGCACGCCCAGCCGCTCCAGCTCGCGCAGCGTCGGCTGCAGCAGGGCGGCCTTGGCCGGATCGGGCTCGGCCACCACCACGGCCAGGTCGACGGCCGGCAGGGCGGCGTCGAGGTCCGCGCAGAATTCCAGCGATCCGGGGCAATCGACCACCGAATAGCGGTCGCCCATGAACTCGAAGCCGGCGAGGTTCAGCTCCACCGAATGGCCGCGGGCGCGCGCCTCGGGACTGCTGTCGCCAACCATCTCGCCGCCCACGCGCCGATCCACGGCGCCGGTCACCTGCAAGAGGGCCTCCATCAGGGTGGTCTTGCCGGAGCTGGTGGGGCCCACGAGCGCGAGCGCGCGCACGGACCCCGCGGTATGGATTGGCATGGTCGATCTCCCATCACCTTTGGCGCCACGGACGCCCATCGGGTGGGATGCGCATCCCTGGCGCGGTTTAGGACGGTCGCGGACCGGTTCAGGGGCTCGCGCCGCCCTGATGGAAATCAGCCTACGCCCCGACTTTGGCGGGTGTCAGATCACGAATCGGTGCGCCGGCCCGGCTCGATCCAGGGCCTCGGCTCGAACTAGTGGACGTGCGCGCCGGACGCCGAGCCGTCCGACCAGGTGGCGGCGGGGATGACGAACACCCGCATGGGCGGCAGCCCGCTGGCGGCCAGTTCGTCGGGCTTCGCATAGCCGGACCAATAGGGGCCCGATGCGATCGGGGAGCCGGGCAGGTCGGAGCCCCAGGGCGCGGGCTCCGCGAAGGGCATGAAGAACATCACATGCGCCGCGTTGTGGGCGCCGGTGTCGGTCAGATAGGACCCTTTTCCCATCATGAAGCTCATCGCGCCGGGCTCCAGGGCGGGCGCCTCGCCCCGGTCGAACGCGGACTTCAGGCGCGCCAGGATCTCGGCGCGCGAGCGGCCGGCCAGGACCAGTTCGGTCCGCAGTTCGGCGAGCGGCAGCACCGACCGCGCCGCCGGCGGGTTTAGGCAATCGGCGCCGCGGATCTTCGGGTTCCAGATCTCCGGCGCGTCGAGCGCCCCCACCCAGCCGCGCTCGACCATGCACACGAAGCCGTTGGTCCCCTTGACCGCGGTCTCGTAGCCGCCGCGGCCCAGCACCAGCACCGTCGCATCGCGCGATATGGATGGCGGCGCAGCGCTTCTCGCCAGGGCGATCTCGGCGTCGCGGTCCATCAGATACTGGCCGATGGCGGCCATCGCCGGGTAGCGCGCCTCGGGCGGCTGGGCGCGGGCCGCCGGGGCCAGAAGCGCCGCCAGGACGCCCATGGCCGCCGCGAATGTCGATCTGGCTGGCATGGCGTTCAGGTCCTTTCTGCCGTGACGGGCGAGGCAAGATGCGCCTGCAGCCGCGCGATGGTCTGGACGCCGCCCTCAATGAACCCGAAGAGCTCCACCGCCCGGCGGCGCGCCTCGGCGGTCATGAACAGCATCCGCAGCTCGATCCGGGTTCGCTCGCCCTCGTCTTCGAAGGTCCAGCTGGCCTGCATCTGGATGGGCTCGCCGCCCTTGCGCCCGCCGATCAGCGCGTAGGCGATGCGTGCGGGCCGCTCCACCTCTGCGAAGACGCAGTCGTTGCGGTACTCCGCCCCGTCGGGGCCGATCATGGTGCTCTTCCAGGCGCCGCCTGGACGCACGTCCATCTCCTGGACCACGAGGGTGAAATCCCGCGGACCCCACCATTTCACGATCTGGCGGGGATCGGTCCAGGCGTCCCAGACCCTGTCGCGGGGCGCATTGATCAGCCGGGTCAGGCGGATTTCGCGATCGCTGTCGTCCGCCGGCCCGGCGGCGGCCTCTGGGCGCTTGGACATGGCGGCCTAGCCCTCCCGGCCCGGGGCCTGGAGATGCTCCTCCAGCCGGTCGAAGCTTTCGGTCCAGAACCGGCGGTAGCCGTCCAGCCAGTCGGCGACCGCTTTGAGCGGGGCGGCGTCCAGGGCGCAGGGGCGCCATTGGGCGCTGCGGCCGCGGGTCACCAGCCCGGCCCGCTGCAGGACCTTCAGGTGCTTCGAGACCGCCGGCAGGCTCATCGCGAACGGCGCGGCGATGTCGGTCACCGAGGCCTCGCCGACCGCCAGCCGCGCCAGGATCGCGCGTCTCGTCGGATCGGAAAGGGCCCCAAGCGTGGTTCCGAGCGCGTCCATTCCTAAACCATCCGGTTAATTAGCCGATTGGTTAAATTGCGGAGGCGGCGGCGGCTGTCAAGCGCGGCGCAGACGAGCAGGGCGCGCGAAACCACGCCCTTCCGCCTCAAGACGGAAGGGCGAGCCGAAGAAGGCCTCTCAACCTAGAGCGACGACTCTGCTGATTCCGATTGGCTTGATCCAAGCCAATCGGGACAGGGTCTAGGCGTCTTCGCCGATCAGCGCGCGGATCGAGCGCAGCTCGTCCACCGCCCCGGGCCGGCCGGCCTGGGCGAAGGCCATCAGCTCCTTCACCGCGCGCAGGGTGCGTGTCTGGCTCGGGGGCCGGCCGCCGCGGCTGCGGTTGAGGCGCAGGGCCCGCTGCTTGAGGATCGCGGTCAGGTTGATCTCGTCGAGCCAGGCCGAAAGCGCCCCGCGGACCGCCCATTCGGAGTGGTCGCCCTGCCGCTCGATCTGGATGATCAAGCCGGTCTCCTGGGCGTGCTCCATCAGCGCGCGGGCCTCCGACGCGCAGCGCTTGAGCGTGCTCGGCGGGATCGGTCGGTCCTGGGTGATTTCGGTGATCGCGGTCTCCAGGTGGCCTTCGGGGGTGGGTTCGGTGAGGTCGAGGAAGAGAGCCAGTTCAGCGATGTCTTTCGCGAAGCTGCGACCCTGGACGGCGGGACGGCCGCCAGCGTCGATAGACGACAGTGTTTTTTCCATATTTATGCCAGTTAGGGAGTGCCAGTTTGACTGCGACCTTACGCAGTAAGTCGCATAAAATCCACATAATAGAGTGGATTCCGGGGCCGTTTCGCTGCCGGTCTATTGCCGCATTTCAGGGCTGTCCGGGTAGGCGGTCACAAGGTTTCCAAGGCCGTCGATCAGTGGTCCCAGCCACGGCTCGAAACGCCGCCAGTGGTCGAGGCCTTCGGTGAAGATCGGCCGGCGCACCTGCTCGGAACTGGCGGTGCGCACCGCCCGCTCGTTCTCGTAAAACCGCAGGCAGCCCGCCTCGAACGGCAGGCCGCAATAGGCCAGCAGCCGGCGCACCTGCGCCTCCGGATCGGCCACCAGCCGCTCATAGATCACCCGGTGGACCCGGCCGGGCAGCACCGCATCGAAGTGGGCCATCAGCTCTGCGTAGTCGCGATAGTAGCTGGCCAGGTCGGCGAGGTCGTAGGTGAAGGCCTGGCCCACGGCGAAGTGCTGGCGGAAGGCCGAGAAGCCGCAGGCCACCGGATGGCGCCGCGCGTCGATGATCTTGGCGTTCGGCAGGATCAGCTGGATCAGGGCGACGTGGGCGAAGTTGTTCGGCAGCTTGTCGATGAAGAAGGGCGAGCCCTCTTTCCGATGCGGCCTGGCCCGCGCCAGGTACTCCGCGCCCAGCGCGGCGAACTCGGCCGGCGACAGGGCCGCCAGGATGTCGGGATAGGCGCCCTCGGACGGCCGCGCCGCCGCCCCGCCCAGCCGCCAGGCGATGGCGTCCAGGTCCGGCAGTTCCTGGGTGCCTTCCACCTGGCTGTGGCTGGCCAGGATCTGCTCGATCAGGGTGGAGCCCGAACGCGGCAGGCCGACGATGAAGATCGGGTCCGGCGCCGGCGATCCGCAGCCGGCGCGCGCGGCGAAGAACGAGGGCGCGAACAGCGCCTTGCAGCGCGCCACGTGGCCGGCGAGCTCCCAAGGGTCGTAGGGCTGGCTCTTGCGGCGCAGGGCGTTCGCCTGGGCGTAGAGGCCAAAGGCGTCGGCGTCGCGGCCGTCGTCCTCCATCGCCTTGCCGAGCGCGAACTGCAGGTGGAAGCGGTCTTCGTCCGGCAGGTCGCCCCGCGCGAGTTCGGCCGCCATCGCCGCCGCGTCGTCCGCCGACAGGGCCACGGTCTTCAGGTTGGCCAGGCTCCACCAGGCCTCGCCCAGGGCGGGGCGCAGTTTCACGGCCTGGCGATAGGCGCCGACCGCCTCGGCCTGGCGGCCCAGGGTCTTCAGCGCATGGCCATAGGCCATCCAGGTCAGGGCCAGCTCGGGATGGGCGTCCAGCACCGCCCGATAGGCGTCGGCCGAGGCGGCGTAGTCGCCCACCCGCATCCGCGCCGCGGCGCCCAGTTGCAGGTAGAGCGGATGGCCCGGCGTCTCGCGCAGCAGGCGCTCGGCCTCGGCGATGGTCTGCGCCGTCTTGCCCTGCTGGTGCAGGGCCAGCGCATAGGCGAAGCGGGCGGCGGTGAAGCCCGGGGCGATGGCCAGGGCGCGCGCCAGCAGGGCCTCGGCGTCGTTGTCGCGGCCGGCGCGGGCGGCGACCTCGGCGAACAGGCGCAGCGCCGCCGGATCGTCCGGCCGCCGCTCGAGCGCCGCGCGCGCCAGCCCATGCGCCTCGGCGAGGCGGCCTTCGACCAGCGCCTGGGCGGCGGCGGCCAGCTCGGGGTCTGGCGCCGAGGCCTGGATTTGTCGCGCCACGGCCAGGGCGGCGCCGGCGAGATCGCCGTCCAGCCGCAGCCGGTCGGCCTCGGCCAGTTCGCCGCTCATGCGGCGGGATAGCCGAACCGCTCGACCCAGGGCGCGAGCCGGGGCAGGGCGGGCGCGAGCTGGGTGCGGTAGCGGCGCCACTGGCCGATGCCCTCGGCGCTCAGGCCCCCGGCCAGCTGCGCGCCGGACGGCGTGGCGACGCCGCGCTCCTTCACCCGCTGGGCGAAGTCGCGCAGGGCCTCGGTCCAGCCGAGGCCGAGGAAGTCGCAGGCCGCCCGCGCGGTGGCGTCGAAATCGGCGATCAGCGCCTCGTGGCCGACGACCTGGGTGCGCGCCGCCAGCGCCGGCGCCATCCGCTCGGCGATGGTCATGGCCGCGTCGTAGTAGCCGGCCGCGCCGGGCAGGGTCAGCAGCTGGTAGGCCGGCCCGCTCATGGCGAAGCGGCGGCGATAGCAGCTCAGCACCACATCGCGCGGATCGCGCCGCGCGAACAGGATCTTCGCCTGCGGGAACAGCCGGGCGATCAGCGGCAGCTTGAAGGTGTTGAGCGGATGCTTGTCGACGAACACCTTGCCCCCGGGCCGCCCGCCTTCCTCGGCCACCCGCGCCCAATAGGCCTCGCGCAGCGGGTCGAGGCCGGCCTCCGGGGCGGCGGCCAGGCGGTCCAGCCCCTCCGGCGCCGACAGGAACGCGCGCAGCGCCGCCGACAGGGTCTCGCGCTCCTCCAGCGTCTCGACGTCCGGATGCGCGCCCAGCACCTGCTCCAGCAGGGTGGTGCCCGAGCGCGGGAAGCCCATCAGGAAGACATGGCCCTTCACGTCCTCGGGCGGCGGCCGGCCCTCGGCGCGCCAGGCCTGGGCGGGGATTTCGTCCAGCCGCGCGATCATCCCGCGGGCGAAGTCGAGCGCGGTGGGCTGGCCGCCGAAGCTCGGCGCATAGGCCCGCCACTGGCCCATGTTGCAGGCGGCGTAGGCGGCGAAGGCCTCGGCCGTGCGCCCCTGGGCGTCGAGCGCGTCGCCCAGGTCGCCCTGGGTCAGGGCCAGTTGCTGCGGCGCCAGGCGCGGGTCGGCGATCAGGGCTTCCAGGCGGGCCTGGGCGGCCGACGCGTCGCCGCCGGCCAGCTCGGCGGCGGCGGCCACGCGCACCGCGTCCGGATAGCCCGGCTGGATCGCCAGCACCCGCTCGGCCAGGGTCGCGGCCTCGGCGTGGGCGCCCCTGCGGCTCGCCAGGTTGGCGAGGCCGGCCAGCGCCACCGGATTGGCCGGCTGCAGCGCCAGCGCGCGCCGATGGGCGGCCTCCGCCTCGGGCAGCCGGCCCAGCGCCTCGAACGTCCCGCCGCGGGCGGCGTGGGCGCCGGCGAAATCGGGCGCCAGGGCCAGGGCCTCGTCGAACGCCGCCAGCGCCTCGGCGTGCCGCTCCATCCGGCTGAGGCACAGGCCGAGCGCGTTGCGCGCGCCGTGGTCGGTGGGCGCCAGCTCGGTGGCGCGCCGCAGGCGGGCCAGCGCCTCGTCCAGCCGCCCGTCCTCCTCGGCGCGCAGGGCCGCCAGGTTCAGCACCAGCGGATGCTCGTGGCCGGCGGCCAGCGCCTGTTCGGCCAACACGCCGGCGCGGGCGAAATCGCGCGCCGCCAGCGCCGCCTTGATCTCGTCGAAGATCGCCGGGCGCGCCGGATCGGCCGCGGCCGGGCGCGCGGCGGCCTGGCCCTTCAGGCTGATGGTGGTGCGACCGATCTTCCAGGTGGTCAAAGCCGGGTCTCCGGGCGGCCGGCGCGCGGCCTAAATCCTTGTCTGATTAGCGGAAAGCCGCATCGGCGATAAGGCCTTCCCCCATACGAAGAGGGCGGCGGATCGCTCCGCCGCCCTCCCGCAGTCTCGTATGGAGCCTGGCCCTAGAAGTCGGCGGTCAGGCCGACGAACACGAAGCGGCCCAGGGAGTCGTAGGTCTGGGCGTAGGTGTTGCCGTTGCAGGGACCGGCCGGGCAGTTCGAGGCGCCCACCAGCGGCGGGTCCTTGTCGAACACATTGTTCACGCCCACCCGGAAGTTCAGGTTGTTGTGGACCGTGAAGTTCGCCGTCAGGTCGATGTAGTTCTGCGCGGCGAAGACGCGGTCCGACTCGTAGGCGATGCCCGGGTTGTTGAGCAGCGGGTTCGACTGGAACGCATCCAGGGTGACGCGGCCGATATAGCGCCACTGGACGCCGAAGCTCAGCGACTTGAACCAGTCGCCGTAGGACCACGGGGTGTTCCAGGTCAGGCGCGCCTTGTGACGCCACTTCGGCGCCGGGCCTTCCGCGTTCGCCGACTCGCAGACCGTGCCGTAGAGGCCGGCGCAGTCGAAGCTGCCGCCACCCGGCAGGGGCTGGGTGGTCAGGTTGTCGAGCCAGGTGCCGACGAAGCTGGCCGAGATCGAGCCGTAGTCGCCCAGGCCCAGGCTCGACAGGTCGGTCCGGTAGTCGACGTTGAGGTCGACGCCGGAGGTGCGAAGCGAACCGGTGTTGAGCGTGGTGTCCTGCACGAAGCCGGTCGGGTCGAGCCACAGGGAGTTGTCGCCCGGCGCCCGGTGGACGAGGCCGCAGAACTGCTGGCTGAGCGTGGACAGGCACTGGTTCAGGATCAGGTTCGAACCGATGGTGCCGATGAAGCCGTCCACCTTGATGTCGAAGTAGTCGACCGACACCGACAGGCCCGGCGCGAACGTCGGACGCAGCACCACGCCGGCGGTGTAGGTGTCGGAGATTTCCGGCTTCAGGTTCGGGTTGCCGCCGAGCTGGCCGTTGTACTGGTTGGCCGGGTTCGGCTCGATGGCCAGCACCTGGGCCGGGGTCAGGTTGAACGCCTTGGCGCAGGTGGCGACCAGCGGGCTGGACGCCGCCAGCCCGGCGCAGGGGTCGTTCGTGCCGTCCAGCACGACGTTCTGCGGCGCGAACAGCTCGTTGACGTTCGGCGCGCGGACCGCGCGGTTGTAGCCGGCGCGGAAGCGCACGCCGTCCACCACTTCCCACTCGCCGGACACCTTGTAGGTGTTGGTGTCGCCGATCGAGGAATAGTCGGAGAAGCGGTAGCCCAGCTCCAGGCTCAGGTCCTTGACGAACGGCATGTCGCTGATCAGCGGGATGCGGGCCTCGCCGAACAGTTCGTAGACGTCATAGCCGCCGTTGACCGGCGGGCTCGCGCCGCCGTTGCCGTTCACCAAGCCGTTCGACGACAGGAAGTCGGCGTCGGAGTCGAGGTGCTCGCGGCGGTATTCGGCGCCGATCGCGACACCCACGCCTTCGGAGGCGTAGGGGCTCTTGATCCCGTAGTCGCCGAGCTTGCCGGTGAAGGCCAGCGACGCCACCCGCTCCTGGGTGTTGCCGCTCGCGAAGCTGGTGGCGTCGAGGAACTTCAGCGCCGCCGCCGAGATGAACTGGCTGGTGAACAGGTTCAGCGGCACGCAGCCGGCGTCGGCGCCGGGGGCGCACTGCGGCCCGGTCGGCGTCTGGACCACGTTCAGGGACTGGTTGATCCGGTTGGTGTTGAAGTTGCCGGTCTGCTCCTGGAAGAACTGGACCGAGCCGAACTGCATGTAGCCGTCGTAGTTCCAGCTCTTGCCCAGGTCGCCGCGCAGGCCGATCACGATCCGGTAGTCGGTGTGGCGGAAGTCGGTCTGGCGGCCGCCGGCCTCGGCGGGCTGCAGGCGCCGCGCCACGACGCCCGTGAAATTGTCCGCCGGATTGGCCGCGCAGGTGCCGCCGCCGTTGGCGGGCAGCAGGCCGGCTTCCTGGGCCGACAGCAGCGGGTTGGCGCAGTTGATGGTGAAGTTCGCCGCGAACACCCCGCCCGAGGCGATCTGGGCCGTCGAGCGGTCGTCCATGAACATGGTGTCCATGTAGGCTTCCGCCCAGGGCGCGATCTCATAGTGGGCGAAGGCGCCCAGGCTGTAGCGTTCGTCCGGGCGCATGAAATAGTTCTGCGGTCCGAAGTTGAACACGTCGGCGGCGGTGCGCGGGCGGAAGGTGTTGAAGGTGGTCGGGTCGACCACGAAGCCGCCGACGCGGGCCGGGAAGGCCGTGCCCGAGCCGCCGCAGCCGAACTCGGAGAAGTTGGGGGTGCCGGAGTTCAGGGTGCAGGACGAGAAGTCGCGTTCGCCTTCCAGCACCGGGTTGTTCTGGCGGTAGGTGGCGTAGGCGGTGATGTTGCCCTTGCCGTCCGGCGCATTGGCGCCGATCACCAGCGAGACTTCCGAGCCTTCGCCGTCCCAGATGTTGCTCGAGGGCAGGCTGAACTGCCGGGGGTCGCTGGCCCCGGCGGCCGCCGAGCGCACGATGCCCTGGACGAAGCTGTCGTTGTTGTTGTGCTGGTAGCCCGAGTACTGCGCGTCGATCCGCACGCCCTCGAAGTTCTTCAGCATGATGAAGTTGACCACGCCGGCCACGGCGTCGGCGCCGTAGGTGGCCGAGGCGCCGCCGGTCAGCACGTCCACCCGCTCAACCAGGGCCGCGGGGATGAAGTTCAGGTCGACGGCCGGCACGGTCGGGTCGCCCGGCATCACGCGGCGGTTGTCGATCAGCACCAGGGTGCGCGACGAGCCCAGGCCGCGCAGGTCGACCGTCGCGGTGCCGCTCGAGGCGTTGGAGATCATCGAACCCTGGCCGGCGAACACCTGCGGCAGGGAGTTGGTGATGTCTTCGATGCGGGTGACGCCCTGGGCCTTGATCTCGGCGCTGCCGACCGTGGTCACCGGGGCGATGGAGGTCAGGTTCGGCGACGGGATGCGCGTGCCCGTCACCACGATCTCGGAGACCTCGTTGCCGGCGGCGTCGGTCGCTGCCGCCGCCGCGGCCGCGTGGGCCTGGGTTGCGGAGAGGCCCATGAAGGCGGCGCCGCAGATCATCGAGGAGGCCAGCAGGCGCTCCCGAGTGTTTCGGATTTTCAAGGTCTAGATCCTCCAGCGGTCCGCCCGAAGGCGGCCCCGCTCCCCAAACAAGTTGCCAGCCCGTGGCCCAAAAGAGCCCCGGTTAGGCCGTAGTTAGGTTCGACTATTGCTTAGGGTCAACGCGAATTGCGGAGGTTTTCACGATCCTCTCGTCAATATGTCGCATAATGGCCACATAATGATCGAGCACTCATACCCTTGATTTATGAATTCATTGGGAAAGTTGGCGGGTCGGAAACTGGCGCTCGCCGAACGTACACGCCAGACAGCTTTTCCGTGGCGCGGTTATGGCGGTTACGAACGTAACCGTTACTTTGATGACTTGTGACTTACTGTGCGAATAGTACTGGTATAAAGAAACTGTAACGAAGTAGAATCGACTAAAAATGTTCAGTTGACGTCGCGTTTGCGGGCCTTCTGGGCCGTCAACGCCTCAAGACGATGAGTTGTTCCTGCGAGACAGGACTTCGCGTGCGGGTTGTGAATTGGCGCCGCACTGCCCGATCGGCGGCCGTGCAGGCGCGAAACCTGCGGCAGGCCGCCGCAGGTCAATAGTTTCATCGGAAACGACTTGTGCGCCCCGCCGTGGGCGCGGAGTCGCCGCCGCCCTCAGCCCGATCCGGTCCTGTCGGGGCCTAGAGCGGCGCGCAGGCGTCCTTCAGCCAGGCGGCGACCTCGGCCGGCGCCTTGGGCCCGATCTCGGCCAGGACGCGGGCGTGATAGGCGTCGAGTTGGGCGATGTCCTCGCCGCTCATCAGCGCCTTGGCCACCAGTCGCCGGTCGATCGGCGCCAGCGTCAGCTGCTCGAAGCCCAGCATCGGCCGCTCGCCGCCGGGGATCGGCGCCGCGGCGGTGACGTACTGCAGGTTCTCGATGCGGATGCCGTAGCCGCCTTCCTTGTAGTAGCCCGGCTCGTTGGAGACGATCATCCCGGGCCGCAGGGCCACCGCGTTCG
This sequence comes from Phenylobacterium sp., assembly GCF_036501465.1. Classification (GTDB taxonomy): domain Bacteria; phylum Pseudomonadota; class Alphaproteobacteria; order Caulobacterales; family Caulobacteraceae; genus Phenylobacterium. The sequence goes on from NZ_DASYAF010000155.1 coordinate 67,191, forward strand.
GCAGCTTGGCGATCCGGTGCGGCCCCTCGTGGACCCCCAGGTAGGAGCCGACGCCATGGCCGGTGCCGTGGTCGTAGTCCAACCCGTGCGCCCACATCGCCATGCGCGCCAGCACGTCCAGGGCCGAGCCGCTGGTCCCGGCCGGGAAGCGCACCCGACCCAGCGCCAGGTGGCCCTTCAGCACCAGGGTGAAGCGTTCGCGCATCTCCGCGGTGGGCTCGCCGATGGCCACGGTGCGGGTGACGTCGGTGGTGCCGTCCAGGTATTGGGCGCCGGAGTCGACCAGCAGCAGGCTTCCCTTGACCGCGCGCTTGTTGAGCCGCTCGGTCGGGCGGTAGTGGACGATGGCGCCGTTCGAGGCCGCCCCGGCGATGGTGTCGAACGACAGGTCCTTCAGCGCCCCGGTCTGCTCGCGGAAGCCTTCAAGCTTTGAGACCGCCTCGATCTCGTCCGGCGGGTTCGCCTGGCCCTCGGTGGCCAGCCAGTGCAGGAAGCGGGTCAGCGCCACGCCGTCGCGCACATGGGCGCGCCGGGTCCCCTCGATCTCCACCGGGTTCTTGCAGGCGCGCGGCAGGATGCAGGGGTCCTCGCCGCGCTGCACCGCCGCGCCGGCCCCGCCCAGCGCCTCGAAATACCAGGACGAGGAGACCGCTGGGTCGACCGTCACCGTCTTGCCCTTCAGCTCGGCCAGGGCCTGCGGCAGGTCGCCGGGCGTCTCCAGCCGCACCGCGTTGCCCAGCCAGGCCGGCAGCTCCGGCGGGACCTTGGCGGGGTCGAGGAACAGCCGCGCCGAGCCGTCGGCGTTGAGGATCGCCTGGCCCAGCGGCAGGGGCGAGCGGATGACGTCGCCGCCGCGCACGTTGAACAGCCAGGCGATGGACGATGGCGCGGTGATCACCGCCGCGTCGGCGCCGCGCGCCGCCAGGCCTTCGCCCAGCCGCTGGCGCTTCGAGGCGCTGTCCTCGCCGGCGAACTCCAGGGGGTGCGGGACCACCGGGGCGGCCGGTTGCGGCGGGCGCGACAGGCCCCAGGCGGCGTCCAGCGGATTGGGCGAGACGGGCCGCAGCACCGCCCCGGCCTTGGTCACGGCGGCCTTCAGCCGGTCCAGCGCGTCGGGGCTGTGCAGGCGCGGGTCGTAGCCGATCACCTGGCCCTTGGTGGTGGCGCTCTCCAGGTAGGCGGGCACGCCGCCCTCCACCAGGTCGCGGATCTCGAACGTTCCCTGGTCCACCTGGTCGCGCACCTGAAGCGTGTAGCGGCCGTCCACGAAGATCGCCGCCTTGTCCTTCAGGATCACCGCCGCCCCGGCCGAGCCGGTGAAGCCGGTCGCCCAGGCCAGCCGGTCGTTGGCGGCGGGCAGGTACTCGTTCTGGTGCTCGTCCTCGTGCGGGGTCACGAAGCCGTCCAGGCCCTGGTCGGCCATGGCCCGGCGGATCAGCGGCACGTGCTTGGGCCCGAAGGAGCGGTCGGTGGTTTCGTCGAAGGTCTGGCGCATGGCGGGGATTTAGGCCCGAAGCCCGCAAACGGGAAGCCTCGGACCGCTTCATTTCCGGGTCTTCCGGCGCGGGGCGGGATACGCAGAAGGGTCCTAACCCACGGATTCCAGGCCCAGCGCCTGACGGCTGGCCCGCGCGGCGTCCAGGATGATGTCCAGGCGATCGGCCCAGCGGTGGCCGGCGCGCACCTTCGCCCCGCCGCGCTGGCCGATCCGGAAGGCGGCCTGCGGGTCGGCGTGCAGCTGGGCTAGGCGCTCCAGCCCCGCATCGAGGGCCTTCCAGCGGTAGAGGACGAGCTCCTCATCCTCCATGAAGGCCTCGGCATAGAAGGCGCTGCGGTCGGAAAAGGCCGCCGCCCCGGCCAGCAGGGCGCTCAGCGGCCGCTCGTGCGACCCCGCGCCGAAGTTGCCGTTGGTGTTGAGCACGATCCGCGCCCGCGCCATGGCCTCCACCGCCTCGGCCATCGGCAAGGGTCCGAGCAGGCGGGCGTTCGGCAGGTCCAGGCCCTCCCAGCCATGGCCGCAGATCGCCAGCGGCAGGCCGCTCTCGGCCAGGCGGGAGATCAGCTCGAAGCGGCGGATCACCCGGACGCGGGCGTCGATGTGGCCGGCGTCGCAGCGGGCGGTCTGCAGGGCGGGGTTGGCCGGATCGGCGCCGGCGGCGCGCAGCACCTGGTCCAGGGCGTCGAGCGGTGGCATCCATTCGACGCTGAGCGCCAGCTCGACGGCGTCCTCGTACAGCTTGCGGACCTGGGGCGGCTGGCTGTCCCAGATCGGCGGCCCGGGCTTCTGGAAGGTCCCCGACCACAGGATCGGGATTTCCCGGCGCTGCAGGAAGGCCTCCAGGTCGGCGTCCTGCCAGGGCTCGCCCACCGCCCCGTGCGGGCAGAAGGCCACGGCGGCGAAGCGGTCGGCCCCGAAGATCGCGTTCACCGCCGCCACCTGGGTCGGGTCGACCGACAGCAGGCTGGTGGTCGAAGGCGTGGCGCGCAGGCGCGAGGCCTGGCTCAGGATATAGTCCACGTGCAGCACCACCTGCGGCGCTGCGAAGATTTCCGAGACGTTGCGCCCCTCGCGGTCCTTGTGCTCACCCAGGATGTTGATGCTGAACACCAGGGCGGTGGGCTCGCCGGGGATCGCGGCGGCGGCGATGGCGGCCTCCACGTCGGCCACGCCGGCCAGGTCGTGGACCGCGGGCGCATAGCCGCGCGCCGTGAAGGCGCGCGCCAGTTCGTCGATGAAGGTCCGGGTCCCGTCGTACTGCGACGGCCCCTTGAACAGAACGACCCGCATGGCCCCCGAGGTCCCGAAGTCTGCGCTATGGGAGCGCGATTCTCGCCATCCTGCCTTCCGTCGCCGGGCGCAAGGCGCTAGGCCAGGGCCCATGGACAAGTCCAGCCGCCGCCAGGCCGTCCGCGACTACAAGGAGCGCAAGGTCCCGATGGGGATCTACGCCGTGCGCTGCGCGCAGACCGGCGAGGCCTGGGTGGGGGTCTCCAAGGACCTGGACCAGCACGCCAACCGCCTGTGGTTCGCGCTCAAGATGGGCGGCCATCCGAGCAAGTCGCTGCAGGCGGCGTTCAAGGCCCACGGCGCGGACGCCTTCGCCCTGGAGACGCTCGAGGTCGTCGATGTGGAGGGCCTGGACGGCTATGCCCTCGACGCCCGGCTTAAGGACCGCGACGCCCACTGGCGCGCCGAGCTCGGCGCTTCGAAGGTGGTCGGCTAGCCGCCCCGGGTCAGCACCAGGGTCGCCCAGGCGTCGCGATGCAGCCGCCGCTGCAGCCGGAAGCCCTTGGAGACATAGGCCGCCAGCACGCGGCGCTGCTGGGTCCTGAGCAGGCCGGACAGGATCGCCGTCCCGCCGGGCTTCAGGGCGCGGCGGATGTCCTGCGACAGGGCCACCAGCGGCGGGGCCAGGATGTTGGCGAACACCAGGTCGTAGGGCGCGGCGGCGCGCACGCGGCGCTCGGCCAGGCCGCCGGCATGGACGAAGCGGGCGGCCGCGCGGTTCAGCCGGGCGTTCTCGTTGGCGATCCGGACCGACGGGCCGTCGATGTCGGTGCCCAGCGCCGTCTTCGAGCCGGTCCGCGCCGCGGCGATGGCCAGCACGCCTGTGCCGCAGCCCACGTCCAGCACCCGGCCGAACCGCCGCGCCTTGATCAGGGCGTCGAAGGCCGACAGGCAGCCCTCGGTGGTCCCATGGTGGCCGGTGCCGAAGGCCGCGCCCGCCTCGATGCGCAAAGCCACCGCGTTCGGCGGGACCAGGCCCTTGTCGTGCGCGCCATAGACGAAGAACCGCCCGGCCCGCACCGGCGGCAGGCCCGACAGCGCCATGGCCAGCCAGTCGGCGTCGGCCAGCTTGTCGCTGACCACCCGCAGCGCCGGGAAACCGGCCAGGATCGCGGCCAGGGCCGCCTGTTCTCCCTCGGAGGTTGGGAAGGCGTCGATGCGCCAGACGTCGTGCGCCTCGTCCTCCTCCAGGATGGAATAGGTCAGGCTCTCGGTGGCGGGATCGGCGTCGATGGCGCCGGCCGCGGCCTCGGCCTCGGCCCGCGGGCCCCTCGCGATGGTCTGGACGGCGTCGGCGCTCATGGCCTGCGCCTTAGCGGCCATGGCCGCGAAAGGCTAGGCGCCGGTGTCGGGATCGTTGGGCGGCTCGGCCGGCGTCTCATAAGCCGGTTCGCGGGCCGGGTTGTCGGGCGCGCGGTCGGCGGCGGTGGTGTCGTCCGTCGCCTCGGCCACCTGCGGGTCGGAGACGTTGGGGGCGGCGTCTGCGGTGGCGTCGGGCGTCGAATAGCTCACCGGCGTCACGGCCGCGACCTCGACCGGCTGGGCGTCGGCGTCGGCTGCGGCGGCCCGCTTCCAGTCGGAGCCGTAGACATAGTCGGGGACCGCGCCGCCGCCGGCGACGCGATAGGCCACGTCGAAGGTGGTGCCCTCGTCGAACGGGCCGGTCGAGCCTTCGCCCGGCCAGTCGGCGAACATCTGCGGCCCCATGGGCCGGTCGGTCCGTCCGATCAGGTCGGGGTGCATGGTCCGCCCCAGGAGCCCGCCCAGCACCAGGGCCATCACACCCCCGGCGATGACTGTTCTCACCGGTTCATCCAATTCTCGTCAACGTGTCGGGCTATCAGCGCGCGGAAGGCCTATTGGTTCAGCGTCAAGCTGGCGCCATGACTGCGCGCTACATCGGGTCCGCCGTGGGAGATCGCGATGCCGAGGTCGAAGACGCCGCCGCCGGAAGCGCCCGCGCCCGCCCCGCCGGGGGAGCCGGAAATCCTGACGCGCCTGGAGGCGCCTTCCCGATGGAGCTGGGCCCTGGTCGCCGGCGGCGTCGTCCTGGCCGCCGGCCTCAGCGTCTTCGCCATCCGCGGCGCGATGAAAAAGGGCAAGGCGGAGAGCTGAAGCGGCTTTTCAGTTCAAAACAACCCATCGTCATGGCCGGGCTTGTCCCGGCCACCCATAGACACCTCTTTCTCTGGTGATCTGCCGACCTCTCTGCCAGCCAGGAAGTCTCGGTGCGTATGGGTGGCCGGGACAAGCCCGGCCATGACGGCCCTAGAGGGAGGGCTCCGGCGTCTGGAGATGGGAAAGGGGTCCGTCCTCCCGAAAGAAACCTGGATAGAGGTCGTTCCAGTTCGGGTTGTCCCGCTCGATCAGATTGATCTTCCACGCCCGCCGATACTTCTTCAGCGACTTCTCACGCTGGATCGCGGTGACGATGCCCTCATGCATTTCGAACCAGACGAGGCGTTTCACGCCGTAGCGTGACGTGAAGCCCGGCTTCAGCCCCTGGCGGTGTTGAGCGATCCGGGGAAGGAAGTGACCCGAGACGCCGACATAGATCGTTCCGTGACGGCGACTCGCCATCATGTAGACCGCCGTCGTGGAGTGGATCGGCAGCAAGCCCTCACCCCTTCTCCACGAAGCTGTCGATCACCTTCTTCTCGCCGGCCTTCTCGAAGGCGACGGTGAGCTTGTTGCCCTCGACGCCCATCACCTGGCCGTAGCCGAACTTCATGTGGAACACCCGGTCGCCGCGCTTGAACTCGCTGGCGCTCTCCGCCGAGGTGGCGACCAGCCGGCCCTCGCCCTCGATCATCTGCTGGCGGCCCAGGTGCCCGCCGCGGTAGCCGGCGGTCTGCGCGCGCCGCCAGCCGGGCGAATCGTAGCCCGCGCCGAACTGCGGGTCGGCGTCCCAGCGGCTGCCGTGCTGTTGCATGCCGGGGCCGCCGCCGTAGTACCCGGTCTCCGAGCTCGCCTCGACGTTGGCGATCGGCAGCTCGTCCACGAACCGTGACGGAAGCTGGCTGGTCCAGCGGCCATAGACCTGGCGGTTGGCGGCGAAGCTGATCCGCGCCTCTTCCCGCGCCCGGGTGATGCCGACGTAGGCCAGCCTGCGCTCCTCCTCCAGGCCCTTCTCGCCCTTCTCGTCCATGGAGCGTTGCGAGGGGAAGACGCCTTCCTCCCAGCCGGGCAGGAAGACCAGCGGGAACTCCAGCCCCTTGGCCGAGTGCAGGGTCATGATCTGCACCGCGTCGGCCTGCGGCCCACGGTCGAGGTCCATGACCAGGGAGACGTGCTCCAGATAGGCCTCGAGCGTCTCGAAGTTCCCCATCGACTGGACCAGCTCCTTCAGGTTCTCCAGCCGGGTCTGGGCGGTGGGGCTTTTGTCGAGCCGCAGGGCGTCGGTGTAGCCGCTCTCCTCCAGCACCTGCTCCATCAGCCGCGGGTGGGCGAGGCGGCCGGCCTCCTCGCGCCAGCGGTCCAGGTCGCGCAGGAAGTTGGAAAGCGCGGTGCGGGTGCGCGCCGCCAGCTCGTCGGTGCGCACGATCTGCCGCGCCGCCTCGCTGGCCGAGACCCCGCCCAGCCGCGCCACCTGCAACAGCTTCTGGACGGTCGTGTCGCCGATGCCGCGCTTGGGCGTGTTGACGATCCGCTCGAAGGCCAGGTCGTCGCTGGGCGAATAGATCAGCCGCAGATAGGCGTGCGCGTCGCGGATCTCGGCGCGCTCGAAGAACCTGGGCCCGCCGACCACCGTGTAGGGAATCTGCAACAGCACGAACCGCTCTTCGAACGCCCGCATCTGGAAGCTGGCGCGCACCAGTATGGCCATGTCGCGGTATCTGCGCGGACCCAAGTCGCGGGTCCCGCGATGCGCCCGCTCGATCTCGTCGGCGACCATCCGGCTCTCGGCGTCGCCGTCCCAGACGCCGCGCACCACCACCTTCTCGCCGCCCTGCGCCTCGGTCCACAGGGTCTTGCCCAGCCGGCCCTTGTTGGCGGCGATCAGGCCCGAGGCGGCGGCCAGGATGTGGCTGGTGGAGCGATAGTTGCGCTCCAGGCGGATCACGGTCGCGCCCGGGAAGTCGCGCTCGAAGCGCAGGATGTTGTCCACCTCCGCGCCGCGCCAGCCATAGATCGACTGGTCGTCGTCGCCCACGCAGCAGACGTTCTGCCGCTTCTGCGCCAGCAGCCGCAGCCACAGGTACTGGGCGACGTTGGTGTCCTGGTACTCGTCCACCAGGATGTAGCGGAACCGGTCGTGGAACTCGGCGAGCACGTCGGGGTGGCCGGTGAAGATCGTCAGGTTGTGCAGCAGCAGGTCGCCGAAGTCGCAGGCGTTCAGCACCTTCAGCCGCTCCTGGTAGAGCCGATACATCGCCTGGCCCTTGCCGTTGGCGAAGTGGCCGCTCTCGGCCGGCGGCACCTGGTCCGGACGCCAGCCGCGGTTCTTCCAGTGGTCGATGAGGCCCGCGAGCATCTTCGCCGGCCAGCGCTTGGCATCGACGTTCTCGGCCTCCAGCACCTGCTTCAGCAGGCGTTCCTGATCGTCGTCGTCGAGGATGGTGTAGTTCGACTTCAGCCCCACCAGCTCGGCGTGACGGCGCAGGATCTGGGCGGCGATGGAGTGGAAGGTGCCCAGCCAGCGCAGGCCCTCGGCCTGGCCGCCGATGATCGCGGTGATCCGCTCGCGCATCTCGCGCGCGGCCTTGTTGGTGAAGGTGACGGCCAAGAGCTCCCACGGCCGCGCCCGCCCCGTCGCCAGGATGTGCGCCAGCCGGGTGGTCAGCACCCGGGTCTTGCCGGTGCCCGCGCCGGCCAGCACCAGCACCGGCCCCTCGGTCGCCTCCACCGCGGCCGTCTGCTCGGGGTTCAGCCCGTCGAGGTAGTCGCCCGGCCGCGGGCCGCCATCGGCGCGCGCCAGATCGCTGATCCGCGGGGCAGGGGCGTCGAAGGGGAGGTCGGGGGCGGACATCTCAGGGCCTGTCTAACATGGGCCGCCGCGCGCGCCAGCCAAGTGTTCGTGCTGCGTTCCCTTGCGCCGGGGCCGACGCTTCTCCAGCTTGGCCCTATGGCGGAGGCGGGCATGCAGCATCTTGCGGAAGTGAACATCGGCCGGGTCCTTGGCGGGCCGGACGATCCGCGCATGGCGGACTTCTACGACAACCTGGCGCGGGTGAACGCCTTGGCTGAGCGGATGCCGGGCTTCGTCTGGCGGCTGAAGGACGCGACCGGCGACAGCGCCATGGCGCTGCATTGGCCGGGCGATCCGACCATGGCCGTCAACATGTCGGTGTGGGAGAGCGCCGAGGCGCTGGGCGCCTTCGTGTTCAACACCGTCCACCGCAACATCTACGCCCGCAAACATGAGTTCTTCGAGATGCCCGAGCGGCCGACCGTGGCGCTGTGGTGGGTCGAGGCCGGCCACATCCCGACCCTGGACGAGGCCAAGGAACGCCTGGAGCGCTACATCGCCCACGGCCCCAGCGACTTCGCCTTCGGCTGGGCCGACCTGCCGTCCGCCAAGCAATGGGCCGAACGCCGCTGCGCCTGAAGCCTAGCCGGCGGTGGGCGTCGTCGGGGGCGCGGCCGGGCGCGGGGCGGGCATGCGCGCGCGGCACTCGGCCATCCGTTCCATGAACTCGCGATAGGTCATGTCGTCCGGCACGTGCCGCACCAGGGCGCGCCAGTCGCGCGACTGGTCGCCGGCCTGCAGGCGGAAGATATAGAAGCGCGCCATGCGGCTGTTCCAGCCGCCGCGGATTCCGTTCGCCCCGCCGCCGAACAGCACGCCGATGCTCACGCAGTCCAGGTCCTGCTGCTGCTCGGCGGTGATCGCCGGGGGCGTCTGCGGCGGGGGTTGAGCGTGCATGCCGCTCCTGCATAGCGGGCCTGGGCGCGGGCGGCTATCCCGGCCGCGCCGGACCGGGCCTCAACGGGCCTTCGCCTCGCCTTGGGGCGCGGTGCGCGCCCGCGCCTCGCAGGCGCTCATCCGCTTGACGAACTCGTCGTAGGTGAAGGCGTCGGGCAGGGGCTGGGCCAGCGAATCCCAGTCGATGTCCGGGTCGCTCTTGCGCAACCGCTCCAGGAACACCGCCGACAGGTTGATCGTCGGCCGCCGCTTGGAGGCGACGTCGGTCTCCAGGGTAAGGCCCAGGTCCAGGCAGTCCAGGTCGGCCTTCTGCTGGATGGTCAGGGCGGGCGGCGCGGGCGGCGGCGGAGCGAACATCGGGGTCGGCGAGCGTGGGAATTTGAACGAGCGCTACTATCCGATCCACCGGCGCTTTTCGCGATATGACCGATAGACGCACGGGTTCGAAGCCGGCGCTGCGTCAGAGGCCGTACCCGAGGCCGGTCAGCAGCGCGCCGATGGGCCCGCCGCGGCGGAGGCTCGACAGCAGGCAGGCGATGGCCAGCACCAGGCCCGCCACGCCCGCCAGGCTGACATAGGCGAACGCCGTGGCCGCCAACAGCCGGTCGATCATATCCGGCGCGACCGCCGTCGGTGGGCTCGACATGAACTCATCCTTCCATCACCAGATACAACTTGACGCATCATATATCGGAATGCAAGGTATTGTGCATGGGACGAGACCCGCATGACCCGCCGCAGGGCCCCGATGATCTCGCCGGCTGGGAGACCCAGCTGCGCAAGGGCGCGCTCAGCCTGGCCGTGCTGGCCATCCTCTGGCGCGGCCGGCTCTACGGGCTGGAGATCCTCAAGCGGCTCGACGCCGACGCCGGCCTGTCGATCTCCGAAGGCGCCATCTATCCGTTGCTCAACCGGATGAAGTCCGAGGGCCTGGTGGCGGCCGAATGGGTGGAGGCCGACGCCGGCCACCCGCGCAAGTACTACAGCCTCACCGAGCCCGGCCGCCGGCGCGCCCGCGACATGGCCGCGGGCTGGCGCGCCTTCGCGTCCGGTGTGAACCGCCTGCTGACCCCGATGGACGGAGACCCCTCATGAGCAAGGATGCGGGCCTGGCCCATCTCGACACCTACCTCAACCAGGTGCATCGCCACCTGGGGGGCCTGCCGGCCGCCGAGATCCGCGAAACCCTGGCGGAGCTGCGCGCCCACCTGCTGGACAAGGTCGAGGGCGAGACGACCCCGGCGCGCATCGAAGCCGCCATCGCCGAGCTCGGCAGCCCGCGTGACGTCGCCCGCGTCAACGTCACTGAGCGCGTGGTGGCCGGCCTCCAGACCCGCCGCTCGCCCTTCTGGGTGCTGGGCGCCATGGGCCGGCTGGCGGGCCTGAGCGTCTATGGCCTGTTCGCCTTCCTGGTGTCGGTGCTGGGCTACGGTTCGGCGGCGGCGTTCCTGGCCACCGCGGTGGTGAAGCCGTTCGCCTGGGACCGGACCGGGCTGTGGGCGCTGCCGGGCGGTCCGGACGACCGCAATTTCTCCTGGTCGCTGGGGGTCACCGACAGGCCGCAGCAGGGGCACGAGATGCTGGGCGGCTGGATCATCCCGATCGGGATCGGCGTCGGCCTGCTGCTCGGCTGGCTGACCTGGCGCTTCGGCCTGTTCAGCCTGGGCCTGATGGGCCGCCGGGCGCGCCGCCGCTAGCGAAGGCCCCTTGCGCGAACTTCAGGGCCGCCAGCCGGCAGGCCGAGGCGAGGGGACGCCCGGCGCGCGCGTCGTCGATGCGCCCGACCAGGGCCGCCAGGCTCAGCCCCTGAGCCTGCGCCATCTCATCCAGCACCGCCCAGAACTCCGGCTCGAGCGCGATGGAAGTGGCGTGGCCGCTGAGCTGGACCGAGCGCTTCCTTAGGCTTCCCATGCCACAGGTTTCGGCCGTTTCGGGGATCGCGGCAACCGGGTCCGCGATGAAAGTGACGGCAGCGTCATCTTTTCGCTTGCACAAAGTTGACGGAGGCGTCATCTTCAGTCGGTCAGCATGAACGAGGCTCCGCCCATGGCCCTGGTCGACACCGCTTCCGCCCCGATCGCGCCGGCCGGCCCGAAGGGCGCCTACCAGCCGGCGACCAAGCTGCGCTGGGGCCATGCGCTGAAGGCGCTGCGCCGCCTGCTCAACGACAAGGACGACACCCGCCAGGTGTTCGAGATCATGCGCGCGCTGAACGGCGCGGCGACCGCCAAGGGCTACCACCGCCTGCTCGCCACCCGCGAGGGCGGGCGCATGGCCTATGAGCGCGTCGAGTTCGCGCCGCGGCTGATGGACGACGCCTGGCTGGACAGCTTCGCCCCGGGCACGGTGGGCGCGGCCTACCGCGACTTTATCCGCGCGCAGAACTTCTCCGCCGACGGCCTCGCCGACATCAGCCGCGAGGGCCAGGTCCAGGTGGACGAGCCGCACCCCTACGCCTGGTTCGGCCGCCGCACCCGCGACGTGCACGACATCTGGCACGTGCTCTCGGGCTACCACCGCGACGGCCTGGGCGAGGCCTGCCTGGTGGCCTTCTCCTACGCCCAGACCAAGGGCCTCGGCTGGGCCTTCATCGCGCTCGGCGCCGCTGCCAAGGGCCTGAAGACCCCCACCCCCTACGCCAAGGCCATCTGGCAGGGCTACCGGCGCGGCAAGGCCGCCCACTGGCTGCTGGGCGAGGACTACGAACGCCTGCTGGCCGAACCCCTCGAGGCGGCGCGCCGCCGGCTCGGCATCACCGCGGCCACCGTCTACGACGCCATCCCCTCGAACCTGCGCGACGAATCCCTGCCGAAGGCGGCCTAGGGTCCGGCCTATTCGACGGGCGGCTCCCACAGTTCGATGGGGTTGCCCTCCGGATCGTGGATCCGGGCGAAGCGGCCGGTTTCCGGCGTGTCCCATTCAGGCTTGGTGATGACCGCGATCCCCGCCTCGCGTAGCGTCGAGATCAGCCCGTCCAGCTTCGCGACCCGGAAGTTGATCATCCATTGGCGGTCGGCCGGGAAATAGTCGGTGTCCTGCGCGAAGGGCATGAACACCGTCGGGCCGGCCTGCTGCATCCATTGGTATGAATCGTCGAGCGCCACGCCCAGGTGCTCGCCGTACCAGGCTTGCAGGGCCCCCGGATCCTTGGCCCGGAAGAAGAGGCCGCCAATGCCCGTCACAGTCATGAAGACCTCCCGCTTTTGCCGCCAAGCTAGCGTCCGCGAACCGGGGAACCAAGCGCCGCGTCCCGCCCATTGCTGAGCTTCGGCCAGTGCCTACCCCGGCGGCGGATTAGTCGAGGTTTTCCGCAAACACCTGCTCGACGATCACGCAATCTCGCCAGACCCCGTCGAGCTTGCCGTGCTTTTCGTGGACGCCGATCTCTTTGAAGCCGGACCAGGCCATCAGGTTCAGGCTGGCGCGGTTCTCGGGGAAGACGCGGGACAGCAGCTTCCAGAGCCCCGCCGCCCTCGAGGCCGCGACCAGGGCGGTCATGGCGATCCGGCCCACGCCGCGCCCGCGCGCCTCGCGCCGGACATAGACCGAGAATTCGCCGATCCCCTGGTAGCAGCAGCGGTCGGAATAGGGATGGGCCACGGCGTAGCCCTGCACCTCGCCGGCCGCGTCCTCGACCGCCACGAACGCCGGCGCGTGAGCGAACCAGGCCTCGATCTGGTCGACGGTGCGCGGGACGGTCTCGAAGGTGCCGACCCGATCCTCGATGCCCTGGTTGTAGATGTGCGTCACGGCCGCGGCGTCCGACAGGCGGGCGGGACGGGCGCGAAGGGTGGCGGATACCGACATTCGGTTTGACTCTTCGAAGATTCTGGAATTATAGAATAATAGAACGGTAGAGGAGTTCAAGCATGAAGCGCCTGCATCTGCACGTGAGCGTGCCGGACCTCGAACCCTCGATCCGCTTCTATGCCACGCTTTTCGGCGCCCCGCCGTCGGTCGTGAAGGCCGACTATGCAAAGTGGATGCTGGACGATCCGCGCGTGAACTTCGCGATCTCGACCCGCGACCGCGCGCCCGGGCTCGATCACGTCGGCATCCAGGTGGAGACCTCCGGCGAACTCGCCGAGTTGGCGGGACGGCTGAAGGCGGCCGGCGCGGAAACCTTCGATGAGGCGGCGACCACCTGTTGCTACGCCCGCTCCGACAAGAGCTGGGTCAGTGACCCGGCGGGCCTGCGTTGGGAGACTTTCTTCACCTTCGGGGAGGCGACCAGCTATGGCGAGGACAAGGCCCGTCTGGACGCGGCCCAGCGCCCGGCCGGGGCCTGCTGCGGGGCGGGGTCAAAGCCGGCGGCCCAATCCGCGACCGGGGACTGTTGCTAGCGCAGGAGGGGATGACGTCGCAGCGTCGCCAGCAGGATCGGAATTCCGATCGCCCCCGGTCCCAGCCAATAGGCGAAGGCTGGAAGTGCGCGCCACAGCGGCAGGGACTTGCCGTTGTCGACGTAGAAAGCGGTCAGCATCATGATGTAGGACATGCCCATGCCGACGGCGTGGACGCGGGCCCAGTTTGGCGGCTGCCGCCGGCGCGCGACCCAGCCCGCCAATGCGGCGCCGAAGGCCGCGAGGTCGAGGACGAACAGGTTCCAGTCTTCTGCCCAGCGCACAACCGCCAAGCCTGCGGCGGTCAGGGCGAGCCCTGCCAGGGACCAGAAGTAGACGGTTCCCCACAGCGGGTGACGGCCGGCGCGCTTGGGACTCAGCATCGCGACAGCGCCGGCGACGACGCACGTGAGGCCGAATCCCACGTGGATCGCCACGGTCATCAGAAACGGTGGCGCGCTCGACGGGATCGCCAGTCCCGCGACAATGGTCCCGGCCGCCATTTCCACCTCAGCCTTTCAATCGACGAGCATGCCGTCACGAAACCTTCGCTGGCGGCTATTTATAATTCGAACTATCTGGAAATATGGAATCGAAAAACGCAATCATAGCCCTCTCGGCCCTGGCCCATCCCGGCCGCCTGGAGGTTTTCCGCCTGCTGGTCCGCGCCGGGCCGGATGGGCTGGCCGCCGGCGAGATCGCCCGCGCCACCGGCAGCCTGGCGAACACCCTGTCGGCCAACCTCAACATCCTGGCCGCGGCCGGCCTGGTGGGGGCGCGGCGTGATGGCCGCTCGATCATCTACGCCGCCGGCTACGACCGCATGCGCGAGCTGTTGGCCTTCCTCATGGAAGACTGCTGCGGCGGGAAGCCGGAGATCTGCGCCCCGCTGGCGGCGGTGGCGAGCCGCGCCTGCGCTGCCGAGGGCAGCAGCTGCTGATCCGTCGAAGGAGCCTCCGATGAGCGCGCGTGCGATGAACGTCCTCTTCCTGTGCACCGGCAATTCGGCCCGCTCGATCATGGCCGAGGCCCTGTTGACCCGGCTGGGGCAGGGCCGCTTCAACGCCTGCTCCGCAGGCTCCTTTCCGACCGGGATCGTCAATCCGAACACCTACCCGATCATCGAAAGCCTGGGCCTCGACCCGCGAGCCTACCGCTCGAAGGCCTGGGATGAGTTTTCGGGACCCGACGCGCCGCCGCTCGATTTCGTGTTCACCGTCTGTGACAACGCCGCGGGCGAGGTCTGTCCGATCTGGCCGGGCCAGCCGATGACCGCCCACTGGGGCGTCCCAGACCCCGCCCACCTGGTGGGGACTGCGGGCGAGATCGCCGTGGCCTTCAGCGAGACGGCCCGCCTGCTCAAGAACCGGATCGACCTTTTCGTCGCGCTGCCGTTCGAGAAGTTGAGCCGCATGTCGTTGCAGGCCCGCCTCGCGGAGATCGGCGCCCCGGCCGAGCAGCCCGCCTGATGGCCGAGGCCGACGCCAGCCTGGAGCCACCCCTTCAGGTCTTCGATCCGGCGCGGCGCCTCGCGGCTGAGGCCCTCGGGACCGCCCTGCTGCTGGCTGTCGTGGTCGGCTCGGGGATCATGGGCCAGCGGCTCTCGGCCGGAAACGACGCCTTGGCGCTGCTCGGCAATACGCTGGCCACCGGCGCGGGCCTGGTGGTGCTGATCGAGGTCTTCGGCCCGGTCTCGGGCGCCCATTTCAATCCGGTCGTGACCCTGGTCTTCGCCCTGCGCCGCGAGATCGGCGCACGGCTGGCGCTCGCCTATGTCGCCGTCCAGACGATCGGCGCCGTCCTCGGCGTCTGGGCCGCCCACGCCATGTTCGCCGAGCCGATCCTGCAGGTCTCGACCAAGCTGCGCGCCGGCCCGGCTCTCGCGTGGTCGGAGGCCGTCGCCACCTTCGGCCTGGTTCTCACGATCCTTGGGACCCTGCGCTTCCGGCCGCAGGTCACGCCCATGGCGGTCGGCCTCTACATCACCGCCGCCTATTGGTTCACCGCCTCGACCTCGTTCGCCAACCCGGCGGTGACCATCGCCCGCGCGCTCAGCGACACCTTTGCGGGGATCGCTCCGGCTTCGGCGCCGGCTTTCATCGCGGCGCAGTTGCTCGGGGCCGGCGTGGCGGCGCTCGCGGCCAATTGGCTCCTGGGGATAGCCGCGGCTCCTGACGAAAACCCTTGACTCCTGCCTCGATCTATGTTCTTGTTTTGTTCATGTCGGATGCAGCGGCGAGACGGGAGCGGCAGGACGCCGTGCTGGCGGAGCTTTCCGAGCTCGGCCTAAGCTTGGCGCGTGAGCTGCATGCCCGGGCCTTGGCGGCCGAGACG
>NZ_DASYAF010000156.1:0-4820 GCF_036501465.1 Phenylobacterium sp.
TGGTCCGGTGCAGGCTGGCGAAGTTCTGCCAGGCGGTGGTGGTGATCGAGGTGCCGAAGGCCGCCGCGGTGGTGCGGGTGAAGTTCATCAGCCCGGCGGCCGAGGCGGTCTCCGGCGGCAGCACCGAGCCCAGCGCCAGGCCGGTGATCGGGATGAAGAAGAAGGGCACGGCCGCGCCCTGCAGCACCTGGGGCAGGCTGACGCTGAACACGTCGATGTCCGGCGCGAATCCACTGCGCCAGAGCGAGGCCAGGCCGAGCACGGTGACCCCGAACGAGACCAGGGTGCGCCCGTCGATCCGGGTGCTCAGCCGCGCCACGATCGGCGACAGGATGACGGCGAAGATGCCTTGCGGCGCCACGGCGCGCCCGGCCCAGGTGGCGTTGTAGCCAAGATTGGTCTGCAGCCAGAGCGGCATCAGCACGATGGAGGAGAAGAAGGCGCCGAAGACCAGGGCCATGATCAGGGTCGCGGTGGCGAAGCCGCGATGGCGGAACACCTTCAGATCGACGATCGGGTGGGGATCGGTCAGCTCCCAGATCAGGAAGGAGACGAAGCCCACGCCGGCGACCAGGCCCAGGGTGACGATCACCGGCGAATTGAACCAGTCCAGGTCCTTGCCGTTGTCGAGCATGATCTGCATGGCCCCGACCCAGAGGACCAGCAGGGCCAGGCCGGTGAAGTCGACCGGATTGCGCACGGTCGTGGTCTCGCGGCTGGCCAGGAAGCGCCAGGCGACGATGGCGCACAGCGCCGCCACCGGGATGTTGATGAAGAAGATGAACGGCCAGCCGACGCCGTCCACCAGCGCCCCGCCAAGCAGCGGCCCGGCGACCGGCCCGACCACGGTGGTCATGCTCCAGAGGCCAATGGCCATGGCCTGCTGCTGCGGCGGGAAGATGCGCCGCAGCAGGGTCTGGCTCAGCGGCATGATCGGCCCGCCGGCCAGGCCCTGCAGCACGCGCAGGCCGACCAGCGCCCCGAACGAGGGGGCGAAGCCGCACAGCATCGAACAGAGGCCGAAACCGGCGACGGCGATGACGAAGACCCGCACCGCGCCGAACCGCTGCGCCAGCCAGCCGGTCAGCGGCACGGTGATCGCCTCGGCCACGGCGTAGGAGGTGATCACCCAGGTGCCCTGGCTGGGCGAGACCGCCAGGCCGCCGGCGATGTTGGGCACGGAGACATTGGCGATGGTGGTGTCCAGCACCACCATGAAGTTGGCCAGGGCCAGCACGATGCCGGCGATCCATAGCGGCGCCCCGCTCATCACCGAAAAATCGGTGTCGTCTCCCGAGCCGGCGACTACGGACATCGCGCCTAGCCGCCGGAGACGTCGATGACCGCCTTCATGGACAGGCCGACGCGCAGCGGATGCGCCTTGAGCTCCTCCGGATCGAGCGAGACGCGCACCGGCAGGCGTTGGACGATCTTGATCCAGTTGCCGGTGGCGTTCTGGGCCGGGATCAGCGCGAAGGCCGCGCCGGTGCCGCCGGCCACCCCAGCGACGCGGCCGTGGAACTTGACGTGGCCGCCATAGAGGTCGGCGGTCAGGGTCACCGGCTGGCCCAGCCGCACGTGGCGCAGCTGCACCTCCTTGAAGTTGGCGTCGACATAGGCGCGGCTGATCGGCACCACCTGCATCAGGGGCGCGCCCACCTGCACCTGCTCGCCGAGCGCCACGTTCTTCTTGGCGATCACCCCGTCGAACGGCGCGCGCAAGGTGGTGCGGTCGAAATCGAGCTGCGCCTTGGCGACCTTGGCGCGGGCGGCGGTGACTTCCGGGTTTTCCGCCACCGGCGCGCCGCTGATCAGGGCGGTGTTGACCGCCTGGGTCCCGAGCGCCGCGCCGCGATTGGCATTGGCCTGGATCTTCGCGGCGCGCGCCTGGGCCAGCGCCGCCTCGGCCACATGCGCCTGGTTCTCGGCCTGGGTCAGCTCGTCGCCGGAGACGGCGCCAGACTGGGCCAGCCGCTGGCGACGGCCGAGCTCGGTGCGGGCGCGGTCCAGGTCCGACTGGGCGCTCATGATCTGGGCGTCGGCCTTGGTGATGTCGGCGGCGCGCACGGCGACCTGGCCGCTCAGCGCCTGCTCGTTGGCGAAATAGCCGTTCACCTTGCGGGTGGCCTGATCGAGCTCGGCCTGGGCCTGGTCCAGCGCGACCTTGGCGTCGGCCGGGTCGATCTGCACCAGCACCTGGCCCTGTTTGACCGGCTGGGTGTCCTGGGCGAGCACCCTGATAACCTGGCCGGCTACCTGCGGGGTAATGTCCGCCGAGTCGGCGTTGACATAGGCGTCGTCGGTGGCGACGTGGGTGCGGCCGATGGTGAACCAGTAGACGAAATAGCCAAGCCCGAGCGCCAGGATCACGACGGTCAGCAGGCCGAACAGCAGCGAGCGGCGAGCGTTCGCCGGGCGCGCCGGCGCGGCGGCGGGCGCCTGTGTCGGCGTGGAGGTCGCCGCGGTGGCGGGGCCCCGATCGGGGGCGGGCGCTGAATCAGCCATGGGTTTGGTCCTGCACCTGGAAGCCGCCGCCAAGCGCCTTCACCAGTTGGATGTCGAGGGCGAACGCTCGCGCCTGCAGATCGACGACGGTGCGGCGGTTCGCCAGCACGGCGTCCTCGGCCAGCAGCACGGACTGATAGTCGGAAAGGCCGCCCTCGTAGCGCAGCTTGGCGATGCGGTAGGCGTCCTCGTCGGCCGCCAGCGCCGCCTGGCTTTGCGCCAGACGCTCGCTGAGCGAACGCTCGCTCTGGGCGGTGTCGGCGACATCCTGCAGCGCCTGGGTCAGGGTGGCGTCATAGGTCGCCACCGCCTCGGCGTAGTCGGCCTGGGCGCCGCGCAGGTTGGCGCGCAGCCGGCCGCCCTCGAAGATGGGCAGGGTCACCGCCGGGCCGACGGAGCCGATGTCCGAGCCGACCTTGAAGAAGTTGTGCAGGTGCAGGGCTTCGAAGCCGATGTCGGCGACCAGGTTGATGTCCGGGTAGAACTGGGCCTTGGCGACCCCGATGCGCTTGGCGTCGGCCTCGGCGCGCCAACGGGCGGCGACCACGTCCGGACGCCGGCCGATCAGGTCCGCCGCCAGGCTGGGCGGCAGGCCGAAAGCCTGGATCGTCGCCGCGCCTGGCCGGGCGATGGCGAGGCCGCGGTCAGGACCTTCGCCCATCAGGTCGGCGAGGCGGTCGCGGGTCAGGCCGATATCCTCGTCGATCTCGGCGAGACTGGCCTTGGCGGTGTCGACGCCGGCCTGGGCCTGACTCGAAGCCGAACGGTTGTCGGCGCCGTCGGTCACGCGCCGAACCACCAGGTCGAGGGTTTCCTGCCGCGATTGGACGGCGCGCTCGGCCACGTCGCGTTCGGCATAGAGCCGGGCCAGGTCGGCATAGGCGCCGGCGACGGCGGTCGAGAGGGTCAGCCGGGCCTCTGCGGCGTCGGCCGATGCAGCCCGGGCCTCGGAGGTGGCGGCGGCGACCGCGGCGCGGTTCTTGCCCCAGAAGTCGAACTCGTAATTGAAGTTGAGCGTGCCCTGGCCGAAGTCGTTGTAGCCCTTGGGCACGAACAGGGCCGGGATGCCGGCATTGTAGCTCTGCTTGGTCTCGACCACGGTCCCGTTCAGCGAGAGGGACGGGAAGAGGCCGGCCCGCGCCGTGCCCAGATCGGCTCGCGCCCGTTCGATCCGCGCCCGCGCCTCGGCCATTGAGGGCGCGGTGCGCAGCGCCTCGTCGATCAACTGATCGAGGCCGTCGTCGCCATAGGCGCGCCACCAGTCGAGCTTCGGCCAGTCGGCCGCGGGCGCCGTGAAGCTCTGGCCGGTCGCATAGGCCGCCGGCGGCTTGGGCGTCGGCGCCGGGCCGGTCTTCGGCAGGATCGCGCAGGCGCTCAAGGCGCAGCCGAGCAGAAGCGCCGTCGTCGCGACCTTTCCTGGAGACCTGGCGGGGAGGGGAGCTTGCATCGCGTCGCCAAAATGATTTGACCGTACCGTACGGTCATGGTCAAACTGACAGTGACCTATTCCACTGTCAATCAGGCGTGTCGGAGAACTCCCGCCATGGCCCAGGCCAAGCTAGACCCTGAAGGGGAGGTAGGAGCAGCCGAGCTCAAGGGCAAGCTGCCCAGCGCCAAGCTGGATGCGCGGCGCGACGCCAAACGCGAGGCGATCGTCGAGGTCGCGCGCCAGGTCTTCTTCGAGGAGGGTTACGCCGCGGCGTCCATGTCGAGCATCGCCGCGCGCCTGGGCGGGTCGAAGGGCACGCTCTACAACTATTTCAAAAGCAAGGAGGCGCTGTTCGAGGCCTATATCGAGCGCGCCTGCGGCCAGTGGCGCGCCTGGATCTTCGATCTGCCCGACGACGGCGCGGCCGGCGCCGCCGACATCGAGGCGGTGCTCACCGATCTCGGCGAGCGGTTCCTCGGCCATCTGGTGACCGAGTCCTCGATCCGGCTACTGCAGCTGGTGATGGCCGAGGCCCAGCGGGCGCCGGAACTGGCGCACGTCTTCTACGACGCCGGCCCAGGCGGCGGCATCGCCCGGCTGACCCGTTTCCTGGAGGCCGCCAAGGCCGCCGGCCATATCGATCCGCCCGACTGCCGCATGGCCGCGCAACAGTTCCTGTCGCTCTGCCGCGGCCATCTCTATTTCCGCTATTCGCTCAACCTGATCCACCGTCCCACTCCCGCCGAAATCAAGGCCGAAGTCGCCCGCGCCGTGGCGCTGTTTCTGGGGGGCTACGGAAAACACCTTTCCCAAAGGGAGAGGTTTTAGAGGAGCAGTTCCGTCAGGGAGCGGATGATCCGGTCGGGGCGGATCGTCGAGTCCTCGG
>NZ_DASYAF010000157.1:0-4755 GCF_036501465.1 Phenylobacterium sp.
GGATGTTCAACGCGCGAACTCTAGCGTCGATGCGCAGGGTCCGAACAGAGGTGATCCAAGGCCTGGCTCGGATTCGGAGGCCCAGACCGCTTCGCACGGTTCCGCGGGCCCGCCCGCTCTAGTCCCCGACCGCCGTCCCGATATTGGCGGCGGCGGCGGTATTGGCGGCGGCGTCCGTCACCGTGACCGGAACGTCCGGGCTGGCGGCGGGGGCGTCGGGCATGGCCGGGGCGCCGTGGCTCCTCGGCTTGTCGAGCAGGGCGATGGCGTCGCGGATGAAGGTGGCGTCGGTGACGATGCCGATCTCCAGCCTCTGGTCGTTCAGCTCGACCTGCTGAGTCAGCATGCCGGCGACGAACTGGACGTTCTCGGCCTGGTCGGTGCCCGGGCGGTGGCGGTCGACCTGGGAAATGAACACCGGTCCGCCGGAATTGCCCGGGAAGACCCGGAAGTCGAGCAGGAAGGTGGGCGAGGCGCTGGGGGCGTCGATCGGCGAGGCGACCCGCCCCGAACGCAGGATCGGAAAGCCCGCCGAGTCGGCGGAGAGCCCTTGCGGATAGCCCAGCACCATCATTTCGTCGCCGGGGCCGATAGCGTACTTGGCGAAGGTGTCGCCGCCGGCCAGCCAGTCGAGCGGGATCGCCGACTTGGCGAACTCGGCGGGCGCCTTGACCACGATGGCGGCGACGTCGCGATTGGGATTGTGCGACCAGAGTTCCGCGCTCCTGCTGCGGATCACGATCGGCCGCGGATCGTAGCGCCAGCCGCCATCCTTGCCCTGAAACCGGTAGCCGATATGGGCTTCCGCGCCGGTCATGCGGTTGAGCACGTGGTTGGCGGTGACCAGCACCGTGCGCGGCTTGCCGTCGGCGGTGGGGTCGCTGACCAAAAAGCCGGTGCCAATAATGTGGCTGCCGTCGGGGAGCGCCTGCTCCACCTGGACGGTCGCCTGGATAAGCTGAGCGGAAATATCCACTGACATAAGCCAGCCCCCGAACTTAAGGCCGTTTCGCCATTTGACGCGCACCGCCGCCGCACACAAGCTGCGCCATATCGCGAAAAGACTTGAGGACATTCTCAGCCATGGCCGAGCCGCCGTCGAGTGGGACGAAGGGCCGCAGCGCCGCGCGCCGCCTGGCCCTGGTCACCGGCGCCTCGGCGGGGCTTGGCGAGGCCTTCGCGCGCGCCTATGCGGCCCGCGGCCTCGACGTGGCGCTGGTGGCGCGCCGCGCCGAGCGGCTGCGGGCCCTGGCGACGGAATTGACCGCCACGCACGGGGTCGAGGCCCTGGTCATTCCGGCCGACCTGTCGCTGTTCGAGGCCCAGGCGCCGGTGATGGCGGCCCTGGCCGAGCACGGCCGCGAGGTCGATGTGCTGGTCAATAATGCCGGCTTCGGCATCGCCCAGAGCTTTGCCGGCGTGCCCTGGTCGCGGCAGCGGGACTTCCTGATGACCATGGTGGTGACGCCCTGCGCGCTGGCCTATGCGGTCATCCCCGGCATGGTCGCGCGCGGCGGCGGTTCGATCGTCAACATGGCCTCGCTGGCGGCCTTTTCGCCGGGCGTCGCCGGCAACAGCCTCTATCCCGGCGCCAAGAGCCTGCTGGTCAAGTTCAGCCAGGCGCTGGAGGCGGAGTATGGCGCCAGGGGGATCAAGGTCACCGCCGTCTGCCCGGGCTTCGTGCGCACCGAGTTCGCCCAGGCGGCCGGGACCCACGAGATCATGCAGGCCGAGAACCGGCGGCTCTGGCAGACCGCCGGACAGGTCGCCGAGGCCGCCATCCGCGCCAACGAAGCCGGAAAGCTGGTGCTGGTTCCCGGCTGGCACAACAAGGTGGCGGCGGCGCTGATGAAGACCCTGCCCGGACCGCTGGTGCGGGCGCTGATTTCGGCCGGTTCGGCCAAGTATCATCTGGAGGATCAAGCCTGATGGCCGCGCACTTCGACATCATCATCGTGGGCTCGGGCGCGGGCGGCGGCACCCTGGCCCAGCGGCTGGCGCCGACCGGCAAGAGCATCCTGATTCTGGAGCGGGGCGAGCACGTGCCGCGCGAGGCGAAGAACTGGGACCCGAAGACGGTCTTCCTCGACCGCAAATACCGCACCAAGGAACAGTGGTACGACCGGCGCGGCAAACCGTTCATTCCGAACACCCACTATTGGGTCGGCGGCAACACCACCTTCTACGGCGCGGCCCTGATGCGCCTGCGCAAGGGTGACTTCGACGAGACGACCCATGCCGGCGGCATCTCGCCGAAATGGCCGATCTCGCTGGCCGACATGGCGCCCTATTACATGGAGGCCGAGACCCTGTGGAAGGTGCACGGCGCGCGCGGCGTCGACCCCACCGAGACCGGTGACGAGCCGCCCTACGCCTATCCGGCGCTGAAGCACGATCCGGGCATCGAGCGGCTGAAAAGTCACCTGGAAAACAAGGGCTGGAAGCCGTTTTCGCTGCCGCTGGGCGTCGATCGCGACGAGCAGCACCTGGTGACCAGCCCGTGCATCCGCTGCCAGACCTGCGGCGGCTATCCCTGCCTGGTCAAGGCCAAGTGCGACGCCCGCACTCGCGCCGTCGAGCCGCTGCTCGACCTGCCGAACGTCACGCTGCTGACCGGGCGCAAGGTGGTGCGCCTGGAGACCGACGGCCCTGGCAAGACCGTCACCGAAGTGGTGTGCGAGACCGACCACGGCGAGGAGCGCTGGACCGGCGACATCGTGGCGCTGGCGGCCGGAGCGGTGAACACCGCGGTGATCCTGCAGGCCTCGGCCAATGCGGCGCATCCGAACGGCCTGGCCAACGGCTCCGACCAGGTCGGGCGCAACTACGCCTTTCATACGTTGACCGCGATGGTCTCGATGACCGCCGCGCCGGTGGATTCGACCTTTCCCAAGACGCTCGCGGTGAACGACTTCTACTGGAGGGACCCGGACGGCGGCTTCGACTATCCGATGGGCCATATCCAGCTCCTGGAATACATGACCGGCCAGACGCTGGAGGGCCAGGTCTCCGACTGGCTGCCGCCGGCCCTGGTGCCCGACATCTTCATGAACGCGGTGGCCAGCCGGCTGCTCAGCTTCCTGGTCATTTCGGAAGACCTGCCGATGCAGGATAACCGCGTCCGCCGGGGCGCCGACGGCCGCATCACGCTTGAATATGTCCACAACAATCTCGACGGACACGACCGGCTGGTCGCCAAGCTGCACCAGGCCCTGGTCGGCTTCGTCGACCATGCCCATCCGTTCTCGCAGCATCACGTGCAGCTGGACTCGCTTTTGCCGCTCTACGGCACCGCCCACCAGGTCGGCACCGCCCGGTTCGGAACCGACCCGCAAAGCTCCGTGCTCGACCCATTCTGCAAGGCGCACGAGCTGGACAACCTCTATGTGGTCGATTCCAGCTTCTTCGTCTCCGCCGCGGCGGTGAACCCGACCCTGACCATCGTCGCCAACGCCATGCGGGTGGGCGATCACCTCAAAGAACGGCTGCGATAACGGTCGGACTTTCAACCGCAAGGACGCCAAGGACGCGAAGGGTCCGGTTCACTGCAACGGTTGGCGGACAGGGAAGGCTTGGCGACCTTGGCGTCCTTCGCGGTTCATCTGTCAGAGGCCCACGGGACCACGACAGTCACGTGAAAAAAGCCTGGTGTTCCGCTTTCGCGGGAAGTCGCCTGGCTTTAGGGATAGGGCATGACCAGCCCAAAGCCTCCTGTCGCCGCCAAGGTCCCCAAACACATCACCCAGCTCGGCCGCGAGCGGGTGGACGACTACGCCTGGCTGCGCGACGACAACTGGCAGGCGGTGCTGCGCGATCCGGCGGCGATCCGCGCCGACGTCAAGACCCATCTGGAGGCCGAGAACGCCTACACCAAGGCCATGCTGGCGGCCACCGAACCGCTGCAGGCGACAATGTTCGGCGAGATGAAGGGGCGCATCAAGGAGGACGACGCCTCGGTCCCCTCGCCGGACGGGCCTTTCGACTATTACTGGCGCTACGAGACCGGCGCCCAGCACCCCATCCACGCCCGCCAGCCCCGCGGCGGCGGCGCGGAATCCATCCTGATCGACGAGGAGGCGCTGTCGAAAGGCCACGCCTATTTCCACGTCGGCGCCGCCCATCACAGCCCCGATCACCGCCTGTTCGCCTTTGCGGTCGATGAGCAGGGCTCGGAAGTCTACCGTATCCAGATCAAGGACCTGGCGACCGGCGCGCTGCTGCCCGAGCCGGTGGAGAGCGCCACCGGCGACTTCACCTGGTCGCCGGACTCGGCCTGGCTGTTCTGGATCTGGCGCGACGACAACGGCCGCCCGGCCAAGGTCTTCCGCCGCCCGGCGCGCGGTGGCGCCAAGGACGATGTGCTGGTTTACGAGGAGCCGGACGACGGCTTCTTCCTGTCCATCGGCCGCACGAGTTCCGACGCCTATATCGTCATCGGCGCCGGCGACCATGAGACCTCGGAGGTGCGGCTGATCCCGGCCGCCGACCCCACCGCCGAAGCCCGCGTGGTCGAGCCGCGCACGGAAGGCCTGCGCTACGATGTCGAGCACTGGGACGGCCGCTTCCTCATCCACACCAATGCGGACGAGGCCATCGACTTCAAGGTGGTCGAGGCGCCCGAGGCCGGCCCGGGCCGCGCCAACTGGAAGGACTGGATCGCCCACAAGCCCGGCCAGTTCGTCGTCGGCATCGGCGCCTACAAGGACTGGTTCGTGCGCCTGGTGCGCGAGAACGCGCTCAACCGCATCATCCTCA
>NZ_DASYAF010000158.1:0-24569 GCF_036501465.1 Phenylobacterium sp.
TCGACTTCTCGTCGGGCAAGTCCGGCGACCTGATCTCCTTCCTGCAGGAGACCGAGCGGCTGTCGTTCGTCGAGGCGGTCGAGCGGCTGGCGGCCGAGGCGGGCGTGCCGCTGCCGGCCGTCGACCCGCGCGCCGCCGAGCAGGAAAAGGTCCGCCAGGGCCTTGCCGAATGGCTGGAGCTCGCCGCCCAATGGTTCGAGGGCGAGCTGCGCCGCCCCGCCGGCCGCGAGGCCCGCGCCTATCTGGAGAAGCGCGGCCTGCCGGAGGCGGAGTGGAAGCGTTTCCGCCTGGGCTTCTCGCCGTCCGGCCGCACGGCGCTGAAGGACTATCTGGTCGCCAAGGGCGCCAGGCCGGGGGAGCTGGTCGAAGCGGGCCTGCTGATCGCGCCGGAGGAGGGCGGGGCGCCCTACGACCGCTTCCGCGACCGGATCATCTTCCCGATCGGCGACCCGCGCGGGCGCATCGTCTCGTTCGGCGGCCGGGCGATGGATCCCCAGGCTCGCGCCAAGTACCTGAACGGGCCGGAGACATCCGTCTTCCACAAGGGCCACCAGCTCTACGGCCTGTCTGAAGCGCGCAAGATCATCGCCGCGGCCCCGCCGCCTGTGGCCGGCGAACCGCCGCCGCCCCTGGTGGTGGTCGAGGGCTACATGGACGTCATCGCCTGCCAGCGGGCGAACGTCCCGGCGGTGGCCGCCATGGGCACGGCGCTCGGCGAGGAACAGATGGAGATGCTGTGGCGCCACCACGCCGAGCCCACCCTCTGCTTCGACGGCGACCGGGCCGGCCGCCAGGCCGCCGCGCGCACCATGGACCGCGCGCTGCCGCTGCTGCGCGCTGGCCGCAGCTTCCAGTTCGCCATCGTCGAGGGCGGCAAGGACCCCGACGAGGTGCTGCGCGAACAGGGCGCGCCGGCGCTGAAGGCCCAGCTCGCCCGGACCACGCGCTTCGCCGAGGCGCTGTTCATCCGCGAGCGGGACGCCGAGCCGCTGGACACGCCGGAACGCAAGACCGCGCTCAAGACCCGCCTGCGCAAGCTCGCCGCCACCATCGCCGACCCCGACCTCGCCCAGGCCTACAAGGAAGACCTGCTGGGCCGCTTCGAGCAGCTCTGGCCGACCCGCGAGCCGGTCTACACGGTGGGCGCGGCGGCGCGGGAGATGTCGCGCGCCCGCTGGGACAAGCGCCGCGCCCAGGCGGTCGGCGCCACGCCGGAAGCCAAGGACGCCAGCCGCCGGCTGCGCCAATCGCCGGGGAACCTGGCCGCGGCCCTGGCGCTCGCGGCGGTCCGCGACCCCGGGGTGATCGACGACAAGATCGAACTGGTCGGCGCCCGCGGCTTCGGCGACGAGAAGCTCGACGCCCTGGCCCAGGAGCTGGTTCGCCTGCGCTACGAGACCGAGACGGTGGAGTTCGAGGTGGCCCAGCGTCACCTGCAGGCCCGCGGTTTCTCTCCCCAGATGATGAGCGACCTGGAACGCGACGCCGCCCGCGCCGGGGTCGCGGCGCCCTTCCTGGAGGAGACTGGCGAGCGCGCCCGCGACCTGTGGCGGCAGGCCTTCGACCTGCTCATGCAGCTGGAAAGCCTGGAGCGCGCCGTCGAAGCCGCCACCCGCGATCTCGACCGCGACCGCGACGCCTCGACCCTGGTCAGCCTGAAGACCGAGCGCGACCACCTGCGCAAGCTGGTCAAGAGCGACTGGTCCCACCCCGAAGCCGAGGCCCAACCGGTCCTGCCGCACTGAGGCTGCGGCGACCCGCCGCGGCCAAGCTGCGCCGCACACCCATGGTCTTAGGACTTTAGTCCGATAGGCCCGCCCCGCGCGGAGGCGTAAACTATCGCTGACACTGTAAATGATCCCGGGCGTAGCCGGGACGGGGCCTTTGCGCGAGGATCAACGGCGGGTTGGGGCTGTGACGTCAGGGATGACCTCCATCGGGAGCCGTGGGGCCGGGGCGTCGCCGTCGCTGATCGACGCGGTGCGCAGCCAACAGGTGCGCCTGCTCTACGCCCACGAAGCCACTTCGCTGATCTCGGTGCTGGTGCTGAGTATCATCCTGGCCGGGCTGCTGATCTGGCAGAAGACCTTGGACGTCCTGCCGGCGGCCATCTGGCTGTCGGCGGTGGCGTCCCACACGGTCGCGCGGCTGGTCCTGAGCTTCGCCTATCGCCGCGCGAAACCAGGCGTGGCCGACTGGAAGCCCTGGGCCAACTTCTATGTGGTCGGCGCGGCGATCGGTGGCCTGACCTGGGCGCTTGGCATGCCCTGGCTGCTCGCGCCGGGCCGCTTCGACCTGCAGATGCTGGTGATCGTGATGATGGTCGCCGGCACCTACGGCTTCGTGGGGTCCGCCGGACCCTACCTGCCGGCGTTCGCCACCTTCATCCTGCCGTCGGTCCCGATCATCATCCTGTTCCTCCTGCAGGGCGACGTGCTGCACGTCACCTGCGCGGTGATGTTCCTGCTCTGGCTGCCCAGCGTCGGCGTCCTGGGCTGGCGCTACAATCGGAACCTGGTTGAATCCCTGCACCTGCGCTTCGAGAACGCGGCGCTCGCCGATGACCTGCGCGCCCAGAAGCAGGTGGCCGAACAGACCAGCCTGGCCAAGTCCCGCTTCCTGGCCGCCGCCAGCCACGACCTGCGCCAGCCGGTGCACGCGCTGGGCATGTTCGTGGGCGCGCTTCGCAACCAGAAGCTTCCGACCCGCGCCGGGTTGCTGATCGACCACATCGACGCCTCGGTCGCGGCCATGGACGGGCTGTTCACCTCCCTGCTCGACATCTCCAAACTCGACGCCGGGGTGGTGGAAAAGCGCATCGAGCGCACGCCTCTGGAGCCGCTGATCGCCCGCATCTGCCGCGACCTGGCCGGCGCCGCCAGGGAGAAGGGGATCTGGATCGACCGGGTGCCGACGACCACGGCGGTGGTCAGCGACCCGATCCTCTTGGAGCGCATCCTGCGCAATCTGATCGGCAACGCGGTGAAGCACACCGAGACCGGGCGCATCCTGGTGGGCGCGCGCCGCCATCGCGACCGGGTGATCGTCGAGGTCTGGGACACCGGCCCCGGCATCCCGGAAGACCAGCGCGAGGCGATCTTCGAGGAGTTCTACCAGCTCGCCAATCCGGACCGCGACCGCGCCAAGGGCCTGGGCCTGGGCCTGGCCATCGTCAAGCGTCTGACCGGCATCCTGGGCCACGGGCTCGGCCTCGACAGCTGGCCGGGCCGGGGCTCGGTGTTCCGGGTCACGGCCGAGCGCGCCGAGCCGGAAACGGCGACGGCCGAGGTCCCGATCCGCGAGCGGGGGGATTCCGACCTCATCCTGGCTATCGACGACGAGGCGCAGATCCGCGTCGCCATGGCCGAACTGCTGACCAGCTGGGGCTATGAGGTGGTCACCGCCGCCGGCGGCCAGGAGGCGATCGACGCCCTGGCCGGCGGCCGGCCGAAGCTGATCATCTGCGACTATCGCCTGCGCGACGGCGAGAACGGCATCGACGTCGTGCGCCGGCTGCATGCGGTGCTGGGCGCCCAGACGCCGACGCTGCTGCTCACCGGCGAGACCGGCCCGCAGAACATCCGCGGCGCGCTCGCCAGCGGCTATCCCCTGCTGCACAAGCCGCTGGCCCACGGCCGCCTGCGCGCCGCCGTCACCGCGCTCCTGCGCCAGGGCGCGGCCCTGCCGTCGGCCTCGGCCGAGGTGGCGGCCATCGCGACCGGCGCGGCCGGCAAGGCCAAGAGCCTGCGGCGGGGCCGCAGCGCCGGCCAGGGCGTGGTGGCGGAATGACCGCGCTGGACGCCGCTCCCCAGCCGCCGTCGCTTGGCGACGCCGTGCGCGCCCAACAGGTGCGCCAGCTCTATGCCCACGGCTTCCCCATGCTGGCGACCCTGGCCGCCAGCGCCGCCCTGTGCGGGCTGTTCGTCGAACTGGGCGTGCTCAAGGTCTGGATCGCGTTGGTCTGGGTCGGAGCGATGGCCGGCCACATCAGCGCCCGGTTCGTCATGCGCGCCGCCTATCAGCGGTCCTCCACCAAGGACGCGCGCTGGCGGGCGTGGGCCGACCGCTTCACCGCGGGCGCCCTGGTGGCCGGGGTCACCCTGGGCGTCGGCGGGGTGGCGATCATGCCAGCCGGCCGCTTCGACCTGCAGATGCTGGTGATCCTGACCATCACCTCGGTGGTCTATGCGACCCAGGCCTCGTTCGGCTCCTGGTTCCCGGCCTTCTGCGTCTTCACCCTGGGCGCGCTGGTCCCCTGCGGCGTCTGGGGCGCCCTGCAGGGCGACGCGCCGCATTGGGTGTTCGCCGGGCTTTGCCTGATCTGGACGCCAGCGGTGATCGTGCTGGCCCGGCGCCACGAAGCCAGCATGGTGCGCACCCTCACCCTGCAGTTCGAGAACGCCGCGCTCGCCGAAGACCTGCGCGGCCAGAAGCTGGTGGCCGAACTGGCCAGCGTCGCCAAGTCCCGCTTCCTGGCTTCGGCCAGCCACGACCTGCGCCAGCCGGTGCACGCGCTGGGCATGCTGGTGGGCGCCCTGCGCACCCATCGGCTGCCGGACCGCTCGGTGGCGCTGATCGACCATATCGACACCTCCGTCGGCGCGCTGGACAGCCTGTTCACCTCCCTGCTGGACATCTCGCGCCTGGACGCCGGCGTGGTGGAGAGCCGCGAGGTCACCGTGCCGCTGGACCCGCTGATCGCCCGCATCTGCCGCGAGCTGGAAGGGCCGACGCAGGACAAGGGCCTTCGTCTCGTCCAGGTGCGCTCCGGCCTGGCGGCGGCCAGCGACCCGGTCCACCTGGAGCGCATCCTGCGCAACCTGATCGGCAACGCCGTGCGCTATACCCAGACCGGCCGGGTGCTGGTGGGCTGCCGCCGCCGCGACCTATCCGTCGTCATCGAGGTCTGGGACACCGGGCCGGGCATCGCGCCGGACCAGCGCGAGGCGGTGTTCGAGGAGTTCTACCAGCTCGCCAACCCCGACCGCGACCGCGCCAAGGGCCTCGGCCTCGGTCTGGCCATCGTGCGCCGGCTGACCGCCATCCTGGGCCACGCGCTCAGCCTGGATAGCTGGCCGGGCCGGGGCTCGGTGTTCCGGGTCGCCGCCGACCGGCGTGAGGCGGGCGAGGCCGAAGCCGCGCCGCCGCCGGCCGCGCCCGCCGCGACGGCGGGCGGCCTGATCCTGGCCGTCGACGACGAGGCGCAGATCCGCGTCGGCATGGCCGAACTGCTGAGGAGCTGGGGCCACGAGGTGGTCGTGGCGGGCGGCGCCGAGGAGGCCTGCGCGATCATGGCCGGCCGGCCGCCGCCGGACCTGGTGATCTGCGACTATCGCCTGCGCGACGGCGAGAGCGGGGTCGACGCCATCCGCCGCCTGCACGCCGCCTTCGGCCGCCCGACGCCGGCGCTGCTGATCACCGGCGACACCGCCGCGGAGAACATCCGCGAGGCCCTGGCGAGCGGCTATCCCTTGCTGCACAAGCCCCTGTCGCACGGGCGGCTGCGCGCGGCGGTCACCAGTCTTCTGCGTCCGGCGCCGGCGTCGAAGCCGAAGACGGGACCGATCGAGGCCTGATCCCCGCAGCCTGGGCGGCGCTGACCGCCTGGGTGCGGCTGGCCACGCCCAGGGTGCGGAAGATGGCGCTGATGTGCGCCTTCACCGTCTTCTCCGACAGGCCGAACAGGGTCCCGATGTCGCGGTTGGAACCGCCGCCGGCGATGGCCGCCAGGATCTCGATCTGCCGGGGCGTGAGCAGCTTGGCGCGCCTGGCGGGACCCTGAGCCGGAGAGCTCTCGTCCAGCACCAGCGGCGGCACATAGATCGAGCCCGACAGCACCAGGCGCACCGCCGAGATCACGGTCTCCGGGCTCGCCGACTTCGGCACATAGCCCAGCGCGCCCATGTCCATGGCCCGGCGCACGTCCAGCGGGTCCTCCGAGGCCGAGACGATGATGATCGGGGTGGTGGGCGCGACGCCGGACAACGCGGTGACCGCGCCCAGCCCGTCGCTGTCCGGCAGCCGCAGGTCGAGCAGCACCGTGTCGGTGTCCGGGTTCGCCGCCAGCACCGAAAGCGCCTCGGCCTGGCTGCCGGCGTGCAGCACTTCGCGCGCCACGCCGCTGTCGACCAGCAGGGCCGCCAGCCCCTGACGCATCACCGCGTGGTCGTCGACGATCAGCATCTTCATGGCTTGAGCATGCCCCGACTTTCTGGACGTTGCACTAACGCTTCCAGCGGCCGGCGTCCGAACGGATCTCGGCGGGCCGCGTCCGGTGAGGAAGCCTCAGGCGGCCGGTTCGCGCCGGGGCAGCATGCGGCGCCACTCGTGGAAGGCGATCTGCACAGGTGAGGCGGTATCGGCGTCGAAGCCCTCCAGGCCGAAGCTGTGCAGGATGGCTGGGCCTTCGGACGCATAGCTGCCGAACAGGCGGTCCCAGATGACCAGGACGCCGCCATAGTTCCGGTTGACGTGATGGGCCGCCAGCGAATGGTGCACCCGGTGGTTGGAAGGCGTGACGAACAGCCATTCCAGCGGGCCCAGCCTGGGGGTCCATTCGTTGTGGGCGGCCAGTTGGACGAGGAACAGCAGGGTGAAATAGGGCGCCGCCTGGAGCGGGGTGAAGCCTAGGAAGCCCAGGCCGATCCAGGTCAGCCACGAGCCTGACAGGACATCGGTCCAGCCCTGGCGGACCGAGGACAGCATGTTGATGCGCTTGGCGGTGTGATGCGGGAAGTGGCTGGCCCAGAGCCAGGGCGCGTGATGGCTCAGCCGGTGCCAGGCGTAGTACATGGCGTCGGCCAGCAGGATCGCCAGCACCGGGGCCCAGGGGCCGGCGCCGAGGTCCAGCAGGCGATGGCCATAGGCGAAGTTGATGGCCGCCATGGCGAGCAGGCCGTCGGCCACGCTACCGACCGCCCAGCCGGCCGCGAGGCCCAGGCTGCGTTCGGTGTCACGCCATTCGTACAGCCGTCGCCGGAAGCGCCAGTCGACCAGCGCCTCCAGACAGACGGCGGCAAGCAGGAGACCCCACGTCAACATGGTCTCCGCCTTAAGGTCGTCTAGGGTTCGGGATCAATCCTTGTCGCGGCGACGCAGGCGCATGGCGACATAGCCGCCGCCCGCGGCGACCAGCACGACCAGGCCGGAGACGCCAGCGCCAAGCAGCGGCGCAGGACCGGCGACCGAAGGGGCGCCGGCGAGGGCGGCGGAAGCGCAGGCCAGGCCAGCGGCCCCAGCCGTCAGCGCCAGGACATATTTCGCTTTCATTGGACAGTCCTCCCATTGAGTTAACCGTGCTTTCTGGCACGGAGCCCCGGCCGGAACAACGCAGTTCGCGCCCAGCGAGAATCGGCGCCCGCCGGGCGGCGGTCGGACAGGCGGGGCGGTTGGCCAGATTTCGCGGAACTCATGTAGGGTCTGACGATGGCTGCCACCGGCGCTCTCGAACCGCCTTCCGCATCGCCCGGCGTCCTGGGCCTGACGCGGCCGGGCCTGTTCGCGGCGACCATCGTGCTGCTGCTGGCCAACGCCACCGCCGCCAGGGCGATCGAGGCGGTCGGCCTGTCGGGCGGCCTCGGGGCGCTGATCCGCGGCCTGGGGATGAGCTGGGCGTTCTGGCTGGCCTTTGCGGTGAGCGTCCGCCTCGCCCTGCGCGAAGCGCCGACCCCGGCCAGGTCCCGGGACCTTGCGGTCTGCGCCGCCTGCGCCCTGGCCGCGCTGGTCCCGCTCAGCCCGCTGGCGGCGCTCGCCTGCACGGGCCTGGCGGCGGCAATTCTGCTGGACCCGACCCAGGGCCGGTTCCTCAAGGCGGCGGCCTGGATCGTGCTCGCCGCCAGCGTCCAGCTGGTCTGGACGCGGATCCTGATGCTGGTCTTCGTCCAGCCGATCGCCAACATCGACGCCCACCTGGTGAGCTTCATCATCGACCGGCCGGTGCGCGGCAACGGCGTCCTGTTCGTCGACCGCACCCACACCCTGTCGGTCCAGGGCGGCTGCACGTCGGTGCAGAACGCCTCGACGGGGCTGATGCTCTATGTCGCGGTGCTCCGCGGCTTCCGGCCGGTTCCGCGGCCGTCCGAGGCCCTCGTCCTCGTCGGCGTGTTCTTCTCCATCGTCGCCCTCAACATCGTGCGGCTGGCGCTGATGGCGCAGAACATCGCGATGTTCCACTTCGTGCACGACGGGGCCGGCGCGGAGCTGTTCAACGCCATCATCACGCTCACGGGCCTGACCTGGGCGGTCGCGAGCGCGCGCCATGAGATCTTCGACTAGCCTCGTCCTGGCCGCCGTGGCGCTTCTGGGCGCGAGCCTGGGGCTGAAGATCGCCCTGGCCGCGCCGCCCGGGCGCGACGTCCAGGCGCCGGTTTCCCGCGGCGAGGCGCTGCGCCGCTTCCTGGTGGCCCACGCCGGTCCGGTCGAGCCGGTGAGCGACGGCTGGCGCTTCAGCCGCGAAGGATGCCGGCTGGCGGCCTTCCCGTCCGGTCGCCGCGGGTCGCTCGACATGGCTGCGTTCGGCTACGCCCACCGCCGCGGCCGGGTGGCCTACGTCTATCACGGCAGGATCACCGAGCGGCGGCCGGCCGTGGCGCTGGCGCTCGACGTCATCGCCTATCGGATCGCCGAGCCGTTCAAGGGCGGGGTTGAGCCCGGCTATGTGGTGTTGGTCGCCGCCGACTGCCCGCATCTCCCCGACCTGCCGTGGCGCGACCTGGACTGAGTCTCAGGGCCCCTCGCGCGGCCGGCGGCGGCAAAAACGAGCGAAACGGCTGCGACAAAATATCCATTCAGAATCAGTCATTTAATCATCCGTACTCTTCCGGATGAACGTCATCGCGCCACCGTGTCCGCGCCCTGGCTTGACACAAGCCGCCTTCGACGCCATCTGGCCCCTTGCGGATTTAGCGCGCTGTTGACAGGCATCGATCGGGCCGCCGCGTTTATCGGGCGCGCCCCTCGTCAGAGATCAAGATGCCTCCCTCGATGCGCGGTGATCCCAGTGGTCGCGCCTCTCCGCTGGCTGTCTTGCCGGCGGCGCCGGACGACGCCACAGCGGCCGTGAGGGGAAACCTCCGCGGTCGATGACCTGTGGCGAGCCTCGTTCAGCGCCTGGAAACGAAGCGCGGCGCACTGCAGGGCGTTAGCAGAACGAACGATTCGGTCGGTTGGACGGTCCCCTGGGCCGCGCTCAGCCGTTATCCGACCGGCGAAAACCATTTTCGGCCCGTGCCTTGCGCGAATCTTGCAAGGGGCGCGGCGCCGATTTCGGAGACCTCGATGAGCACCACCACCGCCGAAGCCGAAACGCCGGAAACCACCAGCGGCGACGGTCCGCTGCTCGATCTGACGGACGCCGCGGTCAAGAAGTTCATCAAGCAGGCCAAGGCCCGCGGCTACGTCACCATGGACGAGCTGAACAAGGTCCTGCCGTCGGAGGAAGTCACCTCCGAGGCCATCGAAGACACGCTGGCGATGCTGAGCGAGATGGGCGTCAACGTCGTCGAGGCCGAAGAGGACGCCGAGGCCGGCGGCGAGGTCGTCGTTCGCGAGGAAAGCGCGGTCGTCGAGACCGCCAAGGAAGCCGCCTACGACCGCACCGACGACCCGGTGCGCATGTACCTGCGCGAAATGGGCTCGGTGGAGCTCCTCAGCCGCGAGGGCGAGATCGCCATCGCCAAGCGCATCGAGGCCGGCCGCGACACCATGATCCGCGGCCTGTGCGAAAGCGCGCTGACCTTCGAAGCCATCATGGTCTGGCGTGAGGAACTGGGCAGCGGCCGCATCCTGCTGCGCGAGGTGATCGACCTCGAGCAGACCTACGGCGGCCAGAACGCCGGCGCCGAGAGCCTGCCGGTCGAGGCGGTGGCCGAGGCCGAGGAAGAGAAGGAAGAGGCCGAGGCCGTCGAGGGCCAGCCCGAAGGCGAGAGCGACGACGACTTCGACGACGGCGCCGGCCCCACGATCAGCGCCATGGAGGCCGAGCTGCGCGAAGGCGTCATGGCCACCCT
Organism: Phenylobacterium sp.; assembly: GCF_036501465.1. Taxonomy (GTDB): domain Bacteria; phylum Pseudomonadota; class Alphaproteobacteria; order Caulobacterales; family Caulobacteraceae; genus Phenylobacterium. The sequence continues at coordinate 10,008 of NZ_DASYAF010000158.1, forward strand.
CGACGCCATCGCCGTCGAATTCGAGGCCTTCCGCCTGCTGCAGGAGAAGCTGGTCGCCCAGCGCCTGAAGGGCGCCGACCTGTCGGACAAGGACCGCGAGGCCTACGCCGGCGCCACCGGCGCCATCGTCCAGCACCTGAAGACGCTCAAGCTCAACAACAACCGCATCGAAGCGCTGGTCGAGCAGCTCTATGCGATCAACAAGCGCCTGATGGGCCTGGAAGGGCGCCTGCTGCGCCTGGCCGACAGCTACGGCATCAGCCGCGGCGAGTTCCTCAAGGCCTACTTCGGCTCCGAGCTGCGCCCCGACTGGACCGACCAGGTGAAGGCGCTGGGCGTGCGCTGGACCAAGTTCGCCGAGAACGACAACGGCCAGATCGGCGACATCCGCTCCGAGATCGCCGCGCTCGCGCAAGAGACCGGCGTGCCGATCGACGACTATCGCCGCATCGTCCAGACCGTGCAGAAGGGCGAGCGCGAGGCCCGTCAGGCCAAGAAGGAGATGGTCGAGGCGAACCTGCGCCTGGTGATCTCCATCGCCAAGAAATACACCAACCGCGGCCTGCAGTTCCTGGACCTGATCCAGGAAGGCAACATCGGCCTGATGAAGGCGGTCGATAAGTTCGAATATCGCCGCGGCTACAAGTTCTCGACCTACGCCACCTGGTGGATCCGCCAGGCGATCACGCGCTCGATCGCCGACCAGGCCAGAACCATCCGCATCCCGGTGCACATGATCGAGACGATCAACAAGATCGTCCGCACCAGCCGCCAGATGCTGCACGAGATCGGCCGCGAGCCGACGCCGGAAGAACTGGCCGAAAAGCTGGCCATGCCGCTGGAGAAGGTCCGCAAGGTCCTGAAGATCGCCAAGGAGCCGATCAGCCTCGAGACCCCCATCGGCGACGAGGAAGACAGCCATCTGGGCGACTTCATCGAGGACAAGAACGCGGTCCTGCCGATCGACGCGGCCATCCAGTCGAACCTGCGCGAAACGACGACGCGCGTCCTGGCGTCGCTGACGCCGCGTGAAGAACGCGTGCTGCGCATGCGCTTCGGCATCGGCATGAACACCGACCACACCCTCGAGGAAGTCGGCCAGCAGTTCAGCGTGACCCGCGAACGTATCCGCCAGATCGAGGCCAAGGCGCTGCGCAAGCTCAAGCACCCCAGCCGCTCGCGCAAGCTGCGCAGCTTCCTGGACAGTTGACGGCTGTCGCCGTCGGACGGAGCATCGGCGCATGGCCGACGGCGAACTGACCCTGAAGCTCGACGATGAGACGGCGGAACGGCTCAGGGCCGCGGCCGACCATGCCGGTGTCTCGGTCGAAGCCTACGTGCTGGAAATCATTGCGGACGACCTCGACCACGAGGGCGTCGGACTCTCTCGGGTTCGCCTTCTCGAGTATGACCAAACCGGCGAATACCTCACGGTCGAAGAGGCGATGGCGCATTTCGATCGCAAACTGCAGGCTCACACGGCGAAGCGGGGTTGAGGCGGGCGGTCCGCCTATCGCCCGCCGCGCGTGGCGACCTCGAACGCCTCATCGAATTCCTGGCCGAGCGGGATGAAAACGCCCCTGCCAGAGCGCGGTCCACTTTGGAGCAGGCGCTGCTGTCACTCAGTGAGTTATCCGAGCGCGGCTACGAGGTCGATCCGGTGGCGGGGATTCGCGAATTGAAGGTGAAGTTCGGACGATACGGCTACGCGATCCAATATCGAGTCGATCCTGACGCCGTCTTCGTCGCGCACATATTCCACGTTCTCGAGACGCGTTAGGCGCTCACTTCCAGGCGTAGTTGAAGCTGATCGAGATGCGGTCGGCCTTGGCCGGGTTGGCGGGGACCTCGTGCCGCAGCCAGCTCTCCCACATGTAGACCGCGCCCGGCTGCGGCCGCAGATAGACGAAGGGCCGGGTTTCCTCCGGCGCATCGGCGGCGCGGGGCGGGGCGGCCATCATCAACGACAGGCGCGGGTCCTCCAGCCTGAGCGCGCTCGCGCCCTTGGGGACGGTGACGTAGGCCGTGCCGGAGATCACGCTGTGGGGGTGGATGTGCCCGGAATGGGCCGCGCCGGGCTTCAGGATATTGACCCAGAAGCTGTCGAGCGCCAGGCGGCCGCCCTTCAGGTCGAAGGCGAGCTCTTTGGCGAAGGCCTTGGCGTGGCGGTCGAGGATCGTCTTCAGCTCGCCGAACACGCTGGCCCGCCTGGGCAGGTCGTCCAGCGAGGCATAGGAGGTGTACCCCCCATAGCCATTGGCCTTGCACCAGGCGCGCCCGGCCGCGTCCTCCTGCGCCAGCATGCGGCAAGCGGCTTCCAATTCGGCTCTGAAATTTTCGAAACTCTGGTGCGTGGTAAGCGACACGTCGAAAACCGGAGTCGCGAACAGATGGCGGACCGTCATGGTCTGCGGCTAATCGGACCCATTAGGATTGTCAAAGCTTGGACGTCTGGCGCTTCGCCCAAACGTCCGTTAGAAATTTGAGAAATATGACTCCGTCGGCTCGGGGACGGGGAATTGGGGAGCGAACTAATGATCAGGACGATGATGGCGCTGGCGTTGGCTGGTGCGTTGGTTGGCGGCCAGGCCATGGCCCAGGCGGCTCCGGCGAAAGCCAAGCCGGCGGCGGCCAAGGCGGGGGCGAGGGCCGGGGCCTATCGCGCGCCGCGCGGGCCGGACGGCAAGCATCCCGACCTGAACGGCGTCTGGCAGGTGATGAACACCGCCAACTGGAACATCGAGCCCCACGCGTCTTCGGCGGCGTTGCAGATGCGCCCGGGCCCGGTGGTGCCGGTGCCGGCCAAGGAAGTCCTGGCGCTGGGCGCGGTGGGCTCCGTCCCCGCGGGCCTCGGCGTGGTGGAAGGCGGCACGATCCCCTACAAGCCCGACGCGCTGAAGAAGCGCGACGAGAACAAGGCCGACTGGATCCATCGCGATCCGGAGATCAAGTGCTACCTGCCGGGCGTGCCGCGCGCCAACTACATGTCGCTGCCGTTCCAGATCTTCCAGTCTGAGAGCGCCATGCTGTTCGCCTACGAATACGCCGGCGCGGTGCGCAACATCATGTTCAAGGATCCCGGCCCCGCGCCGATCGACAGCTGGATGGGCCAATCGGTCGCCAAATGGGAGGGCGACACCCTGGTGGTCACGGTCACCGGCATGGTCGACTCGACCTGGTTCGACCGCGCCGGCAACTGGCACACCGCCGACATGAAGGTCGTCGAGCGCTATACGCCGACCGGCCCGGGCGTGATGCGCTACGAAGCGGAGATCACCGATCCGGAGGTCTTCACCCGCCCGTGGAAGATGAGCATGAACCTTTATAAACACGTCGCGCCCGACGATCGCCTGCAACAGTTCAAGTGCGTCGAATTCGTCGAAGAATTGATGTACGGTCATCTGCGGAAGAACCCGCTGCCGTAGTCGAGCCCCGCCCCGTCGCCCCTGTGACGCCGCAAAGCGGGCGCAGGGATGGCGGATTAGAGATCAGGACCCTCCGTTGGAGACGCCGAAGATGAAGAAGTACATTGTTCCTGCAGTGATTTCCGTGGGCCTGCTGGCCGCCGCCTCGATCGGCGTGACCCAAGCGGTCGCCCACCACGCGTTCGCCGCCGAATTTGACGGCAAGGCGCCGGTGCTGCTCCGCGGCAAGGTGACCAAGGTCGAGTGGGTGAACCCGCACGCCTGGGTGCACCTGATCAACACCAACCCGGACTACGCCCAGGTCGAGTGGATGGTGGAAGGCGGCACGCCCAACACCCTGCTGCGCGCCGGCATCGACCGGAACTCGCTGAAGGCGGGGACTGAGATCGTGGTCCGCGGCTACCAGTCGAAGGACAAGGCCTGCACCCCGATCTGCAAGGCCAACGGCCGCGACGTGACCTTCCCGGACGGCCGCAAGCTGTTCATGGGCTCGTCCGGCACGGGCGCGCCCCGCGACGGCGCCGACAAGAGCGAGATGCCGTAGTCGGCGACAAGGCAAGACGAGAAGAGGGGCGGCTTCGCCCCTCTTTTTTTGTCCGCGCGGGCTGGAACAGGCCCCCGAGGGGTTACCGGACCCTGCGCCCCGGAGGACGGCGCGCCGGTCCGATGGCTTATTCGCTATGAAAAGGCTTAGAATTCTGGCCTGTAACGGATGCGTAACGGCGCTGGAACCGTACGCTGCTTGATTGCCGGCGAACGGCGGTGTGATTGCGCCGAAGAGGAATGGGCGTCCGCCGACATTGAAGGGCGCGGGGGAGTTTGGGGAACGGGATGACCGGAGAGCAGGAGCGGCGCCGATGATCGCCGCCTTCTTGAACTGGCTGCAGCACGGCCTGGGCAAGGGTCACGAGGACACCGCCCAGTCCTGGAGCGAGGCCCTGCTGGGGTCGCTGAACTTCTGGAACCTGCTGGAAGGCACGCACCTGATCTCGCTGATGCTGTTCGCGGGCACCATCCTGGTGGTGGACCTGCGGCTGCTGGGCGTGACCTTCCGCAAGACCAAGGTGTCGGTGATCAGCGACGCCATTCTGCCGCTCACCGTCTTCAGCTTCATTTTCGTGATGGCGACCGGCTTCGGACTGCTCTTCTCCAAGCCGATCTTCTACTACCACACCATCTGGTTCCGAGTGAAAATGGTGTTCCTGGCGCTGGCCCTGCTCAACATCATGGTCTTCCACGGCCGGGTGCAGGCGACCCAAGGGTCCTGGGACGCCGACGAGACGCCGCCCACGACGGCGCGGATGTCGGCCGCTGCGTCGCTGATCCTGTGGACCCTCGTGATCCTCACCGGCCGCTTCATCCCCTACAACTGGTACCAATGCGGCAAGCCGCAGCCCGACGCGATCAACTGGCTCGAGGAGTGCAAGACCTCCGACGATGGTGAAGTGAATATGGCCGGGCAACACGTCAAGACGACGGTCGCGGGGGCGCAACAATGAGCGGGGGCCTGACCTTTCAACACCTCTTCCCCCAGGCCTCGCACTGGGTGGACGGCCTGGCGACCTCGCCGGTCGCGGTCTTCGTCAACGGCCCGAAGTTCGGCTACGCTTCCTGGGAAGTCGGCCACATCCTGTCGCTGATCCTGATCGGCGGCACGGCGATCCTGATGAACCTGCGCTTGCTGGGCGCCGGCGTGACCGAAGAGAAGCCCGAGGTGATCTACCGAAACCTCAGGCTCTGGCAGAACGTCGGCGTGATCGGGATCGTGGTCACCGGCCTGCTGATCGGCTCGGCCAACGGGGCGAAGCTCTACAACTCAAGCGCCTTCCTGGTGAAGATGATGTGCCTGGTGGCCGGCGTAACCCTCACCTACGGCGTGAGCCGTCCGGTGGCGGCGGCCAACGGGGCCGTCGCGCTCCTGCCCAGGATATGGTTCGCGATCGGGGGGGTGATCTTCCTGGCCGGGCTGTGGATCTTCACGACGTCGGACCTGATCGACGTGGGCGTCTATCACGTGATCACGGCGGCCGCGCTGATCCTGGTCGCGGTGACGCGTGGCAAGGTGCGCTGGGGCTATCTCATCGGTTTGACCGCGCTGATCGTGGCCCAGTTCGTCCACACCCACTTCATTCTCAAGCCGGACGACTACGACCATCTGAACCCGGTCAACAAGGTCTACACTTGGCTCTACGGCGTCTGGGTCGTGGGGACCGCGCTGATCACCCTGTTCCGGGGACGCCGCGACGCGGGCGGGCCGCTGGCCAGGCTGATGGCCTATGCGGGGATCCTGGTGTGGGTGCTGGGCGCTGCGGCCGGACGCTGGATCGCCTACCAGTAGCGCCCGGGCCGCTGCGTCTTACGGCGCGACGGCCTGCAGGTTCAGCAGCGACTGCCACATGGAGTCGGCGACCTTGATCACGTCGACGTTGGCTTTGAACGACTGCTGGGCCTCGACCATGTTCACCGCCTCGGCGGCGTAGTCCACATCGCCCAGGGCGTCGCCGCCGGCCGACGCGATGCGGCTGGCCGAGCTGGTCAGCTGCGCCGTCGCCGTCATCATGCCGTAGCGGGCGGTGGAAATCGGGTCCATGACGCGAGCCTGCGCCGCCGGATGTTAAGGGATCGGAAGGTTTCTTGGTGAACCGCCGTTAGCCCTGGCGCGATTAACCAGCGCCGCACCGGTTGACGTTGTGGGAAGATCGGCGGCGGAATAGCGAAACTGGGGACAGAACGGAGTCTGTCATGAAGCTTTCAATCCTCCTCGCCGCCGGCGCCGTGAGCCTTGCGGCGGCGCTCGCAGCGCAAGCGGCCGATGCGCCGAAGACCCAGACGATCTGCCTCGCAAGCGGCGGTCAGCAGCGTCCGGCGACCTGCCACGGCTACGGCGGTGGCAGCCGGCTGGCGGCGCAGGACGAAGTCTGCACCTGCCCCGGCGCGGCTCAGATGGTGAAGGCGCCGACCTGTGCGGCCGGCGAAACCCCACCCTCCGAGAGTGCGGCCTACGAACAGGCTCGCCTGAAGGCCATCAGCCACGGCAGCCTCGAGGGCGCGACCTGGCAGGGCAAGTCGATGTGCGTGAACCCGACGACGCGGAACTAGGCGGCTAGCGGCCGAGCGCGCCGTACACCAGGTTCAGGAAAGTCATCAGGGCGAGCCGGCCGCCCATGCGCGGGCTGGCCGCGATCTGGGCCGCGGCGTCCGGGCCCAGCGGCATGGAGTTCTGGATCAGGTAGATCGCGACCATGTCCTCGGCCGGGTCGGCCCGCCACCAGGTCCCGAAGGCGCCCGGCCAGCTGAACGATCCCTTGGAGCTCGGCCCGGCCCAGGCCTGGGCTTGGGGATCGAGGATCATCGAGAGGCCCAGACCGAAGCCCTGGCCCATCCAGAAGGGCAGCCCCATGAACGGGATCTGCCGCTGGGCCTCGGTGAGCCGGTTTTCCAGCATCATCTCGACCGTCTGCGGTTTCAGCAGGCGCACCCCGTCGACCTCGCCCTTGCCCAGCAGCATGCGCGCGAAGGTCAGGTAGTCGTCGGCGGTGGAGATCAGCCCGCCGCCGCCCGGCTCCAGCGCCAGCGGGGCGTCGGTGAGCGGGTAGGAGACGTCCTGCAGCGCGCCGCTTTCCGGATCCTGCCGGTAGAGCTTGGCCATCCGGCCGCGCTTGTCCGGCGGACACCAGAAGGCGGTGTCGGTCATGCCCAGGGGCCCGAAGATGCGGTCCTGCAGCACCTGGCCCAGCGGCTTGCCCTCGATGCGCGCCACCAGGTAGCCCAGCACCTCGGTCGCATGACTGTAGTGGAACCGTTCGCCCGGCGGATAGGAGAGCGGCAGCGAGCCGATCCGCTTCAGCCAATCGTCCGGCGTCATCACGCCGCCCAGCGGCGGTCCCAGGGTGTCCTCGTAGAGCTGGGCGATCGGGCCGGTCGAGGTGAAGGCGTAGGCCAGGCCCGAACGATGGGTCATCAGGTCTTCGACCGTGATGTCGCGCGGCGCGGGATAGGTCTGGTCGGTGGGACCCTCGGCGTCCTTCAGCACCCGCATGTCCGAGAACTCGGGCAGCCACTTGGTGATCGGATCGTTGAGCCGGAGCTTGCCTTCCTCCATCAGCATCAGGGCCGCGACCGAGGTCACCGGCTTGGTCATCGAGGCGATGCGGAACAGGGTGTCGCGCGTCATCGGCAAGCCGGCTTCGATGTCGCGGCGGCCGATGGCGTGGGCGCGGACGATCTCGCCCTTGCGCCAGATCAGGGTCACGAAGCCGGACAGGTCGCCGGCGTCGACCACCGCCTGCAAGGCCGACGGAATCTCAGCCAGGCCTGCCGCCAGGACGTCCGAGTTCACCTGATCGCCGTCCATCCGTCCGCTCCTGCCCAACCGCGCCGCTGATCGGCGTTCAGGTGGGCCATTGCGCAGGGCGGCGGGCGGCCCGTCAAGCGCCGCCGCGGCCGGAGAGGGCGGGACAGCTATTGGCGGGTCGGCGCCTCGTAGGTGGCCACCAACTCACCACTGGCCAGCGTGCGGGCCTTCAGCGCGTTCAGCAGGTCATGCAGCGGCGTCTCCGGCCCCATGTCGATCGCCTCGTCCAGGGCGAAGACCTGGAAGTAGTAGTGGTGCAGGCCGTGCCCAGCCGGCGGGAGCGGGCCGAAATAGCCGAAGCCGTGCTGGCCGTTGCGGCCCTGCACCGCGCCGTGCGGCGTGGCGAGCCCGGGCGTATTGGCGACGCCTTCCGGCAGGCCGCGCGCCGGGCCGGGGATGTTCCAGATCATCCAGTGGACGAAGGGCGCTTCCTGCGGCGCGTCGGGGTCTTCCACCACCACCGCCCAGGCCTTGGCGTCGGGCACGGCGGTCCAGCGCAGGGGCGGGGAGATGTTGTCGTGATAGGCCGCGTGACGATCCTCCAGCCGCCCGTCCGGAAGCTGGGCGGTGGTGGAGACGACGACCCCGGTGGACAGGATCGGGTCCACTTTCTGGATGGTGATGGCCTGGCCCGAATGATCGGGGTGTGGCGTTTCAGTCATGGGGCGTCCTCCGCTGAAAGGCGTCTGCTGAAGGGGTTCGCCCGTACAACCAGCCGGGACGGGGATGGTTGCGGCCGGGCCGCCGCCGATCTAGCGAAAGACGCCAGCCTGGGACGGGATACAGGGGACCGATGAGCGAGCTTGCCAAGACCACGCGCCGCCTCAGCCTGACCGCGATCGCGGCCTCGCTCACCGCCGCCTGCTCGCCGCTGAGCCTGTTCGCGACCCTGGCCCCGAAGGACCCGGCCCTGCGCAGCGCCCGCGGGCTGGCCTACGGCGCCGGGCCGCGCCAGAGCCTCGACGTCTATGCGCCGCGCCGCCGGCCCGGCCAGGCCGCCCTGCCGGTGGCGATCTTCTTCTATGGCGGCTCCTGGGACACCGGCCGGCGGCAGGACTACAACTGGGTGGGCCAGGCCCTGGCGGCGCGCGGATTCCTGACGCTGGTCCCCGACTACGGCCTCTATCCCCAGACCCGCTACCCCGACTTCCTGACGGACGGGGCGCTGGCGGTGCGCTGGGCCGAGCGGCATGCGGCCGAATATGGGGCCGACCCGGCGCGCATCGTGCTCGTCGGCCATTCGGCCGGCGCCTACAACGCCGCCATGATCGCGCTCGACCGGCGCTACCTCATCGCAGCCGACGCCGACCCCTCGCACATCAAGGCGCTGGCCGGCCTTTCCGGACCCTACGACTTCCTGCCGCTCACCGATCCGATCGCCATGCGCACCTTCGGTGAGGCGAAGGACTTGGCGGGCACCCAGCCCACGGCCTATGTGACCGCCCAGGCGCCGCCCGCCTTCCTGGCCACCGGCGACAAGGACACCACGGTCTATCCCAAGAACACCATCAAGCTGGCCGCCAGGTACCGCGCCGCCGGCGTGGAGGTGGAGGAGCGCCACTACCCGGAGCTGGACCATGTGGGGATGGTGCTGGCGCTGTCGCGCGCCCTGCGCGGCCGCGCCCCGGTGCTGCGCGAGATGACCGACTTCCTGCACGCTCACGCCGGCTGAGCGCGACCGCGCCGGCCCGCGTTGAACCCGGCGGGCGTCCCGGGTATTCCGACAGCATGACCGTACGTCTCCCGGCCCAGGGCCTGACCGCATGGGCCTCGCTCGCCGCAATCGCGCTCGGCCTTTCCGCCTGTTCGCCGGACGCGCCCAAGGGCGTGGACAAGGACACGTTGGACGCGGCGGTCTCGCGCGCCATCGGCGACCCGGCCACCTGCCTGCTGATCGCCGAGCAGGCCAGCGGCAAGCTGGTCTATCGCTACAACACCCACATCGCCTGCGACCGCGAACTGCCGGCCTGCACCGCCGCCGGCGCGAAGGGCCCGGCGACCCAGACGCCCGACGACCTGCTGAAGGCCGCCCTGAAGGATGGCCAGACACGCACGCTGTCCTGCAGCTCGACCCAGGACGCCTCGCGCGGCGTGGGCTGGGCCGCGGGCCCGATCCCCGGCAAGGGCCTGGTCTATGCGGCGATGATGGAGGGCGACCGCGCCTTTCCCGGCCGGATGATGGCCGACCGCCTGGCCCGCGCCTTCAAGGACGCCGGCCTCTAGCCGCCAACCCGCTGCTTTGAACGCCTGTGCGCCGCATGCTACCGCGGGACCGCATCGCTGCTGGGGCCTGTAGCTCAATGGTTAGAGCCGGCCGCTCATAACGGTCTGGTTGCAGGTTCGAGTCCTGCCGGGCCCACCAGCGAGGCTTCCCGCGCCGCCACCTGCGCCGTCATGCCGCCTTGCCCCTCTTTCGCCCGATCTTGCCGCCGGCTCCGAAGCAAGACATAGATATTACTGACCGGCCGGTAAGTTGAAATCCGAGCCGGCTGTCGGACGGATGGGCGAGGGTCAGCGTCGTGGCGTCAGAACGACTCCTCAGGCAGGTCGAAGTCAGGCCGATAGGCCCGGCGCCCAGCGGCGATCGAGGAAATGACGCCGACTCCACGACCCTCGGGCCTTGCGCCAGCGGCCGCGGCCTTGAGGCGCGCATGAACTGGGAAAGCCCGATCCGCGCCCTGGGCCGCGGCCTGGCGGTGATCGAGGCGCTGAACCAGAATCACGTCACCACGCTGGCGGCCCTGCATGCCGATACCGGCCTGCCCAAGCCCTCGCTGGTCCGCCTGCTGGAGACCCTGATCGACGCCGGCTATGTGGTGCGCGTCTCGCGCAGCGAGGGCTATGCGCTCACCGAAGCGGTGCTGCGCCTGGCCTCCGGGGTGCGCCACCGTGACGCCGTGGTCGACGTCGCCCGGCCGCTGATGGAGGCCTTTACGCGGCGGCACAAATGGCAGGTGTCGCTGGCGACCGGCGAGACGGACCATATGCTGGTGCGCTTCTCGACGCGCCACATCAGCCCCTTCTCGCGCGAGCGCAATTTTCTGAACCGCCGCGTGCCCATGCTGCAGAGCGCGGTGGGGCGCGCCTATTTCGCCTACTGCCCGGACGCGCATCGCGAGGCGATACTCCGGGTCCGCCTGGCCGCCGCCGACGTCCTGCCGGTGGAGCGCAATCCCCAGACCTTGGCCCTCCTGGTGTCGCAGGTGCGCGCCGACGGCTTCGCCACCACCGAGCGACCGCGGTCCGACTCCACCCGCAGCTTTGCGGTGCCGGTGATGGACTGCGTGGCCGGGGACGACGGCCCGGTGGGGGCCCTGGCCTTCTTCTACTACCGCTCCGCCATGACCTGCGAACAGGCGACGCAACGCTATCTGCCGGCGGTCCGCGAGCTGGCTGGCGAGATCAGCGAGGGTTTGGCTCGGGTTTGGCCGGCCGGGAGACCGCCGGGAGGCGGTTCCGAAGGCGGCGTTTCACGGGGTGGAATTGGCGGAGAATCCCCTGCCGTCCCGGAGGGCGCTCACTAGGGTCGCGATCCTTGAAACGGCCGCCGGCTCAGCCCGCCACGGCCCTGGAACGACGGCATGACGGATCGAGCCCAGGCTGTTCGCAAACTGCTCGCCCGGTGGGGCGGACCGGCGGGCCTGCTGCTGGCCGCCGCGGCGATCGGCGGCGTCTCCGGGCGGCTGTCGGCCGCGCCGTCCGCGGCCGCGGGCGCGCCCAGCGCCAGTCACGCTCGCAACGCCGACCTGGTGCTGATCCCGGCGGGCGAGGTGCAGATTGGCGACGACGCCGCGCCGCCGGACGAACGGCCGGCCTTCCGTTACCGCTCGCCCGCCTTCCTGATGGACCGCACCCCGGTCACCGTCGCCCAATTCCGCGCCTTCGTCGCCGAGACCCGCTATGTCACCGACGCCGAGCGGTTCGGCTCGGCGGGCGTGCTCAACAAGGCCGATGGCGGTTGGACCGCCCTGAAGGGCGCCACCTGGCGGCGGCCGACGGGACCGACCGGGCCCGCCGCCCTGGAAAATCATCCGGTCACCCAGGTGAGCTGGCGCGACGCCGAGGCCTTCTGCCGCGCCTATGGCGCGCGCCTGCCGACCGAAGAGGAATGGGAGCGCGCCGCGCGCCTCGGCCAGACCGCTGACGGCCATGTGTTCAAGGCGGGCGATCCGATCCGCAAGGGCGACCATTTCCAGGCCAATGTCTGGCAGGGCCTGTTCCCGTTCGAGGACACTGGGGCGGACGGCTACACCTCGACCTCGCCGGTCGGGGCCTTCGGCGCCGCGCCATCGGGCCTCACCGACATGGCCGGCAATGTCTGGGAATGGACCGCCTCCTGGTACGTGCCCTATGGCGCGCCCGACAGGGAGCCGGCGGGCGGCGGCGAGCGCGTGCAGCGCGGCGGCTCGTTCCTCTGCGACCCCAGCTTCTGCGACGGCTTCCGGGTCACCGCGCGCGGCCATTCCACCCCTGACACCTCGCTCATGCACGTGGGCTTCCGCTGCGTGGCGGACCTGAAGGACGTCTCGCCGCGCGCCGGCCGACGGACCCTCCCACGCGCCGACAAGATTTGAAGGAGACGCCGATGCGACGCTCAAAGCTTTGGTTCACGGGCCTTTTCGCAGGCGTCCTGGCGACGGCCGGGGTCTGCCTGGCCGGCCTGGCGCTGCCGCAGGCCCGCGCCTTCGCCCAGCCGGCGAAGCGGCCGCCCAATATCATCATGATCCTGGCCGACGACCTCGGCTATGCCGACATTTCGGCCTACAAGATCGACCGTTTCCACACGCCCAACATCGACCGGATCGGCATGCAGGGCGTGCGCTTCACCGACGGCTACGCGTCGGCCCCGGTGTGCGGCCCCTCGCGCGCCGGCCTGCAGACCGGCCGCTATCAGGAGCGGTTCGGCTTCGAGTACAACAACGGCCCGGCCGCCCGTGACCTGAAGGACGGCTACGGCGTCGACACCAACGAGATCACGCTCGCCCAGCTGCTCAAGAAGCAGGGCTACCACACAGGCCTGGTCGGCAAGTGGCACCTGGGCATGCAGGACAAGTTCTATCCGACCAACCGCGGCTACGACGAGTTCGTGGGCTTCCTGCCCGGCCAGACCAGCTACATGGACCCCGACGCCCTGGGGCTGCACAAGATCCTGCCGGGCGGCGACGGCAACGCCGACGCTCCGGCCGGCCAGAAGGCCGAGGCCGTCTTCCGCCGCAACCAGCTCGCCCAGATCTATGAGGGGCCGGAGAAGAAGGTGGTCCACAACGAGGACCAGTACCTCACCGACTATTTCGCCGCCCGCGACGTCGACTACATCAAGCGCGCCTCGGCCAGCGGCAAGCCCTACTTCCTCTACGCGGCGTTCAACGCCGTGCATGAGCCCTTCATGGTCACTCAGAAGTACTACGACCGCTTCCCGCAGATCAAAAACGAGCAGCAGCGGATCTACGCCGCCATGGTCGCGTCCCTGGACGACGCGGTGGGCCAGATCCTCGACGCGGTGCAGGCGTCCGGCCAGGCCGACAACACCATCGTCGTCTTCGCCTCGGACAACGGCTGCGCGGCCTATGTGCCGGGCCTGTGCAGCTGCGAGCCGCTGCGCGGCGGCAAGCTCAGCCACTACGAGGGCGGCACGCGGGTGCCGTTCATGATGCGCTGGCCGGGCCATATCCAGCCGGGCCTGGTCTACCGCAACGTGGTCTCGCTGATGGACGTGCTGCCGACCTCGGTGGCGGTGGCCGGCGGCAAGCTGCCCACCGACCGGGTCTACGACGGCGTCGACATCATGCCCTTCATCACCGGGCGCAGGACGGGTGAGCCGCACGACATGCTGGTCTGGCGCAGGCGACCCCTGGTCTCGATCCGCAAGGGCGACTGGAAGCTGTGGGAATCGGTCGACGACAAGACCGGCGTCTACGGCGAGTACAAGCTGCTGTTCAACCTGAAGACCGACCTGAACGAGAGCACCAATCTCGCCGACAAGCACCCGGAGAAGGTCAAGGAGCTGGAGGGCCTGATCCACCAGTGGGCCAAGGACATGACCGACCCGAAATGGCCCTCGCGGCCGGCGGTGAAGTACAACGTCTGCGGCACGCCGTTCGTGGTGCCGATCTGACCGGCGGGCGGCCGACCTTGCGTCAAGCGGAGGAGCTATCCATCCTGCCCCGTCAAACGACCGTTCGGGAATCGTGATCGGAACTGGGGGCGGGATGGCGAGGTCGGCGGAGCAGGGGCCGCGCGCGCAACGCGGGGCGGCGCGGATGGTCCAGATCCGGGTCGAGGCCTCGCGCCTGTTCGTCGAGAAGGGCTACGACGGCACGTCCATGCAGGACATCGCCGACGCCGTGGGCCTCACCAAGGCCGGGCTCTACCACTTCGTGGACAGCAAGGAGGAATTGCTCTTCCTGATCGTCGACGCCGGCGTTGGGCGCATGGAGCGCGAGGTGCTGGAGCCGGCCCGGGCGGTGAAGGATCCGCGGGAGCGGCTGGCCACCCTGATCCGCCTGCATGTGGAAAACATCAGCCGCGTGGAATCCGACGTGGGCAATCCGGTCACTTCGGTGGTCGAGAACCTGGTGGGGCTGAGCGACCAGAAACGGGCCGAGGTCAATGCGCGGTTGCGCCAGGTCTTCGAGCTGACCCGCGGCGCCTTGGACGAGTTGAAGGCGCAGGGCCGCCTGACCGAGGGGGTGGACACCACGGTCGCCGCCTTCTCGATCACCGGCATGGTCATGTGGACCAACCGCTGGCGCCGGCCGGGCGGGCGGCTGTCGTCCGCCGACG
>NZ_DASYAF010000159.1:0-146500 GCF_036501465.1 Phenylobacterium sp.
CTTTCGATCGCTGTATCGCCGCTCGGATGGCGTGCGTGGTCGTGGCGCTGCCGTGGAGTATCTGGCCCATAGAGCCTCCCGATGTGAGCACTCAGCTAAGCTGAGTCCCCCACACAGCGGGACCAGACACCTAGCACGGCCCCGCTTTCGCCGCATGTGGCGCCGACGGTGGCCGCCATGGGAAGCTTCACGATGCGGACCGCGACGGGCGCCGCCCTGATCCTGGCTCTGAGCGTCGCGCTGGCGGGTGCGACGAGGGCCGCCCCGCCGGTGGCCGGCGACCCCGAGGCCAATGTGGTCGAGGAGCTGGTGGTGGTGGCGCGGCGTCCCGCCCCGGCCTGGTGGCGCGTCGAGAAGGACGGCTCGACGGTCTGGATCCTGGGCGTGCTGGACACGCCCCTGCCCAAGGACGTGACTTGGCGGCGCCGCGAACTGGACGAGCATCTGAAGGGGGCCAGCGCGCTGATCACCGGGCCCAGGCTGCACGCCGGGCTGGACGATATCGTCGGCCTCTTCAAGCTCTACGGCATGCTGCGGACGCAACACATGGAAGCGGCGCTCGCCCCGGCGCAGCGGGCGCGGTTCGTGGCAGACCGGGAGAAGCTGGGCAAGGGGCCGGAGCGCTACGACCACTGGCGGCCGATGATCGCCGGCCAGATGCTGCTGCGGGATTCGCGGCCGCAGGCGCTCGTCGACGTGGGCCGGCAGGTGCGCGCCGAGGCGGTCAAGCGCGGGACGCCGGTGAAGGCGGCGGGCGAGTACGACCTGGTCCCCTTCGCCAAGGCGGCGCTCAGCTCGCTGACCCCGGCCTCGGAGGGCGAATGCCTGGGCGCGGCGCTGGACGACGCGGAGACCGACGAGGCGGTCTGGCGCAAGGCCGCGGTCGGCTGGGCGCGGGGCGACGTGGGCGCGGCCCTGCTGGCCCCGCGGCGCTTCGACCGCTGCCTGCTGCTGATGGCGGGCGGGCCGCAGCTCTGGCGCCGAAGCACCGACGACCTGGCCGACGCGATCACAGGCGCCCTTGGCAAGCCCGGCCATGCGGTGGCGACCGTCCCGCTGCGCCGGCTGGTGGCCAAGGACGGGCTGATCGAGAGCCTGAAGGCCCGCGGCCTGACGGTGATCGGCCCGGACGGGCCGGTCTAGGCGCGCTCACGCGACGGCGGCGACCGGAACCCGCAGGCCCGCCGCCCGCTGAGTCCTGGAGGAGCCAGCCATGACCACACCCAATTCTCCGGACCCAAACCTTGAAATCGCCACCGGCAACCGCCGGGCCGAGACCCACTATGAGCGCGACAAGGACCAGATGGTCCGGGTCGCCCACCTGGAGAAGCCGCAGGCTCCGCTGCCACGCCATGAGGGCACGGTGGGCGCCGGCCTCGAGCCGGACAAGCCGGGCGAGCCGATCGAGGACGTGAAGGTCGATGTGGCCGAAAGCTCGGTCTGGGACGGCCGGCCGCTTGGCGAGCAGACCACCGAGGACGTCCCGCGGCAGGGTGGCCCGCACGCCTCGCCCGAGCGCGCGGCCCACGCCGACGACGATCCGCCCAAGCCGCCGTTCCAGCCATCCGAGCTGGTCAGCAAGCGCGCCGGCGGTTGAGGGGCCCGGCCGCCTAGGGTGTGTGGCCGTTGAGCTGGTCGAGGGTGAGCGTATTGGCTCCCGGCTGGACGTTGACCGGCTGGACCCAGACGACCGGCTTGCCCTGGATGGCGGAGACGCCCACCACATAGTAACGCCCCGAGGGGATCTGCGGCGTCTGGGCGTGGCCCTGGGCGTCGGTCATGACCCGGCCCAGCGCGCCTCTCACAATGGCGGGGATTTCACTCTGGCAGACCGGGAGCGAGCGGCAATCGGACGCGAGCTTGGCCGGCAGGCTCACGCCCTGCGGCATCGGCA
Source organism: Phenylobacterium sp. (assembly GCF_036501465.1). GTDB lineage: Bacteria > Pseudomonadota > Alphaproteobacteria > Caulobacterales > Caulobacteraceae > Phenylobacterium. Next base: position 1,895 of record NZ_DASYAF010000159.1, read on the forward strand.
GGCCCGTCGCGGCGTAGGCCGCCTGCGGGTCCTGGGTCATCAGCCACAGGGGCGCGTTGACGAGCGGGGTGAAGCCGCCCGGGACGGAGATTCCCACCTGGAACCTCAGGGTCGCATTGGCCGGACCGGACGGCGGGGGCGCGGCCCGCGGCATCGGCGCGTTGGCGAGCTGGGCGCCGGGGATGGACGCCAGGGCCTGGCCCCCGGTGCGCCCCGGACCGCCCGAGCGGTCGCGTTGCAGCGTGCAGCCCATGGCGGAGACCGCGTGATCGGGATCGGACAGGCTCATGATCGTGGGCTGGCTCCCCGAGCCCTTGACCAGCACCGCGATCCGCGAGGGATTGCCGTGATACTCGACGTGCTGCTGCACCTGGGCGCGGCCGTCGGCGCCCACCCGCTCGAAGCTCGAAGGCCCGAACGTCACGATCTTGCCGAACATCGAGTCGCAGCCGCCGGCCAGCATCCCGCTGGACAGCTGGCCCAGCGGACCAATGCTGTTCAGGTCCATGCCGGGATTGGCGCCGGTCGTGCGCCAGCGGCCGAGGAGCGGGTTCTGGGCGGCCGAAAGCAGGGGGGCCTTGGCCAGCACCCCGTTGAAAATTTCATTGGTGAGCGCGTCGGCGGCGGCCGAACCCGATCCGGGGTGGCCGACGGCGCCTCCCGAACCGCCCCCGCCGATGTTGGCTTGCGGCTGATGATATCGCGGGTCCGTGGTCCTGACGCCGTCCTCGGTTCTGACGCCCAGATTGTCTTCCGAAGGCGTCTGCGGCTGCCCGGCGACGGCCGGAAGGGCGACCAGCGTCGCCAGCAGGAAAAGGATCCTCGAAAAACCGGACGCCCGCATCCGCTGCCTCCTCACCGAGCCATGGCGAAGGTTAACACGTCAGCGAACGCGTTACATCCAGGACTGGTCTACATGCGCTCCGGCGTGGCGACGCCCAGAAGGTCCAGCGCGGTCTCGAGCTGGGCCAGAGTCGCGGCCGCCAGCGCCAGGCGCGAGGCGCGCGTGGGCGGCTCGGCCTGCAGGATCGGGCAGGCGGCGTAGAACTTCGAAAAGGCCTGGGAGAGGCGATAGGCATGCTCGGCCACGGCGTTGGGGGCGTAGCGGTCGTAGGCCTCGGAAAGCGCGGTCTCGAAGGCGTCCAGGGTCAGCGCCAGTTCGCGCTCGGCCGGTTCGGCGACGGCGATCGGGCCGGGCGTGACGCCATCGGCTTCCGCCCGGCGCAGCAGGGATTTCACCCGGACCGCCTGGTAGAGCAGGTAGGGGCCGGTCTTGCCCTCGAAGCTGGTGAAGCGGTCCAGGTCGAAGACGTAGGAGGTGCCGCGGAAGTTCTGCAAGTCGGCGAACTTCAGCGCGGCCACGGCCACCTTGCCGGCGATGTCCTCGAATTCGTCGGCCGGCAGGTTCTCGCCCAGGCCGGCCTCGTGCAGCCGCTCGCGCGCCTTCTCGCGGGTCATCTCGATCATGTCGGCGAGCTTCAACACCCCGCCCTCGCGGGTCTTGAAGGGCTTGCCGTCGGTCCCGTTCATGGTGCCGAAGCCCACGTGGATCAGTTCGCCCTCGGCGGCGTAACCGGCCAGCACCGCGGCGCGGAAGACGATCTCGAAATGGTCGGCCTGGCGCTGGTCGACGCAGTAGACGATGAGCTGCGGATCGAAGCTCCTCTTGCGGTCGAGGATGGTGGCCAGGTCGGTCGTGCCGTACATGGCCGAGCCCTCGGAGGAGACCACCAGGAGCGGCGGAAGCTCGCGCTTGTCGCCGTCGCGGGCGACCCGGACGATGCGGGCGCCCTGGTCGTCCTGCAACAGGTGCTTGGCGGCGAGTTCGTCGACCATGGGGTCGATCAGGTCCTCGACGTCGCTCTCGCCCTTCCAGAGGTCGAAGTCGACGCCCAGCGCGTGGAAGTCGCGCTCCAGCGCCACCTGGGTCACGTTGCGGAATCGCCGCCAGAGCTGGAAGTAGCCCGGCTGGCGGTCTTGCAGGCCGGCGGTGATCTTGCGCGCGCGGTCGCGGTAGGCGGTGTCGGCCTTCCCCTTGGCGGCGGCCTCGGGATAGAGCCGGTCGAGGTCGGCCAGGGTGACGGCTTCGAACGGCGCGGTGTCGGCGGATCCGCCGGCGTTCAGGGCCTCGGTGATCTCGCCGATCTTCGGGTTCTCGTCCATCACCGCGCCGATCAGCAGGCCCATCTGGTAGCCCCAGTCGCCGAAGTGGGCGTCGCCCAGCACCGTATCGCCGCGGAAGCGGTAGAGGCGCTTGATCGACTCACCGATGATCGAGGCGCGCAGGTGGCCCACGTGCATGGGTTTGGCGACATTGGGGCCGCCGTAGTCGACCAGCACCCGGCGCGGCTGAGCCACCCGCTCACTGCCGCTGCGCGGATCATCGGCGATCGCCTGGGCGCGGGCCGCCAGGGCGGCGTCGGCGAGCTTCAGGTTGATGAAGCCGGGGCCGGCGATCTCCACCGACGCCAGGCGCGGATCGGCGGCCAGCGCGGCGGCGACCTCGGCGGCGAGGTCGCGCGGATTGCGGCCGACGCGCTTGGCGGCGGCGAGCGCGCCGTTGGATTGGAAGTCGGCGAGGTCGGGGCGGTCGGACGCGGTGACCCGGCCCAGGTCGGGCGGCAAGCCGAGGCCCGCGAAGGCGGCGCCAACCGCTTCGCTGAGGGCCCCTCTGAGGTCGGTCATTGGTGCGGGGCGGGGCTCGGTCCGGCGGAGGCCACCGCAGTCTGTCCGGCGTCCACGTGGAAACGCTTACCCAGGCGGTTGAACTCGGCCATCTGGGGCGTGACGTCGAAGCCGATCAGGATCTCGAAATTGGCGCCCGAGGTGGTCTGGGTGCCGCGCGGGATGACGATGTTGGCGATGGAGTCGGTCACATAGGCGCGGTCCTTGCCGCCCTGGAAGTGGACCGGCAGGTCGAAGTTCTGCCGTGCGATGACCTCGCGGTTGCGGTCGGTGACGGCCACCCAATAGTGGTAGGTCTTGGTCTCGCTGGTGGCCATCGGGCCTTTGCCGAGCTCGAACAGGATGTCCATCACCACCTTGATCGGCTCGTCGTCCTTGTATTCGCAGCCGGACGAAATGCCCTGGATCTCACCGGAATAGACCACGTTGGCCGACGCCTCGCGGGCGTCCTTGAACTCCACGTAGCGGGTGGCGTCGTAGAGGGCCTTCACATAGGGGCAGGGGCCGGCGTTGCGCATGGCCGGCAGCGGGGCCTTCGAATCGCCCCACTCCTTGTCGCGCTTCTTCTTCTTGGCGTCGTCGTCCTGCTGTTGCTTGGAGGGGCCGTTGCCGCCGCCCGGACCGCCGCCGCCGTACTGGGCGTGGGCGGCGAAGGGCAGCGCGACCATGCAGGCGGCTGCAGCGAGGAGGGTGAGGCGGCGCATGACGGGCGTCCGTGACTTCCAGAGGATGCGGCGCGGGAGGTTGCGCCAATTCGGCCCCTAACTACAGCCGAAGGACTGTGGCGGCAACGCGGCTGGCCGTCGCGCGCTTGTGTCAATCCCGCGGGCCCTTACCTTGCGCGCGATGACGCAGCCAGCTTCCCGGCCCCCGCTCACCGTCCTGCTAGCCAGCCCGCGCGGCTTTTGCGCCGGCGTCGACCGGGCGATCCAGATCGTCGAGCGGGCGATCGGCAAATATGGCGCGCCGGTCTATGTGCGCCACGAGATTGTCCACAACCGCCATGTGGTGGAGCGGCTGAAGGCTCTGGGCGCCGTCTTCGTGGAAGAGCTTTCCGAATGCCCGCCGGACCGGCCGGTGGTGTTCAGCGCCCACGGCGTGCCGAAGTCGGTGCCGGCCGAGGCCAAGGCGCGGCGGATGCTCTATCTCGACGCCACCTGCCCGCTGGTCTCCAAGGTGCATGTGGAGGCCGGCCGCCATTTCGAGGCCGGGCGCGAGATCGTGCTGATCGGCCACGCCGGCCACCCGGAGGTGGTGGGCACCATGGGCCAGCTTCCAGAGGGCGCGGTGACGCTGGTCGAGACGGTGGCCGACGCCGAGGCCTTCGAGCCCGCCGATCCGGCCAATGTCGCCTTCGTCACCCAGACGACGCTGTCGGTGGATGACACGGCCGATATCGTGGCCGCGCTGCGCGCCCGCTTCCCGGCCATCGCCGCGCCGCACAAGGAAGACATCTGCTACGCCACCACCAACCGCCAGGACGCGGTGAAGACGGCGGCGGCGCGCAGCGAGGTCCTGCTGGTGCTGGGCAGCGCCAATTCCTCCAACTCCGTGCGCCTGGCCGAGGTGGGCCGCCGCGCCGGGGCCCGGGCCTATCTGATCGACGACGCCGACGGGCTGGACCTGGCCTGGCTGGACGGCGTGCGGACGGTGGGCGTGACCGCCGGGGCCAGCGCGCCGGAGGTGCTGGTGCAGGGGGTGATCGAGCGGCTGGGCGACCGGTTCGCGGTGACGGTCGAAGAGATCGACGCGGCCCACGAGACGGTGAGCTTCAAGCTGCCGAGGGCTCTGATGGGATAGGGCGCCGTACGGACGTGGCCGCGGGGCCGCGGCGGTGGTCCTGGATAGAGGTGAGGGATATTTCGATGGGTTCGCGTTGTCTGGCCGCGGCTGCGGCGGTGGGGTTGGCCCTGGGCGTGGCCGCTCCAGCCATATCGCAGCCCGCGGCCCCGAACGCGCCGGCCAGCGCGCCGGCCACGGGCGCCTGCCGCTACACCGGTGGGGCCGCGACGCTTCCGGTGCCCGGCCGCCCGTTCATGGCCGTGGCCAGCGCCGATGGCTGCTGGCTTTTCGTCGCCCTGGGCGGTCTTGAGGGATCCCAGGTCGGCGGCGGCGGCGTGGCGGCGCTACACAACGAGGGCGGGCGCTTCAGCGTGGCCCATGTGGCGCCGGTCAAGGATTTCCCCGGCGGCCTGGCGATCAGCCATGACGGCAAGACCTTGGCGATGGCCACCGGCGGCAGCGTCGCCATCGTCGATGTCGCCAAGCTGGAGGCCGGTGACCAAGGCGCGGTGACCGCCAGCCTGCCGATGGGCGCGGGCTCGGTCTATGCGGCCATCAGCGACGACGACCGGATGCTGTTCATCAGCCAGGAGCGGCTGGCGCGGCTCAGCGTGCTCGACTTCGCCAAGGCGCGCGGCGCGGGCGAGAAGGCGGAAGTGGCCAGCATGGAGACCGGCCGCGCGCCTGTGGGGTTGGCGCTGTCGGCCAACGGCCGGGTGCTGTTCGCCACCAGCGAGAGCTTCGCCGGCAAGACGTTCGCGACGACCTGCGAGGCCGAGAACGGCGGCCACGGCCAGCATCCGGAAGGGGTGCTGACGATCATCGACGTGCGCGCCATCGCCACGGACCCCGCCAAGGCGTCCCTGGGCGTCCGCAAGGCGGGCTGCAACCCCGTGCGCGTGGCGCTGTCGCCGGACGGCCGCACGGTGTGGGTCACCGCGCGCGGCGACAATCGGCTGGAGGGCTTCTCGACGGCCAAGCTCGCCGGCATGGTGATGGACGCCCCGGAGATCGCGGTGAAGGTCGGCCCCGCGCCGGTCGGCCTGGCCGTGCGGCCCGACGGCGCCCAGGTGTGGGTGGCCAACTCCAACCGCTTCGGCCACAACCGGCCGGGCTCGCTGACCGCGGTCTCGGCCAGCGGCCAGGTGCTGCGCACCGTGCCGACCGGAATCTTCCCGCGCGACATCGGCTTCCTGCCAGACGGCAAGACCCTGGTGGTGGCGCAATATGAATCCCGCGCCGTGCAGTTCGTCCCCACCGACGCGCCGTAGGGGCGGGCGGCGATCTATGACTTGATCGAACGGGCGCGAATCCATTCTGCGACGGTCGCCAAATCCCGCTCGCCTGCGGCGACGGCCAGGACCGCGCGTGCGGCCTCCGCCTGTTCGGCGATCAGGCGATGGCCGTTGAGCCGCAAGAAGAGGCCGCAAGCCAGGAAGGCGGCGCGTTTGTTGCCGTCGGCGAAGGGATGGTTGCTGGCCACCGCCACCAGGTAGCTCGCCGCAAGCGTGCTGATGTCGGCGACACCTTCGTAGTGGAACAGGTTCGCAGGACGCGCGAGCGCCGATTCCAGCAATCCCTCGTCCCGCAGGCCTGGCGCGCCGCCGTGAAGGGCCAAGCTGCGGTCATGGAGGACGATCAGCGCCGCCTTGCTGGGCCAACGCGGCTCGGTGATCACTTGGCGAGGACGCGGAAGGCGTCTCGGTAGTCGTCCATGAACTCTTCGCCCAGGGCGATCTCTTCCGCGACCCCGGGGTTATAGGCGGACAGCCGCATCTCGCCGTCCGGGCCTTCGGTCAGATAGACGATATCGCCCTTCTCGACGCCGAGTTTGACCAGCGCCTCCTTGGGCAGCAACACGCCAACGGAATTTCCGACCTGGGTCAGTTTGAGCGGGATCATCGGGACTCCCAATCCGTCAGTTATAACGCACGTAATACTCTCGAGTTATAACCGATGTCATACGTCCTGTCGACTTGACCCCTCACGCGACCTCCCCCATGCCCGGGCCATGGCGGTCTACACCGACATCACTGACGAGGAGCTGGCGGGGCTGCTGGCCGATTACGACATCGGCCAGGCGCTGAGCCTGAAGGGCGTCGCCGAGGGGGTGGAAAACTCTAACTTCCTGCTGGAGACCGAGGCCGGGCGGTTCTTCCTGACCGTCTATGAGCGCCGGGTGAAGCCCGACGACCTGCCGTTCTTCCTGGAGCTGCTGCGCTGGATCGCCGACCGGGGCTATCCGAGCGCCACGCCGATCGCTGATCGCGCGGGGCGCCTGCTGAAGAGCGTGCGCGGCAAGCCCTGCGCCATCGTCTCCTTCCTGTCGGGGCTGGCGGTGCGCCGGCCGATGGCGGCCCATTGCCGCGAGGCGGGCGCGGGCCTGGCGGCGCTGCACCTGGCGGCCGACGGCTTCCCGCTCAGCCGCGCCAACGACCTCGGCCAGGCGGCCTGGGCGCCGATGTTCCGTGAGCTGACGGGTGCGGCCGACGCGCTGAAGCCGGGCCTGGCGGCGACGATTTCGTCCGATCTCGAACTTTTGGCGAAGCGCTGGCCCAAGGACCTGCCCAAGGGCGTGATCCACGCCGATTTCTTTCCCGACAACGTGTTCTTCAAACAGGGGAAATTCGCGGGCGCCATCGACTTCTATTTCGCCTGCATCGACGCGCTGGCCTACGATATCGCCGTGGCGCTGAACGCCTGGTGCTTCGAGCCGGACGGCAGTTTCAACATCACCTCGGCGCGAGCCCTGGTGGCCGGTTACGAGAGCCAGCGAAAGTTGTCCGATCTCGAACGATCGGCCCTGCCGATCCTGGCGCACGGGGCGGCGATGCGCTTCTTCCTGACGCGGCTGCACGACTGGGGCGCGACGCCGGCGGGCGCGCTGGTGCGGCCCAAGGACCCGCTGGAGTACGAGCGCAAGCTGGCGGTGCACCGGGCCTCGCCGGACCTCGTGCTGTTCGGCGCCCCCCAGAGCCAAGCCGAATGACACCCCAGGTGGTGATCCATACGGACGGCGCCTGTTCAGGCAATCCCGGGCCGGGTGGTTGGGGCGCGGTGCTGCACTGGGGCGACCAGGAGAAGGAGCTCTGGGGCGGCGATCTTCAGACGACCAACAACCGCATGGAGCTGATGGCGGCGATCCAGGCGCTGGAGGCGCTGAAACGGCCTTGCCGCGTGGAACTGCACACCGACAGCCAGTACGTCCGCAACGGCATCCGCGAATGGATCCACGCCTGGAAGGCGCGCGGCTGGAAGACCGCCGACAAGAAGCCGGTGAAGAACGACGACCTGTGGAAGCGGCTGGACGAGGCGCGGGCGCGTCACGAGGTCGATTGGCGCTGGATCAAGGGCCACGCCGGCCACGAGTTCAACGAGCGCGCCGACGAACTGGCCCGCCGCGGGCTGGAGGAGACCGTGGCCGCCGCGGCGAAGTAGTTCGAATCTGAACGGGCTGTAATTTGCGGTTCGCCCTCGAACGGCGTAGTCTGTACGGAGTTCTCAGCCCTCCCAGGAGGCCGCCATGGCCGCCGAACCGGAAGACCACCCCGACGTCCAGGTCTTCGACGAAATCCGCTACATCGAGCACCTGGCGCGCACGGCCATCACCCGCAAGCTGCCGGTCGGCCTGACCTATCCGCAGTTCGAGGTGATGAACCTGCTCACCCGCAGAGGCGACGGGGTGACGCCGGTGACCATCGCGCGCGCCCTGCAGATGACCAAGAGCGGGCTCACCAACACGCTGCAGCGGCTGGCCGCGCGCAAGCTGGTGGAGGTCGAGAACTGCCAGTCGGATGGCCGCAAGAAGCGCATCTGGCTGACGGCGGCCGGTCGCGCCGCCTACGGCCAGGCGATGGCGGCGCTGCGCCCGAAGATGGAAAGCCTCCGCGACGGCTTCACCTCCAAGGAATTCCGCGAGGCCCTGCCGTTCCTCCGCGCCCTGAGGACGTGGCTGTCGGAGCGCGACGAAGGCCCAGGATCGGCCGCGCAGCTGATGCTGGGGACGGCGGCGGAATAGGTCGCCCCTAGCTCTTCACCTCGATGTGGCCGCCGAAGCCGAAGCGCATGGCCGAGAGGATCTGCTCGGCGAAGCTGTGTTCCTCGCGCGAGCGGAAGCGGGTGAACAGCGCGGCCGCCAGCACATTGGCCGGGGTGGCGGTCTCGATGGCCGCCTCCAGCGTCCAGCGGCCCTCGCCGCTGTCGGCCACGGCGCCCTTGAACTGCTCGAGCTCGGCGTCGCTGGCCAGGGCCGAGGCGGTCAGGTCCAGCAGCCATGAGGAGACCACGCTGCCGCGGCGCCAGACCTCGGCGACGTCGGCCAGGTTGAGGTCGAAGCGCTCGTCCTCGGCGACGTCGGCGCCGGCGCGGTTCTTCAGGATGTCGAAGCCCTCGGCATAGGCCTGCATCAGGCCGTACTCGATGCCGTTGTGGACCATCTTGACGAAGTGGCCGGAGCCCACCGGGCCGGTGTGGATGTAGCCCTCCTCGGCGCGCGGGTCGGCGTCCTTGGGCCGCTTGGTGCGCTCGATGTCGCCGCGGCCGGGGGCCAGCGTCTTCAGCAGCGGCTCGATGAGGTCGAAGGTCGCCTTCGTCCCGCCGGCCATGATGCAGTAGCCGCGTTCCAGGCCCCAGACGCCGCCGGAGGTCCCGACGTCGGCGTAGCCCACGCCGCGTTCGGCCAGCGTCTTCGCGCGGCGGATATCGTCGCGGTAGTAGCTGTTGCCGCCGTCGATCACGACGTCGCCCTTGTCGAAAGCCTTGCCCAGGGCCGCGACGGTCTGCTCGGTGGGCGCGCCGGCCGGCAGCATGACCCAGGCGACGCGCGGCGGCTTCAGCGCGCCGGCCACCTCGCTCAGATCCTTAAGCCCCCTGGCGCCGTCCTTGACCACGTCGGCCACCGCCTTGGCGTCGCGGTCGTAGACCACGCACTGATGGGCCGCGGCCATCAGCCTGCGCGCGATGTTCCCGCCCATCCGGCCGAGGCCGACGATGCAGACCTGCATTTCTGGTTGGCTCCGTTTCCGCGAGTTCAGGCGCTGGCCCGCCGCCCGCTGTGATGCTTGCCGATCTTCGCCTGCTTGTCCGCCACCGCGGCCAGCAGAGTCTCGAAGGCCTTTTCGAAGGCTTCGACGCCCTCGTCCACCAGCCGGTCGGTGACCGCGTCGAGGTCCAGCCCCAGGGCCTCCGTCTCAGACAGCACCTGGCGCGCGCCGGCCACGTCGTCGACCAGGGTCTGGGCGACCTTGCCGTGTTCGCGGAAGGCGTCGAGCGTCTTGGGCGGCAGGGTGTCGACGGTCTCCGGCCCGATCAGCGCCTCGGCGTAGAGCAGCTCGGGGAAAGCCGGGTCCTTGGTGCTGGTCGACGCCCAGAGCAGCCGCTGCGGGGCCGCGCCGGCGTGCTCCAGCGCCCGCCAGCGCTCGGTGGAGGCCAGCTGCAGATAGTGCTGGTAGGCCATCTTGGCGTTGGCGATGGCCACCCGGCCGCGCACCGCCTTCAGGCGCTGGGTCGTGACCGCGTCGGCGCCCTGCAGCTTCTCGTCGACCGCCTTGTCGATGGCCGTGTCGATGCGGCTGACGAAGAAGGAAGCGACGCCGTGCACCGCGCCGACATTGCCGCCGCCCGCCTTGAAGGCCTCCAGGCCCGCGGCGTGTGCTTCGGCCACCGCCAGGTAGGCGTCGATGCCGAACAGCAGGGTGACGTTGACGTTGATCCCTTCGGCGATCAGCGCCTGGATGGCCGGCGCGCCCTCGCGCGTGCCGGGGATCTTGATCATCAGGTTCGGGCGATCGACGGCCTTCCACAGCCGCCGGGCCTCGGCGATAGAGCCGGTGGCGTCGTGCGCCAGCTTCGGCGAGACCTCCAGGCTCACGTAGCCGTCGCGACCGCCCAACCGGTCGAAGGTCGGGCGGAAGACGTCGGCGGCGGCCTGGATGTCGGCCACCGCCAGGCGCTCGAAGATCTCGCCGGGTTCGGTCACGCCGCGGTCCACGAGTTCGCCGATGCGGGCGTCGTAGACGTCGCCGTCGCCGATCGCCTTCTCGAAGATCGAGGGGTTGGAGGTGAGGCCGGTGAGCTGGTCTTCGGCGATCAGCCTGGCGAGCTTGCCGGAGCTCATCAGGTCCGGGTGCAGGTAATCCAGCCAGACCGCCTGGCCGGCCTCTGAGAGGGCCTTCAGCGGGGGTGAGGCGGTCATGGATCGCTCCTTCTCAAGACTTGCCGCCCCGCCGGTGGCCGTTCGCCTCGACCTGGCGGCGGGCGGCGGCGCAGACCGCCTCGGCGGTCAGGCCGAAGTGGCGCATGACGTCGGGCCCAGGCGCCGAGGCGCCGAAGCTCCGCATGGCGACGATCTCACCGGCGGGGCCTGCGTAGCGGTCCCAGCCGAGCGGCGAGCCGGCCTCCACGGCGACGCGGGCGCTGAGGCCCGGCGGCAGAACCTCGTCGCGGTAGGCCTGGGGCTGGGCTTCGAAGAGGTCCCAGGATGGCATGGAGACCACATGCGCCCGGATGTCCTCGTCCGCCAGCTTTTCCGCCGCGGCGACGCAGAGCCCGACCTCGGTTCCCGTGCCGATCAGGATCACGTCGGCCTTGGCCGGATCGCCGCGGCTGAGCGCGTAGGCGCCCTTGGCCACGCCGGACGCCGGGGCGTAGGCGGTGCGGTTGACGGTGGGCGTGGCCTGGCGCGACAGGATGAGGCAGGCGGGCTTGTCGCGCTGGCCCAGGATCACGCGCCAGGCCTCGGCGGTCTCGTTGGCGTCGGCGGGCCGCAGGACCATCAGGCCGGGCACGGCGCGAAGCCCGCAGAGCTGCTCGATCGGCTGGTGGGTCGGGCCGTCCTCGCCGACGCCGATGCTGTCGTGGCTGAAGACGAAGACCGCGGGGCAGCCCATCAGCGCCGCCAGGCGGATCGGCGGGCGCATGTAGTCGCTGAACACCAGGAAGGTGCCGGTGTAGGCGCGCAGGCCTGAGAGCGTCAGGCCGTTGGCGATGGCGCCCATGGCGTGCTCGCGCACCCCGAAATGCAGGTTGCGGCCGCCGCAGGCGCCGGGCTGGAAGTCGCCGGCCGCGTCGAACTCCAGCAGGGTCTTGGTCGAGGGCGCGAGGTCGGCCGAGCCGCCCACCAGCCAGGGCCAGCGCGGCCCGATGGCGTTCAGCACCTTGCCGGAGGCGGCGCGGGTGGCCATGCCCTTGGGGTCGGCGGGGAAGACCGGCGTGTCGCGGTCCCAGTCCTTGGGCGGGCGGCCGGCCAGCAACTCGTCGAGCTCGGCCGACAGCTCCGGATAGGTCTTGGCGTAGGCCTTGCGCAGGCGCTCCCAGGCTTCCGAGGCGGCGCCGCCGCGCACGCCCAGGGTCTCGGCGAAGCGGTTGACCGCGGCGGGCGGGACCTCGAACTGCGCGTCTTCCGGCCAGCCGTAGGCGCGCTTGGCGGCCTTGACCTCTTCCGGGCCGAGCGGGTCGCTGTGGGCCTTCGACGTGCCGCCCTTGTGCGGGGCGCCGTAGCCGATGACGCTCTTGACCAGGATCAGGGTGGGCTTGCCGTCGGTCTCGGCAAAGGCCTCCAGCGCGCGCAGCACCGCTTGGGTGTCGTTGGCGTCGGCGACCCGCTGGATCGCCCAGCCGTAGCCTTCGAAGCGCTTGGCCACGTCCTCGCCGAAGGCCAGCGAGGTGGGCCCCTCGATGCTGACGGCGTTGTCGTCGTAGATCCAGCAGAGGTTGGAGAGCTTAAGGTGGCCGGCCAGGGAGGCGGCCTCGCCGCTGATCCCCTCCATCAGGTCGCCGTCGCTGCAGACGGCGAAGACGCGGTGGGCGAACAGCTCGTGGTCCGGGCGGTTGAAGCGGGCGGCCAGCCAGCGGCCGGCCATGGCCATGCCGACGCTGTCGCCGACGCCCTGGCCCAGCGGGCCGGTGGTGGTCTCGACCCCGGTGGTGTGGCCTTGCTCCGGGTGGCCGGGGCAGGCGCTGCCGAGCTGGCGGAACGACTTGATCTCGTCGAGGCTGACGGCGGGCTTGCCGGTGGGCTTGCCGCGATGGTCGAGCGCGACCACGCCGGCCAGGTGCAGCAGGCCGTAGAGCAGCATGCAGGCGTGGCCGTTGGACAGCACGAAGCGGTCGCGGTCGGGCCAGAGCGGCGCCTTGGGGTCGTAGCGCAGCACCCGGCTCCACAGCGCATAGGCCACCGGCGCGAAGCCCATGGGCGCGCCGGCGTGGCCCGACTGGGCCTTCTCCACCGCATCGATGGCGAGCGTGCGCAGGGTGTCGACGGCGAGCTGGTCGGCGTCTGCGACGGCCGGCGGATCGAAGGCGTGGGGTTGGGCGTCCATGGGCATGCTGCATCGCCGCCGCGCCAAGAGCGCGCCCCGACGGCGCGGGCGGCGGTCCCTCCGGCAACGGACGGGCGATGGGAGGGTTCCGCGTATTCCCCCGGGTCAGGCGCCTGGCGTGTCGGCGTAGACCTTGACCAGGCGGTAGAGGAACTCGCGACCCTCGTAGAGCGACTGGACGCCGAGCCGTTCGTTCAGGCCGTGGATGCGGCCGAGGTCGGGCTCCAGGAACAGGCCGGAGACGCCGTAGGTCGGGATGCCGCCGGCGGTCAGCGCCTTGCCGTCGGTGGCGCCGGCCTGGAGGATTGGGATCACCGGCACGCCGGGCCACATCTGGGCGGAGACCTTCTCGATCGGGCCCATGACATTGGCGGTCAGCGGCGGGGCGGGCGCCTCGCCTTCGCGGCCGCTGGCGACCTGGGAGATCTTCACCTGCGGGTCGCCGATGATCTCCATCAGCTTGTCGCGTATGGCTTCGCGGGAGACGCCTGGGAAGATGCGGCAGTTGATGGTCACGGTGACCCGCTGCGGCAGGGCGTTCTGGGCGTGGCCGCCGGAGATCATGGTCGCCACGCAGGTGGTGCGCAGCAGGGTGTGCAGGCTGGGATCGGCCGACAGCAGCTTGTCGGCCGCCGCGTCCTTCGGGTTCGCCGCCAGCGCCGTCATGGCTGCGCCGCGCTGGCCGCCCTCGATCTTGGACATGCCCATCAGGTAGGCCTTGTTGGCGTCGTTGATCATCACCGGGAACTCGTAGCGGCGCACCTTCTCGATGGCGTCGGCCAGGCGGTAGATGGCGTTGTCCGGCACCGGCCGCGAGGAGTGGCCGCCGGGATTGGTCACCTCGAGCACGAAGCTCTGCGAGGTCTTTTCGCCGGCCTCGACGGTGTGGGCGATCCGCTTGGCGCCGTCTTCCGTGAGCTGGCCGCCGGCGCCCTCGTTGAGCGCGAAGGCCGCGTCGATCAGCTCGCGCTTGTTCTTCACCAGCCAGGAGGCGCCGTTCAGCGGGCCGCCGCCCTCCTCGCCGCAGGTCAGCGCCATCTTGACGGTGCGGCGCGGCTTGTAGCCCTCGTGCTTGAAGCGGATCAGGCTGTCGACCCAGATGGAGGCCTGGGCTTTGTCGTCCATGGCGCCGCGCGCGTAGAAGTAGCCGCCTTCCTCCACCAGGGTGAACGGGTCGCGCGTCCAGTCCTCGCGCTTGGCCTCGACCACGTCGAGGTGGGCGAGCAGCAGCACCGCCTTGGCCTTGGGGTCCGTCCCCGGATAGACGGCCACCAGCCCGCCGCTTTTTGGGAACTCGGGGGGAATGAAGACGGTGAGGTCGCTGTCGGGGAAGCCGGCCGCCTTCATCCGCGCGGCCATGCGCTGGGCGGCCAGGGTGCAGGAGCCCACCGAGGCGGTGGTGTTGGTCTCCACCAGCTCCTTGTAGAGCGCCTTGAAGGCCGGCAGCGTCGGGTCGGCCTTCGGCATCGCCGGGCTGGGCGGCGGCTGGGCGCCCACGACCTGAGGAATGGCGGCGGTGGCGACCAGCAGGGCGGCGGCGCTGAGCGCGCGGGCGAGCGTCTTCATTGGTGAACCCCGATCCGTTGGCGGGACTATTTCAGGGGGTCGCCGGCGCGGCAAGTTGAACCGCCGGCTTGGAGCCCACGACGATGCGCGGTCCTTGACAAGCCCAGGACCCCAAGGCTCGGATAACCGTGGAATGTAAGGCGGAGGGGCGTCCCAAAGGATGCTCGCCTGACGGGGGTTGAATGCGATCGATATGGATCGGAATGGCGGCGGGCCTGGTCCTGGCCGGTGCGGCCGCGGCCCAGAATCCGCCGAAGCCGGACTGGAGCCAGCTGGCCTGGCTCGAAGGCGACTGGACGGCGGTGGGTGGCGCGCCGGGCAAGGGCGGCTTCAGCTTCCGGCCGGAAGCCGGGGGCTGGCTGCTGGTGCGGCGGAACTTCGCCGACTATCCGGCCCAGGGCGGCAAGCCCGCCGAGCATCACGAGGATCTGCTGGTGATGTCCCGCGAAGGCGCCGCCGATCGGGCGACCTACTGGGACAGCGAAGGTCATGTGATCCACTACGCGGCGAGCGCTCCGGCGGCCGGCGAGGCGCTGTTCGTTAGCGACGATCCGGCGGGGCCGCGCTACCGGCTGAGCTACCGGCGCACCGCCGGGGGGCTGGCGGGTCGCTTCGAGATCGCTCCGCCCAACGCCCGCGACCAGTTCAAGACCTACCTTGAGTGGACGGCGGTCCGCGCCCACGGGCGGTAGGCCGGGTCGTCACCCCTGACCGAACGCCACCTCGCCAGCCTTGGCCACGGCGGCCGTGCGGCCGGGCGCGCGCTGGTAGGTCCAGTAGAGGTTGGTGTGGGCGATGACCTGGCCGGGCAGCGGCGCGCCCCACTGGCTGAGGTCCTCGGTGGTGTGGGCGTCGGCGGCCAGGGTCACGTCGTAGCCGCGGGTGAAGCCGCCGTGCAGGGTGGAGCGGATGCAGGCGTCGGTCTGGGCGCCGGCGACGATCAGCCGCCCGACGCCGCGCTCGGCGAGCACCGCGTCCAGGGCGGTGTCCTCGAAGGCGTCGCCGTAGCGCTTGGCGATCAGGGGCTCGTCCGGCCGCGGGTCGAGCTCGGGGGCGAACCGCCAGGGGTCCTGGCCCTTCACCAGCTGCTCGCTCTCGTGCTGCACCCAGACGACCGGGACGCCGGCCGCGCGGGCGCGGGCCACCAGGGCGACGATATTGCCGACGACGCCGTCGCGGTCGTGGGCGGACTTCATCACTCCGTTCTGGACGTCGATGACCAGGAGGGCGGCGTTCGGGCGGTCGGGCAGGGTGCTCATGGCGGGAAGATCGGGACGGGCGCCCTGTGATGCAAGCCGGCTCAGACCGGGATGTCGAAGTGCAGGACCTCCTCGCGTTCGCCCAGGCTCTCGTAGAGGGCGATGGCCGGCTCGTCGCCATGGTCGGCCTGGACGAAGATCACATAGGCGCCGCGGCTGCGCGTGACGACCTGGAGTTCGCCGATCAGGGCGGTGGCGACGCCTTGGCGGCGGTGGGCTTCGTCGACCGCCAGGTCGTAGATGTAGACCTCGCGGCGCGCCTGCTCGAACTTCTCCAGCTCGTAGGCGGTGAGGCCGCCGATCACCGTCTCGCCCACCAGCGCCACCAGGACGTGGGTGTGGTCGCGGGCCAGCAGGGCGGCGAGGTAGGCGTCGGAGGGCGGTGCGGCCGCGTAGCTCTCAGGGTCCTCGAAGGCGGCCGCGAACAGGCGGTTGAGCGCGCGCAGGCGGTCAAGGTCGCCGGGGCCGAGGCGCGTGACGAGAAGGGGCGTCTTCATGTCCCCACCGTAGCGGGCAAGGATCGGGCGTAGAAGCGCGGGCGCCGCGATCGGCGCGGCCTTCTACGCGGCTCTTGCCGAACGCCGTTCCCCTTGACGGCGCGGCCGGGCGGGCGTTGGCTTCCGCCACGGAAACCTGGGAGCCGCCCATGCGCCGTCCCCGTCTCGCATTCCTGACCGCAATCCTCGTTCTCCCGGCCGCCGGCGCGGCCGCCGCCCAGATGATGGGGCCGACGACGCCGATGCCTAGCACCGCCACCTATGGCGGCGGGCTGGACTTCCAGACCGCGCCCAGCCCGCAGCAGCGCTACAACCAGAAGATCATCGCCCTGCGCGACAAGATGCAGAAGACGGCCCGCGCCGACGGCGGGCAGTTGACCGCCGAGCACAAGGCCGCCCTGCAGAAGGAATTGGACGGCATCAACAGGCAGTTCGGGGTCAAGGCCGCCTCGGCGGGATAGGCCATCGATCCCGCCCGCGCCGGGCGGGGCGCGGGCGGGTGGCGCATCAGTGGACGATGGTGGTCGGCCGCCGCAGCCAGGCTTCATGGGTGATCGCCACCATCGAGGCGGCGTCGATGATGCCCACCGAACTCCAGGTGAACAGCGCATAGCCGGGCTGGCTTCCGTCGACGCCGTCCGGGACCGCGACGTTCATCTGGCCTGCCAGCCAGGCGATGGACCCGTAGCCGCAGAGGCTGACGCAATGGTCCTCGTTTTCGTCGCGTGCGAAGCCGGTCGCGAACCAGCCGTTCTGCTGGGAGGTCACCACGTTCTCGAGCTGGTCGGCGGCGACGCCGATCTTGACCGGCCCCTGGGAGATGGCGCTGTTCAGGATCGCGGCGTTGGTCCAATCGACGGTGTTGGCGGCGCCGTCGTCGTACTGCTGGCCGCCCTGCTGGAAGCCGTCGTTCAGCATGGTGTCGAGGACATCGCTCAGCACCGCGCCGTTGAGGTAATCATGAGCCCCCGCCCAGGCGACGGCGATCGCTTCGGTGATGAAAATCTCCGGCTGATGGCAGGCCTTGGCGAACGCCTCCTCGGCCGTCACGCAGTCGCCGTCGGTCTGGTTGCCCCAGAACGACAGCTGGGCGGGGATGACGAGGTAGTTCGCCGGGGCCGGCGCCGAGGGGATGTGCGGCATGGCGGCCGCCAGCTTGTGCCTGGGGCTCGGCAGCGCGCCACGGGGTCGTTTGTCCGGCATTGCTAGCTCCTCGACAGGCGAAGGCCGGCGGCCGGGCGCTTACGGACGCGCGAACGCCGCCTTCGAAGGATGGTTGGGTCAGATATTTTGGGCCCGGCTCGCCATCTGGATCCGCAGCGTTCCAGGCGCCGCCACCTTATCAGACAAAACGCCGGTATCAATTACAAATAGCATAGGAAAATTATGCTCTTCTTACGGGAAGTAGCGCCGCGGCGCGTCAGTCGTTTCCGCTGTCCTGGCCCTCGCCGGCCTTCGGATCGGGGACGTTCGCGGGCGGGGACCGGTCCGGCCCCGCCTGCCCAGAGCTGTCGGTTTCGGCGTCGGCTTCGGGGAGCACATAGCGCGGCGCGGCGTCCAGCCGGCTCTGCGGTGTCGGGATGCCCCCGCGGGGCCGGGGAGGGTTCGCCATGGCGGAGCGTCTCGCTTTCGGACCCGGGCCGCGCCATAGAAATCGCCGTTTGCGGCGGAGGGCCGGGCCGGACCAGAATAACAGCCTTCGGGTTCAGGAGTCTGACGTTTGCGCGACGGGATCGAAGAGGCGGTGCGCGAGAAGGAACGGGCGAGGCTCGTCTATCCCTTCGAGCAGGGGCCCAGGACCGGCGAAGCCATCGAGGTCGCGCCCGGCGTGCGCTGGCTGCGCATGCCGCTGGGCGGGGCGCTGGCTTTCATCAACGTCTGGGCGATCGACGATGGCCTGAACGAGAGAGGCGAGCGGCAGGTGGCGATCGTCGACACCGGCCTGGGCGGCGAGGCGACCCAGAGCGCCTGGAAGAAGGCCTTCGCCGGGCCGCTGGCGGGCCTGAAGGTCAGCCGGGTGTTCGTCACCCACATGCACCCCGACCATATCGGCATGGCCGGCTGGCTGACCCGGCGCTTCGACTGCCGGCTGTGGATCAGCCGCCTGGAGTTCCTGATGTGCCGCTCGCTGGCGGCCGACACCGGGCGCGAGGCGCCGCGCGACGCGCTGACCTTCTTCAGGGCCGCCGGCTGGGACGAGGACGCGCTGGAGACCTACAAGGCGCGCTTCGGCGGCTTCGGCCGTGCCCTGCACGCCCTGCCCGACAGCTTCCAGCGGCTGTCGGACGGCGACGTGGTGCGGATCGGCGAGCACGACTGGCATGTGGTGATCGGCTCGGGCCACAGCCCGGAGCACGCCTGCCTGTGGGCGCCCGAGCTCAAGGTCATCATCACCGGCGACCAGGTGCTTCCGAAGATCTCGTCCAACGTCTCGGTGTTTCCGACCGAGCCGAACGGCGACCCGTTGACCGACTGGCTGACCTCGCTGGCGCGGGTGAAGGCCACGGTGCCGGACGAGGTGCTGGTGCTGCCGGCGCACAACGACCCGTTCCACGGGCTGCACGCGCGGATCGACCACCTGATCGGCGGCCACGAGCGGGGGCTGGCGCGGCTGCACGCCCTGATCGCCGACCCCAAGCGGGCGGTGGATGTGTTCCGCGCCCTGTTCCGCCGCCAGATCGACCACGGCCTGCTGGGGCTGGCGACCGGCGAGAGCCTCGCCCATCTCAACTGCCTGATCGCCCGCGGCCAGGCGACCCGCACCCGCGGCGCGGACGGGATCGACTGGTACCAGGCGGCCTGAGGCCGTACAGCGGAGGCCCCGCTCTTCGGGAGAACGATCATGAGCCTCAAGGGCAAGACCCTGTTCGTCACCGGCGCCAGTCGCGGCATCGGCCTGGCCATCGCCCTGCGCGCCGCGCGCGACGGGGCCAATGTGGCGATCGCCGCCAAGACCGCCGAGCCGCACCCCAAGCTGCCGGGCACGATCTACACCGCCGCCGAGGAGATCGAGAAGGCCGGCGGCGCGGCTCTGCCGCTGGTGGTGGACGTGCGCGATGAGGCCTCGGTGATGGCGGCGGTCGAGCAGACGGCCCAGCGGTTCGGCGGCATCGACATCTGCGTGAACAACGCCAGCGCGATTTCGCTGACCGGCACGCTGGCCACCGACATGAAGCGCTACGATCTGATGAACCAGATCAACGCGCGCGGCACCTATCTGACCTCCAAGGCCTGCATCCCCTGGCTGAAGCAGGCGGCCAATCCGCATGTGCTGATGCTGTCGCCGCCGTTGGACATGAACCCGCGGTGGTTCTCGGGGCATACAGCCTACAGCATGGCGAAGTTCGGGATGAGCATGTGCGTGCTGGGCATGGCCGCGGAGTTCAAGGACGACGGGATCGCCTTCAACGCGCTCTGGCCGCGCACCGGCATCGCCACCGCGGCGATCAAGTTCGCCCTGGCCGGCGACGAGGGGCTGCGCCACTGCCGCACGGTGGAGATCATGGCCGACGCCGCGCATGCGGTCTTCGAGAAGGACGCGCGCAGCTTCAGCGGCAATTTCCTGATCGACGACACCTTCCTCTACGGCGAGGGCGTGCGCGACTTCGACAAGTACCGGGTGGATCCGAGCGCCAGCCTGATGCCGGACTTCTTCGTGCCGGACGACATACCGCCGCCGCCCGGCGTGACGATCGGCGAGGGGAGCCTGCAACCGCGATGAATGTCGGGACGACAGAGAAGGTCAAGATCCGCGTCGCCACCCTGGCCGACGTGTCGCTGATCCTGGAGTTCATCAAGGCGCTGGCCGAGTACGAGAAGCTGGGCCACGACGTCGAGGCCACCGAGGCCGACATCCGCCGCGACCTGTTCGGCGAGAACCCGCGCTGCTTCTGCGAGATCGCCGAGGCGGGCGGCCAGCCGGTGGGCTTCGCGCTCTGGTTCTACAACTATTCGACCTTCCGGGGCCGGGCCGGGATCTACCTCGAGGACCTGTTCGTGAAGCCGGAGGCCCGCGGTCTGGGGGCCGGCAAGGCGCTGCTGCGCCGGCTGGCGCAGCGCTGCGTCGACGCCGACCTGGGCCGGCTGGAATGGTCGGTGCTGAACTGGAACACCCCGGCCATCGAGTTCTACGACAGCCTCAACGCCGCGGCGATGGAGGAGTGGACGGTGCGCCGGCTCTACGGCGAAGCGCTGATGGCGCTGGCGGAGGGATAGGAGACCGGCCATGAGCGCGCCGCCCAAGACCGAGCTGGTCGCCACGCCCGACGAAGCGGCGGCGATCCGCACGGCGGTGCGGGCGGCGCAGGGCCGGGTGGTGGCGGGGCCGGAGCATGTGGACGGCCTCTACCAACTGCTGGCCGATCCGGCGGTGTCGGGGCCGATCTACGACCTGCCGAAGCCGATCACCCGCGACAGCGTCGCGGCCTGGGTGGCCGACAGCGAGGCCCTGCGCCAGGAGGGCCGCTGCATCCTGTCGGTGAACCTCGACGAGGCCGGCGCGGTGGGCGGCTATTCGCGGATCACCGTCTGGCCCGAGCGGGCCTCGGGCGAACTGGCGGGCGCGCGGCGCGGCGACCTGCAGAACTCCGGCCAGGGCGCGCGCGGCGTCGCCCAATCCATCGCCTGGATGTTCGAGCACCTGGGCCTGCGGCTGATCGGCCTCACCGCCGCCCTCGACAACGTCCGGTCCGCCAAGGCCATCGACGCGGCCGGCTTCCGACGCATGGGCGAGGTCGAGAGCACCCGGCCCGACGGGACGATCCGGCGGTCACTCTACTGGGAGCTGACCCGCGCGGATTGGGAGTTGCGGCACAGGCTGTAGCAAAACCTCCCCCATTCGGGGGAGGTGGCAGCGAAGCTGACGGAGGGGCGTTGAGGCCGTGCGCCGGTCGTGCCGCCATGGCCGATCCAGCGCCCTCTCCAGATGGTTTCGTGGTCCCCCCTCTCCCACTAATGGGAGAGGTTTTTCGAAGCCTAGGCCGGGGTCTTCTGCTGGTTGTTCTGGGATCCGGCCAGCGGGGCGCGGTTCAGGTCGAAGAACTTCGGCGCCATCTGCGGGACGGCCTCCTTGAGGATGGACTCCACCGTCCAGCTTTCGCCCTCCGGCTTGGTGCAGGTCACCACCGGGCGCGGCTGGCTGTAGAGGATGATGTTCTCGCCGGAGGAGCCGAAGATCTGGCCGGAGACGCCCGAGGCGGCCGGGCTGACCATGGCCACGGAGAAGCGGGCCGGCTGGTCGGGGCGGATCTTCTCGGCCATCACGGCGCGCCGCGCGGCGGCCGCCTCGTCCTTGATCGGCACCGACTGGGTCATCCGCGTCCAGGCGACCGGCGCCAGGCAGTTGGAGCGCACATTGTTGCGCGCGCCTTCCATGGCGATGATCCGCGACAGGCCCGCGATGCCCATCTTGGCCGCGCCATAGTTGGCCTGGCCGATGTTGCCGAACAGGCCGCTGGTCGAGGTGAAGAACATGTAGGCGCCGTCCTGCTGCTCGCGGAACAGCTCGATGGTGGCGCGCGCGACGTTGAAGGAGCCGCGCATGTGGACGTTGATCACCGAGTCCCACTCGGCCTCGCTCATCTTGTGGAACATTACGTCGCGAAGAATTCCTGCAGGATTAATGACTGCATGAAGGCCGCCGAAGGCCTTCTTGGCCTGTTCGACCATGCCGTGGACGGCGTCCAGGTCGGTGACGCTGTCGGAGTTGGAGACCGCCTCGCCGCCGGCCGCGCGGATCTCGGCGGCCACCGCCTCGGCCGGGCCCGCGGAGCCTTCGTCCTCGCCCTTCAGGCCCCCGCCCAGGTCGTTGACCACCACCTTGGCGCCTTCGCGCGCCGCGATCAGCGCGCAGTCGCGCCCGATTCCGTTGCCGCCGCCGGTGACGAGGACGACCTTGCCTGCCAATGCGCCCATGGATCTATCTCCCTATCCAATTTCGCCGAATGAATTGGCCGACAGTTATTCGAGCCGATCAGCCTTGCGCAAGGCGGGAAACAGGCCGGACCAGGCGGCCACGACCACCAAGGCGCCGACGCCGCCGAACAGGGCCGCGCCGACCGGCCCCAGGAAGCGGGCGACCACCCCGCTCTCGAACTCGCCGAACTCGTTGGAGGCGCCGATGAACACCGAGGAAACAGCCGCCACGCGCCCGCGCATCGGGTCCGGCGTGACCAGCTGCACCAGCGTCTGGCGGACGTAGACGCTGAGCATGTCGGCTCCGCCCAGCACGGCCAGGGCGGCGACCGAGACCCACAGGATGCGCGACTGGGCGAAGACGCAGGTGGCCAGGCCATAGAGGCCCACGCCGCCCAGCATGAAGAGGCCGGCGTGGCGGCGGATCGGCCGCGCGGCCAGCAGCAGGGCCACCACGGTCGCGCCGATGGCGGGGCCGGAACGCAGCACGCCGAAGCCCTGGGCGCCGATGTGCAGGATGTCGCGGGCGAAGCTGGGCAGGAGCGAGGTCACCCCGCCCAGCAGGACGGCGAACAGGTCGAGCGAGATGGCCCCGAAGACGATCTTCTGGTTCCAGACGTAGCTCAGGCCCTCCTTCATCAGTTGCCAGCGCGAGCCGGGGCTGACCTGCGGCTGGCCGCTCTTGCGGATGGCGAGCACGGCGGAGCCCGAGACCACATAGAGGCCGAAGGTGGTCAGGTAGGCCGCGGTGGTCGACTGGGCGACCAGGAAGCCGGCCGCGGCGGGCCCTATGATGGAGGCGGTCTGCCAGGCCAGCGAGTTCCAGGCGATGGCCCGCGGCAGGAGCTCACGCGGCACCAGCATGGGCCCCAGCGCCGTGTTGGCCGGGGCGAAGAAGGCGCGCGCGCAGCCGAACAGGAAGGCCACCCCCATCATGATCGACGGCGAGATCCAGCCCTGCCAGGAGGCCAGCGCCAGGGTGAGCACCGTGGCGATCTCGCCGGCGAAGCAGCAGAGCAGCACCTTCTTGCGATCGTAGCGGTCGGCGGCCTCGCCGGCGATGAGCGCCAGCAGGAACACCGGCACGAACGAGGCCAGGCCCAGCATGCCGACCAGGAAGGCGCTTTCGTCGACGGTTTTCCCGGCGGCGCGGGCCAGCCCGTACATCTGCCAGCCCATGGCCACGCTCTGGATCTGGCCGGCGAAGCCGCCGGTCCAGCGGCAGATCCAGAAGGCCAGGTAGTCGCGCTCCCTCAGCAGCGCCCTGGCCGAAGGAACGGGGGCCGACGGAAC
This sequence comes from Phenylobacterium sp., assembly GCF_036501465.1. Classification (GTDB taxonomy): domain Bacteria; phylum Pseudomonadota; class Alphaproteobacteria; order Caulobacterales; family Caulobacteraceae; genus Phenylobacterium. Next base: position 25,208 of record NZ_DASYAF010000159.1, read on the forward strand.
CGGGGCCGAGGGGACGGGAAGCGCGGGCGCGTCGGGCGTGGTCTCGGCCATGGGCGGGTGCAACCTGCCCAAACCCGCCCGCGCCTGCAATGGCTGGCGTGGTTTAGGGGCCGGCCCGGCGTTGACCTGCGGGGCGCAAGGCCCTATGTGCGCCGGCCTCGACCCCGCTTGGGTCCTTGGACCGGCCTTGAGATGCGAAGCCTTCGACGAACCGGGCGCGTGCGCCGCGCCTGCTGATCCGCCTCCGGCCCCGCGCCTTCGCGCGGCCGGGCTGTCGTCGTTTCCTTCGTCGAGGTCGCCTTCATGACCGCCCAACCTTCCAAACCCGCGCCGTCGGACCAGGCTCCGACACTGATCCTGCAACCCGAACGGCCGCAGGACGGCCCGCAGATCGACGCCCTGATCGAGCGCGCCTTCGGCCCCGGCCGCTATGCCAAGGTCTCCGAACGCGTGCGCGAGTTCGCCCAGTTCGCCCCGGAGCTATCGGTCTGCGCTTGGTCGCCAGGCCCTTCGGGGGAAGAGCGGCTCCTGGGCTGCGCGCGGATGTGGCGCGTGCGGGTGGGCGGCGCGCCCATCGCCTTCCTGGGCCCCTTCGCCGTGGAGGAGGGCGAGCGCAGCGCGGGCTTTGGCGCCCGGATGATCGCGCGCGCCTGCGAAGCCGCCGCGGCCGCCGGCGAGACCCACGTGCTGCTGGTGGGCGATGAGGCCTATTTCGGGCGCGTGGGCTTCGCCAACGCCCCGGCGCGCCGGATCGTCATGCCCGGGCCGGTGGATCCGAAGCGGGTGCTGGTCCGCGCGCTGACCTCGGACGCGGCGGAACTGGCGGGGCCGGTCCGGCCGGTCTGAGGCGCAGCCTCGCCGGCTGTCGCTTCGCGGTGAGGGGAGGTTGAGGCGGCCCTCCGGCGCGCCTACCTTCCCCGCATGGCCGAGGCGCCCAGCAAACCGAGTCTCGAGGGCGTGATCGCCGCGGCCAAGCAGGCTGCCCCAGATTCAAAGGAGGGCCGCGGCCTGCCGCCGGTGCACCTGTGGAATCCGCCGCACTGCGGGGAGATCGACATCTTCATCCGCAAGGACGGGGTGTGGTTCCACGAGGGCACGCCGATCGGCCGCGAGGCGCTGGTGCGCCTGTTTTCCACGGTGCTGCGCAAGGACCCCGACGGCATCTGCCTGGTGACCCCGGTGGAGAAGATGAAGATCCGGGTCGAGGACGCGCCCTTCGTGGCCACCCGCGTGGACCGCGAAGGCGACGTCTTGCGGTTCCTGACCAACGTCGGCGACGAGGTGGAGGCCGGGCCGGAGAATTACATCCGCGTGGAGATGGGCGAGGGCGGCGAGCCCCGGCCTTATCTGCACGTGCGGCGCGGGCTGGAGGCGCTGATCGCGCGCCCGGTGTTCTACGAGTTGGTGGAGCTGGCCGAGGAGCGGGACACGCCCGACGGGCCGACCCTTGGCGTGGCCTCGAACGGCGCCTGGTATCCGGTCGGGCCCCCTAACGCCCACAAGCTTGAGGCGCACCAGCGGTGAGCCTGCTGAGGGGCGGGCGCGGCGACCTGCGCGACTGGATCGGCGACCATCTGGACCCGCTGGAGACCTATGCGGCGTCGCAAGCCGGCCCGATCCGCTCGGACTTCGATCTTTCCAGGGCCTATCCCGATCCGGCCGAGGGCCCACTGACGCCGGCGGCGGTGCTGATCGGCCTGGTGGAGCGCGACGCGGGCCTGAACGTGATCCTGACGCGCCGCGCCGACACGCTTCGCCGCCACACCGGCCAGGTGGCTTTGCCGGGCGGGCGGCGCGATCCGGGCGAGACGCCCTGGCAGACGGCGCTGCGCGAAGCGCACGAGGAGATCGGGCTGGAGCCCCGCTTCGTCTCGCCGGTGGGGCTCTCGACGCCCTACCGCACCGGCACCGGCTATCTGATCACCCCGGTGGTGGGCTTCGTCTCCCCCGGCTTCACGCTCACGGCCAACCCCGACGAGGTGGCGGAGATCTTCGAGACGCCGTTCGGCTTCCTGATGGACCCTACCAACCTGGAGGAGCACGAGCGCGAACTTCCGACCGGCGAGAAGCGACGCTTCTACGCCTACACCCACGAGGACCGGTTCATCTGGGGCGCGACGGCGGGGATGCTGCGCGCGCTCTACGAGCGGCTCTATGGAGCCGCCGTTGCCTGAGATCGTCGCCTGGCGCCTAGCGCTCGCCGCGCTTCCCTTCGTGGTCTGGTTCGTCTGGCGGGCTTGGGCGCAGCGGACCGGCCGGCCGATGGGCTCGACGCCCTGGTCCTGGCTGTTCGCGGCGGGCGCGATGCTGGTCGGCTTGTCGTTGATCGCCACGGCGGTCTTCCATAGGGACAATCGCCACGAGGCCTATGTGCCGGCCCAGGCCACGTCGGACGGCAGCGTCAGCACCGGCTATTTCGAGAAGGGCGTTCCCGCATCCCCCAATCCCGCGCCCCCAACGGCGACGCTCCCGAGCGCGCGCAAATGACCGGGACGATCGGCCAACGCCCCTGGATGACCGAGCCGAAGGCTGCGGCGGTGCTGGACGCCCTGGAGGCGGCCGGCGGGGCCGACTGCGCCCGCTTCGTGGGCGGCTGCGTGAGGAACACCCTCCTGGGCCGGCCGGTGAGCGACATCGACATCGCCACGGTGCTGACGCCGGACGCGGTCACGAAGGCGTTGGCGGCCGCGGGGCTGAAGGCCGTGCCGACCGGGGTGGAGCACGGGACGGTGACCGCGGTCTCGGGCGGCCAGCCCTTCGAGATCACCACGCTTCGCCGCGATGTCTCCACCGACGGCCGCCGCGCGGTGGTGGCCTTCACCGCCGATTGGGAAGCGGACGCGCGGCGGCGCGACTTCACCCTGAACAGCCTCTATGCCCGGCGCGACGGGACGCTGTTCGACCCGACCGGCGAGGGTGTCGCTGACGCGCGGGCCGGGCGCATCGTGTTCGTGGGCGAGCCGGAGGCCCGGGTTCGGGAGGACTATCTGCGCATCCTGCGCTTCTTCCGCTTCTTCGCCTGGTATGGGAGCGAGCCGGCCGACGCCGCGGCGCTGGCCGCCTGCGAAAGGCTGCGCGGCGAGATCGGGACGCTCTCGGCCGAGCGGGTGTCGAAGGAGCTTCTGAAGCTGCTGGCCGCCGACGATCCGCGCCCGGCCGTGGCGTTGATGGCCCGCACCGGCGTGCTGGGCGAGGTGCTGCCCGCGCCGATCGACCTGGCGCGGTTCGAGGGCCTGGTGGCCATCGAGGCCGACCAGCTGTTCGAGTGCGACCCGCTGCTGCGCCTGGCGGCCCTGCTGGCCGATGACCAGGTGGGCGCAGTCCAGCTCGCAGAGCGCCTGCGGCTGGCGAACGCCGAACGCGACCGGCTGGCCGCGGCGCTCTCGCCGACGCCCGAGCTGAAGAGCTGGATGAGCCCCAGGGAGATTCGTCGCGCGGTCTATCGCCAGGGGCCCAGGGTGTTCCGCGACCGGGCCAAGCTGGCCTGGGCGCGGTCAAGCGGCACGGCGCCCACCATGCAATGGCGCGGGCTGATCGCGCTGGGCGAAGGCTGGAGCCCGCCCGCCTTCCCGCTCACCGGCGACGACGTGATCGCCGCCGGCGCGCCCAAGGGCCCGATGGTGGGCCAGGTGCTGCGCGAGGTGGAGGACTGGTGGGTCGACCAGGACTTCCTCGACGACCGGCTGTCGGTGATCGAGAAGCTGAAGGCGGTGACGCAGGGGATGGCGTTTTGAGTCCGCTCGCCCCCTCCGTCACCTGCGGTGACACCGCCCCCGATGTGTTCCCTTCTGGGGTGGAGCGATGGCGCACGCTCCTCTCCCGCACCGCAGAGTGCGGGGGAGGTGTCACCGCAGGTGACGGAGGGGGCGAAGGCAGTTGGCCAAAATGAAACTCGGCATCCTGAAAACCGGCCGGCCGCCGAAGGCTTGCGTCCCGCAGTTCGGGACCTATCCGGACATGTTCCGCCATCTGTTGGGGCAAGACGCCTACGACTGGGCGGCCTTCGATGTTGAGGCGGGCGAGTTGCCGCAGAGCCCGACGGCCTGCGACGGCTATATCGTCACCGGCGGGGCGGCGGGCGCCTATGAGCCGCTGCCGTGGATCGCGCCGTTCGAGGATTTCCTGCGCGCGGCGAAGGGACGGGCGGCGCTGGTCGGCGTTTGCCTTGGCCACCAGATCATGGCCCAGGCGTTCGGCGGCAAGGTGATCAAGTCGCCCAAGGGCTGGGGCGTCGGCGAGAACGAATACCGCATCGCGCTGCGCGAGCCCTGGATGGGCGAAGGCGCGCCGGCGACCATCCGCCTGCCGGCCAGCCACCAGGATCAGGTGGTGGAAAAGCCGCCGGGCGCCGAGGTCTGGGCGGCCAGCGACTTCACCCCCTTCGCAGGGCTGGTCTGGCCGGGCGAGCGGGCGATCTCCATGCAGCCGCATCCCGAGTTCGACCCGGCCTATGCCGTGGCCCTCATCGAGACCCGCCGCGACGGGCCGTTGACCCCGGAGATCGCGACCGCGGCGGTGGAAAGCTACGATCGCCCCGATGACCGGGCGCGCGTCGGCGACTGGATCGCGGCGTTCCTGGCGGAGAATTGCTGAGACCGGGACGCGAAGGTCCTTCTCCCGCAAGGGGAGAAGGAACAGGGAAGCCTGAACTTCTCGCTAGGTCCAGGCGACCAGCGGCGGCATGGAGCTCAAAATCGTCTCGATGTTGCCGCCGGCCTTGAGGCCGAACATGGTGCCGCGGTCGTAGAGCAGGTTGAACTCGACGTAGCGGCCGCGGCGGATGAGCTGCTGGGCGCGGTCGTCGTCGGTCCAGGGCTCATCCATGCGGTGGCGCACGATCTTCGGATAGACCGCGAGGAAGGCCTCCCCCACCGCGCGGGTGAAGGCGAAGTCGCGCTCGAAGTCGCCGGTGTCGTGGCGGTCGTAGAAGATGCCGCCGACGCCGCGCGTCTCGCCCCGATGCGGCAGGTAGAAGTACTCGTCGCACCAGGCCTTGAATTTCGGATACCACTCCGGGTCGAAGGGGTCGCAGGCGTCCTGCATGGCCTTGTGGAACAGGATCGCGTCGTCGGCCTGCTGGCTCCTCTGCTCGTCCAGCATGGGGGTGAGGTCGGCGCCGCCGCCGAACCAGCTCTCCGCCGTCGACAGGAACCGCGTGTTCATATGCACGGTGGGCACGCGCGGGCTCGCCGGATGGACGATCAGGCTGATCGAGGCCGAGACGTAGGAGGGGTCCTTGCCGGCGCCCGGCATGGTCTGCGCCATCTCCGGCGAGAAGCGGGCGACGGCGGCGGAGGTGTGGACGCCCGCCTTCTCGAACAGCCGGCCGCGCAGGTGACCGCCGATGCCGCCGCCGACCCCGGTCTCCCGCGTCCAGGGGCGCAGGTCGAAGCGGCCCGGCGCGTCAGGGTAGAGTTCCGCCGGCGCCTCATCCTCCAGGCGTTCCAGCTCGGCGATGATGCGGGTCTGCAGGCCTTCGAACCAGGCCTTGGCGCGGTCGCGGCGCCCCAGGATCTCGGGGGGCAGGGACGATGGGGCGGGCGCTTGAGCTTGCGACATGGCCTGTGTGCTAGCCGGTTGGGGCGCTGGTTGGAAAGCCGTTCGTCTGGCGCAGGGCCTCGCTGAGCGCGATCGCCGCGCTCACGGTGAGGTTCAGGGACCGCGCCCCGGGCGTGAGCGGGATGAACAGCCGTTCCTGCGCCGCGGCATGGACTTCCGGCGGGGCGCCGGCGCTCTCGCGGCCGAACAACAGGGTGTCGCCGGGGTGGAATTCGAAGCCGTGGAGGGGCGCCGCGCCCTTGGTGGTGAACAGGATCAGCCGGCCTTCGGCCCGCTCCGGACCGGCGAGAAAATCCGTCCACCCCGCGTGCCGTTTGAGGTCCGCCATTGCCCCGTAGTCCATCGCCGCGCGGCGCACGCCGGCGTCCGACAAGGGGAAGCCGCAGGGCTCGATCACGTCCACCGGGACGCCCAGGCAGGCGCCCAGCCGCAGAGCGGCGCCGACGTTTTGCGGAATGTCCGGTTGAAAAAGGGCCAAACGCATTCTAAGCGAACCGCGACGGGTTAGGCCGGGGCAATGGACGATTCACACCCGAGGCTGTGCGGGGTTCGCAGGGCCATCGGGGAAGAGTATCGGACACGCGAGTTTCCTGCCGGGCCGTCGTGACTTAAAAGCCCTTACCAGAGCCTCTGGCAGGGTCCAAAGACGCCAGGCCCCGAGGTCTCATGCGAGGCTCTTGGGAGCCTTGAAACGAAGGGTAGCTTTAGGTGGCCGACACCGTCGCGGGCGCAAGTCCCGATCCGCACGTTTCGGGTGACGACCCGAATCGTCGCGACTTCATCCATATCGCCGCGGGCGTGGCTGCGCTCGGCGTGGTCGGCGGTCTCGCCTGGCCGTTCATCGACCAGATGAACCCGGCCGGCGACACGCTCGCCCTGGCGTCCATCGATGTGGACATCTCGAAGGTCGTCGAAGGCCAACAGATCGTCGTGAAGTGGCGCGGCAAACCGCTGTTCGTCCGCTACCGCACGCCCAAGGAGATCGAGGAGGCCATCGCCGGCGACCACGCCGACCTGCGCGATCCGGCCACCGACGAGAGCCGCCACAAGCCGGGCAAGGCCCAGTACCTGATCCTGATCGGTGTGTGTACGCACCTGGGCTGCGTGCCGACCTTCGGCGGCGGCGACTACGGCGGCTGGCTTTGCCCGTGCCATGGCTCGGTCTACGACACCTCCGGCCGCATCCGGCGGGGTCCCGCGCCGCTGAACCTCGCGATTCCGGACTACAGCTTCCTCTCCGATTCCAAGATCAAGGTGGGCTGACGGATGAGCGGACCCTCGACCTACGAGCCGAAGACCGGTTTCGAGCGCTGGCTCGACGCGCGCCTTCCGATCCTTCGCTTCGCCAACGACACCATGGTGACGTTCCCGACGCCAAAGAACCTGAACTACTGGTGGACCTTCGGCGGCATCCTGGCGATGATGCTGGGCATCCAGATCGTGACGGGCGTCATCCTGGCGATGCACTACGTCCCGCACGTGGACTACGCCTTCAATTCGGTCGAGCGCATCATGCGTGACGTCAACTACGGTTGGCTGATCCGCTACACGCACGCCAACGGCGCCTCGATGTTCTTCCTGGCGGTCTACATCCATATGTTCCGCGGCCTCTACTACGGCTCCTACAAGGCGCCGCGCGAGGTGCTGTGGATCCTGGGCTGCGTGATCTACCTGCTGATGATGGGCACGGCCTTCTTCGGCTACGTCCTGCCCTGGGGCCAGATGAGCTTCCACGGCGCGGTGGTGATCACCAACCTGATCGGCGCGATCCCGCTGGTCGGCCCCTCGATCACCACCTGGCTGTGGGGCGGTTTCGCGGTGGACGACCCGACGCTGAACCGCTTCTTCTCGCTGCACTACCTGCTGCCCTTCGTGCTCGCCGGCGTCGTCGGCCTGCACATCTGGGCGCTGCACGTGCCGGGCAACAACAACCCGACTGGCGTGGAGGTGAAGTCCAAGGAGGACACCGTCCCGTTCCACCCCTACTACACGGTGAAGGACGGCTTCGCGATTTCGGTCTTCCTGATCATGTACGCGGCGTTCGTCTTCTACATGCCGAACGTGCTGGGCGACGCGATCAACTACGTCCAGGCCAACCCATTGCAGACCCCGCTGCACATCGTGCCCGAATGGTACCTGCTGCCGTTCTACGCGATCCTGCGGGCGGTCCCGAACAAGCTGATGGGCGTGATCGCCATGGGCGGCGCGCTGCTCACCCTGTTCGTGCTGCCGTGGCTGGACACCTCGAAGGTGAAGTCGATGCGCTATCGCCCGACAGCGCGGCTGTACTTCTTCATCTTCATCTTCGCCTGCCTGGTCCTGGGCCTTTGCGGCGCGCATGCGCCGGACGACATGGTGATCCCGGGCGCGTCCGGCCTGCAGTTCCTCGACGCGAACATCAACAGCTACGTGTGGCTGTCGCGGGTGGGCGCGCTCTACTACTTCGCCTACTTCTGGGTGATCACGCCGCTGCTGGGGTTGACCGAAACACCCTTGCCGGTGCCGGAGTCCATCTCCTCCCCGGTCCTGTCGCATCCCGCCTCCGCGCCGTCCGGCGCCGCGGCGTCGCCTGAAAAGAGGGGTTGAGCCTGATGCTGCGCAAAGGTTTCGCGTTCGCGGCGCTCGGGCTCGCGGTGGTGGCCGCGTCTTGGGCCGGCCCGCTGGCCGGGTCGGCGTCCGCCGCCACGACCCAGGCAGAGCCTCGGGAACAGGCCTGGTCCTTCGACGGGCCGTTCGGCCGGTTCGATAAGGAACAGCTCCAGCGGGGCTACAAGGTCTATCGGGAGGTCTGCTCGGCCTGCCACTCGATGAACCTGATGTCCTTCCGTAACCTCGGGCAGAAGGGCGGGCCGTTCTACGATCCGAAGTACCCGAACCCCAACAACAACCCGGTGGTGAAGTCCCTGGCGCACGACATCCAGGTCAAGGACATCGACACCGACACCGGCGACCCGATCACCCGCCCGGCCACCCCCGCCGACAAGTTCCCCGCGCCCTTCGCCAATGAATATGCGGCGAAAGCGTCCAACGGCGGCGCCGTTCCGCCGGACCTGTCGGATATGGCCAAGGCGCGCGACGGCGGGCCGAACTACATCTTCTCGATCCTGACCGGCTTCAAGAAGCCGCCGCCGGGCCTGACCATGCCAGCCGGCAAGTACTGGAACCCCTGGTTCCCGGGCGACCTCAGCGGCAGCTGGAGCGGGGCAAAGGACAAGGTGCCGGAGGGCGGCTCGATCGGCATGCCGCCGCCGCTCACCGACGGCAAGGTGACCTTCGACGACGGCCATCCCGACAAGATCGCCGACGAGGCCCGCGACGTGGCGGCCTTCCTGGCCTGGGCTTCGGATCCCAAGGCCGAGGAGCGCAAGTCGTTCGGCCTGGGCGCGATGATCTATCTGGTGATCTTCTCGATCCTGCTGTGGTTCAGCTACAAGCGGATCTGGCGCAACGTCGGCCACTAGGTCACGCTGTACCGCGATCGATCAGGGCCCCGGTTCGCGCCGGGGCCTTTTTCGTTGCGGTCAGCGGCGCCGGCGCAAGGCCTCGAGCGCGGCCACCGTCGGGGCGGTCAGCGGGGTCGGCAAGGCGGCGAGGTCGAACCAAGCCAGGCCGCTGTGCTTGGCGGGTTCGCGAAGCTGCGGCTCGCCCTGGAAGCTCATGGCCAGATAGGCGGGCGCGACCCAGTGGTAGCCCGCCGCGCGGTCGATCATGTCGCAGACGCTGATCAGTTCGAGCGCCCCCAGCACAAGGCCCGTCTCCTCCTCGACCTCGCGGCGCACGGCGTCCACGGTCGGCTCGAAGGGATCGACCTTGCCGCCGGGGATGCCCCAGGCGCCGGCCTCCGGCGGGGTGAGGCGGCGCTGCAGCAGGATCGCGCCGTCGCGCAGGATCACCGCGCCGCCGCCCACGCGCGGCCAGCCTGCGAACTCAGCGGACATGCTTGCGGCCTCCGGGGGACGCCTTCAGCGGGGCGGCGAGCATCAGGCGATTCCTGGCCAGGTCGAGGCGCAAGCGGAAGCGCGACAGGATCGGCGCGCCGATCTGGCCGACCAGCGCCGGGTCCTCCGCGGCGACCAGGCCCGAGGCCAGGTTCTCCACCAGGCCGCCCGCGAAGGAGAAGGCGCGCAGGCGCGGGCGCAGGACGCCATAGGGATAGGCTTCCTTCGGCTTGGCGGCCCCCGGCGCCGCGGCCGCGGCGTCGCTGACGCGAACGGCGGTGTCGGCGCCCACCCCCAGGGAAAAGCCGCCGCCGGCGGCGTGCGGCCCGTCCGAGACCGCGGCGGCCACCACGGGCCGTCCGGCGATCCAGCTCAGCGGCAGGGTGCGCAGCGCGCGGAACCGCGGCGCATGGCCGGGCCGCGAGAGGCGGATGCGGCAAGGGTGGAAATCGACGTCGAGGACATAGCCCTTCAGCACGTCGGCGCCGATGACGCCGGCGACCGGCGTGGGCAGGGCGCCGGTGCGCAGGTCCAGGGTCTGCACCGAGACGGCGGCCCGCGGGACCGTCACCCCGGCCAGCCGCACCGGGCCCTGCAATTCGGTGTCCGCGAAGCCCGCGGCCTGAGCCTGGCTGTCGGCGAGCTCGGTGTGCGGTGTGGCCGGATCCAGGATGAAGTCGCCGGTGACGCCCATGACCTCGGCGCCCACCACCACCACCTGGTTCTCGTACCAGCAGCGCGCGGCCGCGGCCCGCGCCGTGGGCGCGCAGGCCAGCGCCGCGAGGGCGCAATACAGCGACAAGGGGCGACTCAAGGGCCGGTTCACCAGGCGAGGATAGGCGCTAGTCGAAGCCTCTGGCGATGTCGCGCCTTACGCCTGCCGCAAGAGGTCCCTAACTAGGGCGCATGGCCTACACGCGGGCGTGGCGGAACTTCAAGCGGATGCAGGACCTGACGGTCGCGGCCGCCTGCCTGATCTACGCGGCCGGCGCGATCAACGCCCTGCAGCGGCTGCCCGGCGGCCCGGCCGTCGCCGCGCGCTGGACCTTCCTGTGGCCGCTGGCCTTCCTGGTCCCCTCGCTGCTGCTGCCGCTGATCATTCCGCCGGTGAAGCGCTGGCTGGCGCGCTATGTCTGGATGAGCTTCCAGGCCGGCTTCGGCCAGACGCCGGGCTCGGTGGTGGTGGGCGTCGCGCTTCTGATGGGCGCTGGCCTGTTCATCTGGGAAGAGGTGGGCCGGGCGGTCCGCGCGGGCCAGCTCGGCGCCAACGTCTTTTCCGCCTACGCCGCCGGCATCGGCATCCTGGCCGCCCAGGCGGTGCTCACCCGCGCGCTTGAGAAGACGCCCGAGGTGCAGGCGCGGATCATGGAGCGGGGCTGAGGGCTAAGGCGCGGCGCCCACCCGCACCGGCAGGTAGTTGCACGGCAGCCTCGGGTTCCGCGTGAGCCCCAGCACGGTGACCCGGTCGCCGGGATGAAGCTGCATCGACGGCAGGGTCGCCACGGCGTGCCGCTCGCCGCTGTCGAGCTCCACGAACACCCGCGGGGTCTCGGCATAGTCGGGGTCGATCTGGCCCTTCAGGCGTTTCTGGACGGCGACGATCCGCGTGGCCGAGGCTTCGCGATCCTCCACGCCCCGCACCGTTCCGGGTCCCATGGCCGGCGCGGCCTCCGGGAGGTCCAGCCCGCAGGCTTTCGGCGCCGCTGGGACCAAGGCCGCCGTGCCTGGGCCCCCGCCCGGGGTTCGTTCGATGGTCGCCGTCAGCAGGCTGAAGCGGAAGGCATGGCCCTCGGCCATCCGCAGCGGATGGGCGAGACCGCCGGGGTCCGAACCCTCCAGCCGGACGGTGTAGTGCGCGCCGTCGGCTTCGCGCTCCAGCCGGTAGGCGATGGGCCAGGCGCGGTCCGACCTGGCGGCGCCGTCACGCAAGACGGGATCGGACCTGTGCAATCGGGCGACCACGTCGCGGAAGGTGGCGTCGACCGGCAACTGGTCGGCGACCACCTGGCACTTGCCGGGGCTGAGCTCGGCGAGGACCACATGATCGCGGAGAAGGTCGTTGGTCCAGACCTTGACCGCCGGGTCCTTGAACAGGTGGCGCTCGGCGGGTTCAGCCGGGCGCAGGTCCGCCTTGGCCTCCGGCGGCAGCTCGGCCACGCCGGCGCCGTGCTCGCGGCTGTAGAGGCAGCGGGCGACATCCAGATAGAAGCCCTCGGCCGCCTTGGCCTGGGTCAGGCCGGGCGTCGGCACGGCGATCGGCGCGAGCGACTGGGCGTGGCCGGCGCCGGCCAGGGTCGCGACGACGGCGAGGGCGACGACGGATCGGCCCGCTAGGCCTGGGCGCAGCATGGGTTTCCCTCCGATGAGGCGCGCCACCTTGGCGAGCAGATCGCCGCCTGACAACTGGCTTGAGCGTGGGGCGGCCTCAGGCCTCGGACCGGACGCCGGAGTGGCGGGCGAAGTGGGCGAGCGTGCGCAGCTTCGACAGGCGCGCGGCCTCCTCGTCGTAGCCGCTGGGGGCCACGAAGGCGTGCCCCGCGTCGTAAAGGTGGACCGGCAGGTCGGGATGGGCGGCGCGGATCGCCTCCACGTCGGCCGGCGGGATCAGTTCGTCGGTCTTGCCCAGGTGCAGGATGGTCGGCGCCTGGAGCGCCGCGTCGAGGTAGAGGCTGATCTGGCCGCCGTAGAACGACGCCACCGCGGCGATACCGTGGCAGCGCTGGGCGGCCAGCCAGGCGGTGGTGCCGCCGAAACAGAAGCCCATGACGAAGACCGGGCCGGGCAATGCGTCGACCGCCGCCTGCACGGCGTCCAGCACCTCCAGGCCCCATCTGGTCGCCGCGCTGTAGCCCATCTGGCGGCGGGCGAGCGCCGGGTCGGAATCCTTCTCGGCGAAGCCGCGGCCGAAGCGGTCGAACAGGCTGGGGACCAGCACCTCATAGCCGATGTCGGCAAACTCGCCCGCCAGTTCGCGGAGGTGCGGGGTGACGCCCCAGATGGCGTGCAGGACGACCAGCCCGCCCCGGCGCGCCTCGCGCGGGGCCTCGTGGAAGGCCTCGTATTCGAAGCCGTCGCCATCGCCTTCAAGAGGGGCGCTGGTCAGGCGGACGGTCTCGCCCACCGCTCAGGCCTTGTCGAACAGCTCGAGGGTGCGGTGGCGGGCGAGGTCGGCGGCCTCGGCGTTGTAGCGCTCCGGGCTCTCGTTGTTGAAGCCGTGGCCGGCGCCTTCGTAGACGTAGACCGGCGTGCCCGGGTGGTGCTCGCCCACCGCCTTGGCCACCTCGTCGGCCGGGATGCCGCCGTCGGTGCGGCCGAGATGGACGATGGCCGGGCAGGCGAGGCTCTGGGCGGCGTTGGCCTGGACCATGGAGCCGTAGTAGCTGGAGGCCGCCGCCAGGCCTGGCACGCGGCTTGCGGCCAGCCAGGCGAGCGAGCCGCCGTAGCAGTAGCCGACGATGCAGACCTTCTCGCCGCGGGTGCGCAGGAAGGCGGCGCAGGCGGCGATGTCGCCCATGGCCTGGTCCAGCGGGGTGCCCATGGCGTGGGCGACACCGGCCTTGATGCCGTCGGGATCATGGTGGGCGGTGAAGCCGGGTTCGCGGCGGTCATACATGGAGGGCGCGATCGCTTCGTAGCCCATCTTCGCCCAGCGCCCGACGTCTGCGCGAACATGCTGGTCGAGGCCGAAGATCTCCTGGATCACGATCACGCCGCCCTTGCGTGGGGTGAACGACGGCTCGTGGTAGGCCGAGAACTCGAAGCCGTCGGCGCCGGCGATCTTGATGGTCTCGGCCATGATCCTGGTCTCCTCAGACGTTGAAGCGGAAATTCATCACGTCGCCGTCCTGGACGACATACTCCTTGCCTTCCTGGCGCAGCTTGCCGGCCTCGCGCGCGCCGGCCTCGCCCTTCAGGCGGACATAGTCGTCATAGGCGATGGTCTCGGCGCGGATGAAGCCCTTCTCGAAGTCGGTGTGGATCACCCCAGCCGCCTGGGGCGCAGTGTCGCCGCGATGGATGGTCCAGGCGCGCGCCTCCTTCGGCCCGGCGGTGAAATAAGTCTGCAGGCCGAGCAGATGATAGGCCTCGCGGATCAGCCGGTTGAGGCCGGGTTCGGCGAGGCCCAGGGTCTCCAGGAATTCCTGCCGCTCGCCGGCGTCCAGCATGGCGATCTCGCTCTCGATCTGGGCGGAGATGGCGACGGTGTCGGCGCCGTCGCGCCGGGCCCGTTCGGCGACCTGCTTCGACATTTCGTTGCCTTCGCCGGCCGAGGCCTCGTCGACGTTGGCGACGTAGAGGGCGGGTTTGGAGGTGAGCAGCTGGAGCATGCGCCACGCCTTCTCGTCCTCGGCGGAGATGCTCGCCTTGCGGGCCGGGCGGCCATCCTTCAGCTCGGCCAGGGCGGCGTTGACCAGGCGCAGCGTCTGGGCGCTTTCCTTGTCGCCAGCCTTGGCGCGTTTCTCGAGGTTGACCACCCGCTTCTCGAGGCTCTCGAGGTCGGCCAGCATCAGCTCGATCTCGATGGTCTCCAGGTCGGCGATCGGGTCGACCTTGCCCTCCACGTGGGTGATGTCGTCGTCCTCGAAGCAGCGGGCGACGAAGGCGATGGCGTCGCAGTCGCGGATGTTGGCTAGGAACTGGTTGCCCAGGCCCTCGCCCTTCGACGCGCCGCGCACCAGGCCGGCCACGTCCACGAAGTTGATCCGCGCGGGGATGATCTCCTTCGAGCTGGCGATTTCGGCCAGCTTGTCGAGCCTGGGCTCCGGCACCGCCACGTCGCCGACGTTGGGCTCGATGGTGCAGAACGGATAGTTCGCGGCCTGGGCGGCGGCGGTCTGGGTGAGCGCGTTGAACAGGGTCGATTTGCCGACATTGGGCAGGCCGACGATGGCGACTTTCAGGGCCATGGGTGGCGGAGGTCTTTCGATAGGCGGACGGTCGGGCGACCTAGCACGGCGCGCGGGTCGGGCCTAGGCTCAGGCGCAAGGACCCGGTGTTGACGCGGGTCCAAAACGGGGCAGGGCACATGATGGGCAAGCGCATGAGGACGTGGGCGGTCGCGGCGGCGGGCCTGCTGGCGGGGCTGAGCCTGGGGCTGGCGCAGCCGGCCCTGGCGGCGGCGCCCACGCCGACGACCCAGCTGGTGACCGCCGCGGGCAGTCCGTTCCTGTCGCTGGGGACCTATGACCTCAAGGCCCTGGGCTATGTGGTCGAGGAATATTTCATCTCCGGGACCGCGAGATCCTTCAAGCTGACCGGGGAGCCGACCGCCGACGGCGCCTGGACCGCGAAGCCGGCCGACACCGCGCCCTACGCCACCCGCATCGTGGTGGTGCGCCCGAAGGACCCCAAGGCGTTCAGCGGCACGGTGGCGGTGGAGTGGCTGAACGTCACCGGCGGCCTCGATGCGGCGCCGGACTGGATGTACACGCACCGCTACATGCTGCGCAGCGGCATGGCCTATGTGGGGGTCTCGGCCCAGAAGGTCGGCGTCGAGGGCGGCAACGGCATCGGCGGGACCGCCGGCATGTCGCTGAAGCGGGTCAATCCGGCGCGCTATGGGACGCTGACCCATCCCGGCGACGCCTTCGCCTTCGACATGTTCAGCCAGGCCGGCCAGGCGGTGAAGAGCGGCAAGGTGCTGGGGCCGCTGAAGCCCAAGCATGTGCTGGCCACCGGCGAGAGCCAGTCGGCGGTGTTCATGACCACCTATGTGGACGCCATCGACCCGCTGGCCCGGGTGTTCGACGGCTTCTTCATCCACTCGCGGTTCGGCGGGGCGCCGGCGCCGGAGATGGCCTCGATGCGCGGCGGGCCGAACGCGCGGGGGCCTGCGGGCGTCAAGCTGCGCCCGAACCTGCGCGTGCCGGTGATGACCCTGATCACCGAGACCGACATGCTGGGCTCGGGCCTCAGCGGCTTCTGGGCGGCCCAGCAGCCGGACAACGACAAGCTGCGCATCTGGGAGATCCCGGGCGCGTCGCACGTGGACAACTACATGTTCTTCGTCGGCGCCGCCGACAGCGGCTCGGCCCCGATCGAGACGCTGGCGCGGCTATGGAAGCCGAACGACGGCCTCTATGGGTCGAAGATGGCGCACCCGATCAATTCGGGGCCGCAGCACCACTATGTGGCCGAGGCGGCGATGGCGGCGCTGGACCACTGGGTGGCGACCGGCAGGGCCCCGCCCAAAGCGCCGCGCCTGGAGCTCAATCCGCCGGAGAAGGCGGGCGAGGCGCCCAAGCTGGCGCTGGACGGGTCGGGCAATGCGCGCGGCGGCATCCGTACGCCCTGGGTCGACGCGCCGACCGCCAAGCTCTCCGGCTTCGGCAACTCGGGCGGCCCGTTCGGCTTCCTGGTGGGCACCACCCAGCCGTTCGACGCCGCCGCCCTGGCCAGGCTCTATCCGGGCGGCAAGGCCGACTATGAGAAGAAGTTCGACGCCTCGCTGGCGGCCTCGGTGAAGGCCGGCTTCATCCTGCCGGCGGACGAGGCGGAGATCCGCGCGCTCGGCGCGGCGAGCTGGCCAGGGGGCTGAGCCCGGCGCCGGCGTCGCGGCCGCTCCGGCGGCCCGATCTAGGGCTTCTTGCCGGAGAACATCCGGCTTTCCGAGGCCATCACCCGGTCGATCTGGAAGTAGAAGACCTGCGGCTGGCGGCTCTCGTTCACCGTGGTCAGCACGTCGTAGGCGTGCCCGCCGTCCCGGACCAGCGCCTGTTGCGTCACCTGCCGGCCACGCGCCCGCATCAGCTCGTACTCCTCGTCGACCGAGATCACCGTGAAGGCGGTGGCCTGGCTCGATCCGTCGCCCGTCTGGATCGACTTGAGGACGGCCAGCGCCACGGCCTGCTCGCGGTCGGCGTCGGCGATCTGGTTCAGATGCCGCTCGGCGATGCTCTCGATGAGGTGGGCTTCCCCGTCGACATAGGCGGCGGCGATGATCGCCTCGGCCTGGGCTTTGGCGGCGGCATAGTCCGAGGCGTTTAGCGCGGTCAGCATCTTGCGGCGCCTGTCGCGCAGGTCCTGACCCTGGTCGTCGGCGTAGTCCGCGTAGGCGAAGCGCAGGGCGACCCAGTCGACCGTCCCGCCGGCCTTCGCCTTGCCGAGGAGATCCTGGTACCTGGCCGCGGCGGTCTGGGGCTGCGCCAGAACCAGCGCGGGCGCCAGAGACATCCAGGCGGCCGCCGCGACGATGAGGGTGGTCTTGCGCATGATCGCCCGCCCAACAATTTACATTCGTAGTCTACGATAGGCCGAAGTCGGCGACACGTGCAAGGCGGGTTGCGCCGGGCGCCCTACCGAGCCGTCGCTGCGTGGTCGCGCCACATCTGGGCTTCCTTGCGGAAGCCGCCGCGCAGGCGGGTCATGCGCTTGTCCATGTCGGCGACCATGGCGCGGGCCTCGTCGGCGCGGCCGTGGCGGGCCATGAAGGCGGCGTAGCGGCCGAGCGCCTCGAAGCCCGGCATCCGTTCGGCGGCCCACTGGTAGGCGTCGTCGGCTTCGGCCAGGCGGTCCAGGGCTTCGTAGGCGCGGCCCAGGGCCAGCGCGGCGCTGGGGGTGCGGCCGTGGGCCTGGTCCTGGCCCAGGCGCTCCAGCACCTCAAGGGCCTCGGCCGCGCGGTTCAGTTCCAGGAGGGCGTTGGCCAGGCCCAACAGCAGGACCGGATCGTCGGCGTGCACCCCGTGGGCGGCGGCGCGGTAGAGGCTCTCGGCCTCGGCGTAGTGGCCCATGCCCATGGCCGCGGCGGCCAGGCGCGACTGGTTGCGCACCGTGGGCGTGTCGTCGCAGGCCTGCTTGGCCTCGCGGTATTCGCGGTTGGGGTCGAGGGTCTCGCGCGCCGCCTTGGCCACGTTGCGCGCGGTCTTGCCGCCGAAGATGTCGGGGATGATGTTGAGCACGATGTAGACGATGCTGCCCAGGCCCGGGGCCATCAGCACGATGAAGATCCAGAAGGTGTCGCGCCCGGTGCGCACGATGTGCCAGCAGAGCAGGATCGCCGGCACATAGGTCAGCAGAAGGGCGAGGATCATGGCTGGTTCCCTTCGCGCGCCGCCTTGCGGGGGTCGACCTTTTCGGCCGGGGCCAGGCGCATCACCTCCGCCTGATACTTCTCGTCCTCGCCGGCGGCCAGCAGGGGGGCTGCGTCGGCGCAGGCGGCGAGCAGCGGCTCGACCCACTTCAGGTCCGCCTTGTGGAATTCGGACAGGACGTGGCCGTGAACCAGTTCCTTCTCGCCGGGATGGCCGGTGCCCAGGCGGGCGCGGCGGAAATAGGGGCCGACCTGGCTGGTGATCGAGCGCACGCCATTGTTGCCGGCCGCCCCGCCGCCGGCCTTCATCCGGAAGCGGCCCGGGGCCAGGTCGATCTCGTCGTAGAAGACCACCAGGTCCTCAGGCTCGATCTTGAAGAACTTCAGCGCCTCGCCGATGGCGCGGCCGGCCTCGTTGTAGAAGGTCTGGGGCTTGAGGATCAGAGTTCTCACCGGCCCGGCCGGCGTTTCGATCAAGCCCTCGGCCACGAAACCCTGGAACTTCGAGCGGAACGGGCCGAAGCCCCAGCGGCGCGCGATCTCGTCCACGGCCATGAAGCCGATGTTGTGGCGCGTCTTGGCGTAGGTCGGGCCCGGATTGCCGAGGCCGGCGATCAGCAGCATGAAATCCCCCGAACCCTGCCGGAAGAAGCCTTCCGGACTCTGGGGGAGGCGGCGAAGGCTTAGCCCTCGTCGCCTTCCTCGGCCTCGGCGGCGGGCTCGCCGCCCTCGGCGGTTGTCGCTTCAGCAGCCTCGTCTTCCTCGACCCCGGCCGAGACGCCGGCGACCGAGGCCAGCACGGTGTCGGGGCTGAGCGCGGCCTGCGCGTTGGCCGGCATCTTCAGGTCGGAGACGCGGATCGAGTCGCCGATTTCCTTGCCGGTCAGGTCGAACACCAGCTCTTCCGGAATGTGGTCGGCGGCGCAGGACACGGTGACCGTGTGGAGCGCGATGTTGAGCGTGCCGCCGCGCTTCAGGCCCGGCGAGGCGTCCTGGTTCGAGAAGTGCAGCGGCACTTCGATCTTGATCTGCTGGTGCGCGTCGACCCGGTAGAGGTCGAAGTGCCAGGGCGTGTCGCTGACCGGGTGCATGTCCACGGCCTTGGCGATCACCGGCTGGGTCTCCTTGCCATACTTCAGGGTCACCAGGTGGCCCAGGAGCTTGCCGGTGTAGAGCGCCTTCTTGAACTCGTTCATCTTGACCGAGATCGCCACCGGATCCTTGTCGCCGCCATAGAGGATGCCGGGGACCAGGCCCGCACGACGGGCGTCGCGCGCGGCGCCGGTGCCGGTCTTTTCGCGCACTTCAACGTTCAGAACGATATCGGCCATGGCCTTGCCTCAGAAACGAAACCGCCGCGCGAACGGCGCGCGGCGACGCTAGTTGCGGCCGTGTTGGCCGAAAGGGTGCGCGTAGATACACAAAACCCTCCGTCCGCGCAACGGCGCGGGCCTTAAATTCCCTCAGCGCTTCTTCGACTTCGCGCGCTTCTTCTTGACGGGCTTGCTGGTGCTGGCGTCGGCGACCTTGGTCGTGGGATCGATGGGCTCGGCGACGCCCGCGCCCAGCATCAGGCAATGGCCGGTCTCCTCCAGGGCGTGCTGGCCCAGGCAGAAGACGTCCTCGTAGTGCGGCCGGGCCACCGCCAGGCACTGGTAGAGGTTGAGCTTGGCGGCGTTGAGGCAGGTGACCTCATCCGGCTCGCCCAGCATAGGCATCACCGAGCCCAGGAGGTCGTCGTTGGCGTAGCCCAGGGCGGCCAAGGCGGCGACCGCGAGCGCATGGTTCACCGCGTTGGCGTAGGGACTGTCGGAATGGTCGGAGGTCTTGTCCATCTGGGCGCCGCCGCCAACGGCGCTCTGCAGGCGCGCGGTCTCCTCGACCTCGCCGACGCCGGCCTTGGACGACAGGTCCTTGGCCAGCGCCAGGCGCGCGTCGCGGCCCTGGACGTCGGCCTTGGACCAGGCCTGGTGCTGCACGTCATAGGCCGACTGGCGGATCGTCCGGCCGGCCATCAGGATGCGGCGGCCGTCCTCGCCCAGCGCGTGGCGCACCATGCCGGCGGCCTGGTCGTAGCCGTCGAACTTGGTCACATAGTCGGGGTTGCGGATGATCTCGTAGGCCACCGTGCGCCGTCCGTCCGGATCGGCGACGAACTTGCGCACGCCGGCCACATAGCTGGGCTCCTGCAGGGCCACCACCGCGCCATAGGCGATGGCGCCGCGCTCCAGGGCGGCGGGCTCGTAGGACTCGCCGGTCTTCAGGCTCTGGGCGACGTCGTCGCCGTTGGCGAAGCTGGGCGAGATGGCCGAGGCGTGGGCCACATAGGCGCGGTAGGCGGCGGCCTGCTCCACCACCTTGGCCGACAGGCTGACGCCTGGGATGACCGGCGCCGGCGGGGGCTGCGGCGGGGGCGCGGGCGGCGGGGGCGGCGGCGGACTGCTGCAGGCGACAGCCAGGGCGCTGAGCGCCGCGACGGCGGCCGATTTGAGCGGGCTGAGGGCGAGCAGGCGGCGGGCAGTTATCATCAGGAGGCGTTCCCCACGGACGCACGTTTGGGCGTCAGTCTTCGATTCGTCCCCGGCCGAATGTGGAATCGCACACTGCACGGCTGGTGAGCAAGCTTGGCCGACGAGCGGACGCCGTCGCGCGGCGAACGGCCCCAGCCGGCCCCCAGTCGGGCCCGGTTCGCCTCAGTCGAACAGCTTGGAGACCGATTCCTCGTTGGCGATGCGCCGGATGGCCTCGCCGATCAGCCGGTCGCAGCTGACATAGCGGATCTTGCCGCCGTCGCCGGCGCGCTCCGGCGGGGCGATGGAGTCGGTCATCACCAGTTCCTTCAGGGCCGAGGCGTTGACCCGTTCGATCGCCGCGCCGGACAGCACGCCGTGGGTCACATAGGCCGAGACCTCGGCCGCGCCGTTGTCCACCAGGGCCTGGGCGGCGTTGGTGAGCGTGCCGCCGCCGTCGATGATGTCGTCGAACAGGATGCAGCGGCGGCCGGAGACGTCGCCGATGATGTTGGCCACCTCGCTCTTGCCGGGGCCGGAGCGGCGCTTGTCGACGATGGAAAGCTCGGCGTTCAGCCGCGTGGCGACCGCCAGCGCGCGGGTGACGCCGCCCACGTCGGGCGAGACGATCATCAGCTCGGCGGTCTTCTTGTGATTGTCCTTGATGTCCTGGGCCAGGATCGGGGCGGCCAGCAGGTTGTCGGTGGGGATGTCGAAGAAGCCTTGGATCTGGCCGGAGTGCAGGTCCATGGTCAGCACCCGGTCGGCGCCGGCGCGGGTCAGGAGGTTGGCCACCAGCTTGGCGGAAATCGGCGTGCGCCCGCCGGTCTTCCGGTCCTGCCGGGCGTAGCCGAAATAGGGCATCACCGCGGTGATCCGCCGGGCCGAGGCGCGCTTCAGCGCGTCGACGCAGATCAACAGCTCCATCAGGTTGTCGTTGGCCGGATAGCTGGTCGACTGGATCACGAAGACGTCCTCGCCGCGGACGTTCTCGTCGATGGTCACCCAGACCTCGTTGTCGGAGAACCGTTTCACCTGAGCCTTGGTGAGCGGCAGGTCGAGGTGGGACGCGACGGCCTCGGCCAGCGGACGATTGGAGTTGCCGGCCAGCAGCTTCATCGGGGCCCCTCGAGGTCTCTGGGTGGATGGCGGCGCTTGTAGCAGGCGACGCCCCTGAGTCGAACCCCGACTCAGGGGGAAATCATGATCGCCGAGAGCAGGCGGCCGTAGTCGGGCTCGCCGGTCTTGAAGGCGCGGCGGTTGGAGAAGAAATCCTCCGCCTGCGCACAGGTGTCGTGGCCGACCCATTCGCAGGCGCCGACGCCGGCCGCGGTGAGGCGGGAGAGCACGAAGCCCGGCAGGTCGAACAGCCGCTTTTCCGGCGCCGCGCCGGGCGTGAAGAAGCCGGTGTAGGCCGGGTCGGCGGCGGCGAACCGCTCCAGGAACTCCAAGCCGACCTCATAGGAGGCCGGGCCGATGCAGGGGCCGACGACGGCGGTGATCCGCGAGCGGACCGCGCCCAGGGTCTCCATCTTGGCGATGGCGTCCTCGGCGACGCCGCTCAGCGCGCCCTTCCAGCCGGCATGGGCGGCGGCGACCACGCGCGCCTGCGGATCCGCCAGCAGGATCGGGGCGCAGTCGGCGGCGAGCGCGCCGCAGACCACGCCGGGGGTTTTGGTGACGACGCCGTCGGCCTGGGGCGCCTCGCCCGGCCACGGGCCTTCGGCCAGGCGGGTGTCGGCGGAATGGACCTGGTAGGCGGTGACGATCGCCGGGGCGCCGAAGTTGGCGGCGCAGCGGGCGCGGTTCTCGATGACCGCCTCGGGATCGTCCTTCGAGCCCAGGCCGACGTTCAGGCTGGCGTAGATACCCAGGGAGACGCCGCCCCGGCGGGTGAAGAAGGCGTGGCGCATGCCCGGCAGGTCGAGCAGCTTCGAGGTGATGACGGGCAGGGCGCTCATGGCTTCCCTCTATCAGGGTCCGGGCTCTCCTCGAACGGCGGCGGCGTCCAGCCCGGCGAGTGGATGACGCAGGCCTTGAACAGCTCACCCATCTCGTCGGCGGCGATCAGGCGGGTGAGCTGGCGGCCGAGGGTCGCGGTCTTGTCCGGTTGGGCGCGGACCAGGGCTTCAGCCCGCGCGCCGATCCTTAGTCGGGCCAGGAAGTCGCACTGGGTGAGGATGGCGCTCTCGCAGCCCTCTCGCCCGGCGGCGGCCATCACCGCCGGGAAGTCGGCGTGGACGGTGAGGTCGGCGGTTCCGGGCTCGTCCAGCGGATCGACCTTCTCGTGGCGGCGCAGCGCCTGCAGGGTGTCGCCGAAGCCGGGCGCGGCGCGGCCATAGTCGATCAGCAGGGCCGCCCCGCCGTCAGCGGCGATCCGTGCGCCCAGCGCCGCGCCCAGGGCGGCCTGGGCGGCGGACTGCTCGAAGACCTCGCCGGGCCGCGCGTCGGGCAGCAGGCCGGCCGCGGCGGTGGGGACCAGGCCGAAGGCGAGCTCGCCGTCCGCATCCAGGCCCACCACCTGCTCGGACCAGCCCGTGGCCGTGCGCACGAACTGGCGGGCCGGCAGGCAGTCGAGCAGTTCGTTGGCCACCAGGATCAGCGGCGCGCCGTCCGGGACCCCATCCAGGCTCGCCGCCCAGCGCACGCGGTCCCCCAGCGCCTCGGCCTGCAGGGCGCGGAGCGGGGCAGAGGTTTCCACCAGCCAGACGTCGGCGGCGTCCAGGAAGCCCGGCGCGTGGCGCAGGGTTTTCAGCATGTCGCCCATCAGGGTCCCGTCGCCGGGGCCCATCTCGACGAAGCGGAGCTCGCCCGGGCGGCCCATCAGCTCCCAGGAGGCGGCCGCCCAGACGCCCACCAGTTCGCCGAACATCTGGCTGACCAGGGGCGCGGTGATGAAGTCGCCGCCGGCGCCCAGGGCCGGACGCGTGGCGTAGTAGCCGAAGTCCGGATCATGCAGGCAGGCGGTCATGTACTGCGCGACGCTCAGTGGGCCGTTGGCCGCGATCTGGTCGGCCAGCCGCCGCGTCAGGCTCATGGAGCTTTCGCGGCGGCCTCGGCGTCGCCCGCCAGGTGGGCCTCTTCCTCCGCCAGCGCCGGCGGCAGGGGCTCCTTCAGGCCACGCCAGATCAGCCACGCGCCCAGCAGCACCATGGGGACCGACAGCATCATCCCCATGGTCAGGCCGAGCGGGAAGTGCGGCATGTAGACGTCCGGCTCACGCACGTTCTCCAGGCTGATGCGGACGACGCCATAGCCGGCCAGGAACAGGCCCAGGACCACGCCGCGACGGTTCAGCCAGTGCTTGCGATGGGTCGCCCAGCGCAGGACGCAGAACAGCACGATGCCTTCCAGCGCCGCCTCGTAGAGCTGGCTAGGGTGGCGCGGCACGCCGCCGGCGTCGGGGTCGGGGAACACCATGCCCCAGGGCAGGCTGGTCGGGCGGCCCCAGAGCTCGCCGTTGATGAAGTTGGCGATCCGCACGAAGAAGCCACCGATCGGCTCGGCGGCGACGATCAGGTCGCCCAGGCGCAGGGCGTCGATCTTCTTGAACCGGGCGAAGGCCAGGCCCGCGAGGAACACCCCGATCGCCCCGCCGTGGAAGCTCATGCCGCCGTGCCAGGTCTTCAGGATCTCGACCGGATCCTTCCAGATCAGCCAGGGCGTGTAGAAGAACACGTGACCCAGCCGGCCGCCGACGATGATCCCCAGGGTCAGCCACAGGATCAGGTCGTCGATCTCCAGCGCCGTGGCGGTGGGCGGGCGGTGCGTCCAGAGCTTCTGGTTGCGCACCATGGCCACGACGTAGCGCCAGCCCAACAGGATCGCGACCACGTAGGCCAGGGCGTACCAGCGCAGGGCGAAGGGCCCGATCTGGAAGATCACCGGGTTGAAGTTCGGGAAGTGCAGCAGGGCGGCGCTCCGGATGAGGGGGTGCGACGTTAGGGTTGACTGTCGCTTTAGAGGAGAACCTCTTCGCTTTCATCCCCTTGCGCCCATATAAGGACCATCCGGTGGGCCTCTCGTCCGCCAGGGGCAGAGTAGACGATGCAGACACAGAATCCCTTCCTGGACGAGATGGCCAAGCTTTCCACCGCGGCCATGGGCCTGGCCCAGGCGGCCGGCGACGAGGTCAAGGCCGCGGCCCGCGCCCAGGCCGACCGCATGGTGGCCGAGCTCGACCTGATCCGCCGCGACGAGATCGAGACCCTGAAGGCCGAGATCGCCGCGCTACGGGCCGAGGTGGCCGCCTTGCGGGCCGCCCAGACCGCGGTGGCTCCGAAGCCGGCCTCCGCGAAGGCCGCCTCGTCCAAGGCCAAGCCGAAGGCAGGCGGCTGAACCTGTCCACGCAATTGCACACAGGAATGTGGGCGCCCGCGACGATGAAGCAGGTGACGCGCGAGGCGCGAAGCAGCTTAGTTTCAGGGTCGCAGGCGATTCGGGGGCGGCCGTCTGCTCCCCGCCCGCTGCGAAAGGAGTCCTGCAATGGACACCACCAGCCCGTCTGACGACAGCGTCCAGCTGGGCGCCGATCCGCTCGATGTGGTCGAGCATGTGCTCGCCGCCGAGAACCTGCCCTTCGACCGCACCGAGGACGGCGACCTCGCCTTTTCCCTGGCCGGCGACTGGAAGGACTACGAGCTTTGGTTCGCCTGGCGGCCGGAGGGCGACTGCCTGCAGCTCTGCCTCTCCATGGATCTGACCGTGCCGAAGGCGCAGCGCGAGGCGGCCATGGACCTGATCGCTCAGGTGAACCCGCGGGTGTGGCTGGGCCACTTCGAACTGTGGGAAGACGGCGAGGTGATCTTCCGCCACGGCATGGCGCTGATGACCGGCGAACAACCGAGCCTGGCCCAGGCCGCGGCGATGATCGACGTGGCCGTGGAGGCCGGCGACCGCTTCTATCCGGCCTTCGATTTCCTGATCCAGGGCTCCAAGTCGCCGGCCGAAGCCATCGCCGCCTGCATGTTCGAGACGGTGGGCGAAGCCTAGGGCCGACCTTCTCATTCTGACGTCATCCCCGGCCCTTTGCGGGGATCCATAGACGCTGGCGTCTCAGGCAATCTTGCAAACGCGGTGTCCATGGATGGCCGGGACAAGCCGAGCCATGACGATCTGATTTGAGGTCTGCGAGGGCGGCCTCTAGGTTGCCCCGCATGATCACACCGATCCTGTTGCTGGGCGCGGGCCGCATGGGCGGCGCCATCCTCGATGGGTGGGCGAAGGCCGGCGCGTTCGCCGCACGTGACATCCTGATCGTCGATCCCTTCCCGTCCGAGGCGGCGAAACGGATGGAGGCGGCTGGCGCCCGGCTCAATCCGCCGGCCGCGGCCCTGGCGCAAGCCCGCACGGTGATCCTGGCGGTGAAACCGCAGAAGTGGCTGGAGGCGGCCGCCCAGCACGGGGCGCATCTGGCGCCCGACGCGGTGATCGTCTCCATCGCCGCGGGCGTGCCGACCGAGGCGATCTCCCGCGAGTTCGGCGGCCGCACAGTGGCCCGGGTGATGCCGAACACCGCCGCCGCCATCAACCGCGGAACCACCAGCCTCTATGCCGCGGACCCCGACGCCCGGGCCCGGGCGCGCGCGCTGTTCGCGCCGCTGGGCGCGGTGGTGGAGCTGCCGGAGGAGGCGCTGATCCACGCCGGCACGGCGGTCGCGGGTTCCGGCCCGGCCTACCTCTACGCCTTCGTCGAGACCCTGGAGGCGGCCGGCGCCGCCATCGGCCTGTCACCCGACGACGCCAAGGCCCTGGCCCGCTCGACGGTGATCGGCGCGGCGGCGCTGCTGGAGGCCAGCGGCGAGGAGCCCGCCGAACTTCGCCGCCAGGTCACCTCGCCGGCCGGCACCACGGAGGCGGCGATGAACGTGCTGCTGGGCGAGCATGGCCTACCGCCCCTGATGCGCGAGGCGGTGGCCGCGGCGCAGCGCCGGTCGAAGGAACTGGGCGGCTAGGATGGCGTCGGCGGGGGCGCTGATCGCCGATCTCGCCGCGCTGAAGCGCACGACGACGCCCGCGGCGGTTCCCACCGAGCCGTTCCAGATGATCCTGTGGGAGAACATCGGCTACCTGGTCGACGACGAGCGCCGGCGCAGGCTGTTCGACGCCTTCGAAGCCGAGATCGGCCTGTCGCCCGGCGCCATCGAGGCGGCGAGTGACGCGGCTCTCCTCGCTCGCGCCAAACTGGGCGGCATGCGCCCGGAGACCCGGGTCCAGCGCTGGCGCGAGATCGCCCGGCTGATCCGCGAGCGGGCGGGCGGCGACCTGGCCGCGACGCTGCGGGCCCTGCCGCTCGCCAAGGCGCGGGCCCTGCTCAAGGCCTTCCCGGTGATCGCCGACCCGGGCGCGGACAAGGTGCTGCTGTTCTCCGGGATCGCAGCCAGGCCCGCGCTGGAGTCCAACGGCCTGCGGGTGTTGATCCGGCTGGGCTACTGCGCTGAACAGAAATCCTATGACGCCACCTACAAGGGCGGGATCGCGGTGCTGGCGGCGGCGGGGCTCAGCGACCGCGCAGGCCTGATGGACGCCTACCTGCTGCTGCGCGAGCACGGCAGGACGCTGTGCCGCCGCGGCCAGCCGCTCTGCACGGCCTGCCCGTTGTCGGAGGCTTGCCCGCGCCAGCCGGTGGAGAGGTTCTGAGCGGCAGGGCTTGCAGGCCGCGTTTTCGCCATGCTGACGCGGAACAGCTTCACCGGGTCAGGATGCGTGGGAGGCGGCTATGCGGATCGGTCGAGGCTTTGGAGCGGCGCTCGCCGCGGCCCTGCTGGCGGCCGCGGGACCGGCCCTGGCCGCCGCCCCGCCGCAGATGGTCGCGACGGCCCCTGGTGTGCAAATCCGCGTCGTGGACGCCGGGCCGAAGGACGCGGCGCTCACCCTGGTGCTGATCCCCGGCTGGCGCTTCACGGCCGACGCTTGGCGCGAGCAGATCGCCGCCTTTTCCGGCCGCTATCGGGTGATCACGCTCGACCCCCGCTCGCAAGGCGCCTCGACCAAGGCGCTGGACGGCAACACCCCCGAGGACCGGGCCGCCGACCTGCATACGATCCTGGGCCGCCTGCATTCCGGCCCGGCGGTGCTGGTGGGCTGGTCGCAGGGGGCGCAGGACGTCGCCGCCTTTGTCGCCAAGTTCGGGACCAAGGACCTGCGCGGCCTGGTGTTCGTGGACGCCGCTCCGGCCCAGGGCTGGGAGAAAGCGGTCGCCGCGCCCGGCGCGGCGCAGCAGCTGCGCCAGCTCTCGCTCTATGCGCGCTATCCGAGGGAGGCGACCGAGGGGATGATGCAGGCGGTGTTCAAGACGCCGCGCCCCAAGGCCGAGCGCGCCCGGATGATCGCCGACGCCCTGAAGACCCCGCCCACGATCGGCGCCGCCATCCTGGAGGACGATCTGTTCGGTCCCGACCGGATGAGCCCTCTGAGCAAGGCCGATGTGCCCGCCCTGCTGATCGCAGCCGACGCCTCGCCCAACGCCGCCGATCTCGCGGCCCTGGCCAAGGCGCTGCCCAAGGCCGGTCCGGTGCAGACGGTGGCCGGCGCGGGCCACGCGGTCTTCGTGGACAGGCCGCAGGCGTTCGACGCCCTGCTGGGCGACTTCCTGAGGCGGCTCCAGGCCACGGGCTCCGGGCGCTAGGCCTCGGACCGGCCGCACTTGCGGCCGCGGACCAGGAAGGTGGCGCGGCGCGGCGAGTGGACGATCTCGCGCTGGCGCACCTGCAGGCCGAGGTCGCGCAGCATCTCGACGGCGCGCCGGGCGGTCTCCTGGCCCTTGCCGGGCGCCTCGTAGCGGCCGGCCACGCGGAAGTCGCGGATCGACAGCACCAGGTCACCGCCGGGCTTCAGCACCCCGGTCATCTCGGCCAGCGCCCGGTCCTGGTCGGGCCACAGGTGAAAGGAATTGACCGCGAAGGCGAGATCGAACTTCTCGTCCGGGAACGGCAGGTCGCCGGCCTCGCCCAGGCGCAGGTCCAGCGCCGCGTCGCCGCGACGGCCGTTCAGCCGGCGACGGGCGCGGGCGACCATCAGGGCCGAGTGGTCGACGCCCGCCACCAAGCCCAGCGGGACCTTGTTGGCCAACATCTCCAGCGCCTGACCCGGGCCGAAGCCGATCTCCAGCACGGCTGCGCCCGGCGGCGGCTCCAGGGCCTCGACGGTGGCGCGGTTCTGGACGCTGTTGAGGCTCTGCATCAGCCAGCCCATCACCACGCCGGCCGCGCCGCGCGGGTTCGCCGCTTGATGCATGTGGGGTTCCAGGGTCTCGGTCATGCCCCTAGTCGCCGCGGGCCGCCGGAACGGATGCGGGGCCCTGCTGTCAGGCCGCCGGGGCTTTCAGGTAGCCAACCAGCGGGCCGCTGGCGGGAAGGCCGAAGAAGTCGCTGACACCGCGCCAGAAGGCCTCTCGGGCGAAGTATTCGGAGTGAGGGCTGTCCCTGAGGATCAGCTCGCGTTTGACCGCACCCTGCGGAATCGCGGCGAAGACGGCGTCGGTGAAGGCTGGCGGCAGGTTCACGTCCTGCTCGGAGCCGACGACGAGGATGGGGCCGCGCACGCCGCGCGCGATGGCCAGGTTGTCGAACTGGGCGTACTCCGCGTCGGGCCGCAGCCAGGCGAGCCGGCTCACCGGAATCTGGTGATGGATCATCTGCACGCCGGTCGTCACCGGCGCCGCCACGAAGGCGCCGGCCACCGGGTCCTTCGCCGCGACGTCGAGGGCGAAGGTGGCGCCCAGGCTGTGGCCGCCGACATAGACCTTGCGGGCCGCCGGCGTCGGCAGGGCCGCGGCCGCGGCGTAGAGCGCCTGGCCGATCGCCCGCATCTCGGTCATCGAGGGGATCGGCTGGCCCTCGTCGTTGTAGTTGAAGGTCACCAGGTCGAGCTTCAGCGCCCGCGCCGGGATCAGCATCCGGCGCATGGCCGCCTCGGCCCCGTAGCCGTTGCCGTTGAAGAACAGCAGGACGCCCCGGGCGTCGGCGCCGTCATCCCAATAGGCCGAGACCGTCCGGCCGCCGACGGTCAGCGGAAGCGCCTTCACCCGGTGTCGCGGATCGGACAGCTGCGCCAGGGTTTGCGGGGCGACCGGCTTGAAGGCGACCTCGAAGATGTCGCGCTTGTCGAGGGTGTAGCAGGCGGCCAGCGTCAGGCTGAGCGCCAGGGTCGCCAGGGTCCGCATCACCACTGGAGCGCCGTGCTGGGTCCTGGTCATGCTCGGCCCTCCGGGAAGGCGTGAAGCTGAGCCGCGCGACTTGAACGGCATGTGAACCGAAGCGCTCAGCCGGGCAGGCGCACGACCGCTCGCAAGCCCCCCAGCGGCGAACGGGCAAGCGTGATGTCGCCGCCATGGCCGCGGGCGACGTCGCGGGCGATGGCCAGGCCCAGGCCCACGCCCTTGGTGTTCTGGTTGCGCGCCTCGTCCAGCCGCCCGAAGGCCTTGAAGGCCTCCTCGTACTGCGCCTCGGGAATGCCGGGGCCGTCGTCATCGACGACGATCTCGACGCCCCCCTGCGGCGGGACGTGGGCGGCGACCTCGACCCGCTCGCCGTGGACGGCGGCGTTCATCACTAGGTTGGACAGCGCCCGCTTCAAGGCGTTGGGCCGCACCGCGGCGGTGAGCGCGGCGTCGGCGTCGAGGCTGACCTGGGCCCCGGCCCGCAGCGCGCCTTCGCTGACCTGCTCCAGCAGGTCGCGCACGCACACGGTCTCGACCGCTTCGCCGCCCTCGCCGCGGGCGAAGGCCAGGTACTCGTCGATCATGTGCTCCATCTCGGCGAGGTCGGCCTTCATGGCCGCGTTGCGCTTGCTGGGCTCCGCCAGGGCCAGCGCCAGCTTCAGGCGGGTGAGCGGGGTGCGCAGGTCGTGGCTGACGGAGGCCAGCAGGCTGGTGCGCTGCTCGATATGGCGCTGGATGCGCGCGCGCATGTCGAGGAAGGCGTAGGCGGCGCGGCGCACCTCCTTGGCCCCATGCGGCTTGAACTTCTCCACCTCGCCGCCGCGGCCGAAGGCCTCCGCCGCATTGGCCAGCCGTTCGATGGCGCGGACCTGGTTGCGGATGAACAGGATGGAGAGCGCGGTCAAAAGCACCGTCGCCACCGTCATCCACAGCACGAAGATGTGGCCCTGGGTGGCGAAGGCGCGGTCGCGCGGCGCCAGGATGCGCATCACCCCGCCGCGCACCGCCACGCGGATGTCGACGTAGGCGGGATAGCGGGTGGTGTCGAACCAGAAGGGTTGGTCGAGGCGTTCGCTGAGCGCCTTCTGCATCGACTGGTCGATGGGGGCGAACAGGCTCTCGTGGCGCGCCCGGGGCAGGGCGCGGCCGGGCTGGAGGGCGATGGACAGGCCCATGGAGTCCTCGGCCCGCTGGGACAGCTTGGCGAAGGCGGGCGCGCTGGGGTCTTCCTGATAGCTCTCCACGGCCCAGGCGATGTCGCCGGCCAGGCCCTCGGAGAGGCGGCTGGTGACGGTCTGCCAGTGGGCGTCGAAGAAGACGTAGGTCACGGCGACCTGCATGATCGCCACCGGCAGGACGATGATCAGCAGCGAGCGGCCGAACAGGGTCTTCGGCATCTGCCGCTTGATCCAGCGGCCGATCACGCGCGGGCTTCTGGCCATCAGCCGTATCCCATCAGTCTGGCGCCAACCGGTAGCCTATCCCGCGCACCGTCTGCAGGTAGCGCGGCGCCTTGGGGTCGGCCTCGATCTTACGCCGAAGCCTCGTCACCTGCACGTCCACCGCCCGGCCGGAGGGATCCACCGTGCCGCGGGCGAGCTCCAGGCGCTCCACCGGCTCGTCCGGCGTGCGGGCGAGTTGGCGCAGCAGCGCGACCTCGGCCTCGGTGAGCTTCACCGGCTCGCCGTCGCAGGTGAGTTCGCCGCGATCGGGGTCGAACTTGCAGCGGCCGAGCGACAGCGGGCCGCCGGTCTGCGGCCGGTCGGAGGCGCGCCGCAGGATCGCCTCGATGCGCAGCACCAGCTCCTCCGGCTCGAAGGGCTTGGGCAGGTAGTCGTCGGCGCCCAGCTTCAGCCCCTCGATGCGGCTGCCGCTCTCGCTCATGGCGGTGAGCATCAGCACAGGCGTCTTGCCGGTCGGGCCCTTCTGGTCGCGCAGCCAGCGGGTCAGCGAAAAGCCGTCCTCGCCCGGCATCATCACGTCCATCACCGCCAGGTCGAAATCGAGCGAGCCGATCAGCTTACGCGCCTGGGCGCCGCCGGCCGCGGCGGTGACCCGGAAGCCGGCCCGCGCCAGGTATTCCTTGAGCAGTTCGCGGATGCGGTCGTCGTCGTCGACCACCAGCAGGTGGCGGCCTTTGTTTTCGGAAGCGGAGGGCGCGCTCACCGGCCACTCCTCAGGAAGGGCGGCCCATTTTGTTTGACGTGCGCCCCGCAGGAAGGTTCTAGAGGAAGCTTGTGAAAGGAGGTCTCTCCCTCATGACTATCGTGCCCTTCGACGACCGCGACGGATGGATCTGGCTGGACGGCCAGTTCGTGCCCTGGCGCGAGGCGAGCGTGCACGTACTCACGCACGGCCTGCACTATGCCTCGGCCGTGTTCGAGGGCGAGCGGATGTACGGGGGCGTGATCTACGAGCTGACGGCGCATACCGAGCGTCTGTTCAAATCCGCGGAGATCATGGACTTCGAAATCCCCTTCACGGTGGCCCAGATCGATCAGGCCTGCAAGGACACCTGCGCGAAGAACGGCCTCACCGACGCCTATGTGCGCCCGATCGCCTGGCGTGGCTCGGAGATGATCGGGGTCTCGGCGCAGATGACCAGGATCCATGTGGCGATCGCCGCCTGGGACTGGCCGAGCTACTTCAAGCCCGAAGAGAAGGCCAAGGGCATCCGCATGTGCTGGGCCAAATACAAGCGGCCTTCGCCGGAGACCGAGCCGGTGCACGCCAAGGCCACCGGCCTCTACATGATCTGCACCATCTCCAAGCACGCCGCGGAGAAGGCCGGCTACACCGACGCCATGATGCTCGACTACCGCGGCTACGTGGCCGAGAGCACCGGCTCCAACGTCTTCTTCGTGAAGGACGGGGTGATCCATACCCCGACGCCCGACTGCTTCCTGAACGGCATCACGCGCCAGTCGGTGATCAAGCTGGCCCGCGCCAAGGGCTTCGAGGTGATCGAGCGGCACATCCGGCCGGAGGAGCTGTCGGGCTTCTCCGAATGCTTCGTGACCGGCAGCGCCGCCGAGGTGACCCCGGTGGCGGAGATCGGCGAATATGTGTTCCGGCCGGGCAACATCTCGCTCAGCCTGATGGACGACTATTCGAAATGGGTGCGGCGCGAGCTGGTCGGCGCCTAGGCGCGCGGTCATGGGTCCCGTGCAGGGGTAGGACGCGTCGGCAAACCATCACCGATGACCGCCGAGCGGCTCCGCCAGTCCGATCAGAAGGCCCTCGGGGCCGCGGATGTAGCAGAGCCGATAGGCGTCCTCGTAGCGAACCACCTCGCCGACGAGCTGGGCGCCATGCTTGCGCAGCCGGGCCAGCGTGTCGTCGAGGTCGCTCACCGCGAACATGGCGCGCAGGTAGCCGAGAGCGTTCACCGGGGCGTTGCGGTGATCGGCGACGACCGGGGGCCTGAGGAACTGTGAGAGTTCGAGGCGGCTGTGGCCGTCGGGCGTGGCCATCATGGCGATCTCGACCCGCTGGTCGCCCAGCCCGGTGACGCGCCCGGCCCATTCGCCCTCGATTGTGGCTCGCCCCTCAAGTGTCAGGCCAAGCTCGGCGAAGAAGGCGATGGCGTCATCGAGGGATTCCACCGCGATGCCGAGATTGTCCATTCGCAGCAATCGGCTTTTCGTCATGATCTCGGTCCGATCCCTGATGATGGCGCCGCCGGATCTGGCCTGCTTTCCGGCGCCAGGCCAAGGTGCTGAGTTGGCGCATCCCTGGTGTTGAGACCCCGTTGGCCCGGCTGGGGCCGGCCTGTGGGCCGCCGGACGCGGCCGCCTGGGCCCGGGCGCAGGCGAGTGGGGTCGCAAGGTCACCGACATTGTGCTCAGTGGCGGGCGGCCTTGTGAGGCCCCGTTGTTCTTCCAGGACGAGCCTAGGATCATGACCGACTTCGAGGATCTCAAGCGCCGCGCCGCGCCCCTGGAGCCGGACGCCGTTGCGCGAGACCGCCTGTTCGATCTGGCGCGATCGCACGTGGCCGCGTTCCTGGAGGCGCTGCCGGACGCGCCGGCGTTCCTGGAGGAGCCCCAGGTCATGGCGAGGCGCCACGAGGCGGCGGTGCCGGAGGTGGGCCGTGACGCCGCCGACGTGCTGGCTTACGTCCGCGATTGCGTGGACGCGCCTGGCATCACCGCGGCCTCGCCCCGTTTCATGGGCTACATCCCCGGCGGCGGCCTGTTCCATTCCGCGATCGCCGACATGCTGGCCGCGGCCGCGAACAAATATTCGGCCTATGTGCCCGCGGCCCCGGGCGCGGCCCTGATCGAAAATGTGGTGATGTCCTGGCTGGCGGAGGCCGCGGGGTATCCGGACACCGCCGCCGGCGTGCTCTGCTCGGGCGGCAGCCTGGCGACCTTGACGGCTGTCGTCGTCGCGCGCGACGCGCGCGATCCGGCCGGCGGCGGCGTGGTCTACGCGACCCGGTTTACGCACCATTGCGTCGACAAGGCGCTGCATATCGCCGGCCGGGGCGCAGCCCCGCGGCGCATGATCGAGACTGATGAACGGCGACGCATGTCGCCCGAGGCGCTGGCGCGCGCCATCGAACGCGATCTCGCCGACGGCCTGCGACCCTGGCTCGTCGTGGCCTCGGCCGGCACAACGGACACCGGCTCGGTCGATCCGCTCGATGCGATCGCCGACCTCTGCGAGCGCCACGGCGTCTGGCTGCACGTGGACGGCGCCTATGGCGGCCTCTTCCGGCTCTGTCCGGAGGGCCAGGCCATCCCGACCGGCATGGAGCGCGCCGACAGCCTGGTCCTGGATCCGCACAAGACCCTCTTCCTGCCGTACGGGGCGGGCGCGGTGCTGGTGCGCGACGGCCGGCTTCTCCACGCCTCGTTCAGCGCCAGCGCGGCCTATATGATGCAGTCCAGCGACGCCGACGTCGGGCCCTCGCCCTCCGACCTCGGACCGGAGCTGACGCGGCACTTCCGGGCGCTTCGGCTGTGGTTGCCGCTGCAACTGGCGGGCGTCGCGGCCTTCCGGGCCGCACTCAGCGAGAAGCTGGCGCTGGCCCGGCGCCTGCACGCCCGGCTGTCGGAGTTGGACTGGTTCGATGCCGGGCCGCCGCCGGACCTGTCGGTCGTCGCCTTCCGCTATCTGCCCAGGAGCGGCGACGCCAATCGCTTCAACGAGCAGCTCCTGGCGAAGCTTCAGGCCGACGGGCGCGTCTTCCTGAGCGGGACGCGCATCGACGGGGACCTCTATCTGCGCGCAGCCATCTTGTCGTTCCGCACCCACGTCCAGCACGTGGACGACCTGCTCGAATGCCTGGTCCGAAGCGTCGAGGCGCTGCAGGCGACGACGGGCGCGTGATCAGGGATCGGACGCTGAAGGCCGGAGGTGGGCCTGGCCGTCCGCTCAGGCGCGGAGGTCACTCGCCGGTCGGGGCCTGACCCTTCACCAGACGCCGGGCAGGAGCCGCCAGCGCACCCGCCGGGCGTAGTCGTCGTAGCCCGCCAGCGCTTCGCTGAGCGTCCGCTCCTCGCCGAAGATGCGCCAGGCGAGGCCGAGGTAGAATGGCGGCACGACCACCAGGCCCCACCAGGACCCGAGCATCAGTGGCCCGCCCACGAACTGCAGGGCGGCGAAGGCGTACATCGGGTGGCGGACCCAGGCGTAGGGGCCGGTGTCGATCACCCTCTGCCCGCGTTCGGCCTGGATGCGGATCACTGGGGCGGCGAAGCTGTTGGTGGCGAACACCCAGGCGATGCCTAAGTAGCTGGCGGCGATCAGCGCCGCGCCCAGCACCTGCAGCGCCATCGGCACCTGGGACCAGCCGAAACGCCGCGCGTCGAGGCCCATGAGCACGGTCCAGCCCAGGTAGACCACCATCACCAACGACAGGAACACGCGGTCGAAACCCTTCTGGCCCTTCTGGTAGGGCGAGGCCAACCGCTCGCGCAGCAAGCCGGGGTCCGCGTCGGCGAGCCAGAGGCTGACGCCCAGGCCCAGGATCAGGAAGACGCCCAGATAAGCCCAGGCGCTGGGCCAGGCCCAGGTTCCGGCCGCGCCAAACAACAGCCCACCGAGGACGACCACCGTCGCGGCCATCTCGGCCAGTAGCAGGGCGATGAGGCGGGCCTTGCTCATGCCCACACCATTGGCCCGTCCTTACAGGCCCGGGGTCATCAGACGTACCAGCCGTAGGGCTGGTCGATGGGTCGGCCCTCGGCCAGGCGCACCGCGCCCACGATGCAGCGGATCATCGCCCACAGCCAGGCGAGGAACATGATCACCCCGCCGGCCCACACCACCGGGAAGCCGATCAGGATGAACATCAGCGGGAAGCCCACCGCCATGATGAGGCCGCCCGCCAGCATGCCGACCAGCGCCGTCCAGAAGGTGCGGATCTGATAGGTGTAGTGGCTGGCGTTGGCGGGTCCCGACGAGCCGCGCAGCACATAGGCCATGACCAGGCCGACCACCAGCGTCAGGCCGTGGAACAGGCCCAGGATGTAGAGCGCATAGACCACCGCCGGCATGGCGCGGTCTTCGTAGATGGCGCCGGGATCCCGGCCATATTGATAGTTCGGGCTCATCAGAGTTTCAGACCCCTCGTGCGACCCCGATTCAGCGTCCAGGTCCCCGACCCGAACCCATCGCGGTCACCCTTAATGTTGGCGCCAAACCGCGTTCTCACAACCATAAGCTTTTGTAATTCAGTCGCGGACGACTGTGATCTCCACCCCGGCGGCCGTGGCGTCGGGGGCGAGCGCCAGGGGTTTCTGCACCCGCACCTTCGCCTGGGTGACGCGGTCGTCGGCCAGGCAGGCATGGGCCAGGCGCTCGGCGAAGGTCTCCACCAGCTCGATGTGGCCGCCGGCGGCGATGTCGCGGGCCGCCGCCAGAATGGTCTCGTAGTTCAAGGTCTCGGAGAGCCGGGCCGCACCGGCGGTGGGCACGTCCAGCTCCACGTCCAGCACCAGGGGCTGCACTCGCCCGATCTCGTGGCGGTAGACGCCGATCTGCGCCTGCACCTTCAGGCCGGAGACGAACACCCGGGTCATGGCGGTGCGCAGGGTGGTCATGACGGCGGCGGCCCTACGACAGGTCGTTGATGGAAAAGTCGGGCCGGCTCGCCCAGGCGCCCGGCCGCCAGGCCGCACCGGAGGCGGCCCAGTCGTCGGCGGTGACCACCACGCGGTTGGTGGGGGTCTCCTCGATGGCGATTTCTTTCGCTTCGAACGGCAGGCTGTCGCCGGCCAGGAAGGCGGAGAGCTTCAGCAGGAAGGCCACGGCCAGGGCCTCGGTGGTCGGGTCGCCCTCCATCACCATGAGGCGCGCAAGCCGCTCCGGCTCGTGCTCGCGGAAATAGGCGATCAGCGGATCGGCGGCGTTGACCTGGAAGGCGTGGTCGACCGCCTCGTCGATCCAGGCGTGCCAGCGGCGCTTCAGATCGGCGAACGGCGCGGCCATGTTCGAGCCGCCGAAGTCCATGTCGCGCTTCGGGCGCAGGGTGACCGTGACGACCTCGTTGTGGCCGTGCGGCGTCAGGCACTTGCCGGCGGCGTCGTGCAGCAGCCGGTGCGCCATGGAATAGCGCCGCGAGAACTGGAGTTGGATCATTTCCCGGCCCCAATACAGCCCTTGGCCGCCGATCCAAAGCCTGCGCGCGGAAACGCCGCTTCGGGCTAGGTTTCGAAGGCGACGTCGCGGGGCCGGCGCATCAGGCTCTCGCCGCCGTCGACCGTGAGGTTCTGGCCGGCGAAGCTGGGCGTCTCGACGATGAAGCGCAGGGCGCGGCGCAGGTCGGCGGTGGTCGAAGTGACGCCCGTCAGAGTCGCCGCCGCGGCCCGCTGATAGTCCGCCTCGGTCTGGTCGCCGCTGGGCAGGGTGAGGCCAGGCGCCAGGCCACAGACCCGGATGCGCGGCGCCAGCGCCAGCGACAGCGTCGGTGTCAGCCCCGCCAGCGCCACCTTGCCCGCGGTGTAGGAAAAGAAGTCCGGGTTCGGGAAATTCACCTTCTGGTCCAGCACATTGACCACCAGGCCGCGCGCGGCGCGAAGGCCCGCCGCGAACGCCTGGATCAGCAGCAGCGGGGCGGTCAGGTTGGAGTCGAGGGCATGGGCAAGGCCGGCCTTGTCGAAGGTCGCCAGCGTGTCGAACCGGAAGGCCGAGGCGTTGTTGACCAGGACATCCAGGTCCGGGAAGGCGGCGAAGGCCTGGGCGACCAGCCCGCGGCATTGGGCTTCGTCGTCGAGGTCGGCGCGCAGGGCGATCGCCCGGCCGCCGCCGCGTTCGATGTCGGCGACCACCGCCGCCGCCTCGTCCGGATGCGAGCGGTAATGGACCACGACCGCGCGGCCCGTCTCGGCCAGTTCGCGGGCGAGTTCCGCGCCGACCCGGCGGGCTGCGCCGGTGACGAGCGCGGCGCCCTTGATCTCGGGCTTTCGGCTCATGCGGGACGCCTGCGGAACCATTCGACACCGGCGGCTCGCGTTTCGCTGAAGATGTCGGGCTTCTTGATGCGAACGCGTGTGGCCTCCACCAGCGGGTCTCGGAACACGAAGTCGGTCAGGCGGGCGAGCAGGTCCTCAAGCAGGGGCGTGTGGTCCAGCGACGGCCAGCGCAGGATCTCCTCGCGCACCCGGTCGTAGTCCAGGTAGGCGCGCGCGCCCGAGGCGTCGAAGGCCGCGGCGGTGAACATCTCGACGGAGACCAGCAGGCGGTTGGGCCGCTCGGGATGCTGCTCCCAGGGATGCAGGCCGCAGCGGACCCTGACCTCGACATCCTCGAGGATCGCCGCCTGGTAGTCCGCCCGGTCACGCCAGTCCATGCCGCATCTTCCGCTGCTTCCGCCTGGGCATAACAACCGGGGCCGGCGGCGGCAAACGCTCGGTCAGCCCACCGCCACCCATTCGCAGCCGCCGTCCCCGGCGATCAGGCGGCTGAGGCCGTCGGCCAGGCGGCCGGGGTCGGCGTCGGCCAGCCGCCCGCTCGACGGGCCCAGCGCCGCCACGCGCAGCCGCGGGCCCAGCGCCGCGGCGAGCAGCGGCGTCGCCTCGAAAAGCGCCGCGCGGCTGAGCGCGTAGGAGAAGGGCGTTTCGGCCGTCGCGGCCGCCCGGTCCAGCACGTTGACGACCAGCCCGTCACGGCCGTGCGGCAGGCGTCGCGCAAACGCCTGAGCCAGCACCAGGGGCGCGCGCAGGTTGGTCTCCATATGCAGGTCCCAGGAGGCGCGGTTCATGTCGGCGAAGGCGTCGTCCTCCAGCACGCTGGCGCTGTTGACCAGCAAGGTGACCGGTCCGAGCTCGGCTTCGGCCTGGCCGACCAGGGCGACCACGGCGGCCTCCTGGCGCAGGTCGCAGCTCAGGAGCGCCGCCTTGCGGCCGCGGGCGCGCACGTCGCCGGCGGCGGCTTCGGCCAGGTCGTCGATGCTGCGGACGTGGAGGGCGACGTCATAACCCGCCTCGGCGGCGGCGGTCGCCAGCGCCCGGCCGATGCGCCGCGCGCCGCCGGTGACCAGGGCGGCTCCGCGCTCAGACATCGCTGAGCGGCAGGGGGCGGGGCGTCGGGGTCAGTCGAACCGGCCGAATTCGACGCGGTTCAGGATCGCGATCACGGCGATGAAGGCGATGATGAGGTAGATGCCGGCCATGGCGGTCTCCGAAACTGTTGTCCGGGCTTTATCGGCGCGGCGCCTTGGCCGCAAGCGCTTGTGGAACGCGCGCCCTGGGGCTCTAGCTTCCTGAAAACCGCCGGGGAGACCGCCCATGCCGCTTTCGACCATCCCGATCGAGGCCTTCGCCAAGATCGCCGTCGGCATCGACCGGCCGGAGGACGTGGTGGTGGGGCCGGACGGCCGGGTCTTCGCCTCCGACCACCAGTGCGCGGTGGCGGAGATCTTTCCCGACGGCTCTTTCCGGCGGCTGGGGCCGAAGGGCGGGGCGCCCAACGGGCTCAACATGGACAGCGAGGGCCGCATCCTGATCGCCAACTTCGGGATCTATGACCGCCAGGACGGGCCGCTGCAGCGGTTCGATCCCGCCACGGGCCGGCACGAGACCCTGGTGGCCGAGGTGGGCGGCAAGCGGCTGACCTCGGCCAACTATCCGGTGATGACGCAGGACGGCTGCATCTGGTGCGCCAACTCCACCCACGCGGAGACCTGGCCGCAGGCGCTGGACGGGCGGCCCGACGGCTTCCTGTTCGTGCTGCGCCCGGACGGCGGCTCGGAGATCGTCGCCGAGGGCCTGAAGTTCCCCAACGGCCTGGCGCTCTCGGCCGACGAGACGACTCTCTACTGCGCCCAGACCACCGGACCGGACGTGCTGGCCTTTCCGATCCTGCCAGGCGGCCGGCTGGGCCGGGGCGAACGCTATGGCCCGGCGCTGGGGCTGCTGCAGGCCGCGCCGGGCGAGCCGCAGCACGATCACAACGACCTCGGCTACACCGACGGCGTGGGCGTCGACGCCGAGGGCAATGTCTGGGTCTGCCTGCCGGCGGCCAACAAGGTGGTGGCGATCTTGCCGGACAAGAGCGTGGTCACCGTCTTCCACGACCCGAGCGGGGTGGTGGTGAACCACCCGACCAACGTCACTTGGGGCGGAAGCGACCTGAAGGACCTCTACATCGGCTCGATCCGCGCGGACTATGTGCTGAAGGCCCGCTCGCCGCTCGCCGGCCAGCCGCTGATCCACCAGCGGTGACCCCCGAGGTAATTGAACCTCGCCCTGGGCCCCTGTCACTTTCGCCCCTGCTGATTGGCGCGCGCACCTGCTGCCGGCTTGGCCTTACAGTGTCTAGGTTTCGGACACGGGGCGCGCGGCGGTGGTTGCAGCGCCTAACCTGAACTCGAGGAGATGCGACATGACCTATTCCGGAAGCTGCTTCTGCGGCGCTATTGAGGTTCAGGCCGAGGGCGAGCCCGTCGGCATGGGCTTCTGCCACTGCCGCTCCTGCCGGTCCTGGTCCGGCGGCCCGGTCAACGCCTTCACCCTGTGGCCGCCGGCGGCGGTCAAGGTGACCAAGGGCGCGGACCAGGTGACCAGCTTCGCCAAGACCGAAGTGAGCGACCGCACCTATTGCGCCAAGTGCGGCGGCCACCTGATGACCCGTCACCCCACCCTGGGGGTGGTGGACATCTTCTCGGCCACCTTGCCGGACCTTGCCTTCGCGCCGGGCCTGCACATCAACTATGCGGAGACGGTGCTGCCGATGAGGGACGGCCTGCCGAAGTTCAAGGATTTCCCCACCGACTTCGGCGGTTCGGGCGAAATGGTCGCCGAATAGGAGCCCTGACGGCCTCCGCAGACGTTCGTGGGATGAATCCCCCTTCCGCAGTGATCGCCGATCACTAAGATAAGGGGTGAAGCCGGGGCGGGTCCGTCCCGCCCGGCGCCTCACACCCTGAACGCTCTGCGGAGGACGTCATGCGCGAGTACCTCAAGTTCTATATCGACGGCCAATGGGTCGAACCGGTCGAGCTGAAGACGCTGGACGTCGAGAACCCGGCCACCGAGCAGGTCGCCGGCAAGATCGCGCTCGGCTCCGCCGCCGATGTGGACAAGGCCGTGAAGGCCGCCCGCAAGGCCTTTGCCAGCTGGTCGCAGACCAGCCGCGAGGAGCGCCTGGAGGTGCTCGGCCGCATCCTGGCCGAATACCAGAAGCGCTTCGGCGACCTGGCGACCGCGGTGACCGAGGAGATGGGCGCGCCCGCCTCGCTCGCCCAGCGCGCCCAGGTGCCGGCCGGCATGGGCCACCTGGCCACCGCCGCCAACGTCCTGAAGGACTTCAAGTTCGAGGATGAGCGCGGCGAGACCCTGATCGTCAAGGAACCGGTCGGCGTCTGCTCGTTCATCACCCCTTGGAACTGGCCGCTGAACCAGATCGCCTGCAAGGTGGCCCCGGCCATCGCCACCGGCTGCACCATGGTGCTGAAGCCGTCGGAAGTGGCGCCGTTCAGCGGGCACATCTTCGCCGAGATCATGCATGCGGCTGGCGTGCCGGCCGGCGTGTTCAACATGGTCCATGGCGACGGCCCGACGGTGGGCGTGGCGCTGTCGACCCACCCGGAAGTGGACATGGTCTCCTTCACCGGCTCGACCCGGGCCGGGATCGAGGTGGCCAAGAACGCCGCCCCGGGCGTCAAGCGCGTGCACCAGGAACTGGGCGGCAAGAGCCCCAACATCGTCCTGGACGACGACGCCTTCGCCAAGGGCGTGGGCCGCGGCGTGGCGCACGTGATGAACAACTCCGGCCAGAGCTGCAATGCGCCCACCCGGATGCTGGTCCCGGCCAAGCGGATGGACGAGGCGATCGCCGTCGCCAAGGCCGCCGCCGAGCAGATCACGGTCGGCGACCCGAACGGCAACCACAACCTGGGCCCGGTGGTCTCCAAGGTGCAGTGGGACAAGATCCAGGGCCTGATCAAGAAGGGCGTCGAGGAAGGCGCGACCCTGGTGACCGGCGGCGCGGGACGTCCCGATGGCCTGGACAAGGGCCACTATGTGAAGCCCACGGTGTTCGGCAACGTGACCAACGACATGACCATCGCGCGCGAGGAGATCTTCGGGCCGGTGCTGGCGATCATGCCGTATTCAAGCGTCGATGAGGCGATCGCGGTCGGCAACGACACCGAGTACGGCCTCGCCGGCTATGTGCAGAGCGCCGACATCGCCAAGGCCCGCGACGTGGCTCGCAAGATCCGCGCCGGCCAGGTGTCGATCAACGGCGCCTCGGACATGACCGCGCCCTTCGGCGGCTACAAGAAGAGCGGCAACGGCCGCGAGTGGGGCGACTTCGCCTTCCACGAGTTCCTGGAGACCAAGGCGATCATGGGCTACGCGCCCAAGGCCGCGGAGTAGCCTTCAGACTAACGATCAGGGGCCGCCGAAAGGCGGCCCCTTTTCATTTCAGGAGACTGCCCATGGCCGCCCTCGACGCCGCTTTCGCCTCCATGATCGCCGAGCAGGAGGCGGCGGCGAAGGCCAACCCGCTGCCGCCGCTGGATGTCCTGCCGCCGGAGATGGTGCGCGTCGGCTATCGCACGCAGCGCCAGGGTCAGGACCAGACCGCCCCCAAGGATGTGACGGCGAAGGACCTGACGGTGGCGGGCGCCATCCCGGCGCGGCTCTATACGCCGGCCGGCGCGGCGACGCCCTCGGCGCTCTTGATCTACTTCCACGGTGGCGGCTTCGTGATCGGCGACCTGGAGAGCCACGACGGCCATTGCCGAAGGCTGGCCGCGGGCGCCGGCTGCCGGGTGCTGGCGGTGGACTACCGCCTGGCGCCGGAGCATCCGTTCCCGGCCGGCCACGACGACGCGCTGGCGGCGACGACCTGGGCTTTCGATCACGCGGGCGAGCTGGGCGTCGATCCGGCGCGGATCGCGGTCGGCGGCTGCAGCGCCGGCGGCAACCTCGCCGCCTCGGTGGCGCTGGACCTGAAGGACGACCCGAAGCGGCGGCTGAAGTTCCAGCTGCTGCTCTATCCCGGCATCTGGCCGCAGGAGGAGACCGCCTCGCG
Organism: Phenylobacterium sp.; assembly: GCF_036501465.1. Lineage (GTDB taxonomy): Bacteria > Pseudomonadota > Alphaproteobacteria > Caulobacterales > Caulobacteraceae > Phenylobacterium. The sequence goes on from NZ_DASYAF010000159.1 coordinate 67,895, forward strand.
CAAGGACCTCGACGGCCCGGTGCTGACCAAGGAAGCCCTGGCCTGGTTCGAGAAGCTGCTGGCCGCCGTGGGCCATCCGCAGGCTCACCGCGCCATGCTGGCGGCCCGCGACGTGGCGGGCGCGGCGCCGGCCCTGGTCGTCACGGCGGGCTTCGATCCGCTGAAGGACGAGGGCCGCGGCTACGCCGAGCGGCTGGCTGCGGCGGGCGTCGCGGCGCGCCACGTCGAATACCCGAGCCTGGTGCACGACTTCTATGTGATGTGCGACGTCTCGCCCGCGGCGGCGGCGGCTTCGGCCGAAACGGCGGCGGCGCTCAAGGCCGCGCTGCAATAGAGCTGTCATCGCGGTTTCGCGGCACGCGAAGACCGGGACCCATAGACGCTGCGATTCCGGATGAGATGCAGCGTCAACGGATGCGGCCTACCTGGAGGCCCGGAGTCCATGGGTCCCGGACAAGCGCTGCGCGCTTTCCGGGATGACACTCAATTTTCGGGATCGTTACCGCGCCTGCGCTGCGCCCAGGCCAGCACCGCCATGCCGGCGGTCACCGAGGCCAGCGAGCCGGCCACCACCCCGATGCGCACCTGGGCCTGGGCGGCGGCGTCGGTGAGCGGGAAGGCGAGCTGGCCGATGAACAGGCTCATGGTGAAGCCGATGCCGCAGAGCAGCGACAGGCCGTAAAGCTCGACCCACTTGGCCCCGGTCGGCCGCCGCGCGAGCTTGGTGAGGATCACCAGGAAGGCCGCCAGGAAGACACCGAGCTGTTTGCCGAAGAACAGGCCCGCGGCCACGCCCAGCGCCACCGGCCCGAACAGGTCGGAAAGCCCGATGTGGCGGAAGGTGAAGCCGGCGGCGCAGAAGGCGAACAGCGGCAGGATCAGGAAGGCCACATAGGGGTGCAAGCCCTCCATGAAGTCCTCCAGCACACCGGGTCGGCCGGGCTTGCGCGGCTCAAGCGGGATCACCGCGGCGGCGGCCACGCCTGCCAAGGAGGTCGAGATCCCCGACTTCAGCATGAAGCCCCAGACGACCACGAAGCCCACGGCGTAGAGCAGGTAGGGCGCACGCCGCCACTGGCCCAGGAGGCCCATGCCGGCCAGGCCGACCAGGGCGCCGGCCAGCTCCAGCACCCGGAAGTGGCTCGTGAACAGCAGGCCGATCAGGCCCACCGCGCCCAGGTCGTCGACGATCGCCAGGGTAAGCAGGAAGACCCGCAGGTTCGGCGGTAGCTTCGGCCCGGCCACCGCCAGGGCGGCGATCGCGAAGGCGATGTCGGTGGCCACCGGCACCGGCCAGCCCTCGGGCCTCAGGCCCTGGAACGGGGTCATGTTGATCGCAAGATAGACCAGAGCCGGGCCGACCATGCCGCCCAGGGCCGCGATGACCGGCAGGGCCAGGCGCCTGGGGTTGGCGAGTTCGCCGCGGACGATCTCGTATTTGATCTCCAGGCCGACCACGAAGAAGAAGACGGCCATCAGCCCGTCCTTCACCCAGTCGAGGACGGACAGGGTCTCGGTGAAGGCGCCCAGCTGGACGGTGAAGGGCAGGGCCAGGAAGCGGAAGTAGAGGCCTTCCCAAGGCGAATTGGCGAGCACGATGGCGCTGAGCGCGGCGGTCGCCAGGATCAGCCCCGAGGCGCTCTCGGTCTTCAGGTAGTCGAGCGTGATCCGCTTGGCCATGGCGCTCGGTTAGCATGGCCACGGCCGCGTGCCTAAGGTATCCGGACGGGGACGACGACAAGGGATGGAGACCGCCGGATGCGCCTGACCAAGCCCCGATTTCCGCCGCTCGGCGACGCCGAGCTCAGCCCCGAGCAGGACGAGGCGCTGAAAGACTTCCGCCCCGGCCCGGTGCTCAACATCTTCCGCACCCTGGTCCGCGCGCCCAAGGCGCTCACCCGGTTCAACGCCTGGGGCGGCTATGTGCTGTCGCGGCGCAACGACCTGCCCGCCCGGGAGCGGGAGATCGTGATCCTGCGCACCGGCTTCCTCTGCAAGTCGGGCTACGAGTGGACCCAGCACCACCGCATCGGCCTGCGCGAAGGCCTCGCGGCGGACGAGATCGAGCGGATCAAGGGCGGCGCGGGCGCGGGCTGGAGCGCGGCGGACGCGGCCCTGATCAAGGCCAGCGACGAACTGCACGCCGACCAGTTCATCACCGACCCCACCTGGGCCGAACTCGGCGCCCACTTCACGTCGAAACAGTGCATGGACGTGGTGTTCACCGCCGGCCAGTACACCCAGGTCTCCATGATCTTGAATAGTTTTGGCGTGCAGCTTGACGAAGGCCAGACGCTCGATCCCGACCTGAAGGGCTTCTGACCATGGCCGGCCGGCTCGAGGGCAAGATCGCCGTGGTGGTGGGCGCCGGCCAGACGCCGGGCGAGACCATCGGCAACGGCCGCGCCATGGCGCTGCTGTTCGCCCGCGAAGGCGCCGCCATCTTCTGCGTCGACCGGGTGGCCGAGCGGGCGGAGGAGACCGCCGCCCTGGTGGCCGAGGCGGGCGGGACGGCCGCGGCCCACGCCGCCGACATCGCCAAGTCGGGCGAGGCGGCCAAGCTGATCGAGGCCGCCAAGGCGCGGTTCGGCCGCGTGGACGTGCTGATCAACAATGTCGGCATCGGCGGCGGCGACGGGCCGGCGCACCGGCTGGAGGAGGCGGCGTTCGACCGCATCCTCAGCGTCAACCTCAAGGGCATGTGGCTGACCATCAAGGCGGCCCTGCCGGTGATGCGCGAGCAGGGCGGCGGGGCGATCGTCAACATCTCCTCGCTGGCGGCGCGGGCCGGCGGCATCCAGCTCGCCTACGAGGTCTCCAAGGCCGGCGTGAACCGGTTGACCACCTCGGTCGCCCAGTCGAACGCCCGCTATGGCGTGCGCTGCAACGCCATCATGATGGGCTACATGGACACGCCCATGGCGGTGAGCGGCATCGCCTCGGCCACGGGGCGCTCGGTGGCCGAGGTGCGCGCCGAACGCAACGCCCGGGTGCCCCTGCGCGGCAAGCAGGGCGGCGGCTGGGACACCGCCTACGCGGCCCTGTTCCTGGCCAGCGACGAGGCGGCCTTCATCTCCGGCGCCATCCTGCCCGTGGACGGCGCCATGGGTGTGCGGATCGGCTGATGCCGGTCTCGCCCGCCTACCGCCCCGACCCGGTCTACGCCGAGCTGGGGCCGGAGTTCGCCGATCCGGTGCAGGCCGAGGCGTTCCCGAAGACCATCCTGCGATTTCGCAATGACCGCGCGGCGGCGAGCGTCGGCCTCGACACCCTGACCGACGCCGAATGGATCGCCCATTTCGGCCGCTTCGAGCCGCTGCCGGGCAACCTCGATCCTCCGCTGGCCCAGCGCTACCACGGCCACCAGTTCCGGGTTTACAACCCCGAGCTCGGCGACGGCCGGGGCTTCACTTTCGCCCAGATGCGCGAGCTGGGGACCGACCGGCTGCTGGACCTCGGGACCAAGGGCTCGGGCCGCACGCCCTGGTCGCGCTCCGGCGACGGGCGCCTCACGCTGAAAGGCGGGGTGCGCGAGGTGCTGGCGACCGCCATGCTGGAGGCCCTGGGGGTTCCGACCTCGCGCTCGTTCTCGCTGGTCGAGACCGGCGAGGGGCTGGAGCGCGGCGACGAGCCCAGCCCGACGCGCTCGGCGGTGCTGGTCCGGCTTTCCCACAGCCACATCCGTTTCGGCAGCTTCCAGCGCCACGCCTTCTTTGAGCAGCCGGATCGGATCAGCGCCCTCGTGGACCACGTGGTCGCCCGCTATTTCCCCGAGATCGAGGGAGCCAATGACCGCGCCCGCGCCCTGTTCGAGGTGTCGGTGGCGCAGACCGCGCGGCTCTGTGCGGCCTGGATGGCGGCCGGCTTCGTGCATGGGGTGCTCAACACCGACAACATGAACATCACCGGCGAGAGCTTCGACTACGGGCCCTACCGGTTCCTGCCGAAGAACGACCCGAACTTCACGGCCGCCTATTTCGACCACGCCGGCCTCTACGCCTTCGGCCGCCAGCCGGAAGCGGTGTTCTGGAACCTGCAGCAACTGGCCGGCGCGCTCAGCCTGGTGAGCGACGCCGAGGGCCTGGTCGCGGCGCTGAACAGCTTCGCCTTCGCCTATCGGGCCGAGCTCACCGAAGCCATGCTGCGGCGCCTGGGACTGGCCGCGCGGGGCGGCGAAGACGATGCGGGCCTGGTGCAGGCCGCCTTCCGCGCCATCGCCGAAGGCGGCGAGGCGCTGCGCTGGGAGCCGTTCTTCTTCGACTGGTTCTGCGGCGAGGCGGCCCGCGCGATGGGCGGCCCGCGCGGCGATGTCTATGCCGGCGCCGGGTTCGCCGAGTTCCGCGAACGGCTGCAGGGTTTCACCGCCGAGCGGCCGGAGCGCCTCGCCGATCCCTACTTCGCCGGACCCGAGCCGGAGGAGCTGCTCTACGACCAGATCGAGGCGCTCTGGGCGCCGATCGCGGAGCAGGACGACTGGTCGGCCTTCCAGGCCAAGCTGGCCGGGATCGAGCGCGCGCGGCTGGGATGGGGCTTCCACTGACGCCTGCGGCAACCTGAGGCCGGTCCATGGGTTCTCCGCAAGAGGAGACTCGCCATGAAGTCGCTGCTCATCGCCGCCGCCGCGGCTCTTGTCGCCACGCCCGCCCTGGCCGGCGGCAAGGTCTCGGTCGACCGGCCGGAAACCCAGACCGACGGCAAGCTCACGGTCACGTCTTCGACCTTCAGGCCGGGCCAGCCGATCCCGCGGAAATACAGCGGCTATGGCGACAGCGTCTCGCCGCAACTCTCCTGGAGCGCCGCGCCCAAGGCCAAGTCCTACGCCGTGCTGACCGACGACCCCGACGGCCCCGGCCCCGAGCCCGTGTCGCACTGGGTGGACTGGAACATCCCGCCCGGCGTGACGTCGCTGGGCGAAGGCGTGAAAGCCGGCGTGGAGGGGACCAACAGCCACAAGACCTCGGGCTACACCGGCCCGCATCCGCCGGTGAAGGACCCGGCGCACCACTACCACTTCCAGGTGCTGGCGCTCGACACCATGCTGAACGTCCCGGGTGGCGCGGATCGCGACACCGTGCTGGCGGTGGCGAAAGGGCATGTGATCGCCAAGGGCGAGGTGGTGGGGACCTTCAAGGCTCCGAGCTAGGTCCGGTATCCGGGCTAGGTCGGGCTTTCGGCGGCGGCGCGCACCGGCCCGGGCCGCGAGGCCCACTGCGCCAGAACCACGCCGGCCAGCGCCACGACGGCGCCGGCGGTCTGCAATGGGCCTAGCGCCTCGCCGAACAACAGGAAGCCCGCGTAGGTCGCCACCACCGGCTGCACCAGCACCACCACCGAGGCCAGCGAGGTCGGCAGCCGGCCCATGGCCCAGGCGATGGAGCCCTGACCGCCGATGTGCACCAGGCCCAGGCCGATGCAGGCGGCAAGGCCGGCCGTGGTCGTCGGCAGGATCTGTTCGTGCAAGGCCAGGGCGGTGATCAGCAGCAGCGGCGCGCCGGTGGCGCTGGACCAGAACATCAGCCGGTTGGTCGACTCGGTCTTCCGCGCCTCGCTGATGGTCAGGAAGTAGAGGGCGTACCAGAAGGCGGTGGTGAGCGAGAGCGCATCGCCCAGCGGCGCGTTCAGCACCGGCGTGCCGGCGCCGCGGCCGATGCCCATCATCCAGGCGCCGGCCACCGCGACGGCCATGGCCGCCAGGAACAGCATCCGTGGCCGCTGCTTCAGGAAGATCCAGGCGAAGGCGGTCACCACCACCGGCGTCAGGTTCGACAGCACCGTCGAGGCGCCCACCGAGGTGTATTTGATCCCGTAGTGCCAGAAGCCGAGGTCGAGGGCGAACATCAGCCCAGCGATCAGCAGGATGCGCTTGGGCCGCCCGACCCCGCCTGTGGTGGTGCGCGCCATGATCGCCAGCAGCGGCAGCGCCGCGCCCAGCCGCCAGACGCCGGCGGCGGCCGGTCCGGTGCCGGTCAGGCGCACCAGGATGCCGGAGAAGCCGATGACGCAGGCTCCGAACACCAGCACCGCCACGGCCGCCCAGCGTCCCCGCTGGGCTGGATGTCCGATCGCCCCCTCAGCCAAAGCCCAACTCCGCACGCAACGTCTGAGCCGTCATACCCGAGCCGCGCAGTTCGCGCAGCGTCTCGGCGCGGTCGCGTTTCGCAAAGCGCTTGCCGTCGGCTCCGACGAGCAGCCGGTGGTGCCGATAGACCGGCGTCGGCAAAGCCAGGAGCGCCTGCAACAGGCGCTGGACGTGGGTGGCCTCGAACAGGTCCTGGCCGCGGACCACCTGGGTGATCCCTTGCAGCGCGTCATCCACGACGACGGCGAGGTGATAGGCCACGCCCACGTCCTTGCGCGCGAGGACGACGTCGCCGCCGAGTTCCGGCCGGGCCTGGATCAGGCCGTGCTCGCCGGCGGGCCCTTCGCCGTCCTCGGTGAAGGTCAGGCTCTCGAAACCGCCGGATTCCCGGTTTTCAAGGGCGCGCCGGGCGGCGTCGAGCGACAGGCGCCAGGCGTAGGGCTCGCCCGCCGCCACGCGGCGTTCTTCCTCCGCGGGCGGCAGGCGCTGGCCGCGGAAGGCTTCCATGGCGCCGTGCGGAGCCGATTCGATGGCCTCGGCGATCTCGCGGCGGGTGCGGAAGCAGCGGTAGGTCAGGCCGCGCTCGGAAAGCTCGCGCAGCGCCGCGCCATAGTCGGCCATGTGGTCGGATTGGCGGCGGACCGGCTCTTCCCAGGTCAGGCCCAGCCAGGCCAGGTCCTCGAAGATCGCGGCCTCATATTCGGGCCGGCAGCGGGTGCGGTCGATGTCCTCGATGCGCAGCAGGAAGCGGCCGCCGGCCGCTCGGGCGGCTTCGAAGGCGGTGAGCGCGGAGAAGGCGTGGCCCCGGTGCAGGTAGCCGGTGGGCGACGGCGCGAAGCGGGTGAGACGTGTCGTGGGGGCCGGGCCGGTCACCCGGCGGGTCTAGTCCTCGCGGAGCGAGGCGGCCAGTCCCAGGCGCTTGAAGACGGCGCGGAAGAAGGCGACCTCGCCGCCCAGGGCGTCCTTCAGGTGCTCGAACTGTTTGAAGTTGGCCATCTCGGCCAGGCCGTGGGCGGAGCACCAGGCGGCGGTGGTGGCCAGCTCCAGCTCCTGCGCGTCCTCGGGGTTGGCGCCGGCGTCGATGAAGGTGTCGCGCACCTTGCAATAGGCGCTGTCCTCGACGCCCTCCATGTCGACGGGGAAGGCTTCCTTGTCGCGGGCGGTGTCGTACATCACCCGGTAGATGGCCGGGTTCTTGCGGGCGAAGCAGACATAGGCCACGCCGATTTCGTCCAGGGCTTCGGCGGGGTTGGCGGCCTCGGCGCGGGCCTTGGCGATGGCCGCGTCCAGCATGGTCCAGCCTTCGGCGGCCACGGCGTCCAGCAGTTCGCTCTTGTCCTTGAAGTGGTGGTAGGGCGCCGCGGGGCTGACCCCGGCCTCACGGGCCACGGCGCGGAGCGAAAGGGCGCTGGGGCCTTCGGTCTCCAGCAGGCGGGTCGCGGCGTCGATCAGGGCGCGGCGCAGGTCGCCGTGGTGATAGGGCCGGGACTCGGCAGCTTGAGTATTGCTCATCGCTTCCTACCTTACAGGGCAATCTTGGCGCCGTAAAGATATCTTGACAGCGCTTAGATTGATGCTATCTTAGCATCATTAAGATAACAAATTGTCCGTGGGGATACGGACCAACTCAAAGGTGTGTGTCATGTTTTTCGCTCGCTTCTTCGACCGGGTCGCCCCGGCCGCCCTCATGGCGATGGGTGTCTCTCTCGCCGCGGCCTTCGCGAACGTCGCCGGCGTCTAATCTCCCCGACCAGATGCCGAAGCGGAGAAGGGCCCCCGACCGGGGGCCCTTTTTCGTCGCCACAGACCGGCCCGGCGGATGCATGCATTTTTGCATAGCTGCACTGCACAATTAGTCATCTAGGCAATGTTCAGATTAGTGCTATCTAAGCATCGTCCAGATGGACATCGGCGCCCGATCCGGGGCCGAACAACGAAAAAGGAACTGATCATGTCGATCCAGAACATCCGCTTCCTGGACAGCTTCGTCTCCGTGGCGATCCTGGTCCTCAGCCTCTCCCTGGCCGGCGCCACCGCCTTCGTCGCGGCCTGAGCGTGGGATGCCGATAGGCCTCGCCGCCCCACCCAGATGTGGCTCGCGGCGAGGCTCCGGCCCTCAAGCGGCCGTCAGACTCTCCGTCATGGAGATGTCTCCGAATCTTTCTTATAAGGGTCCCTACAGCGGGACAGCCTGAGCTTCCTGAGTGTGAAGACCTTGGGCCCGTCGCCGCCGGATGCGCAGCGAATAGGGGTTCTTGTCTTCAGTTCATCCGCGTTCTTCCTAGGCGCCCCGCGCCACCCCGCCTCCGAACAGATGGAGGCCCGCCATGCAGGTGCTTAGCCGCCCGCCGTCCGGCTGGCCTGCCCTGGTGCTCAACGCCGATTTCCGGCCGCTCTCCTATTATCCCCTGTCGCTCTGGCCTTGGCAGGACGTGATCAAGGCGGTCTTCCTCGACCGCGTGGACGTGGTCTCCACCTACGACCAGGAAGTCCACTCGCCGTCCTTCGCCATGAAGCTGCCGAGCGTGGTCTCGCTGAAGCAGTACGTGACCCAGGACCGGCCGCCGGCCTTCACCCGGTTCAACCTGTTCCTGCGCGACGCCTTCACCTGCCAGTATTGCACCGCGAGCGAGGAGCTGACCTTCGATCATGTGATCCCGCGCTCGCGGGGCGGCCGCACGACCTGGGAGAACATCGTCACCGCCTGCGCGCGCTGCAACCTGAACAAGGGCGGGCGCACGCCGCGCGAGGCGCACATGCATCCGCTGCACACGCCGCGCCGGCCCACGGCCCACGAACTGCAGCAGCACGGCCGCAGGTTCCCGCCGCACCACCTGCACGAAAGCTGGCTCGACTACCTCTACTGGGACATCGAGCTGGAGGCCTGAGGCCCGGCCGTCCTCAGGTTCCCGAGAACGACAGCACTGCGATGTGCTCGGCGCGCGGGAAGCCGGCGGAGATCGGGCCGCACCAGTTGAACGCGCGGCCGCCCGGGCGCACCGCCAGGCCGTCCTCGACCAGCTCGTGGGCCGGATCGGCGCCGTCCAGCAGCACGTGGGCGAAGGGGCGATTGTAGCTGTCCTTGCCGCCGGCCGGGGTGATGGCGGCGGTGCGCACGCCGGTGACCAGGGTCTTCAGCCGCAGGGCGACCTGGCGGGCGGCCAGGGCCTCGGCCGGGCAGTGGGCGTCGGGCGAGGGTTGCGGGGTCACCGCGTCCGCCAGATGCACCGCCTGGCCGTCGATCACCAGAACATCGCTCTGCAGGACCGCCACGTTGGGCGCGGCGGGGGATGGCGCGCGCCCTTCGGCGAACAGGCCGCTGCGCGGGGCGCAGGCGGTGAGCATGCTCAGTGATGACAGCAGGATGAGGCCGATGAAGACCACGCATCCCGTGGTGTAGGCGAGCGACAGCAGGCGATAGAGCGGCATCGGAAACCCTATGGAGGAAGAGAGGGGCCCCGCGCGGCGTTGGGCTGGGGGAGATGCGCCGCGCGGGACCCGGACGACGGCCTCAGCCGCCGAACTTGTAGCGCAGGCCCACGGTGACCAGGGACGCGCCGAAGTCGCCGTTCACCCGCGCCCCCGCGCCGCCGAACTTCACATCGGGCGCGCCCAGGTAGCGGTAGGCGATCTCACCGGTGAGCTGGTCGTTGAAGGGATGGGCGATCCCGCCGCCCACCTGATAGGCGAAGGTGGTCTTGTCGCCATGTGGGGCGGCGGCCGGGCCGCCGTCTTCCTTCACCTGGGCGACGCCGATGCCGGCGCCCAGGAACGGCCGCCACTGGCTGTCCGGCAGAAAGTCGTAATAGACACTGGCGAGACCGGCGGTGACCTTGGTGTCGCCGAAGCCCGACTTGCCGCTGTTGTCCAGGTAGAGGATCTGGCCCTCGGCGCGCCAACCATTGCCCAGGCTCTTGCCGACGCCGGCGTCGATGGCCCAGCCACTGTCGCTGCGCGGGCCGTTGGTCCCGTCGATGCGGCCGGAGAAGGTCGCGCCGGCGTCGCCGCGCACGTACCAGCCGTTGTCGTCGGACGATCCGGAAGGGGCCGCCGAAGCGGCGGCGGGGACGGCGAGAAGCGCGGCCGCGGACGCCGCGACGAGGATGAGAGACTTCATGTTCTTGGACTCCTGCCCCTTGATGAGGCTTGCCGAGCCCAGATCGGGGCGACGGTGCGGCCGCGCTTCCAGCGGTGTGATGCGGTTTCCAGCCGTGTGACGCGATCAGCGGTTGTCCCGGCGCGACGCGCGCCTACCTAAGGTCCCAGTCGCTGCAATGAGGGGCGTGTGACCTCGTCTTCCCCAATCGTATCCCTGGCCCCGCCGTTCGCCTCGGCCCGGCCGCATGACCCTTTCGCCAGCGCCGACAGCGGCGGCGTCGCGGTGACCCTGGTCGATCTGAAGCGCCTGTGGATCCGTCACCAGGCGCTGGGCCCCTTCCGGATGGACTATGACGGCCGCCGCCCGATGGTGGTCTTCCTGTTCACACCGGCGCGGTCGCGCGCGACCGGCGAGCGATTTCCGCGGGGGGCCTTCTCCCTGCTGACGCCCGGCGCGCCGGTGACGTTGGAGAGCGCGGAGCCGGTGGAGACCCTGGCGGTGGCGTTCAACTGTCCCGCCGCCGCCGGCCTGCCGCATCAGGAGCGCGGGCAGAAGACCATCGACGCCGGGGTCAGGGCGCTGGCCCATGAAATCCGCCGCGTGCTGCTGAACGAGGGCGAAGCGGCCATGGCCTATCTGGAGCAGCTGGCCGACAGCCTGATCGTCCGCGCGTTGATGGTCCGCGGCGCCGCCCAACCAGCCCTGCCGACGGCGAGCCAGCCACGCCCAAGCCTGACCGCGTTCAACCTGCGTCGGGTGCGCGAGCACATCGACAGCCGTCTGGCCGAACGGATCACGGTGAACGAGCTGGCCGCCGTCGCGGGCCTCAGCCGCGGCTATTTCACCCGCGCCTTCCACGCCGAGACCGGCGAGAGCCCGCACAATTTCATCCTGGCGCGGCGACTGGACGCGGTGCGATTGCGGCTGGACGCCGGCGCGGACGACCTGGCGCTGGTCGCGGCCCAGACCGGCTTTTCCAGTCACGGCCACATGACCACCGCCTTCGGCCAGGCGTTCGGCGTCAGCCCGCGCGCCTATCGCGAAGGCCGTCGGACGGTCGAGGCCCTGGAAGCCTAGAGCGCGGCCAGCGTGGCGACGACCTGCGCTTCGGTCGGCTGCGCCGCATCAACCGTGATCGCATCCTCGTCAGCCGCGGGCGGCTCCAGGGCGGCGAACTGGCTGGGGACCAGGCTGGCTGGATAGTAGTGATCGGCGCGCCGACCGACCCGGATGTGCGCCAGGGTCTCGTCCGTCGCCACATAGACCAGCCGCAGGTGCGGGTGGGCGGCCCGCAAGGTGTCGCGATAGGCGCGCTTCAGCGCCGAGCAGGCGACGACGCCGGGCCGCCCCTCGACCGCCCAGCCATCGATGAACCGGCCCACGGCGGCCAGCCAGGGCGCGCGGTCCGCGTCGTCCAGCGGGACGCCGGCGCGCATCTTTTCGACATTGGCCGGCGGATGCAGGTCGTCGGCCTCCAGGAAGGCCCAGCCCAGGCGTTCGGCCAGCGCCGCGCCCAGGGTGGACTTGCCGGCCCCCGCCACGCCCATCACCAGCAGGACCGTCGCCGCCATGGCCCTGGTCTCCGCCGGGGCTCGCGCGGCGTCAAGGAACAGTTGGCCCGTCGCGCGGGTTGCAGCGTGACCAGACCTGGGAGGCTGAACAGACCATGCCATGGGGCCGGCGCAGGGGCGCGGAACCCGCCGGCGGCGACCCGCCGTCGCCGATCCTTTTCGACCGGACCACGGCGCTTGGCCTTGGCCTGTTCCTGGGCTTGAGCACGGTCTTCCTCGAGCGGCTGTTCCCGCCACACCCGGCGCGGGCCCCCGTGGCGGCGCCGGACCGCAGCCCGCTGGCGATCGCCAGGCGCGCGCTCGGCGAATTCAACGAGGATCGTATCCCGGCGGTGGCGGCGGGGGCGGCCTTCTACGCGCTCCTGGCGCTGTTCCCGGCGCTCGGGGTGTTCGTCTCGCTCTATGGCCTGGTGGCCGATGTGGCCGGCGCGCAGCGGCAGGTGGCGGCGCTTTCCGGCGTGCTGCCGGCCGGCGGCGTGAGCGTGCTGGGCGACCAGATGACCCGGCTGGCCGCCGCGCCGCCCGCCAGCCTGGGCCTCACCTTCGCGGTCAGCCTCGCCTTGTCGCTGCTCAGCAGCAATGCCGGCATGAAGGCGGTGATCGGCGGCCTCAACGTGGCCTTCGAGGTTCGCGAAAGCCGGGGCTTCCTGATGGTCAACCTGGTGAGCCTGGGGTTCACCCTGGGCGCCATCCTGCTGGTCATCGCCGCCATGCTGATCATCTCGGCGGCGCCGCAGGTGCTGGCCGATGTGGGCCTGGGCGGCTGGGTGGCGGCGAGCTGGTTGCGGTGGCCGGCGATGATCGTGACCAGCGCCATCGCGATTTCTTTGCTCTATCGCCTCGCGCCGGCGCTCCGGGGCCCGAGGTTCCGCTGGATCACACCCGGCGGTGTGTTCGCGGCCCTTGCCTGGGCGGCCATGTCCTTCGTCTTCTCGCTCTACGTCGGCCGGTTCGGGACCTATGACCGGACCTACGGCTCGCTGGGCGCGCTCGCCGGCTTCATGACCTGGATCTGGCTGTCGCTGACCGTGATCCTGCTGGGCGCCGAGCTGAACTGCGAACTCGACCGCGCGGTCCCGAAACGGCCGCGCGGCGGGTCCGAGCCCTAGGCCCAGCTCAGGTCGGCGTGCTTCAGCGGCAGTTTGCGCACCCGCTTGCCGGTGGCGGCGAAGACCGCATTGGCCAGCGCCGGCGCGCTCGGCGCCACCGAAGGCTCACCGATCCCGCCCCAGGCCTTGCTGGGCGTCAGCACCAGATGCGTCTCCATCGGCGGGGTCTCGGCCAGGGTCATCAGCGGATAGTCGTTGAAGTTGCCCTGCACCGGCGCGCCGTCCTTGATGGTGATCTCGCCATAGATGGCGGCGGTCAGGCCATAGACGATGCCGCCCTCGATCTGCTGGGCGATCGTGTTGGGATTGGCCGCGTGGTAGCAGTCCACGGCGGCGACCACCCGCTCCACCTTCAGCTTGCCGGCCTGGCTGACGCTGACCTCGATCACCTGGGCGGTGACGGTGCCATAGGTGTCGACCACCGCGATGCCGCGACCGCGCCCCTTGGGCAGCGGGGTTCCCCAGCCGCTCTCCTTGGCCACCTTGTCCAGCACGGCCACATAGTCGGGCCGGTCGGCCGCCAGCTTGCGGCGGAACTCGTAGGGGTCGGCGCCCGCCTCGTGCGCCAGCTCGTCGATGAAGCTTTCCAGGAAATAGGTGTTCTGCGAGGCCCCGACGCTGCGCCAGAACATCACCGGCACGTGGGCGTTCTTCAGCACCACGTCCACGCGGTTGTTGGGGATCTTGTAGGCGTGGGTGGCGATCACCTCCACGGCCATGGGCTCCAGCCCGTTCTCCACCTTACTGGCGCCCAGGGAGCGCAGCAGGGAGCCGACCGCGACCTGGCTGGCGATGGCGGTGGGCGCGCCGTCCGGGCCCATCACGGCCCTGAAGCGCACGGCGGCCTGCGGGCGGTAGCGGTCGCGGCGGATATCCTGCTCGCGCCGCCAGATCAGCTTCACCGGCTTGCCCACCGCCTTGGCCGCGGCGATGGCGTGGACCAGCTCGTCATGCTGGGTGCGCCGCCCGAAGCCGCCGCCCACGAAGTGGTTGTGGACATAGACGGCCTCGGGCGCGACGCCGGCCTCATGGGCCGCCAGGCGCAGCACCGCCATGGGCGACTGGGTGCCGATCCAGACGTCTACCCGGTCGGGCGCGAGCTGGACGGTGCAGTTCATCGGCTCCATGGGCGCGTGCGCCAGGTAGGGCGCTTCATAGAGCGCCTCGACCACCTTGCCGCCGCCGGACTTCGCCTGGGCCACGGCGGCCGGGGCGTCGCCCACGTTCTTGGCGGTGACCAGCGGGCCGTCGAGCGCGTCGCGATAGGCCTTGTCGAGCTGGGCGCTGTCCACGGTCGACGCACCGCCGGAAGCCCAGACCGGTTTCAGGAGATTCAGGGCCGAGCGGGCGCGCCAGTAGCGGTCGGCGACCACGATGACGGCGTCGTCGGTCTTGACCACCTTCAGCACGCCGCGGCGGCCCTGGATCGGGGTCTCGTCGACCGAGACCAGCTTGCCGCCGAACTCGGGGCAGGACAGCACGTCGGCGTAGACCATCCCGGGGACTTTCGCGTCGAGCCCGAACTGGGCCGAGCCGTCCAGCTTGGGCGCGGTGTCGAGCCTGGGCGTCCACTTGCCGAGCAGGCGGTACTGGTCCGGCGTCTTGATCACGGGTTCGGAGGCCAGGACGACCTTGGCTGCCTCCGGCGCGAGTTCGCCGTAGGTGAGGCTGCGGTTGGACGCCTTGTGCAGGCACTTGCCGGGGGCGACGCTGCAGTCGGCCGGGTCGACCTTCCAGCGCTGGGCGGCGGCGATGCGCAGGCGTTCGCGCGCGCTCGCGCCGGCCTGCTGCATCATCGAAACCGAGGTCCGCACGCCCGAGCTGCCCACCGTCTGCATGCCGCCGTAGAGCCTGCCGCCGGCCCGGATGTTGCGGTTGGCCGAGGCGTATTCCACCCGCACCTTGCCCCAGTCGCAGTTCAGCTCCTCGGCGACCATCATGGCCAGCGCCGTGGAAGTGCCCTGGCCCATCTCCTGATGCGGCAGGCGGATGGTGACGCTGCTGTCAGGGTCGATGACCAGGAAGGCGGTCATCTCGGGCTTCAAATCTTGGCCGTCGGCCCAGGAGACCTTGCGCAGGCCCCGTTCGGCCGCGCCGGCGGGGACGCCGATCGCCAGGCCGCCGGCGGCGGAGAGGCCGCAGAAGATTGCGGCGCGGCGGGAAAGTTTCGGGTTGAAGGCGATGTCGTTCATGGCCTCACACCTTCACCTTGGCCGCGATGTCCGCGGCGCGATGGACGGCCTTGCGGATCCGCGGATAGGTCCCACAGCGGCACAGGTTGGTGAGGCCGGCGTCGATATCCGCGTCCGTCGGCCGGGGATGGGCCTTCAGGAAGGCGGCGGCGGCCATGATCTGGCCGGACTGGCAGTAGCCGCACTGGGGCACGTCCTCCTCCAGCCAGGCCTGCTGCACCGGATGGCGGCCATCGCTCGACAGGGCCTCGATGGTGACGATCTGCGCGCCTTCAGCGGCCTTCGATGGCAGGATGCAGGTGCGCTGGGCCTTGCCGTTCAGGTGGACGGTGCAGGCGCCGCACTGGGCGATTCCGCAGCCGAACTTCGTGCCGGTGAGCCCGAGCTCATCGCGCAGCACCCAGAGCAGCGGGGCGTCATCTTCCACATCCAGCTCATGGCGCTGGCCGTTGACGGTGAGGGTGATCATCGGCGCCTCCTGCCACTGCGGACGCGGCGCAGCCTACTCCCTGGCGGCGGGAAACGACACTGCCGGCCTCCGCCTGGCTTCAGCCCACCGCTGTGGTCACCCGCGCGCCGGCCGCCAGCATGCGGTGGACCGGGCAGTGGTCGGCGATCTGCAGCAGCCGCTCGGTCTGTTCCGGCGACAGGGGACCCTGCAGCCTGACGGTCACTTCGAAGGCGTCGGGCGGGCTTTGCGCCTCATCCTTGCGGTGGGCGACGGCGACGTGCACATGGCCCAGCGGCCAGCCCTTCAGGTTGGCGTAGAGGCGCAGGGTCTGGGTCGCGCAGGCGGCCAGGCCCGCGGAGACCAGTTCATGCGGGGTCGGGCCGAGGTCGAGGCCGCCGGCCTCCAGCGGCTGGTCGGCGACGATGCGGGCCGGCCCGGCGGCCAGCATCATCTGCAGCCCGCCCTTGCCGGGATCGTCGGCGCTCACCACGCGGGCTTCGGCCATCGGGGTCTCCTGTCGCGACTTGTTTCGCTATGCCGCCAATTCACCGCCGTTTCGAGACACAAACGATACGAAGCGGCCCAACTCGCGCCGCGGACCCCCGCCAGATTGGCGTCGTGCGGCGAGCGGACTTCTCCTCCCCCCGAGCCTGCCCGCAGCGAACAATCGACGCCGAGGGCCAACATACCCCCCGGTCTTCCGGTGTCGTTTCACGGCTCCCTCGCCCCGCGCGGGGGAGCCGTTTTCCTTTCGGAGCCTTGCGTCTTTTGCGTTGTGCGGGGAACGGAGCGTCGCGCGGCCTTGTTCTTCCTGCCTCAGACGGAGGACAGCATGACCGGCCATCCGCAAGACCACACCGACCCGAAGTCCGGGGAACGCCCACGTGCGCCGCGCCCGCCGCAGCAGGGCGCGGACGTGAACAAGGCCAAGCTAGGGCGCGAGACCCCGGGGCGCGGCCTCGACACCGGCGTCGACCTCGGCCAGATCCAGCCCGGCGCCAGCGGCGACGCTTCACCGCTCGACGACTGAGCCGCCCCGGGCACGCTAAGCCGGTTCGTTTTCCTGTAGGTGCGGCGGGCCGCTGGCGGCGACCCTGGAGGCGAACTCCTCACGCGAGTTGACCTTGGGCGGCGGCTCCGAGGGAACCGGCACGCCCAGGAAGGCGCACAGCGGCGCCCAGCCGTCAGCCACGTGGTAGACCAGCAGCCGTTCGGCCGCGATGGTCTCACGGACCTTCTGGTTATGGGCCTTGTAGACCGCGATGCAGTGGTCGCGGTCATGCAGGTGCTGATCGAACAGCTCGCCGACCACCTTGCGCACCATCCGCGGGAACCCGACGTCGCCTTCGTAGGGGTTCTTGAAGATCGTCGCCTGAGTGCTCTCGAACCACGAGTCCGGGTCGCGCTCGGTAAGGATCACCTTGGCGTCCGGATAGGCGTCGGCCAGTTCCTTGTAGTAGGTGGCGTTGGGCCAATCGACGGTGGAATTGTAGCCGGCGAAGATCTTGCCCCAGTCGGCATGGGCGGGGTCCTGGGCCGCCTCGTACCACCAGTCGAACGCCAGCGGATTCTTGAACACCTCCATCATGTGGTAGCAGGGGCCGACGCCCAGCATCTCCAGCGCCAGCTTGAGGGACAGCGTCCCCGTCCGGCCGAAGCCGGCCCCGATCACCTTCAATGTCATGGCCTTGCCCCCTTTGAGGTCCGCTGCAAGCTTGGCCCGAAGTTCTCGCGGCCTCAAGGACCAGGTTCATTTGACTCCGCCGAGCGCGGGGATTTCAGTCGCGCCCGGTCTTGAAGGGGATTTGCGATGGCCAAGTTCGACAGCATCCTGGGCGCGGTGGGCAATACGCCGGCGGTGCGGATCAACCGCCTCGCGCCGCCCGGCGTGAACCTCTACGTCAAGGTCGAGGCGTTCAATCCGCTGGGCTCGGTGAAGGATCGCCTGGCGCTGGGCGTCATCGAGGCGGCGGAGAGATCCGGCGAGCTGAAGCCCGGCCAGACGGTGATCGAGGCCACCAGCGGCAACACTGGCATCGGCCTGGCCATGGTCTGCGCGGCCAAGGGCTATCCGCTGGTGGTCACCATGGCCGAGAGCTTCTCCATCGAGCGGCGCCGGCTGATGCGTTTCCTGGGCGCCAAGGTGGTGTTGACGCCCTCGGCCCTGCGCGCCGTCGGCATGATCGACAAGACCATCGAGCTGGCCAAGACCCACGGCTGGTTCATGACGCGGCAGTTCGAGAACGAGGCCAACCCCGACTACCACTCGAAGACGACGGCAGAGGAGATCCTGGCGGATTTCCCGAACGGCGAGCTGGACTACTGGGTCACGGGCTATGGCACCGGCGGCACCCTGAAGGGCGTGGCGCGGGTGCTGCGCGAGAAGAGCCCGAAGACCAAGATCGTGGTCTGCGAGCCGACCGACGCGGCGCTGATCTCGTCGGGCGAGGCCCAGGCGCGCCATCCCGACGGCACGCCCGCCGCCGGCCATCCGGCCTGGAAGCCGCACCCGATGCAGGGCTGGACGCCGGACTTCATCCCCAAGCTGACCGGCGACGCGGTCGACGCTCACCTGTTCGACCAGGTGGTGCAGGTCGCCGGCCCCGAGGCCATGGCGCAGAGTCAGGCGCTGGCCAAGCAGGAAGGCGTGTTCTGCGGCATCACCTCCGGCGCCACCTTCGCCGGCGCGCTGAAGGTCGCCGCCGAGGCGCCCAAGGGTTCGACCATCCTGGCCATGCTGCCCGACACCGGCGAGCGCTATCTTTCGACCCCGCTGTTCGCCGACACGCCGGTGGACATGACCGAGGAGGAGCAGGCGATCTTCAATTCCTCCCCGATGTTCACCGAGGCCAAGGCGCCGGCTTAGGGGCCCGCGTTCACCGGAAGGCGAAGATGCCGCCGGTCTGGCCGCCCGGCGCCTCGGACAGGCCGCGGATCTCCAGGTGGGCGCGGCGCGCGCCGCAGACGCAGCGCAGCCGGGTCTCCAGGTTGGCCACCGCCTGGCGGGCCAGGCCCTGGCCGACCCACGGCTTCGGGTCGATCGCCGCCTCGCGCCCGCAGCCGCAGATCGCCCAGAGACTGGAGCGCGCCGCGAGCGCCTGATCGAGCCGCGGACCGGTGAACCAGGAATCGTGAACCGGGTGGATCGCGCCGTCGGCCATGTCCGCTCTCCCTGAGGACGTCAGGCCAAGAACAAAAACAGAACTTTCGGTCACGCGCGAGTCCCCCAAGGCTGTGCTTTCCGGCGGCCGCAACCGCGCGGCGAACGGGGAGAAGCCTAGCTGAGTCGCGGCGCCTGCGACGCCACCCCTCATCCTCGGCTGGGCCGCGGTGGGCTATCGGTGGCTGGACTGAATGCCTAGATAAATCGCTTCTGAGGTGGGGCGGCGCTTATGGCGTCATTATTCGACGGGGCGGGCCGGCTTTCTTGAGCCGCGGGAACGTATGCGCATCATCTGCGATTTCGACGGCACGATCACGCGCCAGGACACGACCGACCTGGTGCTGGAGCGCCTGGCCGACCGCAAGTGGGCGGCGCTGCAGGACGCCTGGCTGGCCGGCAAGCTCTCCGGCGCGGACTGCATGACCGGCCAGATCGCCCTGGTGGGCGGCTCGCAGGCCGAACTCGACGCGGTGCTGGACAGCGTGCAGCTCGATCCCGGCTTCCCGGCGTTCGTCGCCTGGTGCGAGGCCAACGGCTTCCCGATCGGCATCGTGAGCGACGGCGTCGACCGCTTCATCGACCGCATCCTCACCCGCCACGGCCTGGACCAGCTGACCGCCACCGCCAACCGTCTGGCGGGCGAGCCGGGCGCGTGGCGCCTCGAACTGCCCTGGCGCGAGGCGGGCTGCGCGGCGGGCTCCGGCGTGTGCAAGTGCGCGGTCTCCGCGGGCGAGGCGCCGATGGTCTATGTGGGCGACGGCCGTTCGGATTTCTGCGTCTCGGGGCGCGCCGACATCCTGTTCGCCAAGGGCGCGCTGGCCGAGCACTGCGCGGCCCAGGGTCGCAGCTACTATCCCTTCGACACCTTCCATGATGTTAGGCGTAGGCTGGCCATGCTGGTGGGCGCGCGCCCCACCATGCTAGGCGAGACGGCCAAGGCCTGACTCTGAACAGAGTTCCTTTGGAGTTTCCTGCATGTACGACGCCGCCGCCCCCCTGAGCGAAGCCGAGTTGCGAGAGCTCGACGCCCAGTATTGCTCGTGGGGCGACACGGTCCATTACGTAGACCAGCCGAAGTTCTTCGAGAGCTGTGACGGCAGCTACATGTTCGACGCCCAGGGCCGGCCCTATCTGGACCTGCAGATGTGGTATTCGACGGCCAACTTCGGCTACCGCAACCCACGCCTGGTGGCGGCCATGCACCGCCAGCTCGACCGCCTGCCGCAGGTCGCCTCGTCGCACCTGCATCGCGAAAAGGTGGAGCTGGCCGCCCTGATCGCCCGCGACGCGGAGGCCAGGTTCGGAGCCAAGGGCCGGGTGCATTTCAACGTCGGCGGCGCCCAGGCGGTCGACGATTCCCTGAAGCTGGTGCGCAACGCCGCCGGCGGCCGGACCCGGATGTTCGCCTTCCAGGGCGGCTATCACGGCCGCACCCTGGGCGCGTCCACGGTGACGTCGTCCTACCGCTATCGCCGCCGCTTCGGCCACTTCAGCGACACGGCCCATTTCGTGGAATTCCCCTATGCCTTCCGTGGCCCCAAGGGCATGAGCAAGGAAGAGTACGGGGAGAAGATCGTCGCCGATTTCGCCCGCCTGTTCGAAAGCGACTTCCACGCCGTCTATGACGTGAAGGCTGAGCAGAGCGAGTTCGCCGCCTTCTACGTCGAGCCGGTGCAGGGGACGGGCGGCTATGTCATCCCGCCCAAGAACTTCTTCAAGGACCTCAAGAAGGTGCTCGACCAATACGGCGTCATGCTGGTGGTCGACGAGGTCCAGATGGGCATGTACCGGACCGGCAAGCTGTGGGCGATCGAGCACTTCGGCGTCACGCCGGACGTGATGATCTTCGGCAAGTCGGTGACCAACGGCCTGAACCCGCTCTCCGGCATCTGGGCCAAGGAAGAGTTCATCAACCCGACCGTCTTCCCGCCGGGCTCCACGCACTCGACCTTCAACGCCAATCCGCTCGGCACCTCCATCGCGCTGGAGACCCTGCGAATGGC
This sequence comes from Phenylobacterium sp., assembly GCF_036501465.1. GTDB lineage: Bacteria > Pseudomonadota > Alphaproteobacteria > Caulobacterales > Caulobacteraceae > Phenylobacterium. The sequence continues at coordinate 88,562 of NZ_DASYAF010000159.1, forward strand.
CATGGACGCGGGCTATGAGCGCAGCGTGCCGGAGAAAGGCGCCTACTTCCTGGAGGGGCTGCAGGACCTGCAGAAGCGCTGGCCGCAGATCGGTGACGTGGACGGCCTGGGCCTGGCCCTGCGCTGCGAGCTCTGCGAGGCGGACGGCTTCACGCCGGATCGCGCGCTGATGGACCGGATGGTGGCCGAGGGCCTGCGGGGCGAACTCGACGTGGACGGCCAGAAGATGGGCCTGATCCTCAATGTCGGCGGCTACTACAAGAATGTCATCACGCTCGCGCCCTCGCTGGACATCACCCACGAGGAGATCGACCTGGCGCTGAAGCTGCTCGACGCCCTGCTGCGCCGCTGCGTGCAGGCCTGACCGGCGAAGGGGCGATGCGGGCGGCGCTCCTCCATCTCGACACGGCGCTGATCGGACAGGACGCGCTCGCGGGGCGTGTGGCGGCGGCCGGCGGGCGGGCCGTGGAGGCGCGTGACCTGGGCCCGGCGCTGCGGCTGTGGAGCCGACCCAAGGCGATCGACGGCCTGCGGGCGCGGTTGCGCGAGGCGCTGCCGGCCGCCGACGGCGCGGCCCTGGTGATGACCGGCTCGGGCGACTTCCACCACGTGAGCCCGCTGCTGCTGGAGCGCGCCCTGGAGGCGTCGGACGCGCCTGCGGTGACGGTGCTGCACTTCGACAACCATCCGGACTGGGTGCGGTTCGAAAACGGCGTCCACTGCGGCTCCTGGGTCGGTTGGGCGGCGCGGATGCCGAAGGTCGCCAAGGTGATTACCGTGGGCGTTTGCAGCCGCGATATCCAGGGGCCCAGCCCGCGCCGCGCCGACCTTGAACTGATCTCGGGTGACCGGCTGGAGCTCTACGCCTATCGCGCGCCGGATGGGGCGGACGCCGTGCGCCTGTGCGGCCGCGAATGGCCGACCATCGAGGCGGTGGGCGAAGACGCCTTCGCCAGCCTGCTGGCGGGGCGGATCGGGACGGACGCCGTCTACGTCACCATCGACAAGGACGTGCTGCGCTCGTCCGACGCCGCCACCAACTGGGACCAGGGCCGCACGAGCCTCAGCTTCCTCAAACGGCTGATCGCGGTGCTGGCCAACCATCGCCTGATCGGCGCCGACGTGGTGGGCGACTGGTCGCCGGCAGTCTATGGCGGGGGACCGATCGCGACCCTGATGAAGCAAGGCGAGGCCCTGCTGGACCAGCCCTGGTCGAAACCCGCGCCCACCGCCCGCGCCGCCAACGAGAACGTCAACCTCGAGCTTCTCCAGGTGCTCGCCCCAGCGTCTCGGGGAGGAGCCTCTTGAACGCCCCCTTCAACACCCCCGCGGCCTTCCTGCCGCCGGGCGTCAAAGACCGCAGCTTCCGGATCCTCGGCGACACCGGCAAGGGTGTGATGCTGATCCACGGCCTGACCGGCGCGCCGCAGGAGATGAAGCCGGTCGGCCGGGTGCTGCACAAGAAGGGCTTCAGCCTCTACGGCCCCATGCTGGCCGGCCACGGCGGCACCGAAGCCGACCTGTTGAAGACCGACTGGCGCGACTGGGTGGACTCGGCCGCCGCCGCCTACGAGGCCTTCGCGCGGGAAGTGGACGAGGTCTATGTGGCCGGCATCTGCGCCGGCGGCGCCATCGGCCTGGAGCTCTGCGCGCGGTATCCGCAGATCAAGGGCGCGGCGGTCTATTCCATGCTGTTCGAATACGACGGCTGGAACATGCCGAAGATCACCCTGGGCGCGCCGCTGATCCAGGCGGTGGCCAACCTGCCGGGCCTGCGCAGCTTGAGCTTCGCGATGCCGCATCCGTTCGGATTCAAGGATCCGAAGATGCAGGCGCTGGCGGGCTCGATCGACTCGCTGATCCCCGGCGCGCTCGACCGCATGCCGCTGGGCTGCATGTACCAGCTCTATCGCCTGGCCCGGCGCGTGGAGACGGTCGCGCCCACGATCAAGGCGCCGGTGCTGGTCGCCCACGCGCGTGAGGACGACATGGCGAACCTCAAGAACGCCCACCGCCTGGCCGCCGCCCTGGGCGGACGGACCGAGGTCGTGGTCATGGAGGACAGCTACCACATGATCCACGTGGACCGGGAACACGCCAAGCTGGCCGCGATCACCGCCGACTTCTTCGGCGCCGCCCAGGCGGTTCCAGCAGCGGACATGGCTGTCCCCGCTTGATGCCCTACACCCAGCGAGTGGTGACCAGCCTGCGGGCTGCCGATCGCGCGCAATGGGAGGCGTTGAAGCGCCCCGATCCGCTGGAGAGCTACGACTATCTGCTGGCCGTCGAGGAGGCCGGGCTACCGGGCTTCGCCTGGCGCTATGTGCTGTTGGAAGACGACGGCCTGCTGGTCGCCGCAGCACCGATGTTCCTGACCGACTATGCCCTAGAGACCACCCTGGTCGGCCCCGGCAAGGCGCTTGTCCAGGGCGTGCGCCGCATCTTTCCACAGGCGTTCAAGCTGAAGCTGGCGGGCATGGGCTCGCCCTGCACGGGTTCGCCCGGGCTCGGCCTCTGGCCCGCGATGACCGCCGATATGAGCGCGATGCACCTCTCGGTGCTGATAGGGGCCTTCGAGGCTGAAGCCCGGGCCCGCCGCTGTGGCCTCTTCGCCCTCAAGGACGTGGCCGAGCCGCAAGGCGCGCTGTTCGCCGCCGCCGCCCGGCCCCAGGGCTACCGGCCCATGGCCAGCCTGCCGATCGCCGTCCTGCCGATCGACTTCCCCGACCTCGACGCCTACTTCGCCCGGCTCTCCTACACGGCCCGCAAGGATATGCGCCGCAAGCTGCGCGTGCTGCCGAAGCTGCGCATCGAGGTGCGTGAGGACATCGCCGACGTCGCCGAGCGGCTGATGGGCTTCTACGCCGCCACCCGCGAGCGCGCCGACATGGCCTTCGAGGAGCTGACCGCCGCCTATTTCGAGGGCGTGCCGAAGGCCATGCCGGGCCGCGCCTTCTGGGTGCTCTACTGGGAGGGCGAGACCCTGATCGGCGGCAACCTGCTGCTGCAGGACGAGGCGACGCTGGTCGACAAGTACATCCTGATGGAGCCTGTGCGGGGCCGGGCGCTCAATCTCTATTTCGTCAGCTGGTTCACCAACGTCCGACTCTGCCTGGAGCGTGGGCTGAAGCTCTACCAGCCGGGCCAGGCGGCCTATGAGAACAAGCTGCGGCTGGGCTGCGAGCTGACCCGCACCGCGATCTGGTTCCGCCATCGCAATCCCCTGGTGAACGCGGTGATGCAGGGCTTCGCGCCGCTGTTCGCCGCCGACCCGGCGCCGCGGAACAGGGCTCCATGAATGTGGCTTCAGGGCACGGTCGAGCCATGATCTGCGGGCGCCGGCGCCCTTGTCTTGACGCGCCGGACCCCCAGGTTGAGGTTGCGCGGTCGCGGCGGCGTCCGCAGCAAGAGGTCGCGTTTGTGGCGGCGGTTATTACGGATTAAAGCATCGCCATGGCCCAAGTGATCCCCAGCGACGACGAGCTGTTCGACGTGATCTCCAAGGAAGCCCTGATCGACCGGGCGACCTTGAGCCGCGAGGCCAACTTGGAAGACCTCGGCATCGCCTCGCTGGACGTGATCAGCGTGCTCTTCGAGGTGGAGGAGCGGTTCGGCATCCTGGTCGAGGCCGAGGAACTCACCGACTGCAAGACGCTCGGCCAGTTGATGGACAAGGTGAAGGCCAAGGCCGAAGCCGCGGCCGCCTAGGACAGGACGTTCCGTGACCCGCATCGCCGTGACGGGGCTGGGCGCGATCTCGGCGCTCGGAGCCTCGCTGGAAGACAATTGGCAGGCCGTGCTCGCCGGCCGCGGCGGTATCGAACGCTGCGTGATGGGCGACAGCCCCTATGGGCCGGGCGGGCTGGAGTTGCCCATGGCTCGGGTCGCCGAAGGCTATGAAGCGGCGATGGACGCGGCGCTCGGCAAGCCGACGGCCGGCGGGCTCGATCCCTTCGCCAAGCTGGTGCTGGCTCCGGCCATCGAGGCGCTCGCGCAATCGGGCCTCAGGGGCCATCCGGTGCTGGAAGAGCGCACCGCTGTGATCTTCGGCCACGGCCTGGGCGGGCTGGCGACGCTTGAGGCCGGCTATGAGCGCTTCTTCGGCCTGAAGTCGCCCCGCCTGCATCCGTCCACCGTTCCGAAAGTGATGGTGAGCGCCGGCGTCAGCGCCGCGGCCATGGCCTTCGAGGTCAAGGGTCCGGTGTTCGCCGTGTCCAGCGCCTGCGCCTCGTCCGCCCACGCGGTGGCGCAGGGGGCGGCGATGATCGCCATGGGCCAGGTGGACTGCGCCCTGGTGGGCGGCAGCGAGGCCATCTCCACCGCCGGCTGCGTGCGCGCCTGGGACGCGATCCGGGCCATGTCGCCGACCACCTGCCGCCCGTTCAGCGCCGACCGCGACGGCATGGTGCTGGGCGAGGGTGGCGCGGTGATGGCGCTGGAGTCCTGGGACCACGCCAGCGCGCGCGGCGCGACCATCCTGGGCGAGCTGGTCGGCTGGGGCATGTCGTCGGACGCCTTCCACATCACCCAGCCTTCGCCGGAGGGCCAGGCCCGCGCCGTTCGCCAGGCTGTCGCCATGGCCAAGGCGTCCGCCAAAGCTGAAGATTGGCGCGACGACATCCTGATCTCCGCCCACGGCACCGGCACGCCGCTGAACGACGCGGCCGAGACCCAGTCGATCGTCGAGGTGTTCGGCGAAGCCGGCCGTAAGCTGCCGGTGATCGCGACAAAGTCAGCGCACGGCCACCTGATCGGCGGCTCTGCGGTGCTGCAGGCGGCGCTGGGTCTGCGCGCGCTGAAGGAGGGCCTGGCCCCGCCGATCCAGAACTTCAACGAACGCGACCCGGCCTGCGACCTGGACCTGGTGCTGGGCGAGGCGCGTCCCATCGCCTCGAAGCTGCTGCTGCAGAACGCTTTCGCCTTCGGCGGCCTGAACGTCGCCCTGATGTTCGCCGCCGCCTGAGCGGCGGGCTAGCCCTTCCCGCTTACGATGAACAACGTCTAGCGGCGGGTCGCCTGGGTCAGGCGCGGCAGGTCCGGCAGCACGATCCGTCCGGCCCGGAACACGATCAGGCCTTCGCGGCGCAGCTGCTGCAGGATGCGGTTCACGTGCACCACCGACAGGCCCAGGTGGTCGGCCAGCATCTCCTGGGTCAGCGGCAGCGGCATGCTCTGTTCGTCGGCGAGGCCGGAACGGCGCTGGCGGCGGTGCAGGTCGACCATCAGCTCGGCGGTGCGCTCATAGGCCGACAGCCGGCCCAGCCGCACGACCTGGCGCAGCAGCCTGGCCTGGACCGCCTGGCGCATCCGCGCCCAGGCCTCCGCCAGCGGCCGCAAGTCGCCGGCGAGCCGCTCGCGCAGCGTTGAGACGAGACCGCTGGAGTCCACCGTGACGACGGTGGTCAGCGCCGTGACCGCCAGCCCGGGTTGCAGGTCCAGCAACGGCTCCAGGATGTCGCCGGCGATCAGCAGGGAAATGATCTGCCGGCGGCCGTCCTCCAGGGTGGCGGTGATGGCGGCCCAGCCGCTGGCGATCAGGATCGGCCGGTGGTCGCCCGCGCTTTCGCCGCGGCTGATCTCCGAGTCGGCGGAGTAGCTGCGCGGCGCGCCCAATCCGTCTCGGACGAGCGCGAGGTGTTCAGGATTGAGCGCGGCATAACTCGCCAGCGCCGCTTCGAGGGGCGCGGAGCGACCAGCGGCCCTCGAATCCGGCAGTGGACTTACTGTCATGGCGACGCATCAAACATGTCCTCCCCGACCTGGCCCTTCACATAGGTTAGTTAGCTGTAATTCAGGTCACCGATGAAGGTTCCCGAATTCGAGCGCGCTGGCCGTCTCGTCTCGCGAAATGTTGGAAAGGCGGCGGCCCTGTGTGGAAAAAGCGCCTTCTTTCAAGGCGTTTTACCTCCAGTAACCGGCCTAGAGGTCGGCCCAGCGCCGCAGGAGCCGATGATAGAGGTTCGTGAGCTGCAACTTGGCGCTGTCGCCGTCTCCGCCCGCCGGCAGCTGCTGAAGCGCGGCGTCGAACTCAAAAAGCAACTGCCGCTCGCCGTCGTCGCGCACCACGCTCTGCACCCAGGTGAAGGCGGCGATTCGCTCGCCCCGGGTGACCGGACGCACCTCGTGGATGGTGGTGGCGGGGTAGAGGATCGCATCGCCGGCCGGCAGCTTGATCGCGCGGCCGCCCATCAGGTCGCCGATCACCAGCTCGCCGCCGTCGTAGTCGGCCGGATCGCTCAGCATCACCGTGATCGACAGATCGGTGCGGATGCGCCGGTTCGTGCCGTCGACCGGCCGGATCGCGCCGTCGATGTGGGGGCCATAGTGACCGCCGCCGGCGTAGCGGTTGAAGAGCGGCGGCAGGATGGTCTGCGGCAGGGCCGCCGACAGGAACATCGGGTTCCGCTCCAGCCGCGCGCGCACCAGCTCGCCCAGCCGCACCGCCGCCGGATCCTGCCAGTGGAGCTGCAGGTTCTGCTTCACCGGCGCCGAAAGGAAGCCGGCCGTGCCGCGCCCATCGACCCATTGCGCGTCGGCGAGCGCGCTCCGGCACTCGGCCAGGTCCTCCGCGCTCAGGACGCCCTCGATGTGCAACAGCATGCCGCGAAGGCTAGTTGCTGTAGGCCAGGGTGAACAGGGCCGTGCGGCCTTCGCCCGGAACCACGTGGAAGCCGTGGATCTGGTCGTAGTAGAACTTGTCGGTCAGGTTGTTGAGGTTGACCTGCACGCGGATGTGCTGCGTCGCCTGCCACTTCGCCATCAGGTCGATCGTCGTGTAGCCCGGAACGCTGGTGAACGGCGTCGTGCTCAGCGAGGCGAAGCGGCGCGACAGATAGTTCAGCCCGCCGCCGACCTGGACGTTCATCGGCAGCTGGTAGGTGGTCCAAAGCGTGGCGCTGTTCTTCGGAGCGTTGAACAGCGGCGAGCCCAGCGGCGGGCCGCCCGTCACCGTCTTGATGGTCTTGCCGTCGAGGTAGGTGTAGCCGGCGCTGACCGCCCAGGCGTCGGTGAGCTTGCCCGCCAGCTCGATTTCGGCGCCGTCGACCCGCTGGTCGCCGGCCAGGATGTTGAAGGCGGTGTTGGTGGGGTCGGGCACGCGGGCGTTGGTCTTTTCCTCGCGGAAGATCGCGCTCTGCAGCTGCAGGCGGGCGTCCAGCAGGTTCCACTTGGTCCCGACCTCGAAGGTCTCGTTGGTCTCCGGCGCCAGGCCGATGTTGCCGACGTTGAACGAGCGCACCGCGACGATCTGGGACAGGGCTTCGGCCGACGGATTGAATGAGGTCGAATAGTCGAAATAGATCGTCCCGTTCGGCATGGGCTTGTAGACCACGCTGCCGCGCCAGCTCGGCTTCTCGTCGGTCTGCTTGACGTCCTGGCGGGTGGTCGGCTGGTTCACGGTCGCGGCCGTGGCGCCGAAGAACTGGGCGACGTAGTGCGACTCGAAGCGGTCCCAGCGCACGCCGCCGGAAACCTCCCACTGGGGCCCGAACTTGAGCGTGTCGATCAGATAGGCGCCCAAGGTGTTGGCGGTGGTGGAGACCTTCACCCGCGGGAAGTCGATGCCCGAGAACGGCTGGTTCTCGTCGGGCGTCAGCAGCGAGGTGGCCGGGATGTTCAGCCCGTTGTCATAGGTCGGCTTGGAGCTTTCCGGCCCGACCTCCCAGCCCGCCGCCAGATGGTGCTCGATGGCGCCGGTGTGGAAGGTGGCCAGCACATCCATCTGGTTCTGCAGGAAGGTCTCGCGGCTGGTGCCGCCCTGCAGGGCGCGGTTGACCTGGATCGCCGAGATCGGCGTCGCGGCCGTGACCCCGGCGGTGATCACCTGGGGCTCCATGTCCCGCCAATGGCGGCCGTAGTCGGCGTAGCGGAGCTGGTCGCGGAAGGTGATGTCGGGCGAGAAATCGTGCTCGAACTTCGCCGTGGCGATGTTCGCCCGGGTGCGCAGATAGTCGCTCTCGAAGCCGTAGAAGTTGTCGCGCGGAACCGGTGCAGGTGCGCCGCGCAGGTAGGGCAGGCCATAGTCGGGGATATCGTCTTCCCACTGGTAGAGATAATCGAGCGTCAGCCGGTTGGCCGTGCCGATGCCGAAGGCCACGCTGGGCGCCACGCCCTCGCGGCGGTAGCGGGCCACGTCGCGGTCGGTGAACTGCTGGGTGTGCGCCATGGCGTTCAGGCGCACGGCGGTGGTGTCGCCCAGCGCCTGGACCGGCGCGTCGAGGTCGATGGTCCCGCGCGCCATGTCATCGGTCCCGCCCACCGCCTCGGCGCGGACGAAGCCCTGCAGGCTGGGCGCCTTGGAGACCTGGTTGACCACCCCGCCGGTCGAGCCGCGGCCGAACAGGACCGACGACGGGCCCTGCAGCAGCTCGACCTCCTCCAAGTCGAACGGGTCGCGGGTGTAGCTGCCGAAGTCGCGCATGCCGTCGAGATACATGTCGTTGCGGGCGTTGAAGCCGCGGATCGACAGGTTGGTGCCCATCCAGCTCGATTCGCCGGCGCCCAGCGAAATGCCCGAACTGTTGCGGAACACATCGGTCAGGCTGGTCGCGCCGCGATCCTCGATGACCTGGCGCGGGGTGATGCTGAGCATCTGCGGTGTGTCGATCACCTGTTCGGTGAGCTTGCTGAGCGTCGGCTGGTCGGCCTTATAGCCCTCCGGCGGCTGGCCCTTGACGGTGACGCCGCTGACCGAGGTGGTCTCCTGGGCGAGCGCGGCGCCGGCGTCGCAGAGGAACAGCGCCGCGGCGATGGAGCCCGCGAACTGCGGCAGGCGCGAGATGGTGGGCGTGGGATCGTCCTTGGCCATGGTCTCCCCTCGGTGGTCTTCTTGCGCCGGCGCACGGCGACGTTGTCTGTATGACCGCGCCATAGGCCGTTATGCAGAGGGTTTGCAAGTCGCTTGGTTGACGGAAAGGGAAGCTCTGCGGGTGGATGACGCCGAACAGCTGTTTTCCGACGCGATCCAGCGGTTCCAGGCGCGCGAGCTGGACGCGGCCGAGGCGCTGCTGCGCCGCGCGCTCGCCGTGGCGGCGGATCATGTGCCGAGCCTCAGCCTGCTCGCCCAGATCGCCGGCCGCGCCGGGCGTGACGCGGAGTGCGTGGACCTGCTCGAACAGGCGATCGCGCACGGGACGCCGGAGCAGGCCACGGCCGCCGGCCTCTGGTTGGGCGCCGCGCACCGCCGCGCGGGCCGGACCGAGTTGGCGGTGGCGGCCTATCGCCAGGCGCTGGAGATCGCCGAGGACCCCCAACTGCTGAACAGCCTTGGCGTGGCGCTCAAGGACCTCGACGACCTGGCCGGCGCGGCGGCCGGCTTCGAGCGGGCCAGCGCGCTGCAACCCGGCTTCGTGGACGCGCTCTACAATCTGGCCGCCGTGCGCAAGGACGAGGGGCGGACGGACGCGGCCGTGGCGCTACTACGCGAGGTGATCAATCGCGCGCCCGACCTGGCGGCGGCGCGGTTCGCACTGCCGATGGCGCATCTTTCGCCGCTGTATGAGACCGAGGAGGAGATCGACCGGCGGCGCGCGGCCTATGGCGGCGAACTTGACGCCCTCATCACCCACGCCGAGCGGGTCGGGCCAGCGGCGCTGGCGGCCGGCGTCGGCGCCGCCCAGCCGTTCCAACTCGCCTACCAGGGCCGCAACGATGTGGCGCTGCAGCGCCGCTACGGCGCCCTGGTCTGCGCGGCGATGGCGGCGGCCCATCCCGCCGCGCCCCTGGCCGATCCACCGGCGCCGGGCGAGCGCCTGCGGGTCGGGATCGTCTGCGGCTATCTGCGCGACCACTCGGTCTGGCGGCTGCCGACGCGCGGCTGGGTGGAAGGCCTCGACCGCGCCCGCTTCGAGCTCATCGGCTTCCACACTGGCGCGGTTTGCGACGCCGAGACCGACCGCGCCCGGGGCCTGTTCGACCGCTTCGTCCAGGGGCCGCTGCCGCTGGCCGACTGGCTGTCGGCGATCGCCGGGGTCCGGCCGCACGCCTTGATCTATCCGGAGATCGGCATGGACCCGATGGCGGCCAGACTCGCCGCCCTGCGCTTGGCGCCGGCCCAGTCCGCCTCCTGGGGCCATCCGGTGACCAGCGGCTACCCGACCATCGACCACTACCTCAGCAGCGAGGCGATGGAGCCGGCGGGCGCGGACGCCAGCTACGCCGAAACCCTGGTGCGCCTGCCGGGCCTGTCGAGCGAATTCTCCGCGCCGGCCTGCGACGCGCCGGTCCCGTCGCGGGCCGCCCTGGGACTGCCGGACGCGGCGGTTGTCTACTGGTGCGGCCAATCGCTCTCCAAATACCTGCCGCAGCACGATGGGGTGTTCGCCGAGATCGCGGCGCGGGTTCCCCAAAGCCGGTTCGTCTTCGTCGAATATCCGGGCAGCCCTCCGCTCACCCGGCGCTTCCGAGACCGTCTCGCCGCCGCCTTCGCGCGGCGCGGGCTGGACGCCGAGCGCTTCGTCATCATCCTGCCGCGGCTGGCGCCGGACGCCTATCGCGCGGCCATGGGCGCGGCCGACGTCTTCCTCGACAGCATCGGCTGGTCGGGTTGCAATTCCCTGCTCGACGCCTTCGCCCACGCCCTGCCGGCGGTGACCCTGGAGGGCGTGACCCTGCGGGCGCGCCACGCGGTCGCGATGCTGCGCGCGGTCGGGCTGGCGCGCCTCGTCTGTGCGACCCGGGCGGACTATGTCGAGGTCGCCGTCACGCTCGGGACCGACACCGGAGCCCGCGGCGCCGCGCGCCGGTCGCTCCGTGACGGCCTGCCGGGACTCAACCGCGTCTCGGCGATCCCGGCGCTGGAGGCCCACCTGCTGGCGACGTCGGCCCGCTAACGGTAGGTCGGCGGCTCCCACTGCGGCCAGACGTCGGGCACGTCGGCGGAGACCCTGTCGGGGAACTTCGCGTCGCGCTTTTCAAGGAACGCGCTGATGCCCTCCTGGGCGTCGGCCGAGGCGCCGCGGGCGCGGATGGCGCGGCTGTCGGCCCGGTGCGTCTCCATGGGATGATCGAGGGTCAGGCCGCGCCACATCAACTGACGGGTGAGCGCCATCGAGACCGGCGCGGAAGCTTCCAGATAGGTCTGGGCGATCGCCCGGGCGGCTGGGATCAGGTCGTCGGGCGCGTGCAGCGAGCGCACCAGGCCGCGGTCATGCGCCTCGGCGGCCGGGAACACCCGGCCGGAATAGCACCAGTCCAGCGCCGTTGAGATTCCCACCAGCCGGGGCAGGAACCAGGAGGAACAGGCTTCCGGGGTGATGCCCCGCCGGGCGAAGACGAAGCCGTACTTGGCCGCGTCCGATGCGATGCGGACGTCCATGGCCAGCTGCATGGTCGCCCCCACGCCCACCGCCGCGCCGTTCACCGCGGCGATCACCGGCTTCAGGCTGTCGAAGATGCGCAGGGTCACGCGGCCGCCGCCGTCGCGGGTGACGTCCTCGGTGTCGCCGGCCGCCAGCCGCTCGGCCTCGCGGTTCGCGCCGAAGGTCCCGCCGCCGCCGCCCAGGTCCGCCCCGGCGCAGAAACTGCGGCCCGCGCCCGTGACGATCACCGCGCCTACCGCGTCGTCGGCGTCGGTCAGATCGAAAGCGGCGACAAGCTCCAACGCCATCTTCGGCGTGAAGGCGTTCATCCGCTCGGGCCGGTTCAGCGTGATCGTCGCGATCCCGTCGGCGACATCATAGAGCAGGGTCTCGAAGGTCGGGTTGGGCATGGCGGCTCGCTTGCGGAAATCAACCGGGATCGTTGGCGGCGCGGACCTTGGCGAGACCCCGGCGCATGCCGGCCAGCCAGCGCTCGTAGTCGGTGGCCTTGACCGCGAAATAGTCGCGCACCTTGGGGTGCGGCAGGATCAGGAAGCGCTCGTCCGCCAGGCCCCGCACAACGCAGTCGGCCACCTCCTCGGGCGTGGCGACTCCGTCCAGGGCCGCACCCTTGCCCAGGCGGCCCTGCATCAGGGGCGTGTCCACCGCCTGCGGGCAAAGCGCCGAGACGCGGATTCCGTGGTCGCCGTGGTCGATGGCCAGCTTCTCGGCCAGGGCGATGGCGGCGTGCTTGGTCACCGCATAGGAGGCCGAGGGCAGGGAGGTGAGCAGGCCCGCCGCCGAGGCGGTGATGAGGAAGTAGCCCTCGCCCAGGGCGGCCATGTCCGGGATCACGGCGCGCGCGGCCCAGACGTTGGCCATGACGTGGATGTTCCAGTTCAGCGTCCAGACCTCGTCGGGCGCGCTCTCGTCGCCGTCCAGCACCAGGCCGGCGTTCGAGCAATAGATGTCGATGCGGCCGAAGCGGTCGATGGCCGCCGCCGCCAGGGCCTGGATGTCCGCCTCGCGGGTCACGTCGCAGGGCTGGGTGACCACCAGCACGGCCGGGAAGGCGGCGCGCAGCACTTCGCCGAAGGTCCCCAAGGGATCGGCCTGGATGTCCCCCAGCACCAGGGCGTGGGCGCCCTCGGCGGCGAAGCGCCGCGCCATGGCCGCGCCGATGCCACTGGCGGCGCCGGTGATGACGATGACCCTTCCGGTGATCTCCATGGCCGCGCTTACTCCGGCCCGCCGCCATAAAGCAGCTCCCTCGGCTCCACCGGCAGGCCCTTGATGTAGTTGCTGACCAGGGTCTTCAGCTTGCCCTCGGGGGCCTTGTCGATCCGCGCCTCCCACTGCGGGGTCGCCATTTGGGCCGACCAGGCGTCGAACTCGGCGCGCATCTGCTTCATCTTGGCGGGGTTGGCTGTCGCCAGATCGTGATGTTCGCCGATGTCGTGGCTGAGGTCGAAGAGCCAGTAGGCATCCTCGGCCTTGACCAGCTTCCAGGACCCTTGGCGTTCGGCCGCCTGGGGGCCCATCCGCCAGAACAGCCGCTCATGCACATCGCCGGTCTTCGCCCCGGTCAGGTAGGGCATCAGGTTCCTACCCTCGATGATCGGGTCCGCGTGCGCCCCCGCCAACGCCAAAGCGGTCGCCGTGACGTCGAACTCCATGGCCATCGAATGGACGACCTTGCCTTGCGGCAGGCGCCCCGGCCAGCGGAAGATCGCAGGCACCCGGATGCCGCCCTCCAGGGTCAGATCCTTCACCCCGTTCAGCGGGCCGTTGGACGATGTCGTCTGCCAGGTGGGTCCGCCGTTGTCGCTGATGAAGACGATCAGGGTCTTCTTCGACAGGCCGGCCCTATCGACCGCCTCGACGATCTTTCCGACCCCCTCGTCCAGCGCTGCCACCATCGCCAGGTGGGTGCGCCGCTTGGGGTCCTTTTCCGAGGCGAACCGGTCGAGGTAGGCCTTGGTCGATTGCAGGGGCGCGTGGACGGCGTTGTAAGCCTCATAGAGGAAGAACGGCCGGTCCTTGTTGGCGTCAATAAATTTCACGGCCTCGTCGGTGAAGGCCTCGGTCGTGTGGGCGACCATCGGCGCGGGCTGAGTTCCCCGCATCAGCGCCTTGCCGCCGTTCCCTCCAGGAACATAGGCCATGGCGCCGTCCAGGAAGCCGAAGAAGCTGTCGAAGCCGCGGGCGGTAGGCTGGTTGGTCGGCGTGAATCCCATGTGCCACTTGCCGACCATTCCGGTGGCGTAGCCCAGGTCCTTCAACCGCTCCGGCAGCGTCTTGTGGTCGCGCGGCAGGCCAAAGCTCGTGGAGGTGCGTTGCTCGGCGCCGGGATTGGTCTCGAAGCCGAACCGTTCCTGATAGCGCCCGGTCATCAGCCCGGCGCGGCTCGGCGCACAGACCGGCTGGTTGGCATAGTAGTCGGTGAGCCGCACGCCCTGGGCGGCAAGGGCGTCGATGTGCGTCGTGGAGATGTCCTTCGCGCCCTGTACGCTCAGGTCGCCATAGCCCATGTCGTCGGCCAGGATGACGATGATGTTTGGGTGGTCCTGGAGCCGTTCGGATGACTTTTCCGGGGGCCGCTCAAGCGTCGCTTCCGCCAGGGCTGTGGCGGTAGGGGCGGCCAGGACAGCCGCCGCCGAGAGCGCACTCAAACCCCGCTTCCAATTCATCCGCCTATCCTTCGAAACGCCCGGGAAAAGCCGGGCGCAGAAGCCGCCTCGGGCCTCTGCGCCCAGTTCCAGGGGAGGTTAGGCCGCCGGCTCGATCCCGCGGCTAGCGATCGGTCACCATTTGTAGTCCAGCTCCGCGCCCCAGGTACGCGGGTTGCCCAGCCAGCCGACGAAGCCGTTGGCCGCCGCCGTGCCGCCGGCGCTGATGTTGGCGCCCTGGGTCTGCGCCGCCTCGGTGACGTAGTAGCGCTTGTCGGCCAGGTTCTTGCCCCAGATCGACACGCGCCACTTGCCGCTCTCCGCCAGGAGGCCGAGGCTCGCGTCATAGAGCGAATAGCCGTCCTGGAACGAGCGCGGGTCGAGGCTGGCGTCCATGTACTGCGAGCTCTGGTAGCTCATGTCGGCCTGGACGAACCAGCGCATCCCCGTGCCCGCCAGGGGCTGTTCCCACTTGCCGTTCAGGCTGGTCCGCCATTTCGGCGCGTAGGGCAGCGTAAGGCCGTTGAAGCTGCAGAATTTCTTGGTGGCGTCGGTGAACTGGCCCGACGACGGCGGCGGGCTGGATCCGGCGAAGGGGAAGGTGGTGTCGCAGGTCAGCCGGTCCGCGCCGCCGGTGATCTTCGAGTCGATGTAGCTGGCGCTGGCGGTGAGCGTCAGCGGGGCGATCGGCGCCGCCTGGGCGTCGACCTCGATACCGTCGTTGCGGAAGTTGCCGGCGTTGCCGATCGCGAAGCCGGTGCCGGTCTGCAGCAGCACCGACTGCTGGTAGTCCTTCACCAGCATGCGGAAGACGTCGGCGTTCAACAGCAGCCGCCGGTCGAACAGCGTCGTCTTCACCCCGGCCTCATAGGTGATCGAGGTTTCGGGGGCGAAGGTGAAGGGCTGCACGATCGCCGAGCGGGAGTTGAAGCCGCCGTCCTTGTAGCCGCTGCCGCTGGTCACATAGGCCATGACGCCGGGGGTCAGGTCGTACTGCGCGCCCAGCGACCAGGTTTTGCCCTTGTCGTCGCGGTTGCCGATGATCGAGCCGCCGCCGCCTTGGTTGGCGACGAAGACCGGCGAAAGCGCGGCCCCGGTGATGTTCGACAGCACCGCGTTGATGTTGCCGGTCTTCTTGTCCTCGCTCCAGCGGCCGCCGGCCGTGAACCGGAACTCGTCGGTGATGTTGAAGGTCGCCTGGCCGAAAGCCGCATAGGCGTCGGTGGACTGGTAGTAGGTGAGGGTCTGGCGGTTGCCCGCCGGGATCTTGCCGCCGCCGCCGGTGGCGGCGGGGAACACGCGGTTCGCCATGGAGTCCACGGTGGTGATCGCGTTGTAGGTGATGTTGCTGTGGTAATAGTAGAGCCCGGCGACGTACTCGATGAACTGCTTCTTGTCCGAGGCGATCCGCAGTTCGTTGCTGGTCGAATAGATCTGGTCGATCTGCTCGTTGGTGGTGATGTCCAGCGGCAGCCCGCCCGGCCCCTGGTTGGGCGTATGGTCGTAGTACGAGCTGTAGGCCAGGATGTCGGTGACGGTGGCGTTGATCTGCGGCAGGCCGCGGGTCACCTGGCCCGAGACGCCATACATGTTGGTGACGTTCTCCGACGCGTCGGCGACGTTCGATTGCCACTTGCCGAGCGCCACGTAGGGGTGGCCCGGATTGGTCGCGGTCTCGGCGATGACGAACGGCGAGGTCGCCGCCGAGGTCGGCGTCGGGTTGTAGCCGAACACGATCCCGCCGGGGCCGAGCGGGTTGACCTGGACGAGGTTGTTTCCGTTGGTGCGGGCGTGGGAATAGTAGGCGATCAGGTCGACGGTGGTCTCCTGGTCGGGCGTCCAGCGCAGGCGGCCGCGCGCGCCTTCCTTGCGGTCTGAGTTCACCCATTCGTTGTCGTAGATGTTCTTGATGTTGCCGTCGGCCTTGTCGTCCCAGTAGGCGAGGCGCCCGGCCAGGTTCTCGGCGATCCCGCCGCCGATGACCCCGTTGATCTTCACCCGGCCGTAGTCGCCGACCTGCAGGGTGTTCTCGGCCTCGAACTGGGCGGTGGGGGCCTTGGTGGCGATGTTGATCGCGCCGACCGGGGTGTTGCGGCCGTAGAGAGTTCCCTGCGGGCCGCGCAGCACTTCCACCGTCGAGATGTCGGTGAGCTCGCTGTACACCGGCCCGGCGACCTGGATGTAGACGCCGTCGAGAAAGACGCCCACGTCCTGGTCGGTGCCCGGGTTGGTGCCCGAGGTGCCCACGTTGCGCATGACGATCGACGAGTTGCGGTTGTTGTTCGACTGGTTGATCGACAGGCCGGGCACGAACCGCGACAGGTCGGCCACATTGGCGATGTTGTTCTTCGCCAGGGTCTCGCCGCTGAAGGCCGACACCGACATCGGCACGTCCTGGATGTTCTCCGGCCGCTTTTCGGCGGTGACCACCAGCTCCTCGACCCCGACAGTCTTGTTGGCGGCGGCGTCGTCCGCGGCCGAGGCGAAGTGAACGTTGCAGCCCAGGCTCAGCGCCAGGGCGGAGCCGGCGACCAGCGACAATCTCGTGTTCGGCATCTTGGCTTCCCCCGTTTTGTGGGACCGAGCCAATCCTTGAGCCGCGCGGCGGAGGTCGATCGCAGGGGCCGCGAGCGCAGGAGCGCCTCATCCCTCTTTTGATGGCGTGGACCCTACAGTTGTTACCGATTGGGATCAAGAGAATGTTCCCGCCTGGTCTCATTTGCAGAACAGGGCTTGGCCGCGACGGCGGAATAATGTTACCGATTAGTCGCAAAAGTGGTGACGCAGATTGAGGCGCCCTTGATGGCCGACACCATCGCCAGTCCCGCGTCCGTCCCCGGCGAGACCTATCGGCCCGCCTATCGCAGCTACGCGCTCGGCCTGCTGCTGACCATCTATGTGCTGAACTGCCTGGACCGGCAGGTGATCAACATCCTGGCCGAACCGATCAAGCGCGAGCTGCATCTGGCTGACTGGCAGGTGGGGATCATGTCCGGGGTCTCCTTCGCCCTGATCTACACCATGCTCGCCGTGCCGATCGCGCGGCAGGCGGAGCACCGTCACCGGCCGGCGATCATCGCCGCCGCGCTCGCGGTCTGGTGCGGTTTCACCGCCCTATGCGGCCTGGCGCGGACCTATGTCCTGCTCTGCCTGTGCCGGTTTGGCGTCGGCGTCGGCGAGGCGGGGTGCACGCCGCCCGCCTTGTCGCTGATCAGCGACTACTTCCCGAAGGAGAAGCGCGCGACGGCGCTCGGCGTCTATGCCGCTGGCGCGCCGCTGGGCGTGCTGCTCGGCATGGGGTTCGGCGGGCTGGTGGCCGACGCCTATGGCTGGCGGGCGGCCTTCCTGATCGCCGGCGCGCCGGGCCTGATCCTGGCCGCCCTGGTGGTCGCCACCCTGAAGGAGGCGCGTCCCGCCGCCGCCCATCAGGCCGTCGCCGCCGCCAACCGGCCCAGCGTGCGCGAGACCGTGGCCCTGCTCGCTTCGAAGCAGACCTTCTGGCTGCTCAGCCTGGCGGCCGGGTTCAAGATGATCTTCACCGACGGCCAGGCGCCGTTCCTGGCCTCATTCTTCCTGCGCAGCCACCACGACGAGGTCGCCGCTCTGGCGGCCGGTTTCCATCTCCAGCCGGTGGGCTTCCTGGGCATGAGCCTGGGCCTGATCAATGGGGTGATGGGCGTGGTGAGCGGCTGGGTCGGCGGGGTGCTGGCCGACCGGGCCGCCGCCAGGAACCTGCGCTATGTGGTCATCGCCCCGGCCGCGGCCATGCTGGTGGCGACGCCCGCCTATATCGCCGCCCTCTATGTGGACAGCGTCCAGCTGGCCTTCGCCTTCCTGATGATCCAGTGCGCCACCAACGTCTTCTGGGCCGGCCCCGTCTATTCCAGCGTCCACGGCGTGGTGCCGGCGAGCATGCGGGCGACGGCCACGGCGGTGCTGATCTTCATCATCAACATGCTGGGGACCGGCGTCGGGCCGCTGTTCATCGGGGCGCTCAGCGACGGCTTTTCGGGCGCTTTGGGGCAGGGGACCGCCGCCGGCCTGCGTTCTGCGTTGACGGTGGCGTCCCTGGTCAGCCTGGCCGGCGTGTTCTTCTATTGGCAGGCCAGCCGCTCGATCGTGGCGGATATGGAGACGCCTGCGTGACGCTGGTCATCTTGCAGGAGATGCGCGCGTCGTGTTCAACCCCAGGTTCCACGGAATGGCGGCGGCCTTTGGGGCCCTGTTGCGATGGGAGGGTCCGGACCGGTGAATGAACATTCGCCCGCGCGTCCCCGGAAGGGTCGCGGCTCCAAGCCGCGCGTCAACGTCGCGGCGCGGCGGGAGGAGTACATCCGCGTCGCCAGTCGGGTGTTCCTGGACAAGGGCCTGGGCGTCGCGACCATGCAGGACATCGCCGACGCGGCCGGCGTGCCGAAGGTGCTGATCTACCGGATCTTCCCCTCCAAGCACGCGCTGCTGGACGCCATCCGCGATTTCGTCATCGGCCGGATCGAGGACGCCTATCAGTTGCCGGTCCACATCTATGGAGCCCGCGCCCAGCAGATCGCCCACGCCGCCCAGACTTGTCCGGAAGCCTTCCTCCTGATTTTCCGCTACGGCCAGACCGGCATCGAACGGCCCGATTGGGCCGAGGCGCTCAGGGAAACGATCGGGGGCTACACGCTGCGCCGCTGGTTCATGCCCGGGCCCGACGCGCCGCCCGGAGCGGAGGAGCGGGCGCGCTACGCCTCACGGCTTAACACCGGCCCGTTCATCGAGACCCTGATCCGCTGGATCGACGGCGAGGACGGCCTGGACGAGGAAACGCGCCTCAGGTGGTGGGGCCGCATCCAGCGCGAATTCCACCTGCAGTCGCGCGAAGCCTTTCGCCTGGGGAGCATGCCGACCACGCCCTACAAGGCCCCCGGCGAGGACTAGGGCTTCAGCCCGCCGCCGGCTCCGGTCGCTCGCCGCCCGGGCGGATGTTGGGAAACTTCGCCACGCTCTCGGCATAGGCGCGGCGGATCTTGGCGACCGGCCGTCGCACCCAGACATTGGTCGTGGAGATGTTCCACATCTCCTTCGGGTCGTTCTCGATGTCGAACACCCAGGGCTCGGGCAGCACATTGTCGAAGGCGGTGGTGGTCGACTGGCCGGTGGTCACCACGGGCCCGCGCGGCGCGTCGCGCACCTCGAGGTGGAACTTGAAGTTGTGCCACTTGATGGCCAACAGCTTGTTGTCGTGGAAGATCATGATGTGGTCGCGGTCCGAGGTCGGCTGGTCGCTGAACAGGAACCGGCTCTGATCCACGGAATCGATCGCCCGGTCGGTGGGCACGCGCTCCGCCGCCCCGGCCACCGCCGCGAAGGTGCGGTAGAAGTCGAGCAGGGAGACGATCTGGTTGCTGACCCGCCCGGCCTTGGCGCGGCCCGGCCAGCGGATCACGCAGGGCACCCGCACGGCGCCTTCCCAGCCGCTGGGGAACTCGCCACGGAACGGGCCCGAATCCGATTGGCCGCCAAAATCGACGCCGATGCCCTGGAAGGTCTGCGGGCCGTTGTCGCTGGTGAAGACGACGATGGTGTCCTCGGCGATCCCGGCCGCCGCGATGGCGTCGATCACCCGCCCGGCGTTGTGGTCGATCTCGTCCATGGCGTTCTGGTATTGCGACCGGTTCGGCTTGGTGAAATCCGGATGGGTCAGCGGTGGATCGTGCGGCAGGGTGAAGGGCAGGTAGAGGAAGAAGGGTCGGTCTTCCTTGGACCGCTTGGCGATGTAGGCGCAGGCGCGCTCGGCGATCTCGGTGTCGATCAGGGCGCGGGCGGCGCGGTCGTAGGGGCGCAGCGGCCGGCTGGGCTGGCCCTTCACGCCCTCCATGATCGACTGGAGGCTGTACTCCTTGGGGTCGAAGCCCGGTTGCAGGGGCCAGTTCACCTCGCCGCTGCTGCGCGGGATGCCGAACCATTCGTCGAAGCCCTGGTCGGTGGGGAAGCGCCCTTCGCTGGAACCCAGGTGCCACTTGCCGAACAGGGCGGTGGCGTAGCCCGCGTCGGAGAGCAGTTCGGCCAGGGTGTATTCCCAGGGCGCGAGGCCATCCTTGCCGCCGGTGAGCTCCACGGCCGAGGTGCCGCTGCGGATCGGCATGCGCCCGGTCAGGAAGGCCGAGCGGCTGGGCGTGCATTCCGGCTCGACGTTGAAGTTGGTCAGCCGCACGCCTTCGGCGGCCAGCCGGTCGATGCGCGGGGTCGGCACGCCCCGCAGTTCGCCGCCGCCGTAGCAGCCGAGGTCGCCGTAGCCATAGTTGTCCACCAGCATGAAGACGATGTTGGGCTGGCGGCGCGGGGGTTTCTTCGGCGCGGCCCGCGCCTGGCCTGCCGCGCTCAGCGCCGAGGCTGAAAGCAGGCCGCCCAACAGGAAATTCCGCCGGTCGGCGCCGAGGTTCCGGTCGTTTTGGTCGGTCATGGCGAGGTCCTCTCGACAGACTCAACAAGCATAGCCGTTCCGTCGCCAGGCGGCTGTGCGGACATTTTTGAAACTCATTAGTAACAAGCTTCTTGAAACCAATTGGTAACATATATATCGTGACCCGCAAGACGCGATCTGGGCCGTAGACAAGGCGCCGTTTCGAAGCGCCGTCGGCCCCACCCTGGGAGGACGACATGGCGAGCGCTGAACGAGTGGCATTCCCCGCTTCGGGCCGGGCGTGGCCGGAGTTGCAGAAGGACATGCGCGCCAAGACCGCCGGCGACGCCGATTGGAAGGGCGGGCGCACCGCGATCTTCTTCTTCATGGCCACCGAGGAGGCCTACGAGGTCGGCAAGCGCGCCTACATGGAGCACTTTTCGGAGAACGCGTTGGGCGCCGGGCGAGCCTATCCCGGCGTCCTGGCCATGGAGACCGAGGTGCTGGGCTACGGCCTGGACCTGCTGCACGCCCCGGCCGGCGGGCGCGGGGTGTTCACCACGGGAGGCACGGAGAGCATCCTGCTGGCGGTCAAGGCGGCGCGCGAGGCGCATCGGGCGAAGACCGGCGCCGGCCCGCGCGATGCGCTCAACATCGTCATGCCGATCAGCGGCCATCCGGCCTTCGACAAGGCGGCGCTGTTGATGGACGTGGAAATCCGCCGCGCGCCGCTCACCGCGGACCTTCGGGTGGACGTGGCCGCCATGCGCGGCCTGATCGACGACAACACCATGATGATGCTGGGCTCGGCGCCCTGCTTCCCGCACGGGGTGATCGACCCGATCGGCGAGCTCAGCGCCATCGCGGCCGATGCGGGGGTCTGGCTGCACGTGGACGCCTGCGTCGGCGGCTGGATCGCGCCCTTCTTCGAACGCATCGGCCGCGGCACGCCGGCGTTCGACTTCCGCCATCCGGCGGTCCGCTCGATGTCCGCCGACCTGCACAAGTTCGGCTTCGCGCCGAAGCCGTCGTCGACGGTGTTCTTCCGCGACGACGAGGACCTGGAACGGTCGATCTTCCGGCTGGGGTCGTGGGGCAGCGGCATGTACACCACCGCGACCATGAGCGGCTCGCGGCCGGCCGCGGCGGTGGCCGGCGCCTGGGCGGTGCTGAACCACCTGGGCCTGTCCGGCTATGAGACCGCCGCGCGCGGCATCGCCCAGATGGTCGACGACTATGTGGCCGGGATCGCCGCGATCGATGGCCTGACGCTCTGGGCCAAGCCGGACGTCTCGATCCTCAACTTCGGCTCCAACGACTTCGACATCTACGCCGTCGCCGAGCGGATGAAGGCCAAGGGCTGGGTCCCCGGCCTGACCCGCGACCCGAAGGGCATGCACACCATGCTTTCCATGCAGCACGCCCCGGTGCGGGAGGCCTGGCTGGCCGATCTCCGCGCCGGCATCGAGGCGGTGCGGGAAAGCGGCGCGAAGAGCCAGCTGGCGGCGACCTACTGACCTCGAAAGGAGCTTCGATAATGGACGCCGCGACGAAGGCTTCGACCGGGGCCGCCGATCCGCTCCACACCGACTGGTCCACCGAGGCGATCGTGCGCCGCCGCGACAGGTTCTACGCGGCCACCCAGCGCGCCTTCGTGCCCTACAAGACTCCGCTGATCTTCCAGCGCGGGCAGGGGCAATACCTGTGGGACGAGCAGGGCGCCAAGTACGTCGACCTCCTGGGCATGAACGTCTGCGTCTCGGTCGGCCACGCCCATCCGAAGGTCAATGCGGCCGTCCACGCGCAGGTCGAGGCCCTGCAGCACTGCACCACCATGTTCTACCATCCGACCCCCGCCCATTTCGCCGAGGAGCTGGTCGCCAAGATGCCGGCCGGCGCCGACTGGGTGGTGCACTTCACCAACAGCGGGGCGGAGGCGATCGACCTGGCCCTGGTGATGGCCCAGGCCTTCAGCGGCCACATCGACATGCTGGCGCTGCGCAACGGCTATCACGGGGCGACCATGGGCGCGCAGTCGCTGACCGGGATCGCGAGCTTCCGCCACAACGTCCCGCTGCTGGGCGGCATCCACCACCTGGCCAATCCGGACCCCTACCGCGGCGCGTTCGGGGCTGACGTCGAGGCCTATCTCGCCGAGATCGACCGCACGATCCAGCATTCCACCTCCGGGCGGCTCGCGGGCCTTCTGGTCGAGCCGATCCAGGGCTACGGCGGGATCATCGAGCTGCCCCCCGGCTATCTGAAGGCCGCCACCGAGAAGGTCCGCGCCCGCGGCGGGGTGTTGATCGCCGACGAGGTCCAGTCGGGCTTCGGGCGCACGGGCGACAACTTCTGGGCCTTCGAGGCCCATGACGTGATCCCGGAGATCGTGGTCATGGCCAAGGGCATCGGCAACGGGTTCCCCTTGGCCGCCGTGGTCGCCCAGCGGCACGTGGCCGAGGTGCTGGCCGACAAGTTCTACTTCAACACCTATGGCGCCAATCCGGTGGCCTGCGCCGCCGGGCGCGCCGTGCTCCAGGTGCTTGACGAAGAGGGGCTGCAGGCCAACGCCAAGGTCGTGGGCGCGGCGCTGGGCCAGGCACTGCAACGCCTGCACCAGAAGTACGAGATCATCGGCGAGGTGCGCGGCCATGGGCTGATGCAGGCCATCGAGCTGGTCCGTGACCGCCGCACGCGCGAACCGGCCACGGCCGAGACCGCGGCGCTCTTCGAATACACGCGCGACGCGGGCATTGTGGTCAGCAAGTCCGGGCCGCACCGCAACATCCTGCGGATGGTCCCGCCGCTCTGCCTCAGCCTTGAGGACATCTCCACGGTGGAGGCGGCGCTCGACGAATGTTTCGCCCGGGCGTCCGCGGCGGCCTGAAAGGGGAAAGTCCGATGAGGGCGTATAGAGCGGTCTTGCTGGGGACGACGCTGGCGGTGGCCGCGGCCGTGGCCAACACTGCGGCGCCGGACGCGGCGGTGAAGCCTGCGCCTCGGCCGCCGGCTGGGATCGCGCCCGCGCAGCGGCGCGCCTTCTTCGGCGAACTGCACCTGCACACCACCATGAGCTTCGACGCCTGGGTGAGCGGCACCAAGGTCACCCCTGACATGGCCTACCGCTTCGCCCGCGGCGAAACGGTGATGATCCCGATCGCCCAGGTCGCCAAGGAGCAGGGCGTCAAGAGCACGGCGGACGCCATTCCAGCCCGCCGCGCCTGGCCGCTGGACTTCACCGCGGTCACCGATCACTCCGAATACCTGGGCGCGGTGGCCCAGCTCGACGTACCCGGCAGCCGCTTTTCGCAATCGGCCTTCGGCAAGCAGATGGCCAAAGGCACGCGCCAGCAGTTCTTCGAAGGGGCCAGGGTGATCGAGGGCGAAAAGGGTCCGAACGCCGACGACATGCGCGCCGCCGCCGAGGACGCCAACGGCTGGGCGGTGGAGATGAAGGCCGCCAACGCCAACTACCGGCCCGGCAAATTCACCACCTTCATCGGCTACGAGTGGACCGCGTCCCCCGGTCAGGGGATCCACATGCACCGCAATGTGATCTTCAACGCCGACCATGCGCCGGCGCCGTTCACCGGGGTGGATTCCAACAAGCCGGAGGCGCTCTGGAAGTATCTGGAATCGGTCCGCGCCCAGGGGATCGACGTGCTGGCCATCCCGCACAACTCCAATCTCAGCGACGGGCGCGACTTCGACTGGAACACCTCCGAGGGCCGGCCGATCGATGCGGCCTATGCGCAGCGCCGGGCGATCAACGAGCCGCTGGTGGAGATCAGCCAGACCAAGGGCACGTCCGAGACGACGCCGGAACTGTCGCCCGCCGACGAGTTCGCCAGCTTCCAGATCATGGATCGGATCTACAAGGGCGAGACCGCGCCCAACCAGCATGGCTCCTATGTCCGCGAGGCCTACGGCCGAGGCTTGGTGATCCAGTCCGGCGTCGGGGTGAACCCGTTCAAGATGGGCGTGGTCGGCGGCTCCGACATCCACAACGGCCTCACCACCAGCGACGAAGGAGCCTACGCCGGCGGCGGCGCCTTCGGGACCGATCCCAGGACCATGGCGTCCAGCGAAGCCGTCGCACGCGCCGCCCTCGACATGACCGGCCAGAGCAAGATCGTGCGGCCCAGCGGTCAGAACGAGAACGATCCGCTGCAGCTGGGCTCGGCCGGGATCACCGGGGTGTGGGCCGAGCAGAACACCCGCGAGTCCATCTTCGCGGCGCTGAAACGCAAGGAGACCTTCGGCACCTCCGGCACCCGCATCCGCGTGCGGATGTTCGGCGGCTGGGCCTTGGGTCCCGGCCTGCTACAGAAGGCCGATTGGGTGAAGCAGGCCTACGCCCACGGCGTGCCCATGGGCGGCGACCTGCCGGCAAGGCCCAGGGGTGCGACGGCGCCCAGCCTGGCGCTGCAGGCGATGAAGGACCCGACCGGGGCCAACCTCGACCGCATCCAGGTCGTCAAGGTCTGGCTGGACGGCAAGGGCTACAAGGAGAAGGTCTTCGACGTGGCCCTTTCGGGGGGCCGCCGGGACGATCCGAAGACCGGCAAGGCGCCGCCCGTCGGCGACACTGTCGACCTGAAGACCGGCGCCTACGCCAACACCATCGGCGCACCGGCGCTGTCGGCGGTCTGGAGGGACCCGGAATTCAATCCGAAGGTCGCAGCGGTCTACTACGCCCGGGTGCTGGAAATCCCGACGCCGCGCTGGACCACCCTGCTGGCGCTGCGCAGCCACCTGCCGATCCCCACACGCGGTCCCGCCACCCTGCAGGAACGCGCCTGGACATCGCCGATCTGGTTCACGCCGGGCTAGGCGCCAATATATCGTATCACGATCTGTTGAGGGCATGATCCTGCAGGGCTGACCCTCGGAACCTTGCGCAAGCTCGGCGGTTACCCCCACGGCCAAGGCGTCGCGACCCTACGCGTACGCCGCCGCCTGACGCGGGGCGTCCGTGCCGCAGATTTTCAAACCGTCCGCCGACACGTGGCTGCGAACCCTTTTGTTGCTGGTCTTCCTGGCGCTCTGCGGCGGCGGGCTGTTCGCGACCGGGTTCGCGCGGTCCGGCTACCTCACCCGCCAGGGCTGGCCGGTGGATCAGCCCGTGCCGTTCAGCCACAAGCACCACGTCGGCGACCTGGGCCTCGACTGCCGCTACTGCCACGCCGACGTGGAGCGGGGACGCTACGCCGGGCTGCCGGCCAGCCACGTCTGCATGACCTGCCATTCGCAGCTGTGGACGGGCGCGGCGATCCTGGCGCCGGTGCGGGCGAGCTTCGCCCAGGACAAGCCGCTGGCCTGGACGCGGGTCTCGGCCCTGCCGGGCTACGTCTACTTCGACCATCACATCCACATCTCGCGCGGCGTGGCCTGCGTGGAGTGCCATGGGCGCGTCGACCGGATGCCGCTCGCCTGGCGCGCCAAGCCCTTCCAGATGCGGTTCTGCATCGGCTGCCATCGCGACCCAGCCCCGCGCCTGCGCCCGCCGGACCAGGTCACGCGCATGGACTGGTCGGCCTGGGACCGCGACCCGGCCAACCGCGGCTATGGCCGGCGCGCGATGGCCGCCTTCCACATCCAGCCGGCCAAGCTGACCGACTGCGACACCTGCCATCGATGAGGGAGAGCACGTGAGCGCGGACGGGATCGCCATCTCGAAACGGACCAACCGGCTACGGCCGCGGGAGCCGGAGTTCGCGCGGGCCTTCGACGGCGTCTCGGAGGCGGGCCGGCGCGAGGTGCTGAAGGCGATGGGCGCCTCGCTGGCCATGGCGAGCCTGGCGGGCTGCACGGCCGCGCCGCATCCGGACGCCCTGCCTTACGTGACCCAGCCCGACGATGACGTGCTGGGTTCGCCCAAGGCCTACGCCACAGCGGTCACCTTCGGCGGCTACGCCCAGCCGGTGATGGGCGTCACCTACGAAGGCCGGCCGATCAAGCTCGAGGGCCTGCCCGAGCATCCGGCGAGCCGCGGCGCCACCGACGCCATCACCCAGGCCGCGCTGCTCGGCCTCTACGACCCGGACCGGTCGAAGGCGCCGCGGTTCATGGGCCGGCCGGCCGATTGGTCGGGCTTCGATACGGCCATGGTCGAGAACGCGGGGCGGCTGGACGCGCGCGGCGGCGAGGGCTTCCGCCTGCTCACCGGTCCCTCCAGTTCGCCGACCTTCGCGCGGCAGATCGCGGAGCTGATGACGCGCTGGCCGAAGGCCCGCTGGCACGCCTTCGACCCGGTGAGCCAGGACCTGCGCCTGGAGGCGGCGCGGCTGGCCTTCGGCCGGCCGCTGGAAGCCCAGCCGCGCCTGGAGGCCTGCCGCGTGATCGTCAGCTTCGACGACGATGTGTTGGGGAGCGGTCCGCGCCAGACCCGCAACGCGCGCGCCTGGTCCAGCGCGCGGAGCGCCTTCCAGCGCGGCGAGGGCGAGGCGCGGCTGCTGGTGGCGGAGCCCGCGCCCAGCCTGACCGGGGCCATGGCCGGAGACCGGCTGATCGCCTCGGCCGACCAGATCGGCGTGCTGCTGCAGGGGCTGGCGGGGCGGCTGGGCGTGGGCTCGGCCCCGCAGGTCCAGTTCACCGCGCGCCAGGCCCAGTGGCTCGACGCCGCGGCCCGGGCGCTGGACCGCAACCGCGGCGCCGGGCTGGTGCTGGTCGGTGGTCATTGCGAGCCGGCGGTCCAGGCGCTGGCCCTGCATCTCAACGCCCGCCTGGACGCCATCGGCCGCACGCTCGGCGTCTGCGAGCCCATCCTGCTGTCGCCGCCGGACGGGGCCAGTTCGCTGGAAGCGCTTACCCAGGACCTGCGCGCGGGCCGGGTGGACACCCTGGCCATCCTCGACGCCAACCCGGTCTATGCCGCGCCCGCGGACCTGGAGTTCGCCGCCGCCATGCAGGCCGCCCGCCTGCGCGTCCACGCCGGCCTGGGCTTCGACGAGACCGCCGCCGAATGCCACTGGCACGCGCCGCTGGAGCATGAGCTGGAGACCTGGGCGGACGCCCGCGCCGTGGACGGCCGGCCCAGCCTGATCCAGCCGCTGGTGCGCCCGTTCGACGCCGTGCGCGCGCGCCCGGTGGTGCTGGAGACCATCCAGGGCCGGCCAGGCGGCGAGGCTCGCGCCATCCTGCTGCAGACCTGGAGCGACAAGCTGGGCGGGCAGGACGACCCCCGGTGGCGCCAGGCCCTGGCGCGCGGCTTCCTCGACACCCCGGCGGCGGAGGTGACGCCCAGCCTCAGCGACGCGATCCCGGCGCCGGCCGCTATGGCCCGCAGCGGCGGCCTGACGGCTCTGATCCGCCCGGACCCGACCATCTGGGACGGCGCCTTCGCCAACAATCCGTGGCTGCAGGAGCTGCCGAAGCCGTTCAACAAGCTGACCTGGGACAACGCGGTGCTGGTGGCCCCGGCGCTGGCTTCGCGCCTGCGGCTCGGCAACGGCGACGTGGTCTGCCTGGCCGCCGCCGGACACCGCTCGGTCGAAGGGCCCGTCTGGATCACCCCCGGCCTTGAGCGGGCGACCGTCGTGGTCCAGCTGGGCTATGGCCGCCGCCTGCCGGGCCAGCTCGCCGATGGCCGTGGCTATGACGCCTATCCGCTGCGCACCACGGGCTCGCCCTGGCGCGCCGGCGGCGTGACGCTGACCAAAACCGGCGCCAGGGTCACGCTGGCCAGCACCCAGCTGGACACCGACCTGCAGGGCTTCGATTTCGTGCGCACCGCCCCGCGCAGCGCCGTAGCGCCGGGGCCGCCGCACTCGCCGCCGCCGAGTTTCTATCCGCCGAAGCTCTCGGGCAGCCCGCAGTGGGGCATGGCGATCGACACCGACACCTGCATCGGCTGCAGCGCCTGCGTCACCGCCTGCGACGCCGAAAACAACGTCCCGATGACCGGCAAGGACCAGGTCGCCAACGGGCGCGAGATGCACTGGATGCGCATCGACCACTATTACGACGGCGCGTCCGACGATCCGGCCTTCTTCAACCAGCCCGTCCCCTGCATGCACTGCGAGCAGGCGCCGTGCGAGATGGGCTGCCCGGTGGGCGCTTCGGTGCACACCCACGATGGCCTGAACATGCAGGTCTACAACCGCTGCGTCGGCACGCGGACCTGCTCATCCTTCTGTCCGTACAAGGTCCGCCACTTCAACTGGTTCGACTACACGCTGCACGACCCGCCGGAGCTGCGCGCGGCCCGCAACCCGGAAGTCACCGTCCGCAGCCGCGGGATCATGGAGAAGTGCAACTACTGCGTTCAGCGCATCGAGAAGGCGCGCATCCAGGCCAAGGTCGAGAACCGCCCGATCCGCGAGGGCGAGGTGGTGACCGCCTGCCAGCAGGTCTGCCCGACGGAGGCGATCGTGTTCGGCGACGTCAGCGATCCGGACAGCGCCGTCAGCCGCCTAAAGGCGCAACAGCGCAACTACGCCCTGTTGGAAGAGGTCAACACCCGGCCGCGCACCACCTACCTGTCGCGGCTCCAGGACGGGGCGAAGCGTGGCTAGGGCGGGCGCATCTCCTGCGCGCCGCGCCGACGCGGCGGTGACCCGGGAGGTCACCGGCATCCCGCTGCAGTTCCCGCAGGCGCGGGCCTGGTGGTTCTGGTTCCTGGCCGCGACCTCGCTGCTGGCGCTCTACATCGTCTCGGCCTGGGTGCTGTTCGTCCGCGGCGTTGGCGTCTGGGGCAACAACATCCCGGTTAACTGGGGGATCGCGATCTCCAACTACATCTGGTGGATCGGGATCGGCCACGCCGGCACCCTGATCTCGGCCATGCTGCTGCTGCTGCGGCAGACCTGGCGCAATTCGCTGAACCGCTTCGCCGAGGCCATGACCCTGTTCGCGGTGGTCTGCGGCGGGCTCTATCCGATCCTGCACCTGGGAAGGCCGTGGCGGTTCTACTGGATCACGCCCTATCCCTCGACCATGCGGATCTGGCCGCAGTTCACCAGTCCGCTCACCTGGGACTTCTTCGCGGTCCTCACCTACCTGACCGTCTCGCTGGTGTTCTGGTACATCGGCGCAATCCCCGATTTCGCCTCGACCCGGGACCGGGCGAGTTCGCGGCCGGCCCAGGTGTTCTACGGCCTGCTTGCGCTGGGCTGGCGCGGCGCGGCGCGGCACTGGGCGCGGTGGCGCCAGGCCTACCGGCTGTGCGCGGCGATCGCGGTGCCGCTGGTGGTCTCCGTCCACTCCGAGATTTCGCTGCTGTTCGCGGCCGGGCCGATCGTGGGTTGGACCTCCACCGTCTTCCCGCCTTACTTCGTCCTGGGCGCCGCCTTCTCGGGCTTTGCGGTGGTCTCGATGCTGGCGACGACGCTGCGCCACGCCTTCGGCCTGCAGAACCTGGTCACCGACCGCCACCTCGACATGCTGGGCCGGCTCACGCTCGCCTGCGGAATGATGACCGCCTACGGCTACGTCTCCGAGGTGTTCGCGTCCCTCTATTCCGGCGACCCGCACGAGCTGCAGACCCTGCACGACCGCCTCGCGGGCCCCTATGCCTGGAGCTACTGGGGCGCGGTCATCCTGAACTTCGTCCCACTGCAGCTGCTGTGGCTCGGCAGGCTCCGGCGCAATCCGATCGCCCTGTTCGCGGTCTCGCTCGCGGTCACGGTCGGCATGTGGCTGGAGCGCTACATGCTTCTGTTCAGCACCCTGTTCCGCGATTACCTGGTCTCCTCCTGGGGACCCTATCGGCCGAGCTTCTGGGAATGGAGCCTGTTCGCCGGCTCCATCGGCCTGTTCCTGACGTTGTTCCTGCTGTTCGTCCGCATGCTGCCGATGATCTCCGCTTTCGAGATCAAGGAAGCGCGGTTCGAGGAAAGGGAGGCGCGACGTGGCTGAGCGCGGCCTCTATGGCCTGGTGGCCGAGTTCGACCGCGCCGAGGCGCTGCTTGAGGCTGCGCGCCGCGCTCGCAAGGCCGGCTACCGCCGCTTCGAGGCCTATTCGCCGTTCCCGATCGACGGGCTCGCCGAGGCGGTGGCGTTCCATGAGCCGTGGGTCCCGCTGGCGACCCTGCTGGGCGGGATGGCGGGCGCGGCGCTAGGCTTCGGCATGCAGGCCTACACCAGCCTGGACTTCCCCATCGACATCGGCGGGCGGCCGACCATCGCCCCGCCGGCCTTCGCGCTCATCACCTTCGAGCTGATGGTGCTGGGGGCGGTGCTGTCGGGGGTCGCCACGATGCTGCTGCGCAACGGCCTGCCGCGGCTCAGCCATCCGCTGTTCGACATCGAGACCTTCCACCTCGCCTCGCTCGACAAGTTCTTCCTGGTGATCGAGGCCCGGGACTCCAAGTTCAGCAAACGGACGCGAGCCTTCCTGGAAGGCCTCGGCCCCGTGCGCATCGACGAGGCGCCGCTGTCGGAGGCGGGACAGTGAGGCGCGCCGCCCTGTGCCTCGCGCTCTCTTTTCTCTGCGCCGGTTGCGACGAGATGGTCCGCCAGCCGAAGGCGCCGGCCTACGGCCGCTCGGACCTGTTCGCCAATGGCGCGGCCATGCAGACCGCGCCCAGCGGAACCGTCTCGCGCGATCAGGCGGCCTTCGAGGCGGCGCTCACCGCGCGGCCGCCGATGACCTCGGCGCTGCTGCAACGTGGCCGTGAGCGCTACGGCATCTATTGCGCGCCCTGCCATGGGCTCGACGGCGCCGGTCAGGGCATCATCCCGGCGCGCGGTTTCCCACGGCCGCCGGACCTGCGGAGCGATCCTGTCCGCGCCCTGTCCTCGGGCCAGCTCGTCCAGGTGATCGGCGATGGCTACGGCGTGATGTACGCCTATGGCGACCGCGTGCCGCCGGCCGACCGCTGGGCCATCGCCGCCTATATCCGCGCCCTGCAGCTCGCCGCCGCCGCGCCCGCCGCCACGCTGTCCGACGCCGACCGCGCCCACCTGGAGGACGCTCATGGCGGCTAGGGACGCGAAGGCGCGGGCGGACCGCTTCGCCTGGCTGGCGCCGGCGGGCGCGGCGGGCTGCGTGCTCGCCTTGGCGGCGACGGCGCTGCTGCCCCATGCGGACTGGCGGGCGTGGTTGGGCGCCGCCTTCCTCTGGGCCTCGACCTCGATCGGCGCGCTCGCGCTGCTGATGATCATGCGCCTTGCCCCTGGCGACTGGTCGGAAGAGCTCGGCCCGTTCATGGAGGCGCTCACCCTGCTGCTGCCGCTGGGCGCGATCCTCCTCCTGCCGGTGCTGGCGGAGACCGGGCGGCTCTATCCCTGGACGCAGCAGCACCTGTCGACGGCTTTCCGCGCGGCCTATCTGTCGCCGCCGTTCTTCGTCGTCCGCACCTTGGCCTGGTATGCGATGCTGTTCGCGCTCGCCCACCGGCTGGTGCTGCGGCCCGGGCGCTCGGTCGCGCTCGCCTGCGTGGGACTGGCGCTGCTGGTCGTCCTGGATCTGCCCATCGCCACCGACTGGCTCCTGTCGCTCGACCCGGACTTCGCCTCCTCTGGCTTCGGGCTCTATGTGCTCGACATCCAGATGCTGACCGCCTTCGCCCTGATGACCGGGGCTCTGGTGGTCTCCGGGCGGCCGATCCGGCGGCCGGGCATCCTGGCCGCCCTGCTGATCTGCCTGCTGCTGTTCTGGGCCTACCTGGCCTTCACCCACTACGTCATCACCTGGTCGGACAACCTGCCGCCAGGGGTGAGCTGGTATCAGCGGCGCGGCGGGCCCTGGCGCGCGGTCATCTGGATCGCGGCGGCCTGCCGGCTGGCGCCGCTCTTCCTGCTGCTGTTCAGTGCGGTCCGCACCAGCCCCAGGATGCTGCTGGCGCTCTCGGCGGCG
The DNA here is from genome assembly GCF_036501465.1 of Phenylobacterium sp. Lineage (GTDB taxonomy): Bacteria > Pseudomonadota > Alphaproteobacteria > Caulobacterales > Caulobacteraceae > Phenylobacterium. The sequence goes on from NZ_DASYAF010000159.1 coordinate 120,713, forward strand.
ATCCTCTTCGGCTCGGTGCTGGAGGCCGCCTGGCTCACCCTGCCGGCGACGGACTTCCCTCATCCGTCGACCGCAACCGACATCGCGCTCTTCGCCTTTGCCAACCTCGCCATGGCGGCGCTGACCGCCGGCGGCTTCCTGCGCGCCTTCGCCTGGCGCGCCGCGCGCAAGCCCGCGCCGGCGATCGCGCGGAGGGCCGCCGCATGACGCGACAACGCGCGCGCGCCTATCAGCCGGACCAGGCCTCGGCGAAGATCGCGGCGGCCGGCCTGGCCGGCGTCCTCGGCCTGGGCGTGATCGGCGCCTTGGTGGCCTTCGGCCTGCGCGCCGCCTACGAGTCGCAGGCGCCCCGGCCGCGCGCCACGCCGATCGAGCGGGCCGCCATCGTCACCCAGGGCCCCAGGTTGGAAACCGATCCCAACGCCGACCGCGCGGCGCTCGAGGCGCAGGCGCGGGCGCGGCTGCAGGCCTATGGCTGGACGGATCGCGCCAAGGGCCTGGCGCACATCCCCATAGACCGGGCCATGGCGATGCAAGCGCAGGCCGGCTGGCCCGATCCTGAGCCGGCGACGCCATGAGGATCGCCGGCCTGATCCTGGCGCTGACAGTCACGGCCCTCGCCGGCCTCGCCCATGCGCGCGTCGAGCCCTTCGATCCCTTCGGCGCGGCGAGGGTCGATGACCGGCCCGGGACCCAGGTCCCGCTGGACGGGGTGTTTCAGGACGAACGCGGGCGCGCCGTCACCCTGCGCGCGCTCGCGGGCGGCAAGCCGCTGGTGATCGCGCCGGTGCAGCACCGGTGCCGCAATCTCTGCGGCCTGACGCTGGACGGCCTGGCGGCCGCCGTCACCGGCCAATCCTATCGCCCGGGCCGCGACTTCTCGCTCGTGGCCCTCGGCATCGATCCGCGCGAGAGCCCGCAGGACGCCCGCCTCTCCGAAGGCCGGCTCGATCCCAAGGGCGCGGGCGGGGTCCATGCGCTGGTCGGCTCCGCGGGCGAGGTGTCCCGCGTCATGGGCGCGCTCGGCTACCGCTACGCCTGGGACCCGCAGCTCGGGCAGTACGCCCACATCGCCGCCGTTGCGGTGCTGACCCCTGACGGGCGGCTGTCGCACTGGCTCTATGGGGTCGCGCCCACGCCGCTCGACCTGCACCTGGCGCTGACCGCCGCCGGCCGCGGCCGGCTGGGCGGGCTTTCCGAGCAGATCCGGCTGCTCTGCTACCACTTCGATCCGAGCACCGGCCGCTACGACAGCCTGGTGATGACCATCGCGCGGTTGATCGGCGTGGGGACCGCGCTGGCGCTCGCCGGCCTGGTCGCGCTGCTGGCCTGGCGCGGCCGGGCCCGGAACCGGCTTGCAGGACGGAACGGGCTCGGGGGCCGGCCGGCATGAATCCGTTCTTCCAGGCCTGGCCGCCGGAGGCCTCGATCCACGCCGTCCGCGTCGATCAGTTGTTCATGGCCTTCACGGCCCTGACCGTGCTCTTGACCGCGCCGGTCTTCATCCTGATGGCGATCTTCGCGATCCGCTATCGCCACGGCCGCGACGTCGACCGCACCCACGCGCCCAGCCATGGGGTGCGCATCGAGACGGCCTGGACGCTGGCCCCCTTCCTGCTGGCGCTGGCCTTCTTCGGCTATTCGAGCTGGCTGTTCTTCGACGAGGGCCGCGCGCCGCCCGATGCGCTGACCATCGACGTCCTGGCCAAGCAGTGGATGTGGAAGTTCGAGCATCCGGGCGGCCAGCGCGAGATCAACGACCTGCACGTGCCGGCCGGCCAGCCGGTGAAGCTGGTCATGACCTCGCAGGACGTGATCCACAGCCTGTTCCTGCCGGCGCTGCGCCTGAAGCAGGACGTGCTGCCCGGCCGCTACACGACCCTGTGGTTCAAGGCCGACCGGCCGGGGATCTACGCCCTGCGCTGCTCGCAGTTCTGCGGTTTCGACCACGCGGTGATGGCCGGCCGCTTCGTGGTCATGCGGCCCGGCGACTACGCCCGCTGGCTGCAGGCCGCCGGGACCGACGGCTCGCTCGCCCAGCAGGGTTTCCAGCTCTACCGCAGGCTGGGCTGCAGCGGCTGCCACGCCGCGCAATCCACCCAGCGCGCGCCGAGCCTCGAGGGGCTCTACGGCCACCCCATTCCGCTGGAGGGCGGCCGCGTGGTCGTCGCCGACGACCAGTACCTGCGCGACAGCATCCTTGCGCCCAACAAGGACGTGGCCGCGGGCTACCAGCCGATCATGCCGACCTTCGCCCGCCAGGTCTCGGAGGCCGATCTGCTGGCCCTGGTGGCCTATCTGAAATCGCTGGGCGCCGGCCCGGACCAGGAGGCTCGCCGATGACCGCCCAGCCGGTGCTGCAGACGCCCGAGGAGCGCGAAAGCTACCTCAACGCCGGCCACAGCCTGCGCTCCTGGCTGCTCTCCACCGACCACAAGCGCATCGCGATCCTCTACCTGTTCGCGATCAGCTTCTTCTTCTTCATCGCCGCCGGCGCCGCGGCCTTGATCCGCCTCAACCTGCTGACCCCCAACGGGACCCTGCTGTCACGGGAGGGCTACAACCGCGCCTTCACCCTGCACGGGGTGGTGATGGTCTGGTTCTTCCTGATCCCCTCGATTCCCAACACCTTCGGCAACTTCCTGATCCCGCTGATGATCGGGGCCCGCGACATGGCCTTCCCGCGGCTGAACCTGGCCAGCTGGTACATCTATCTTGGGGGCGGCCTCTTCACCCTCTACGCCCTGATCGCCGGCGGGGTGGACACGGGCTGGACCTTCTACACGCCGCTTTCGACGATGTTCGCCAACGGCCACGTGCTGGCGGTGATCGCCGGGATCACGGTCGCTGGCTTCTCCTCGATCCTCACCGGCCTGAATTTCATCGTCACCATCCACAAGCTGCGCGCGCCGGGGATGACCTGGGGGCGGCTGCCGCTGTTCATCTGGTCGCACTATGCGACCTCGCTGATCCTGGTGCTGGCGACGCCGGTGCTGGCGATGACGCTAATCCTGCTGAGCGCGGAGCGGGCGCTGCACCTGGGGATCTTCGATCCGGCGCTGGGCGGCGACCCGCTGCTCTTCCAGCACCTGTTCTGGTTCTACAGCCACCCAGCCGTCTACATCATGATCCTGCCGGCCATGGGGGTGGTGAGCGAGCTGGTCACCGCCGGAGCCCGCAAGCGGGTGTTCGGCTACTGGTTCGTGGCCTGCGCCAGCCTGGCCATCGCCGCCGTCGGCTTCCTGGTCTGGGGCCACCACATGTTCGTCTCCGGCCAGTCGGCCTATGCGAGCGCGATCTTCTCGTTCCTCAGCCTGGTGGTGGCGGTGCCCTCGGCGGTGAAGGTCTACAACTGGACCGCCACCCTATACAAAGGCGACATCCTGCTGGACCCGCCGCTGCTGTACGCCATGGCCTTCATCGGCCTGTTCACGATCGGCGGGCTGTCGGGCCTGATGCTGGCCCTGCTGGCGGTCGACGAGCACGTCCACGACACCTACTTCGTGGTGGCGCATTTCCATTACATCATGGTCGGCGGCGCGGTGAGCGGCTTCCTGGGCGCGATCCACTTCTGGTGGCCCAAGATCACCGGGCGGCTCTATTCGCTGACCTGGGGCCGGGTCAGCGCGGCCGGGATCTTCTTCGGGTTCAACCTGACGTTCTTCCCACAGTACATCCTGGGCTACCTCGGGATGCCGCGGCGCTACCACGTCTATCCGCCGCAGTTCCAGGCGCTGAACGTGCTGTCCTCGGCCGGGGCCTCGGTGCTGGCCGCAGCCTATCTGCTGCCGGTCGTCTACCTGATCTGGTCGCTACGCAACGGCCCGCCGGCCGGCCCCAATCCCTGGGACGCCAAGGGGCTCGAGTGGCAGACCGCCTCGCCGCCGCCGACGCACAATTTCGACACCATCCCGGTCGTGGACCGGCCGGCCTACGACTACCCGCTCACCCGGGGCGTGGCCGATGAGTGACTACGTCACCCTGCGCGAACCCTATGCGGTGAGCGGCCAGCAGCGCGACGCCGACTTCCTGGGCATGTACCTGTTCCTGGGCGCCGAGGGGATGATGTTCGGCGCCCTGTTCTGCCTGGCGTTCGCCTATCGCACCGTCCATCCGCAGGCCTCGGCGCTGGCCGCGCGCCACATGCAGCTGTGGATCGCCACCGCCAACACCGCGATCCTTTTGACCTCCAGCCTGTTCGTCGCCCTGGCCGTCCACGCCGCGCGGAACGGCGCGCGCCGCGTCACCGCGGCGATGCTGGGCGTAGCGCTCGCGCTCGGCCTGGCCTTCCTGGGCCTGAAGGGCGTGGAGTACGGCATCGATTATCGCGACGGGCTGATGCCGGTGATCGGCCATCCCGCCGCGGTCCGCGAGGGACCCGCGGGCCTGTTCATCGACCTCTATTTCGTCGTCACGGCCCTGCATGCGCTGCACCTGACCATCGGCCTCTTCCTGCTGGCCTGGACGGCGGCGGTCGTGCTCGCCCGGCGCAAGCGCATCCCGGCCCAGGCGGTGGTCGTCGAGATGACCGGCCTCTACTGGCACTTCGTCGACGTCGTCTGGGTGTTCGTCTTCCCGATCTTCTACCTGGCGCGGGGCTGAGCCGTGGCGCGCCCGGTCATCACCCTGGTCGGTGTCTGGGTGGCGCTGATGGTGCTGCTCGCCACCACCGTGGGCGCGACGTTCAGCCCGTTCGGCGCCTGGAAGCCGGTGATCAACCTGGCGGTCGCCTTCGCCAAGGCCGGGCTGATCTTCTGGGTGTTCATGCATGTGCGCGAGCAGCGCGGGCTGGCGCGGCTGGTTGCGGTGGCGTTCCTGGCCTGGCTCGCCATCCTGCTCGGCCTCACCCAGGCCGACCTGCTGACCCGCTGAGCGTCCGGCCTGAAGCGAATCTTCGGAGCGTCGAGGTCTTGTCCCTCCCAGTCTCCCGTTCTGCCTTCGGCCTATTCATATCGCAGCGCTCGCGATGGCTCGGCCCGGCTGACGCGGATTGCCTGCTCGGCGACCGTCAACATCGCAACGAGCGGGGCCGCCAGGCTGGGCGCGAGGAAATAGGCGGGGTTCAAGGCGATCCGCTGATCGAAGCCCGCCAGCCACCAGCGCATGGCCAGGTAGGCCGCCGGCCAGGCAATCAGGTTGGACCAGAGGACTGGGCGCAGGAATTCGCCGATCAGCAGGCGCAGAACGTCGGCGGTTGAGGCGCCCAGCGTCTTGCGGATGCCGATCTCTTTGAAGCGACGCGAGGTGTTGAAGCCCGCCAAGCCGTCGGCACGTTATTCGGCGCCCGACCGGAGGTAAGCCAGGTCGTGTTGATGCGGTAGATATTTGCCGCATCGGGAATCCACTTGTCGAAGCTGGTCTCGAAACGGACCACGAGCAGCAGGATCAGGCAGACCGCGATGCCGAGCGCCAGCCCCAGCGTGTTCAGCGCCGCATAGAGCCGGTGGCGAGTGAGTGTGCGGTAGAGCGACAGGGCGTAGTTGGTCAGCAGGGCGAACTCCCGGCGCGATGAGCGGATAGGGACGCGCGGCGCTATTCATGGCGAAGCGCCTTGGACGGCGGGGCGCGGGCCACGAACAGGGCCTGACCGGCCACGGTGACGGCCGCGATCGCGAGCGTCATGACTGAGGCTATGGCGAAGTAGGCCGGGGTCAGCGCGACCCGCTGATCGAAGCCCAGCAGGTAGGCGCGGAGCGCGATGTAGGCCAAGGGCCACGCCAGCAGGTTGGCCAGCACCACCGGCCGCAGGAACTGGCCCATCAACAGCCGCAGGATATCGCGGCTCGAGGCGCCGAGCGTCTTGCGGATGCCGATTTCGCGCACCCGCTGGGCGGTGTTGAACGAGGCCAGCCCGTAAAGGCCGATGCAGCCGATCATCACCGCCAGCACGGCCGCCAGCGTCAGCATGCGGCTGATCTGGTTGTCAGTCTGGTAGTAGTGCTCAAGCTTGGCCACGACGGTCTTGGCCTCGAACGGCTCGGTGGGCACGATCCGACGCCAGTCCGCCGCCATCCGCGCCATCAGCGCGTCCGTGTCGACCCCGGCGTACCGGACGGCCGCCTCGCCAAAATCGATGCTCCCCGAGAACGACCAATAGATGAAGGGCTCGACCGGTTCGCGGGGCGAATGGAACCGCATGTCGCGGATCACTCCGACGACCATGAATCGCCTGCCGTTGGAGGTCAGAACCTGACCCAAAGCGCCGCGGGGGCTTTGGAAGCCCAGCGCTTTTACGGCTTGAGCGTTGAGGACGATGTTGACGGTGGTCGCAGCCTCCTGCGGCGAGCCGAAGAAGGCCTGCTGAGACGAGGCGGAGAAGTCGGCGGCGCGGCTGGGATCGGGAAGCCGGCCAGCCAGCAGCCGCGCGCCGAAGGTCTGCAGGAAATCCGGCCCGATCGAGGCGAAGTGGATGATCGGGCCGTCGCCCGGCGCGCTCGCGCGCTTGAAGTGCGAGATGCGGTCGCCGGGATCGCCGGGCTTGCCGTCAGCCTGCGCTGCGCCGACCACGCCGGGCTCCGCGCGCCAGGCGGTCAGCAGGCTGGCGCGCTGTTCGGGCGTGACGTCCTCGTGCGGAAAGGAATCCACCTCGATCAGGCCCTGCCGCCGGAAGCCCAGGTCGGCGCGATGCAGATAGGCGGCCTGAGCGACGATCACCGCCATGCCGATGGTGAAGCCGATGGCGATGGCGAATTGCAGGACCACCAGGGCCTCGCGCAGCCGCGAGCCCGCCCGCCCGCCGCCGGGGGAGCGCGCCGAGGCGAGCACGCTGGCAGGCTGGAAGCGCGACAGGAGGAAGGCCGGGTAAAGCCCTGAGCCGACGCCCACCACCAGGACCACGAAGGCCATCATCCCGGCGAGCCAGGGGTCGCCGAGGTAGTCGAGCTTCAGGGTGACGCCGATGGCCGCGCTGAACAGCGGCAGGACCAGCTCGCAGATGGCCAACCCGATCAGGGCGCCGCAGAGCGCGACCACTACCGACTCACCCACGAACTGGGCGATCAGCCCCGGCCGCGTCGCGCCCAGCACCTTGCGCAGCGCCACCTCCTTGGCCCGCATCGAGGCCCGCGCGGTCGCCAGGTTCACGTAGTTCACCGCCGCCAGCAGCAAGGTCAGGACCGCCACCGCTGCGACCGCCGCGACGATCGCCTCGGCAGGCGGGGTGATCAGATGCATCTTGAGCAGTGGCGTCAGCTGCAGGGTGATGTTCTTGCGCGACCGCCGGTGCGTTGAGGTCCCCACGTGCCTGTCGATGAAGCGATCGAGGTCGTCGCTCAACACCTTGGCCTGCGCGGGCGAGGCAAACCGCAGATAGGTCGTGGTGGTGTTGTAGCCCCACTCGCGCCAGTTGGGATTCGCCTCGGGCGTCGGAACCTCCAGGCGAACCAGGAACTCGGCGCTCATGTCGGTCGTCGGCGGACGGTCCTTGATCACCCCCACGACGCGGTAGTCGTGGAGCTGCTTGTTGAAATCCAGCGTCAGGCGCTGGCCGATGGGATTGGCGGCGCCGAAGTACTGGCGGGCCGTGTTTTGGGTGATCACCAGGTCATCGGGCGATTGCAGCAACTGGGCCTTGTCGCCAGCGGCCAGCGGCAGGTCGAAGACCTTGAAGAAGCTCGGGTCCACCATCGACACCTTCGCAGGTGTCACGGCGGCGCCTCGCCGGACGGTGGCTTCAACGCCCATGGCATGGGTCGCCACCAGCTGCGGATAGTCGCCGCGAAGTTCGTCCAGCATCCCGGGGAACACATTGGGATACCAGTTCCCCAGCACGTCTTTGGAGCGCACCAAGTAGATCTGGTCCGCGTGCGGGATCCACTGCTCGAAGCTGGACTGGAAACGCACCACCAGCATCAGCACCAGGAACACCGCCACGCCCAGCGCCAGGCCCAGTACATTGATCGCCGCATAGAGCCTATGCCGCGCGACCGAGCGGTAGAACGTCAGGATCCAGTAGGCGAACATGCCGCCTCAGGCCGCGCGGCGGGCCGAGACGATGATGCGGCCGTCGAGCATGTTGACGACGCGCTTGGCGATGTCGGCGTGGGACGGCGAATGGGTGACCATGACGATGGTCGCGCCCTCGCGGTTCAGGCTCTTGAGGATCTCCATCACCTGCTCGCCGTTCTCGCTGTCGAGATTGCCGGTGGGCTCGTCGGCGAGGATCAAGGCCGGCTGGCCGACGATGGCCCGCGCGATGGCGGCGCGCTGCTGCTGGCCGCCGGAAAGCTGGTGCGGATAGTGCCGCGAGCGGTGAGCGACGCCGACCCGGTCGAGCGCGGCCTCGACGCGGGCCTTGCGGTCCTTGCCGGCCCAGCGGCGGTAGACGAGGCCCAGCTCGACGTTCTCGGCGATGGTCAGCTCATCGATCAGGTTGAAGCTCTGGAAGACGAAGCCCAGGTTGTCACGCCGCATGCGCGCGAGCGCCGCCTCGTCCAGGTCGGTGACCTCCTGGCCGCGGAACAGGTAGCGGCCGCTGGTCGGCCGGTCGATCATGCCCAGCGTGTTGAGCAGCGTGGACTTGCCACAGCCCGACGGGCCCATGATCGCCACGAACTCTCCCTCCTCGATGGTGAGATCGATGGACCGCAGCGCGGTGGTCTCGACCTCGTCGGAGCGGAACAGGCGGTTGATGTCGGCGAGCACGATCATGGGCGTTTCCTTGGGGCGTCTCTCAACGGAGGATGAGGTGGGCGTAGGACGAAAGGCCGGCGTAGGAGGAGACCACCACCCGCTCGCCGGGGCTGAGGCCTTGAGCCACCTCTACCTGCTCGGGGTTGCGGCGGCGAACGACGATGGCGCGGCGATCCGCCTGCCGGCCGTCGGGGCGCAACACGAAGGCGTAGGCGCCGCCCGACGATTCCATCCAGGCCTCATCGGGCAAGGTCACCGCCGGATGGGTGTCGCCCAGGATCAGGCGGACATCGAGGGACTGGCCGCGGCGCAGCGCCGGCGGCGGGCGTGAAAAGGCGAACTCCACGTGGAAGCGCCCCTCCACCACCTGAGGCAGGACGCGGAAAACCCTCAGGGGGACTTGTCGCCCGTCGAGGTCGGCGACGGCGGCCTGACCCATGGCGACGCGCCCCAGGTAGAACTCGTCCACCTCGGCGGTCAGCTTGTAGTCGCCTTCGGAATCCACCTGACCGACGGTGTCGCCGGCCTTGAGCGCCTGGCCGGGCTGCAGCAGGAAGTTGGTCAGCCGGCCCGTGGTCGGCGCCTTGACGATCAGGGCGTCCAGACTGGCCTCGACCGCGGCGAGATCGTCGTTCAGCCGACCGGACAGGGTGCGGATGCGGCCGTCGGCGTCGCCGGCCATGGTGCTCTCGCGCGCGCCGCTGGCCTGCAGCGCGGCGACCCGCTGGGTGTAGTAGGTCGCGTCATCGGAATAGGTCTTCAGGGCGGCGGCGGACTCGATGCCCTGGTCGAACAGGATCTGGCGCTTGGCCAGCTCCTGCTTCGACTTCTGCAGGTCGTACTGCGCCTGGGCCAGTTCGCGTTCGCGGTCGGCCTGGGCGTGCTGCAGGGTCAGCTCCTGGTTGCTGACGTCGCCCAGCTTGCCGGCGATGTCGGCCTCCTGGGCGACCACCGTGCGCCGCAGTTGCGGATTGATCAGCCGCGCCAACGGCTGGCCGGCCGCGACCTCCGAGCCATCGAGGACCAGCACCTTCTCCACCTGGCCGCCCTCGACCGCGGTGACCAAGGTCTGGGTCAGGGGCGCGGCTTCGGCGCGCAGGGGCACATAGTCCTGGAAGGGCTCGCGCCGCACCGTCGCGATCTGCACCTCGCTGGCCTTCACGGCGACGGAATGGGCGCCCGGCAGCAGCCAGAGGAGCCCGGCCAGGAGCGTCGCGGCCGCCGCGCCGCCGCCGCCGATCCAGAGCCACCGCCGCCGTCGCGGCGAGGCCAACGGGCGGTCCATCTGGCTGCCGGACGCGGTCACGGCGGAAACGTGGGAACTGGACGTCATCGGGCCTTGGATGCAAGGTTCGGCGTCAGCTTAACCCCGCGAGCGACGCGATCTAACCACACGTTTTCGTTGGGAATTCTCTGTCGGGCGACAGCTGTCCGCCCGCTTTCGGACGAGGTGTTCGTTTCCGGACATGGCGCAAGGGCTGTCAAGCGAAACCGCGGAAGATCGGGCCCGCGTCCTGTTCGTCGACGACGATCCGGACGTGCTGACCTCCGCCCAGGTGCTGCTCGAACGCAACGGCTTCGGCTTCGCCGTGGCGCGTAGTCCGGCGGAGGCCTGGAGCGTGCTGGCCGCCCAGCCTGTCGATGTCATCCTGCTCGACCTCAACTTCGCGCGCGGCGCCACCTCCGGCGCAGAGGGCTTCGCCTGGCTGGCCGAAATCCGCGCTCACGATCCCGAGGCGGTGGTCGTGGTGGTGACCGGCCACAGCGGGGTCAACGTGGCGGTCGCCGCCATGAAGGCGGGCGCAGCCGACTTCGTCATGAAGCCCTGGAACAACCCGCGCTTCCTGGAGACGGTGCGCGCGGCGGCTGCGCTAAGGCGACGACCGCGGTCCGCTCTCACGGCGACGGGATCGGCGCAGGACGCGCCGGCCCTGGACGAGGACCTGCTGATCCTGGGCGACAGCGCACCCATGCGGCGGCTGCGCGACCTCATCGCCCGCGTCGCGCCGACCGGGGCGGCGGTGCTGCTGCACGGCGAAGCCGGGACGGGCAAGGATCTCGCCGCGCGGGTGATCCACGCCCGCTCCGGCCGCCCAGGCGAACTCGTGCGCCTGGATATCCGTGGGCTGGGCGAGATCGCCGCCGGGGCTCTGGACGTCGCGATCGGGCAGGCGCGGGGCGGGACCCTGCTACTGGACGAGATCGCCGACCTTTCACCCGCCGCCGAGGCGCGGCTGCTCGCCCTGCTTGAGGCGGCGCCCGACGTGCGGTTGATCTCCACCACCCGCCGCCGCGCCGAAGGCCTGGCGGGCCTGCGCGACGATCTGTTGGCGCGGCTCAATACGGTGGAGGCTGTCCTGCCGCCGCTGGCGGCGCGCGGCGAGGATCTGGAGCTCCTGCTGGAGCACTTCATCCGGCTGTTCGCCCGTCGCTATGGTCGAGCGCCCAAGCCGCTCGATTCCTCGGCCATCGACCTCGTGAAGACCCAGCCGCCACCCGGCCAGGTGCGGGGTCTTCGCCAATTCGCCGAGCGGGCCGTAGTGCTGTCGGACGACGACGTGCTTACCGCAGCCGACTTCGCCGTTCCGACGCCAGGGCCATCCGTCGCCGCGGCCGGCGCGCCCGACCTCAACCTCGCGCGGTCGGAGCGCACCATCGTCGAAGCCGCCCTGAAGCGGCACGGGCACAACGTCACCCGCGCCGCCCGCGAGCTTGGCCTGACGCGGGCGGCGCTCTACCGGCGAATGGTCAAGCATGGGCTCTAAGCGGTTCTGGACGGGCGTCATCGCCCAGTTGCTGGTGTTCGCTTGTGGAAGCCTGGCGATCGAAGCCTGGCGCAGGGGGCTGCCGGCCAACGCGGTCCTGCTGGTCCTCGTCGCGACCGGTCTGGTTCTGTGGACGGCGACGCGCGGCGCGCGGCGGGGCGCCGAGGCCAGGGTCGAGCCGTGGCCAGCCATCGACCACGTCGAGCGCGAACGCGCCCGACGCACCTTGCAGGCCTTCCTCGACCAGGCCCCGGCGCCGCTGGTGAGCTGGCGCGCGGGCGAACCTGCACACGCCGTCAACCGCGCCGCGCGGCGGCTGTTCCGCACCGACGACGTCATCACCGGACCCGCCGCCGAGGCGGTGATTCAGGCCTTATGCGCGCCGCCCGAGACGAGGCGCACGGTGCGTCTGACCGAGGCCGGGATCGCGCGGACCTACGCCATCGCCGTCTCCGACGTCACTGCCCCCGGCGCGGCGCTGCGGCTGGCGGCGCTGACCGACATCGAGGCCGAGCTGCAGGCGGCCGAGGCCGCGGCCTTGCGCGAACTGCTGCAGGTGTTGAGCCACGAGCTTATGAACTCGCTCACGCCGCTCGCGTCCCTCGCCCAGAGCGCGGCCGAGGTGCTGGCGGAGGGCCGGCCGCAGGATCTCGAGGTGGCGCGCACGTCGGTCGGGGTGATCGCCCGGCGCGCGGACGGCCTGCATCGGTTCGTGGAGGCCTATCGCCGCCTCGCCCGGCTGCCCGCCCCCGCGCCGCGGCGGATCAGCCTGGGCGACCTGCTGGCCGAAGCCGCGCAGCTCTTCGAGACCCGCTGGACGCCGCAGGGCGTGTGTCTTGAATTGGCCCCGCCGCGGCCGGACATTTTGATCCATCTCGACCCCGACCTCACCGGTCAGGCGCTGTTGGGCCTGCTGACCAATGCGGCCGAAGCCGCCCTTGCCGGTGGGCGGACCCCGCCCACGGTGCGGCTCGCGGCCTATCCCTCGGGGGAGGGCGCGGCGATCTCGGTCGGCGACAATGGCGCTGGCGTGCCGTCCGCCCAGTCGAATGAAATCTTCCGTCCCTTTTTCACCACGAAGCCGGGTGGGGCGGGCATCGGCCTCGCGCTGGCCCGCCAGGCCATTGTCAGCCAGGGCGGGCAATTGCTGTTGGAACCGTCCAATGAAGGCGCCTGCTTCCTGCTTGCGTTTTAATGGCCAACTCCGCCGTCAGGACCGAAGCCGATGTCTGCTCCCGGCGCATTGCGGACCAACGGCTACCGGTAGACCCGAAGATCACTGCGCCTTCATTGCCACGGGCCGCTCTCGTTCAGGCGGTGGGCGAGATCGATCAGGCGGCGGGCTTTCGGGAACGCCTTGATCACATCAGGAGCACGGCGCTCGCGGATGGCTAGTCAGGTGGTGGCGCGCCTGATTTCGGCCCACGCGGCATCGGCCATGAAACTCGTCGGTGGCGCTCAGGACGGCTTTCGCTTGGGCGCGTCCAGAACGCGCCGGAGGTGGGCTGCGAGCTGATCGTAGGTGAACGGCTTGGGTAGCAGTTCGACTCCCGCGTCGAGCCGGCCCTGGTGGATGATCGCGTTGCGCGAATAGCCCGTGGTGTAGAGCACCTTCAGGTCGGGCCGGATTCCCGCCGCCTCGTCCACCAGCTGCCGACCGCTGCGGCCGGGCAGCACCACATCAGTGAGCAACAGATCGATCCGCTGGTCGCTTCTCAGGATGGGCAGGGCCCCTTCGGCGTCAACGGCTTCAAGCACCCGGTAGCCGAGTTCCGTCAGGCTCATCACGCTGTAGGCGCGCACGGCCTCGTTGTCCTCGACGAGGAGCACCACCTCGCCCTCCGCAGCGCCGATCGGACGGTGGTCGCCCGCGGTTGTTTCCGCAGGCGCCGCGCCGAGATAGCGGGGGAAGTAGAGCTTCACACAAGTTCCCTCGTTGGGCTCGCTGTAGATCGTGACGTGCCCGCCGGACTGCTTGACGAAGCCGTAGACCATGCTGAGGCCGAGGCCGGTGCCCTTACCCTCTTCCTTGGTGGTGAAGAACGGCTCGAACACCCGGCCGAGATTTTCCTTTGGAATCCCAGGGCCGGTGTCGGTCACCGACAGCAGGACGTACTGGCCGGGGATCACTTCCGTGTCGGTCTCCTGGTAGGTCTCATCGAGGTAGGTGTTGGCGGTCTCAATCGTCAGCTTGCCGCCGCTTGGCATGGCGTCACGAGCATTGACGGCCAGGTTCAGTACGGCGGCCTCGAGCTGGTTCTGATCCACCTCCACCGGCCATAGGCGAGGGTAGAGCACGCCCTCCAGTTCAACCCGCTCGCCCAGGGAATGGTGGAGCAGTTCGGTCATGCGCCGGACCAGCAGATTGAGGTCCGCCGCAACCGGTTGAAGCGGCTGGCGGCGCGAGAAGGCCAGCAGGCGCGAAGTCAGATTGACCGCCCGGTCCGCAGCGAGCCTGGCCAGGCCCAAGGCCTTTTCCGCCCGGGGATTTGCTTCGATGCTGCGTTGGGTGGTGTCCAGGCCGCCGATGATGACCGTCAGCAGATTGTTGAAGTCGTGGGCGATGCCGCCGGTCAGTTGACCGACGGCCTCCATCTTCTGGGACTGGAACAGCGCCTGCCGCGTCTCTTCCAACGCCTGTTGCGCCTCATGCTGCTCCGTCCGGTCGCGGGTGATCTTGGCGAAGCCGATGACCGTCCCGTCCTCGTCGCGGATATGCTCGATGGTGACGTGCGCCCAGAAGCGGCTGCCATCCTTGCGCACCCGCCAACCTTCGGTGTCCCAGCGTCCCTCGCGCCGCGCGGTGTCGAGACCATGTTGCGGCAGGCCGGCGTTCCGGTCCTCTTCGGTGTAGAAGCGGGAAAAATGCTGGCCGATGATTTCTTCGGCCGCGTAGCCCTTCACGCGCCGGGCCCCGAGGTTCCAACTCGTCACGACGCCTGTGGGGTCGAGCATGTAGATGGCGTAGTCGCTGATCGCCTCGACCAGGCGTCGATACTGGCTTTCCTCAGTATGCGGCGGGCCGCCGCGATCATCCTTCTGCACCATATACTCCACGTCGGATGGCCGACTGCTTCGGCGCCGCCGCGGATTCCAACGCTCATGGCTCGCGGTTGGGTCCGCTTACGCCTGTTTCGTTCAGGCGTCGCTTTTTTGGACTCAGCACCCAATGCCTGCTGGCGGCGTATCCGAGAACTCCCAGGGTCGATCCGTTCAGACCGTTTCGACGTCACCTGTCGGCCTAAGGGCGCTTCAGCGCCGCTGTCCCAGCGGGTGCTCACGACTCCTCGCCGAGGTTTGCAAGGCCGGCCCGGGAGACCTTGACCGTTTCCGTCCCTCGCCGTCGCGCCGCGCGCGGCGGATCGGCGCGGCGACACTGGCCAAGGCCGGAGATCCTGTTGACGGACGTGCGTCGCACTGAAATATCACAGAACGACCAGACTGCCGGTCAGTGGAGACGAGATGCGGAAATCGGAGACATTGGCCGGCCTGTTCCGGGTAACGGCCGTCGAGGATCTGCTGAAGGCCGCCGAGGGCGTGGGCGGGCCTGAAATGCAACGGAGCCTCGGCCCCATCCGCCTGATCCTGATGGGCGTCGGGGTGATTGTGGGCGCGGGCATCTTCGTGGTGACCGGCAGCGCTGCGGCGCAGTTCGCCGGTCCGGCCATCGTGCTCTCGTTCGTGCTGGCCGCCGTCGGCTGTGCGTTCTGCGGTCTCTGCTATGCGGAGTTCGCATCGCTGATGCCGGTCTCCGGCAGCGCCTATACCTACGCCTCCGCCACGCTCGGGGAAGTCGTCGCCTGGGCGATGGGATGGAACCTGCTGATGGAATACGCCTTCGCGGCGTCCTACGTCGCGGTCGGCTGGTCAGCCTATTGCGTCAACCTGCTGAACGCGGTCGGCGTGCATCTGCCGCCGGCGCTAACCTCCGCGCCGCTCGGCGTGGCGCACGCCGGACTGATCAATCTGCCGGCGGTGGCGCTTGTGCTGGCGATAGCGTTCGTCGCGAGCCGCGGGATCGGGCTCTCGGCGACGGCGAACGCGCTGATCGTGCTCCTGAAGCTCGCCGCGCTCGTCCTCTTCCTCGGCTTCGGCGCCCACTACGTTCATCCGCAGAACTGGCGACCGTTCGTCCCGCCCAATCAAGGCGCTTTCGGTCACTTTGGCTGGAGCGGCATGCTGCGCGGCGCGGCGGTGGTCTTCGTCGCCTACCTGGGCTTCGACGCGCTGGCCACGACGGCCCAGGAGGTCAGGAATCCGCAGCGCAACCTGCCGATCGCCATCCTGGGCTCCCTGGTGCTGTGCACGCTGCTCTATGGCGGGGTCTCGCTCGTTCTGACCGGGCTTGTGCCCTACGGCGCTCTGAACGCGCCAAATCCCTTGACCGTGGCGTTGCGCGGGGCCGGCGGGGCGCTGGACTGCCTGGTTCCGGTGATCGACGCCGCCGCCATCGTCGGGCTGGCCTCGGTGATGCTCGTGGTGCTGCTGGCCCAGCCGCGGGTGCTCTACGCGATGGCGCGCGACGGCCTGCTGCCAAGGCCCTTGGCGCGCCTGGACCCGAAGACGCGGACGCCCAGGCTCGCGACGCTTGTGGCGGGCTCGGCGGTGGCGATCCTGGCCGGCCTCTTCCCGATCGATATCCTCGTGCAGCTGGTATCGCTGGGAACGCTCAGCGTGTTCATCGCGGTCTGCGTCGGCGTGATCGTCCTGCGCCGGACCCGACCCGACCTCAAACGACCCTTCCGGGTCCCGCTGAGCCCGATCATCCCGCTGCTGGGCGCCGGGATCTGCGTCTATTTGCTGGCCGGCCTGCCGGGGCCAAGCTGGGCGCTCTACGGCGGCTGGACCGTTGTCGGGGGGTTGATCTACGCCCTCTACGGCCGCCGTTCGGCGACGCGTTTGCGCCAGGCGTACCAGGCCAGTCCGACGCCGAGCCAGACGGCCAGCAGCTCATAGGGCCGCACATCCGCGCCGAGCCCGACCGTCGCGATGGCGATCGCGGCGATCATCCCCAGGACGGAGAGCGCCTTCACGAGTCCTGGCGCGAGCCTGAGGCGCGCGGCGGCGGCGACCTGCGGATGGTTCGCGGCCACGCTGTAGGCCGCCAGACAGGTGCCCAGGTACTTCATCATCGTCGGCACATTCACCGCCAGCAGCAGGAACAGCAGGCTGGACGGCAGCGCCAGCCCGGCGACGGACGCAGCGAAGGCCAAGATGGTGGCCACATGCGGGGTGCCGAACCGCGGATGGATGCGCCCCAGGGCCGCCGGCAGGGTTCCCGCACGTCCCATGGCGAACAGGAACCGGGCGTAGACCAGGAAGATCGCGTTCATCGACTTCACGAGCGCCAGGGTCGCGCCGCCGACGATCAGCGGCGCGGCGAAACGGCCGAGCACGGTGCGGGCTGCGTCCAGCAGCGGCGCGGCG
Source organism: Phenylobacterium sp. (assembly GCF_036501465.1). Taxonomy (GTDB): domain Bacteria; phylum Pseudomonadota; class Alphaproteobacteria; order Caulobacterales; family Caulobacteraceae; genus Phenylobacterium. Next base: position 137,536 of record NZ_DASYAF010000159.1, read on the forward strand.
CTGGCCGCGAGCCGTTGCGGGCCGATCAGGCTCAGGGCCGCGAAGGTCACCGCCAGATACACGGCGGCGGTGAGCGCCAGGGCGCCGGCGATCCCCAGCGGCACGACACGCCGGGCGTCGGCCACCTCCTCGCCGATCTCCGTCGAGGTCTCGATGCCGAGGAACAGCTGGATCATCAGCGGCATGGCGGTGGCGATCGGGACCCAGCCGCCGCTGAGGGCTTGGCCGAACAAGGCGGGCTTCAGGTGAGGTCCGGCGGCCGCCACGAAGACCGCGAGCACCGCCAGCAGCAGCAGCATCAGCGCGGTCTGCACGCGCGCGGCCACCGCCACGCCCAGGTAGTTCAGCACGAAGATCACGGTGAACATCGCCAGCATGGCCGGCTTGACCGGGAACGTGGCCAACACCGAAAGGTAGTTGGTCAGCGTGCGCGCCAGCACGATCATCACCACCGCGTTCGACAGCACCCGCAGCCAGACGATCGCGAAGGCCAGGCCAGGACGGGTGAAGCGCCGCTGCCACTCGTAGGACGCCGCGGTGGCCGGCGCCGCGGAGGCCAGCCAGGCGTAGACCAGGGCGAACAGCGCCATCGGCAAGGCCGAGAGCAGGGTGGCGATCAGGAGGCCGGAGCCGGCCACCTTCGCGGCGGGCCCCAGGACGGTGAAGATCGCCGCGCCGATCGCCGTGCCGGCGCCCAACATCACCAGGTCGAGGAGCCGCACAGCGGGCTTCAGGCCCGTCGGCCCCGCTGTTGCGTCCATGCCCTAGCGCCGGGCCGGCAGGACAAAGGCCCGCACGGCGTTGTCGAACTGCGCGCGGTTGGCCGGGTCGCCGGAATAGACCCCGTGCGGTCCGGCGAAATAGTGCGCATCCAGCTGTCCCGCGGGCGTCCCGGCCTGGTCCAGGGTGTAGCGGGCCGCATAGGCCGGCGTGGTCAGGTCATAGTAGCCGGCGGCCCAGAACAGCCTGAGCTTGGGATTGGCCCGCATGGCCGCGGCGAGCGCCTCGAAGTCGTTCGACCGGCTTTCGTAGTTCCACCGGGCGTTCACCGAGAAGTTGATCCCGATGTAGGTGTCCGTGGTCGGGAACTTCAGCTCGCCGGTGAGGTAGTGGCCGACGGCGGGCGAGGGCGCCGGGCCGATCCTGTCCGGAGTCAGCGGCGCCGGCGGCGGCGCGCCGGGCGCGCGCGGCGGGACCACGCCCAGCGCCGGGTCGTCGAGCGCGCCCTCCTGGCCTGGCTCCAGCGGGCCGGTCACCGTCACGTCCAGCAGGCCGGTGCGCAGGCCTTCGTCCTTCAACAGGTTGAACATGTAGTCGTTCTTCGAGATGCGCAGGTTGTGCGCCTCGATGAAGTCGACTGGCAGGCCGATGAGCTTGGACATGCGCTGCGCGACGCGATGCTTCTCGGCGGGCGGCAGGCTCGCGCCCTCGATCAGGGCGGTGATATATTCGGTGCGGGCGAAGGCCAGTGCTTCGTCGAACACCTGGCCCACCGTTCGCCCGCGCCGCTCGATCCGGCGGTGATACCAGGCGCCGGCGGCCATGGTCGGCAGCGTGGTCACATATGGCATCTCGCGGCCTGGGATCGTCGACGCCAGCGCCACCAGCAGGATGCCGTCGAACGGCAGGTCCTTGCCGTTCTTGACGATGGCCGCGGCGCGGTTGGTGCCATAGCTCTCGCCCAGCATGAAGCGCGGCGAGGCCTCGCGATGGTTGGCCTTCAGCCAGTCGGCGATGATCCCCTTCACCTCCAGGGCGTCGCCGGTGACGCTGTAGTACGGCCGCCCGTCCACGCCCGGCAGCGGCCGCGAGAAACCGGTGCCGACCGGGTCGATGAACACCAGGTCGACCGCGTCCAGCGGGCTCGTCGGGTTGTCGCGGAAGGCCTCGGCCGCTGCGGCGCCCAGCCGGTCGCTGCTGTGGATCCTCGGCCCCAGGGCTTCGGTGTGGGTCTGCGATGAAGAGGCGCCCGGCCCGCCGTTGAAGCAGAACAGCACCGGCCGCTTCGCCGCATCGGCCACGCCGTCGCGGACATAGGCGATGGTGATCACCGAGGCGGTGGGCGCGCCCTTGGCGTCGTGCAGGAAGTGCTCGGCGACGGTGGCCGTATAGGCGACCGCCTGGCCGTTGAATCGGCCCTGGCGGTGGGTGACGGCCACGCGGGGCGTGGGCGTGGGAGGGGACTGCTGGGCCAGCGCAGGGGCGGCGATCGCAGCGGCCGCGAACGCGATGAGATGCCGAAGCTGCCTGTCCGGCCGCGGCGTCCCGCGCGGACCGTCGGACCAGCGCGGACCACCGGGTCGATCCCGCGCGGCGGGGTCTGCGGGCCGAAGGCGGGCTTCCGGGAGGGCGGCGGCGAGCAGGGCCGGCCTTCTCATCGTGAGGCCCGGTTGGCGGGCGCGACGCCGGGGGCGACCTGCGGCAGGTCCTCGAACCGCACATAGGTGGGCGGCCGTCGTGCATGGCTGTGCTGTTCGTAGGCGTAGCCGAACCCTAGCAGGCGCGCCTCCGACCAGGGCGGGCCGATGAACGACAGGCCTACTGGAAGGCCCAGCACCTCGCCCATCGGAACGGTCAGATGCGGCCAGCCCGCCAGCGCCGGCATCTGGGACGTTGCGGGGCCGGAGCCACGATCCGGCGCCAGCAGGTCCACGCCCCAGGTCGGCCCGGTCGTCGGGGCGATCAGGGCGTCGAGGTGGTTCTCGGCGGCGAGCTTCGCCAGGCCCTCGGGGCCCGCCAAGCGGGTCGCCGTGAGCCGGGCGGCCTTGACGTCGGGGTCGTCCGGCGGCTTGGCGGCCTGCGCCTGCTCGAAGCGCTCCTGGCGGTAGAACGGCATCTCCTGGCCGGCATGGGCGGCGTTGAAGGCGATGACGTCGGCCAGGGTGCGGGTCCGCACCGTCGCCGGCGTGGTGGCGAGATAGGCGTTCAGGTCGGCCTTCATCTCGGACAGGGTGGCGATGAATTCGTTACGTCCGAGCTCGGCCGGCGAGGCGGTCACCTGGACCTCCACCACCTCGGCGCCCTGCGCGCGCAGCACGTCTTCAGCGGCGTGCAGCAGGGCTTCGACCTTGGGGTCATAGGCCTGGCGGAAGCGCATCAGGCCCAGGCGCGCGCCCTTGAGCGCGGCGGGGTTCAGGGCGGCGAGGTAGTCGGGCTTCATCGCCGGGGCCAGCTGGCTCGCGGGATCGTCCGGATCGGGGCCGGCCATCACCGACAGCAGGAGCGCCGCGTCGGCGACGCTGCGGGCCATCGGGCCGGCGGTGTCCTGGACATGGGTGATCGGCACGATGTGGGTCCGCGGGATCAGGCCCACGGTGGGCTTCAGCCCGACGAGCCCGTTCACCGAGGCGGGGTTGACGATCGAGCCGTCGGTCTCGGTGCCGACGGCGGCCGCCGCCAGCGACGCGGCCGTGGCGGCCGCCGGGCCAGCACTCGACCCCTCGGCCGAGCGGTCGGTGGCGTAGGGATTGCGCGTGAGGCCGCCCATGGCGCTCCAGCCGCTGATCGGCAGCGCCGAGCGCATGTTGGCCCACTCCGAAAGATTGGCCTTGGCCAGGATGACCGCCCCGGCGGCGCGCAGGCGCGCGACGAGCGGCGCGTCCCGATGGGTGACGTTGGCGGCCAGCGCGAGCGACCCGGCGGTCGTCGCCACCGGGTCGGCGGTCTCGATGTTGTCCTTCACGACGATCGGGATCCCGTGCAGCGGTCCGCGCAGATGGCCCTTCCGGCGCTCGGCGTCGCACGCGCGGGCTTCGGCCAGGGCGTCGGGGTTCAGCGCGATGATGCTGTGCAGGCTTGGGCCGTGGCGGTCCAGGCGGTCGATCCGCCGCAGATAGGCCTGGACGAGCTGGACCGAGGTCACGCGGCCTGCGGCCAGGTCCGCGCGCAGGTCGCCGATCGATTTCTCGGCGACGCGATAGGCGGCCGAAGGGGGCCGCGGCGCAGCGGTCGCGCCGGCGCCGGCCGTCAGCGCCACGACGGCCGTCGCGATGGTGAGAAGACGCCTCACAATGCCGCCGTCGGCGCGCCGGCGCCGCTCTCGTAGAGGTAGGCCGCCGCGGCGAGGTCCTGCACGGCGTGGCCCACCGACTTGTAGACGGTGATGTCGGCGGCGCCCGTGCGGCTGGCGAGACGGCCCAGCAGCACCTCGCCGATCTCGCCCAGCAGGTGGTCATCGCCGACCACGCCGGCCTCGCGGGCCCGCAGGAATTCGGCCGCTTTCGCCAAGGCGGACTCGCGGCTGTCGACGATGTAGCGGGCCCGGCGCACGACCTCGGCGTCGGCCTCCGCCTGCGCCGGGCCGCTGGAGCCGACCAGGTTCACGTGGACGCCAGGGTTGAGCCAGGCGCCCTGCAGGATCGGGTCCACAGCGCCGGTGGTCGCGCAGACGATGTCGGCGTCCGCGACGGCCGCGGCGACGGACGCGGCCGTTCTTACCGGGCCGACGCCCGCGTGGTTCAGGCGCTCGGCGAGCGTAGCTGCACGGGCCGGGTCGCGGCCCCAGAGGGTCACCTGACGCAGCGCCCGCACGCGTCCGATGGCCCGCACGTGGGCCTCGGCCTGGCGTCCGCAGCCCAGCACGCTCAGCGCCGCCGCGTCGGGCCGGGCGAGGGCGTCGGTCGCCACGGCGCTGGCCGCGGCTGTGCGGATCGCGGTGATCTCCTCGGCGTCGGCGACGCACACGGGACGGCCCCCGGCCGCCTCGAACAGCACCACCACGCCGCGGTGCAGGCTGCGGCCGGGGCGCGCCGGATCGGCGAACACGCTGACCAGCTTCGCGCCGAAATAGCCGTCGACAGCCAGGGCGCCGGGCATGAGGCCGAAGATGCGCCCGGGGCCCAGGTCGAGGTGGGTTCGCAGCAGCTGGCGGGTGCGGCCCGCGGACAGGTCCGCCATGGCCTGGCGGACGGCCGGAATACACGCCTCGTAGGTCAGCCGCCGCCGGACCTCCGCGGGTCCGATCAGCCGCGTCGCAGCGATGTCCGAGTGGGCTGATCCGTCCATGGGCTGACTTGCGCTCCGGCGAGGGGGTCGCCGTATGTCGCCCGCCAGACTAGCGCGCTCAATCATGTTGTAAATAGGCCAGTGATATATCAGGGATTTATAGGCAAATCAGGGCAGCTTGCTGCTGCCTGCATGTTGACGCAGAGCCAGTGATATTTCATCGTGCGCGCAGAGGCGCGGTTTGGCGCAGGTGGTGTGGAGTGTTCGACGTGCGCCAGGCGACCCGGGACGGCGGCCTATGGGGGTGACCGACAAACCCCGGACCCAGATCGCGGCCGCCTTTCCCCGCAAGGCGGATTTCGCCCCGATGGAGCTGGCCTACCTCGACTCCGCCACCATGCATCCGGTCAGCCTCGGAGCGAAGGCGAACGCCGAGGCCTATCTGGCGGCGCGGACCTTCGCGGGCGCCGGCGAGGGCTACTTCGCGGGCGCCACCGAGAAGCGCGTGCTGGAGCGGTTCGCCAGGCTGATCAATGCGCACCCGAGCGAAGTCTGCTTCGTCCCCGGCACCACGGCGGCCGAGCACCTCGTCCTGGCCGCGCTCGACCTGCCGGCGAGCGGCGGGCGGGTGGTGACCGACACCCTGCACTTCTTCGGCTCCTACTATCTCTATGACGAGCTCGCCAAGCGGGGCGCGGAGGTGGTGTGGTTGCGCGCCCAGGACGGGCGGATCGCCATGGCCGACCTTCAGGTGGCCGTCAGCCGAGGCGTGAAGCTGGTCGCGGTATCCCTGGTCTCGAACACCAATGGGTTCGAGCATGATCTGAAGGCGATCTGCGACCTGGCCCATGCCCACGGCGGGCTGGTGTTCGCCGACATCATCCAGGCCGCCGGCTGCACGCCGATCGACGTCAAGCTGAGCGGCGTCGACTTCGCCGCCTGCTCCAGCTTCAAATGGCTGATGGGCGATTTCGGCCTGGGCATGCTCTATGTGCGCGCCGACCTCATGCCGCGCCTGAAGCGCACCCAGTTCGGCTACTACCAGCTCGCCGCCTGGCGCACGCCGGCCTTCCCGCAGGATCCGCCGTATCAGCGGCCGGAGGGCTACGAGACCACCGACGACGCCTCCGGCTTCTTCGCCATGGGCACCCTGCCGCACGCCGTTCTGGCGCAGCTCGACTGGTCGCTGGACTACATCCTGGGTCTCGGCGTCGAAAACATCCGCGCCTGGCGCCAACCCCTGCTGAGCAGACTGATGAGCGAGCTGCCGCGCCTGGGGTATCGGTTGCTGACGCCGCAGGACTCGACCTCGGCGATCGTGGCCTGCGCGCTGGACGACCCGCAGGCGCTGGCGCCGCGGCTGGCGGCCGCCAAGGTCAAGATCGCGCTGGCGCGGCGCCATTTCAGGGTCTCGCCCTCGGTGTTCAACGACGCGGCGGACATCGAGCGACTGCTCGACGCGTTGAGCTGAGGAGACGCCCATGAGATCCATCCTCGCCCTGTTGAGCGCCGCCGTCGCCGCCGGCGCGATCGTCGCGGGCCACGCCGGCGCGCAGCCTGCGGCCGGCGAAGCGGCCGGAATGGCGGTGAGCCAGCACCGCGGCGTCTTCGGCGGCAAGGCGGTCAGCTACGCCGCCAAGGCCGGGGACCTTGTCGTGACCGGCGCCGACAACGTTCCCATCGCGCGGATCTTCTCGACGGCCTATCTCGCCGACGGCGCGTCCGCCGCGCGCCGGCCGGTGATCTTCGCCTACAATGGTGGGCCGGGGACGGCCTCGGCCTTCCTGCACATGGGCGCGCTGGGGCCGATGCGCGCGGTGTTCCCGACCGACCTCACCGCGCCGCCGCCTTCGCCGGTCAGGCTCGCGCCGAACCCCGACGCGCCGCTCGATGTCGCCGACGTCGTGCTGATCGACCCGCCGGAGACGGGCTTCAGCCACACCCTGCCGGGTGACGCCAAGAAATCCTACGCCACCATCCTGGGCGACGCGGAGATCATGGCGGATTTCATCCGCGCCTGGGTCTGGGCCAACGGCCGCGAGGCCTCGCCGAAGTACGTCCTGGGCGAAAGCTATGGCGCGACGCGCACCGCCCTGGTCACCGGTGACCTGCTGAAGACCGCCGGGGGCAGGCCCGCGACGCATCTGGCGGGGGTGATCCTGGTCAGCCAGATGCTCACCGTCGACGATCTCGGGCCTCGGCCGATGAACGCGGCCGGCGCCGCTATGGGCCTTCCCTCAATCGCCGCGGTCGCCTGGTATCACGGCCGCGTCCCGCACCGCGGCCGCACCATGGGCGCCTTCCTGGCCGAGGTCCGCCGCTTCGCGATCCAGCAGTATCTGCCGGCCCTGACCCAGGGCCGCGACCTGCCGCGCGCCGAACGCGCGCGGATCGCCGCCCGGGTCGCGGCCTACAGCGGCCTGCCCGCCGCCTTCATCCTGGATCACGACCTGAAGCTCGACGTGGAGACTTACCGCCGCGCGTTCGCGCCGGGCCAGTTGCTCGGCGGCTACGACGGCCGCTACGTCGGGCCGCCCGCCAAGCCGGGGGAGGGCGCGATCGTCGACCCGGCCCAGCGCCAGACCACGCCCATCGTCGAGGCCGCGATCGGCGACTACCTGCGCCACGGCCTCGGCGTCACCCGTCAGGACCCCTACGTGCTCGAGAACCACGCCCTCGCCGGGGCCTGGTACTTCGGCGACAAGCGCCGGGCGTCGGCGACCACCTATCTCACCGACTACATCGCCAAGGAACCTGACGCGGAGATCATGATCGCCGGCGGCTACGACGACCTCGTCACCCCGTTCGCCACCGGTGTCTTCCTGGCCTCGCACCTGCCGGTGAAGCCCGGGCACGCGACGTTCCACGCCTATCCCGGCGGCCACATGTTCTATTCCGACGCCGCCAGCCTTTCGGCCTTCGCCCGTGACCTGCGCGCCTTCGTCGAGCGCACATCGGCAGTGGCCGAGTGACGGCGGCCGGCTGCGCGGGCTGAGAGATTTCACTGGCGTTCCTGGAGACGAACAGCGTTGGCCGTCGCCCGGAAATCGCCCTATAGTCGGGGGCCCAAGGGCGTTCGGGGAATCACCGCCTTCGCCGCACGCAGCCTGCGTGGCGTCGAAGGCCATTGAGCTGGGAAGTCACGATCCGTCCATGAACCGCGCCGCCGCCAAGAAGGCTTCACGCCAGGAAGCTTCCGCCGATCCGGCGCCGCCGCGCGCGGCCGCGACGGAGCCCGTTAAGGCGCGTTCGCCGGCCCGCGCGTCTCGCGCGCGCCGTCGCGGCGCTTCCATGGTGGACACTGCCTATGAGGCGATCAAGCGCGACATCATCACCTGCGTCCTGCGGCCGGGCGAATACATAAACGAGCGCCAGTTGTGCGAGCGCCTGCGCATCGGCCGCACCCCCGTGCATCAGGCGATCGGCCATCTGGCGCAGGAGAACTTGGTCGATGTGATCCCGCGCAAGGGGATCATCGTGCGGGCGGTCAGCATCGACGAGTACTTCAACCTCGATGAAGCCCGGCTGCTGGTCGAGGTCGAAGCCATGCGGCTGGTCGCCAAGCGGATCACCCAGACCGAACTGGAGGCCCTGGAGGCGATCCTGGCGCGCAGCCATGAGGCGCGGCTGGCCCGCAACCTCGAAGAACTGCTGATGATCGACCGCGACTTCCACTTCGCCCTGGCCGAGAGCACCCGCAACGCGGTTCTGATCGGCATGCTGAAGAGCGCCTACGAGCGGTCGCTCAGGATCTGGTTCATCTCGCTGGGCGACCAGAACGTGGACTCCAGCCGCGACGAGCACGAGCGCCTGCTCGCCGCCCTGCGCAAGCGCGACGGCGAAGGCGCCGCGGCGATCATGCGCGAGCACATCCTGTCGTCGCGCGCCCACACCATGCGGCAGGCCTAGGTGTCTGGTCCCGCTGTGTGGGGGACTCAGCTTAGCTGAGTGCTCACATCGGGAGGCTCTATGGGCCAGATACTCCACGGCAGCGCCACGACCACGCACGCCATCCGAGCGG
>NZ_DASYAF010000160.1:0-65327 GCF_036501465.1 Phenylobacterium sp.
GGCGTCGGCAAGACCTCGCTCGGCCGCTCGATCGCCAAGGCCACCGGCCGCGAGTTCGTGCGCGTCTCCCTGGGCGGCGTGCGCGACGAGGCCGAGATCCGCGGCCACCGGCGGACCTACATCGGCTCGATGCCCGGCAAGGTCATCCAGTCGATGAAGAAGGCCAAGTCGACCAACGCCTTCTTCCTGTTGGACGAGATCGACAAGATGGGCGCCGACTGGCGGGGCGACCCGTCCTCGGCCCTGCTCGAGGTGCTGGATCCGGCGCAGAACTCCACCTTCGCCGACCACTATCTGGAGGTCGATTACGACCTGTCGCCGGTGATGTTCGTCACCACGGCCAACAGCCTGAACATGCCCCAGCCGCTGCTGGACCGCATGGAGATCATCCGCATCCCCGGCTACACCGAGGACGAGAAGGTGGAGATCGCCAAGCGGCACATCCTGCCGAAGGTGACCAAGGACCACGGGCTGAAGCCCGAGGAGTTCGTGGTGCCCGATCAGGCGATCCGCGACCTGATCCGCTACTACACTCGCGAGAGCGGCGTGCGGTCGCTGGAGCGGGAGCTGGGCAACCTGGCGCGCAAGACTGTTCGGGACATGGCGCGCGAGCACCTGCTGACCATCACCGTCGACGACGAGCGGCTCGGCAAGTACGCCGGCGTGCGCAAGTACAAGTATGGCGAGATGGACACCGAGGATCAGGTCGGGATCATCACCGGCCTAGCCTACACCGACTTCGGCGGCGACATCCTGACCATCGAGGCGGTGAAGATGCCGGGCAAGGGCCGCATGACGGTCACCGGCAACCTGAAGGACGTGATGAAGGAGTCGATCTCGGCGGCGAACAGCTATGTCCGCAGCCGCGCGACCAAGTTCGGGCTCGAGCCGCCGATGTTCGAGAAGACCGACGTCCACATCCACGTGCCGGACGGCGCCACGCCCAAGGACGGCCCGTCCGCCGGCGCGGCCATGGCCACCGCCATCGTCTCGGTGCTGACCGGCATCCCGATCAAGAAGGACATCGCCATGACCGGCGAGGTCACGCTGCGCGGCCGGGTCACCGCCATCGGCGGCCTGAAGGAGAAGCTGCTCGCGGCCCTGCGCTCCGGCGTCAAGACCGTGCTGATCCCGACGGAGAACGAGAAGGACCTGGCCGAGGTGCCGGACAATGTGAAGTCGGAGATGAAGATCGTTCCGGTCTCCACCATGGACGAGGTGCTGAGCCACGCGCTCACGCGGATGCCAGTGGCGATCGAGTGGTCGGAAGCCGATGCGCCGCCGGTTTCGATCCCGGACGACACCGATCAGGAGTCCATGCTCACCCACTGATTGGCGATCACCCGATCGTGCTGATCACAAGTTGTGTCATCGGGCGGCGCGGGAGCGATTCCCGCGCCGCTGCCGTTTGACGGCCACGCTCGGACATGCGTTGATTCGAATTTGGTGAGGGGCTGCCGGGGGGCCTTTCCGCCTAGAACAAGAACCGGGTGGGAGAGACGGACATGACCAAGGCCGAACTCGTCGCTGAGGTGGCCGACAAGACGGGCTTGAATCGGGCGCAGGCCAAGGCGGCCATGGACGCCTTCATCGCCTCGGTGTCGACCTCGCTCAAGGCGGGCCAGGAAGTGCGGCTGGTAGGCTTCGGCAGCTTCGTGCCGATCAAGCGGCCCGCCGGCACCGCGCGCAACCCGCGCACGGGCGAGACTGTGAAGCGCAAGGCCCAGCAGACCTGCCGCTTCCGGGTGGGCGACACGCTGAAGGAGACGCTGAACTCGTAGGGCCGCCCCTCTTCCGCCAGGGCTTCGAAGGGCATCCTGCTTCGCCAACAACTCGAGGATCTGTCCTGCGAAGCCCGCGGGGCGAAGCAGGATGGTGGGCGGCGAGGGATTCGAACCCCCGACCCTCTCGGTGTAAACGAGATGCTCTAACCAGCTGAGCTAGCCGCCCGTCATCGCGGCTTCTAGACCAGACCCGCCACGATCTGAAGACGGACGGAGCGACACATGCTCAGGTGGGCGACGCTGCTTGGGATGCTATTGAGCGCGACCATGGCCGCCGCCGAGCCCGCTTCGCTCAACGACTACATGCGCCAGCCGCGCCATGCGCCCGACGCGCAGGTGCGCTACGGCCCTGCGCCGGCGCAGGTCGCCGAACTCTTCCTTCCGAAGGCGAAAGGCCCGCATCCGGTCGTGATCCTGCTGCACGGCGGCTGCTTCCTGAAGCAGTACGAAGGCTTCCCGCAGACCAGCGCCATCGCCGCCGACCTGGCGGGCCACGGCTATGCGGTCTGGAATGTCGAGTACCGAAAGCTGGGTGAGGCCGGTGCGGACTATCCCGGCACCTTCCTGGACGTGGCCGCCGCGATCGACGGCCTGCGCGACCAGGCGGCGAAGTACGACCTCGACTTGAAGCGCGTCGTGGCGGTCGGCCACTCAGCGGGCGGGCACCTGGCGCTGTGGGCGGCGAGCCGCGCGCGTATCCCGGCCGCAAGTCCGCTGCACGCCGCGAACCCCCTGAAGATCGGGGCCGTCGTCAGCCTGGCCGGCATCGGCGACCTGGACGGGCAGGGCCGCGTGTTCGCCTTGCCCTGCGGCGACGACACCATCGCACGGCTGGTGGATTCCGCGCATCGCCGCGACCCCTTCGCCGACACCTCGCCCGCGGCCCTGCTGCCCAGTGGCGCGCGGACGGTGATGGTCCACGGCGCGTTCGACGCGGTGATGCCGCCCTACACCGGACGCGACTATGCGTTGCGCGCGCGCCAGGCTGGTGACGCCGCCGAGGTGGTGGTGATCCCCGACGCGGCCCACTTCGACCTGGTGATCCCGACCACGGCCGCATGGGCGCGGATCGTCGGCGTCATCGACCGTGAAATGAAGGCGCTCGCGCCCTGAGGGCTGGAGGCGCGCCTAAGAATGCACACTTCCGCTCACCTCAGCTTTCATGCCTAACTCCCGGCGTCGCGAGGGGATTCCATGAGCGAAGTTACCTCCGTAACGGACGACACTGCCTTCTTCGGCCATCCAAAAGGCCTGGCCTATCTCGCCTTCACCGAGGCCTGGGAGCGGTTCTCCTACTACGGCATGCAGACCCTGCTGGTGCTCTACATGATCCACCAGCTGCTGCTCCCCGGGCATGTGGAGAACATCGCGGGCTTCGTTCCTTTCCGCGCGGCCATCGAACACGGCCATCCGATGAGCGACCAGGCGCTCGCCTCGGCGGTATTCGGCATCTACACGGCGCTGGTCTATCTCACGCCCTTCTTCGGAGGGCTGCTGGCCGACCGGGTGCTGGGCCGCACGAAGACCATCGTGCTGGGCGCCTGCCTGATGGCGCTCGGTCACTTCCTGATGGCTTTCGACCAGTCGTTCCTGGCGGCGCTGCTCTGCCTGATGCTGGGCACCGGCTGCTTCAAGGGCAATATCGCAACCCAGGTGTCGCAACTCTATTCCGAGACGGACGGCCGCCGCGCCGACGCCTTCCAGATATTCTACATCGGCATCAACGCAGGCGTGATCGTCGCGCCGGCGGTGACCGGCTTCCTGGCCCATGAGGTGGCTTGGCACTGGGGCTTCGGAGCCGCCGGTGTCGGCATGCTGATCTCGCTGGTGATCTACCTGTCTGGGCGCCGCTTCCTGCCGCCAGACGAGGCGCGCAAGACCCGCGAAACCCGGGTCGCGCGCGCGCCGCTGACCGGACGAGAAATCGGTGTTTCGGTCCTGCTGATCGCCCTGTTGCCGGTGCTCTCGGCCTCGGTCGTCGGGAACCAGGAAATTTTCAACGCCTATCTCGTCTGGGCGGAGCGCAGCGCCGATCTGCAGATCTTCGGACACAAGATCCTCACAGAGCTGCTGATCTCGGTGGACGCCTTCGTGTCGGTCTCCACGATCGCCTTGATGGTGGTGTTCTGGCGGTGGTGGGCGAAGCGCTGGGCCGAGCCCGACGAACTGGGAAAGCTGATCATCGGCTGTCTGATCGGCGCCTTGGGACCTATCTGCCTCGCCCTAGGCGCTTCGTTGACGCCGGCGGGCGGTAAGACGTCTCTAGGCTGGCTCCTGGCCTTCCATCTGTTCAACGACATTGGCTTCGCCAATGTCCTGCCGGTCGGGCTTGCCTTCTATGCCCGCTCCGCGCCGCGGGCGATCGCAGGTTCGATCGTCGGCCTCTACTATCTGCACCTCTTCGCCGGGAACCTGTTCGTGGGCTGGCTGGGCGGTCAGTTGGAGAAGATGCCGGCGGCGCAGTTCTGGCTGGTGCATGCCGCCCTGGTCGCCGGCGCGGCCGTCGTCTTCCTCGTGGTTCGGTTCGCGTTCGGCCACCTCCTGCGGCCCGCCGCCTCCTTCGAGGACGATCTGGCGACCGATCTCGCCCAACCGACAGCGCGCTAGGGGCCATGCTCTACCGCCCGCTCGGCCGGACGGGGCTCATGGTCTCCGAGATCGGCTTCGGCGCCGCGAGCTGGTGGGGCAAGCCGCAGTTCTCCGAGCGCGAGGCCCTGGGCCTCGTCCACGCCGCCATCGACGGCGGCGTGAGGTTCTTCGACACCGGCGCCAGCTATTCCGGCGGCCATGCCGAGCCGCGCCTGGGACGGGCGCTGAAGGGGCGCGACGTCTCCGGCCTGGTGGTCGCCACCAAGGCCGGCACCTTCGCGAAGGGCGGGCGCGTGGGCCGCGATTTCTCGCCCGCCGCCATCATCGCCAGCGCCGAGCGCAGCCTGAAGGCCCTGGGCCTGGAAGTCCCGCCGCTGCTGCAACTGCACGGGCCATCGGTCGAAGAGCTCGACCGGCTCGCCGACACCATGGCGGGCCTGAAGGGCAGGGGCGTGGCGCGGGCGGTGGGGGTCAACAGCTTCGACCCGGCGGTGATCGACCAGGCGCTCGGCCTGCCGCAGATCGACGTGGTGATGGTCGACTACAACGTCCTGCGTCCGGAGCGCGAGCCGCTGATCGCCCGCGCGGCGGCGGCGGACAAGGGCGTGCTGGCCGGCATGCCGCTGGCCATGGGTCACCTGACGCCGCGAAAGGTCCGCGCGCCGCGCGACCTCTGGTACGCCGCCCGCGGCCGGCTGCGGCATCGACGGGAGATGGAGGCCGCCGCCCGCTTCGGGTTCCTGAACGGCTTGCCGCAGATGACCGCCGCCCAGGCGGCGCTGGCCTATGTGCTCGCCAATCCCGGCGTCGCCTGCGCCGTGGTCGGCGCGACGCGGCTGGGGCACCTGCGGGAGAACCTGGCCGCCAGCGGCCTGGCGCTGCCGCCGCAGGCCCGCGAGGCGATCCGGGCCGCCCAGCGCGCGCTTTCGAGGTGACATCCGCCGCGGGCCGGAGTCATGGTTGTGAACAACGATAACCTGGCGGGAAACGACCATGAGCAGCGATCTCGATCAGGCCCTTGAAACCGCCCACCTGCCGGCCTTGCTGGCGGCTCTGGTGCATGTGACGGGCGACGCCTCGTGGCTGAAGCCAGAGTGGACGCCGGTCTATGTTCCGCTGTCGCGCGGCGACACGGGCCTGCCGCCGCAAATGCAGGATGAAATCCGCGCGAAGGCCAAGGCCGCCATCGAAGCCTACCTGAAGGACGGCCTGGTGAAGGCTGCGACCCCCGACCTTCCCACCCTTCGCAAGATGATGGACTTCGTGGCCGGCGCCCCGATCCCGGAGGAATATGCCGACTTCCTGCTGGACGAGCTCGCGATCTCCGGCCGCTCGAGCAAAGACCCGCAATTCGACCAGCCGCAGTTGCGGGCCGCCGCGCGCAAGCTGAAAGTCCTGGTGATCGGCGCCGGCATGTCGGGCCTTTTGGCCGGCATCCGCCTCAGCCAGGCCAGCGTGCATTTTGAGATCGTGGAGTCGAACCCCGACGTCGGCGGCACTTGGCTGGTCAACACCTACCCGGGCTGCCGGGTGGACAATTCCAACCACCAGTACAGCTATTCCTTCGAGCCGAACCACAACTGGCCGCAGCACTTCTCGCCCCAGCCGGAGCTGCTGAAGTACTTCCGTGGAATCGCCGACAAGTACGACCTGAAGAAGCACATCCGCTTTGAGACGACGGTGGAGCGTCTGGCCTGGGACGAGGCGCACGCCGCCTGGCGCGTGGAGCTGAAGCACAAGGACGGGCGGCGCGAGACGGTCGAGGCCAATGCGGTGATCACCGCGGTGGGCCAGCTCAATCGGCCGCGTATCCCGCAGATCGAGGGCGTCGGGACTTTCGAGGGGCCGGCCTTCCACTCCGCCGAATGGCGTCACGACGTCGACCTGACCGGCAAGCGCGTCGCGGTGATCGGCACGGGCGCCTCGGCCTATCAGTTCGTGCCGGAGATCGCGCCCAAGGTGGCCCACCTGACCGTCTTCCAGCGCACCCCGCCTTGGGGCCTGCCGGTGCCGCACTATCATGAGGACGTGCCGCCCGGCATGCCGTGGCTGCTGGAGAATCTGCCCTACTACGACAAATGGTACCGCTTCTGGCTGTTCTGGATGACCACCGAGGGCTTCCTGCCGATGGTCAAGGCCGACGAGGGTTGGAACGGCCCGTCCACCGCCGTGGGCGCCATGAACCTGGGCCTGCGCGAGATGGCCGCCGCGGCGCTCGCCGCCCAGGTGGAAGACCGCCCGGACCTGTTGCCCAATGTCGTGCCGACCTATCCGGTCGGCGGCAAGCGCGCGGTGCTGGACAACGGCGTCTGGCTGGGCGCGCTGAAACGACCCAACGTCGCCCTGGTCACCGAGGCGATCAGCAAGATCACGCCGAAAGGCGTGGTCACCGCAGACGGCGTCGAGCACCAGGTCGACTTGCTGATCTACGGCACCGGCTTCACCGCCTCGAAATTCCTGTCGGGGCTGAAGGTCGTCGGGCGCGGCGGAACGGAACTGCACGAGGCCTGGTCGGGCGACGCGCGCGCTTACCTGGGCATGACGACGCCGGGCTTCCCGAACTTCTTCATGATCTACGGGCCCAACACCAACATCGTCGTGAACGGCTCGATCATCTTCTTCTCGGAGTGCGCGGTCCGCTACATCGTGGGCTGCGTCAGGCTGTTGGCCGAGACCGGCGCGCGGGCGCTGGAGGTCAAGAAGGGCGTGCACGACGCCTTCAACGTCCGGGTGGACGAGGCCAACAAGGGCTGGGCCTGGGGCTCGGCTGGCGTGACAAGCTGGTACAAGAACGAGTTCGGGCGGGTGAGCCAGAACTGGCCCTTCGGCCTGATTGACTATTGGCGCGCCACGCTCGCGCCGAACCCCGAGGACTTCGTGCTGATGAAACAGCCCGAGCCCGTGGCCTGAGGACGCTGCGATGAGCGCTTCGCGCCACCGGACCCGCGGGTTTTACCCGCAGGCCTGATTCCGCACCGCCCCTTCGGGCGGCCTGCCGGGCCAACCGGCGGTGTCACAGGGCTCGATTCCGATACCTGAGGGACCGCGGTTATGTCTCTTTGGCGCCACGCTCGATTGCGCCTGTCACGCGAAAGGTTTCCGTAGCGAAACACGGTCCTTGCCAAGCACGAGCTTGTCTGTACGCTTCTCCCTCTAGGCGCCATTGCCTACTGTTCCATCAGGACTTGGCCTGAGAGCCGAGCCGGAACACAAAGGGAGGATAGGGGAATGAAGCACAGCCATTTCTGTGGCGGCTCGGCGTTGGTGCTGGCCGCGAGTCTCTTTTCGGTCCAGGCCTATGCCCAGTCGGCGCCGGCGAAAGCCGCCGCCGCGGACGCTGCGACCACCACCACATTGTCCGACCTCGTCGTCGTCGCGCAAAAGCGTGAAGAGAAGCTGGAGTCCGTGCCGGTCGCGGTCACCGCGTTCAGCGCCGAGCAGCGCACCCTGGTCGGCATCGAGTCGGTTCAAGACCTGACCAACTTCACGCCGGGCTTCTCGTACAACGCCAACACCGACCGCCCGTACATGCGCGGCATCGGCCGCAACACCGACAACCTGGCCGTCGCCTCGGCCGTGGCGACCTACTACAACGGCGTCTACGACGGTGCGAACGCCACCATCCTGCTGCAGCACTCCGACCTGTTCATCTCGACGGTTGAAATCGATCGTGGCCCGCAGAACACCCTGCACGGCGCGAACGCCGACGGCGGCTCGATCAACTACACCTCCCAGAAGCCCACCAAGGACTACTACGCCGAGGGGCGCGTGGGCGTCGCCAACAACCAGCGGTACTGGGGCGAGGCGGTCGTCTCCGGCCCGATCAACGACTGGCTGCGGTTCCGGCTGGGCGGCAATGTCACCCAGGAGAACGGCGGCTACTTCAAGAACCTCGACGGTCCCCGCCAGGGCGGCGGCCTGCCGCAGCTCGGCGCCGGCCAGTCGCAATACTGGGAAGCGCAGCTCGACGCGAACCTCGGCGAGCACCTCGACGCCTGGGCCATGGCGTCCAGCGGCCGGTTCGAAGCCGACTATCACCAGCTCGCCAACCGCGCCTCGATTCCGAACAACTACCAGCTGAACGGCGCCTTCTCGCCGAGCAACTTCTTCGGCCTCTGCGGCTTGCCTGGCGTGGCGACGAGCCCGGGCGGCGCGGCGGGTTGCACGGGCGCGACGGCGCTGGGCCAGTCGGTCGTCCCGGGCTCCGTGACCGGCGGTCCGGTGTTCGCCAACGCCTTCCCGGGCAACAACCCGACGATCGGCGACCCGCGGACCTTCATCCAGGAAGCGACGTCGACCAATAAGCAGCATGGCGACATCGCGCTCGCCACCAACCTGACCTACCACTTCCCGAGCTTCGACCTGACCTACCTAGGCGGCTATCAGAAGTTCAACTACGTGCTGAACTTCACCGGCTACGCCGACTCCGGGGTCACCTCATACCAGCTGGCGGGTCAGCCGGCCGGTACGGTGGGGCTCTGCGAACTCGACGCCGCCGGCGGCGGCTACAGCGCTGCGGCCTGCAGTCAGCCGCTCACCATCCACGCGCCGCCCACCACCACGTTCTTTCAGGAGAACGACGCGTTCTTCAGCCACGAGATCGACCTGACCTCGACGGACCAGAGCCCGCTGCAGTGGATCGCCGGCGCCTACTACTATCACGAAGCCTATGACCAGCCGGTCGATGCGGGCGTGCAGCCCAACCAGCCCCAGTTCGCCCATCCTGACCTCCTGAACCTGGCCACGGGCGCGCTGACACCGGCTCCGGTCAACCCGATGAGCGCGGCGTCGACCTCCGACACCCGGCTTCTCTACGACTCCGTCGCCGCCTTCGGTCACATCGACTACAAGTTCAGCGACGAGTGGAAGGCCCACGTCGGCGTCCGCTACACCTACGACCACAAGTTCGGTGAGCAGTTCTGGCGTTTCGAGCAGTTCGCTGTCCCGCTGGGCGGCGGCACCACCTTCATGCCGAGCAATTTCGGCGCGGCGACGCCGGCGCTGGACATCACCTCGCTCGCCGCAGCCGCCAGTTTGGGGGTCAGCTTCCCCGGCGCGGGGCCTGCGTCGATCAATCCTGCCACCGGCTTCGCCCACCGCCTGCTCAATGCGCAGTGGAACGCCTGGACCGGCGATCTGGGCGTCGACTGGACGCCGGACGCGAACACCCTGGTCTACGCCAAGTACAGCCGGGGCTATAAGGCCGGCGGCTTCACCACCTTCACGATCGGGGCCAATCCCGAGACCGGGTTGGAGACGGTGGACGCCTATGAGATCGGCCTGAAGAAGACCTTCGCCAATCAGTTCCGACTGAACGCGGCGATCTTCTATGACAACTACAAGAACGACCAGATTCCCCTGAACGTGCAGAACGCCCAGGGCCTGATCTCGGCCCAGCTGTTCAACCTCAAGGACGTTCACATCAGCGGCGAGGAGCTGGAAGCCACCTGGCAGCCGAACGACGCCTTCGTCCTCAGCGCCCAGTACGCGCACCTCGACGCCGAGGTGAACGACGCCGGCGCCTGCTTCGAAGACACGGTCGACCCGGCGGCGGCTCTGCCCGGCGCGAACACCTCGGGCTGCAACAACGCAGTCGGGGCGACGGCGGTCACCCAGAACCTGAAGGGTGAGAAGCTTCCGGAATCGCCGCCGAACAAGGTGTCGGTCAATGCGATCTACACCTGGCAGTTCGATCCCGGGAAGCTCGCGCTTTCGGGCACCTACGTCTGGAAGGACGCGACCTACGGTGGCCTGTTCAACCGGTCCTATGACCTCGCGCCGGCCTACACGCAGGTCAACCTGCGGGCCGTCTGGACCGACGCGAAGAACCGCTACAACGTGATCGGCTACGTCAACAACGTCTTCGACAGCAACGGCTTCGATGGCGCCGTTGGGGCCCTGGTGGCGCCGGGGAACATCGGCACCAGCTTCAGCCTGCTGAACCCGCGCACCTTCGGGGTCGAGTTCCGCTACCGCTGGCAATAAAAGGCGACGGCCGCGTCTCTCGGGGCGCGGCCGCCCTTCCTGGCGCGGCGCGTGAGGCGCTACCATCGGCTCATGCCTCGCAGGCCCGTCAGATCATGACATCCTCCCCACGGCCGGGTTTGCGGCGCGGGCGGCGCGGGTCGCCGTCCGAACCCGCGGATCCGGCTACTTTTTCGCGGGCGCTGGATGAGGCCGCGGCGCACTTCCGAGCCGGCCGCCTGGACGTCGCCGCCCAGGTCTACCGCCGCCTGGAGCGCGAAGCCCCCGACGACCTGCGCGCGCCCTATTCCCTGGCGGTCATCGACCTGAACCAGGGTCGGCTGGAGCGCGCGCGCGCGCGGCTGGAGGCCCTGGCTCAACGCGCGCCGGACTTCGCGCCCGCCCAGCACAACCTGGCCGCCGTGCGCCAACAGCTGAGCGACTGGGCCGGTGCGGCGGAGGCCTATGCCCGCGCCGTCGACCTGCAGCCCGCCGCCGAAAGCCGAGTGGGACTGGCGGGAGCCCTGGCGGCGCTCGGCCGGTCCGCCGAGGCCATCGCCCAGAACCGCGTCCTGGCCGCCGAGCCGCTGCAGCGCTGGGCGGCGCTCACCCGCATCGCCCTGATCGATCCGGCCGCCGTCGATGACGCCGACCTGGCCGCCATGCAGGCCGCGGCCGCCGACCCGACGACGGAAACCGGCGCGCGGATCGGGCTCTGGTTCGCCCTGGGCGAGGTCCTGGGCGGCCGAGGCCGCGAAACCGAGGCCTTCGACGCCTACGAGGCCGGCAACCGCGCCCAGTGCGCGCGGCTGGACGTGGCCGGCGCGGCCCGCGCCAACGCCCAGGCGTCCGACCAGGTCCGCGCCGCTGCGACGCCCGAGCTGATCGCGCGCCTGAGAGGGCAGGGGAGTGCGACCGCCGCGCCGATCTTCATCGTGGGTTTCCCTCGCTCGGGCTCGACCCTGGTCGAACAGATCCTGGCCAGCCATCCGCAGGTCCAGGGCCTGGGCGAGACCGGCGTCCTGCCCCGCCTGCTGGAGACCGGCTACCCGAAGACCGCCGCGGCCGCCCGAGGTCTCGCCGTCCGCTACCTGGAGGCCATGCGGGCTCGCGGCTGGGACGGGCGTTCGCGGTTCGTCGACAAGACGCTGGAGGACTATCTGCACGCCGGGGTGATCGGCGCCCTGTTCCCGAACGCCGTCATCCTGCACAGCCTGCGAGACCCGATCGACACCGGCTTCGCGTGCTGGCGCCAGCTGTTCGCCCGCGGCGAGGAGACCCTCTACGACCTGGCCGACATTGGCGCCGAATATGTTCGCTACCGGGCGATCATGAACCACTGGGCCGCCCTCACGCCGGGGCGGGTGGTCGAAGTGAGCTATGAGGCCCTGGTCGCCGATCCCGAATCCACGAGCCGCGCCCTGCTGGCGGCCGTGGGCCTGGCCTGGGACCCGGCCGTGCTGGACTTCCATACGCGCCGGGGCGCCGTGGCCACCGCCAGCGCGAGCCAGGTGCGACGGCCGATCTACGCCAGTTCGGTCCGCCGCTGGGCGCGCCACGCCGAACGCCTGCGGCCGCTGATCGACGCCCTGGGCCCCTATGCGCGGTCCGGCCCCTAGAAGGCGGTGACGGCTGCGGCGATCCTCATGACTTGGCCATCCCGCTCCACCGTGAGGGTTCGCCGCTCGCCCGGGCGACCGTGAAGGGCGGTGAAGATGGCCCCCCATGAGGCGTCTTTCAGGGCCATTCCGTCGACAGCCAGCAGCTTGTCGCCGACCCGCGCGGCCGGGACGCTGAGGCAGTCGTTCCGCCTGGCGACCGCAGCGATCAGATAGTCTGCGCCCCGCCGCCGCAACGTCACGCCGACCTGATCCAGTTCATGCCGGTCCGGCGGCGACTCGGCCAGCCAGTAGAGTTCGCGGTGCGGATAGTCGATAGTCAGGCGGTAACGCTTCAGGACATTGCCGCCCAGCCAGCCCAGCACGGGCCGGGCGTTCTTCCGCGAATACCAATCGAAGAGCTCGAACGGGAAGGCGGTGGTCGGTCCAGGACCCAGGACATCGACACTCGTCAGCGAAACGGCGCCCACCGCCATCGTCGGCACCCGTGCGAGCAGGCCCGTCGCCTCGAGATCGCCGACCATCATCATGTTGCTGGCGCCGACGGCGCCAACTCCGTGGGCCCAGGTGGGATGCCGGCTTTCCCAGTCTCGCACCGCGTCCTGCCGCAGCCAGGTCCACGCCGAGCCGTTGTCGATCGTCAGCGCGTAACGGCTTCCGTCGATAATGGCGTCAACCGAGATGATTCCAGTCGCCTCATTGATCCGGAACGGCGTCGCCACCCCAACCGGCTTGAGCACGCCGGGCCGGGCGAGCGTCAAACGCCGCGCGCGATAGTCGATCACCACCTGGTAGGTCTGCAGCACGCTGGCCGGCAGCGTCGCCTCCACGCTCTCGCCGGCAAGACCCTGCGGCCGGCCATGGGTCTGCTGCACCGAGGACGCTGGGACCCTGACAGTCAGGCCGCCAACTTTGAAAGCCAGCGGTTGATCAGCGCCCAGGTGGAGATCTTCGTGCAGCGCCTCATTCACCGTCATGTCCGGCGCGCCCATGTCCACAAAAGCCAGGGCTCGATGCACCGACCCATCCGGCCTCAAGAAGTCCAACTCGGCGTAGACCCGGTTGCCGTCGAGTATGAACCGCGTCGTTCCAGACGCCGGCTCCGCGGCGGCCGTGTGAGAGGACAGGATGGCGGCGCATCCTGCGAGGATTCCGATCGCCTGCCGGACCGCCTGCATCGCTGCGCCTCCCAGGTTGACCTCGGGGCAGCTTAGCAGGGCGAGGCTATCGCGTGACCAGGCTTGATTGTCGGGATCTGGGAGGGTGGCGCGAATGACGGGACTTGAACCCGCGACCTCCGGCGTGACAGGCCGGCGCTCTAACCAACTGAGCTACATCCGCACATGTAGAGGCCCGCGCCGAAACGCGAGGCGCGTCTGATATGTCCCGGGTGGAATCGTGTCAACGGAAGATGCTGTCGCAGGCCGCGTAACACCGGCATTTTTCGTGAGCCTGCGGCGACGCCTCCGTGAGCTTTCCGCGCCGCAACACGCCCCTGTTTGAAACCGCCGGATGTGTGGTCTAGAACGGCCCGCGACTCCCCGACCGCCTCCCTTGTAGGGAGCTCCGACTCGGGGCTGCAAGGACCACCATGAACGCCTTCCTGCTCCAGTACCTGCCCATCGTGATCTTCCTGGGGATCGCGGCGGCGCTGGGGGTCATCTTCATCCTGTTCGCCGGCGGGCTGGCGCCCAGGGCCCCGGACCCTGAGAAGCTCTCAAGCTACGAGTGCGGCTTCAACGCCTTCGACGACGCCCGGATGAAGTTCGACGTCCGTTTCTACCTGGTCTCCATCCTGTTCATCATCTTCGACCTCGAAGTCGCCTTCCTGTTCCCCTGGGCCGTGGCGCTGATGAAGCTGCCGGCGGCGGTGGGCCAGTTCGCATTCTGGTCGATGATGAGCTTCCTGGGCGTGCTCACGGTGGGCTTCATCTATGAGTGGAAGAAGGGAGCCCTGGAATGGGAGTGACCGTCCCGCCGGGCTCCGGCGCCATCGTCCCTGCGGGTTCCGCCGGGCGCACCACGGTCGAGGGCTACAATCCGCAGGCGCATGACCCGTTCTTCGACGGCGTCAGCCAGCAATTGGCCGACAAGGGCTTCATCACCGCCGGCGTCGACGATCTGATCACCTGGGCCCGCACGGGCTCGCTGATGTGGATGACCTTCGGTCTGGCCTGCTGCGCCGTGGAGATGATGCAGGCGTCGATGCCGCGCTACGACCTGGAACGCTACGGCTTCGCCCCGCGCGGCAGCCCGCGCCAGAGCGACGTGATGATCGTCGCCGGCACGCTGGTGAACAAGATGGCTCCGGCGCTGCGCAAGGTCTACGACCAGATGCCGGAGCCCCGCTATGTGATCTCCATGGGCTCCTGCGCCAACGGCGGCGGCTACTACTACTTCAGCTACTCCACCGTTCGCGGCTGCGATCGGATCGTGCCGGTGGACGTCTATGTGCCTGGCTGCCCGCCCACCGCCGAGGCCCTGGTCTACGGCGTGCTGCAGCTGCAGAAGAAGATCCGCCGCACCGGGACGATCCTGCGATGACCTGGCCAGCCACTCCGGCCGCCTTGGACAAGCTGGGCAAGGGCCTCGTCGCCAAGGGCAAAGGCCCCTTCACCCGCCATCAGGTCGCGTTTGGCGAGCTGACCCTGTGGGCGAGCCCGGACACCGTCGTGGCCGCGCTCACCCGCCTGCGCGACGATGAGGCCCTGCGCTTCTCGATCCTGATCGATGTCTGCGGCGCGGACTATCCGGAGCGGGCGAAGCGCTTCGACGTGGTCTATCACCTGTTGTCGATGACCCGGAACCTGCGCTGTCGGGTGAAGGTCGAGACCGACGAGGACACCGCCGTCCCCTCGGTGACCGGTGTCTTCCCGAGCGCCGACTGGTTCGAGCGCGAGACCTTCGACATGTACGGGGTGTTCTTCGACGGCCACCCGGACCTGCGGCGCATCCTCACCGACTACGGCTTCCACGGCCATCCGCTGCGGAAGGACTTCCCGATGACCGGCTACGTCGAGGTCCGCTACGACGACGAGCTGAAGCGGGTGGTCTATGAACCGGTTAAGTCGGTGGAGTGGCGCAACTGGGACTTCCTGAGCCCCTGGGAAGGCGCCGAGCCCGGCTATGCGCCGCTGCTTCCCGGAGACCAGAAGGCGCTCCCTGCCGCGAAGGAGCCTGGCAAATGACCGGCGCGGCTTCCCCGGCTGAGGACAGCGACTTCTTCGCCCCGGAACACCCGGGCGAGACCAAGGTCCGCAAGTTCAACATCAACTTCGGCCCTCAACATCCGGCGGCGCACGGCGTGCTGCGCATGGTGCTGGAGCTGGACGGCGAGGTGGTCGAGCGCGTCGACCCGCACATCGGCCTGCTCCACCGCGGCACCGAGAAGCTGATGGAGGCCCGGCCCTATCAGCAGACGATCCCCTATTTCGACCGCCTCGACTACGTCGCCCCGATGAACCAGGAGCACGCCTATGTGCTCGCCATCGAGAAGCTGATGGGCGTCGAGATCCCGATCCGCGCCCAGCTCATCCGGGTGCTCTATTCGGAAATCGGGCGGATCCTGAACCACATCCTGAACGTCACGACCCAGGCCATGGACGTCGGCGCGCTCACGCCTCCGCTGTGGGGCTTCGAAGAGCGCGAGAAGCTGATGGTGTTCTACGAGCGGGCCTCGGGCGCGCGCATGCACGCCAACTACTTCCGCGTGGGCGGCGTGCGCCAGGATCTGCCGCCGGAGCTGGTTCGGGACATTGCGGACTGGTGCGTCAAGGTGCCGAAGGTGTTCGACGACATCGAAGGCCTGATCACCGGCAACCGCATCTTCAAGCAGCGCAACGTCGACATCGGCAAGGTGACCAAAGACGAGGCCCAGGCGTGGGGCTTCTCCGGCGTCATGGTGCGCGGCTCGGGCATCGCCTGGGAGCTGCGCCGTTCCCAGCCCTACGAGTGCTACAACGACCTGGAATTCGACATTCCGCTGGGCGTACACGGCGATTGCTACGACCGCTACCTCTGCCGCATGGAGGAGATGCGCCAGTCGGTGAAGATCATGGCCCAGTGCTGCGAGCGGCTGATGAAGACGCCGGGCCCGGTGCTCGCGCCCGACAACAAGGTCACCCCGCCCAAGCGTGGCGAGATGAAGCGCTCAATGGAGTCGCTGATCCACCATTTCAAACTGTTCACCGAGGGCTATCGGACCCCGCCCGGCGATGTCTACGCTTGCGTCGAGGCGCCCAAGGGCGAGTTCGGGGTCTATCTGGTCTCCGACGGGACCAACCGGCCCTATCGCTGCAAGATCCGCGCGCCGAGCTACCCCTTCCTGCAGGCGATGGACTGGATGAGCCGCGGCCACATGCTGGCCGACGTCTCCGCCATCCTGGGTTCGCTGGACATCGTGTTCGGGGAGATCGACCGTTGAGCGTCCGCCGCCTGGCCCAGGTCCAGCCCGCCAGCTTCGCCTTCTCCCCCGCGAGCCTGAAGCGCGCCCGCGAGGTGATGGGTCATTTCCCGGCCGGCCGGCAGCAGTCGGCGGTGATCCAGATCCTGTGGCTGGTGCAGAAACAGGAGGGCTGGGTCTCCGAGCCGGCCATCCGCGCCACAGCCGAACTGCTCGGCATGCCGGTGATCCGGGTGCTGGAGATCGCCACCTTCTACACCATGTTCATGCTGGAGCCGGTGGGAAGCGTCGCCCTGATCCAGGTCTGCGGCACCACGCCCTGCCAGACCCGCGGCTCGGAGGGCCTTCTGGCCGTCTGCCGGCGCAAGTTCGGCCCGTCGAACCATCGCAGCAAAGACGGCAAGTTCTACTGGCAGGAAGTCGAGTGCATGGGCGCCTGCGCCAACGCACCGATGGCCGCCATCAACGACTACTACTACGAGGACCTGACGCCGGAGAGCTTCGAGAAGCTGCTGGACGACTTCGCGGCCGGCAAGAAGCCGAAGCCCGGTTCGGCGATCGGCCGCCAGGGCTCGGCGCCGGAGGGCGGCGCCACGACCTTGACCGACGCCAGGCTCTTCGACGGCTCGCTGGCCAAGAAGATCAGGATCCCGAACCTGCCCGAGAAGCCCTCCAAAACGAAGGCCCCGGCATGAGCGCGGATATCGCCAAGATGAAACAGCGGCTGGCGCTGATGCTGGTGGTCAGCGCCGTGGTCTTCGTGGCGGCCGGCGCGGGCTTCTACCTCTACTTCGGACAGGGGCAGAGCTGGGGCCGGTGGGTCGCGGTTGTCGCCCTGGCCATTGGATTTGCCGGACAGATCGGGCTCGTCCTGAGCCTGCGCCGTGACAGTAAGGGGGCGTGACGGTGGCCGGTTTGCTCGCGGACAAGGACCGCATTTTCCTCAACATCTACGGCGTCCACGACTGGGGCCTGGAGGGCGCCAAGGCGCGCGGCTGCTGGAACGGGACGGCAGACATCGTCGCCCAGACGCCGGAGTGGATCTGCGACCAGGTCAAGGCGTCGGGCCTGCGCGGCCGCGGCGGCGCCGGCTTCGCCACCGGCCTGAAGTGGACCTTCATGCCCAAGCAGGAGAGCGAGCGGCCGCACTACCTGCTGGTCAACGCCGACGAGAGCGAGCCGGGCGCGTGTAAGGACCGTGAGATCCTGCGCAACGACCCGCACCTGCTGATCGAGGGCTGCCTGATCGCCTGCAAGGCCATGCGGGCGCGCACGGCCTACATCTATATCCGCGGCGAATACGTCTTCGAACGTGAGCGCCTGACGGCGGCGATCAAGCAGGCCTATGACGCCAAGCTGATCGGCAAGGGCAACGTCCACGGCTGGGACTGCGACGTGCGCGTGACGCATGGCGGCGGCGCCTACATCTGCGGCGACGAGACCGCCTTGATGGAGAGTTTCGAGGGCAAGAAAGGCCAGCCGCGGCTGAAGCCCCCGTTCCCGGCCGGCGCCGGCATCTATGGCTGCCCGACGACGGTCAACAATGTCGAGACCATCGCGGTCGTGGGCACCATCCTGCGCCGCGGCGCGGAGTGGTTCGCGGGCTTCGGCACGGAGAAATCCACCGGCACCAAGCTGTTCGCCGGCTCCGGCCACCTGAACAAGCCCTGCGTGGTCGAGGATGCGGTCGGCATCAGCGTCAAACAACTGATCGAGGACCACTTCGGCGGCGTGCGCGGCGGCTGGTCGAACCTGAAAGCGGTGATCCCGGGCGGCATCTCGGTGCGCATGATCCCGGCCGACCAGTGCGACGAAGCGATCATGACCTACGAGGACCTTCAGGCCCGCGGCTCGGGCCTCGGCACCGGCACCATGATCGTGTTCGACAAGGACGCCGACCTGGTGAAGGCGATCGCCCGGGCGGCCTATTTCTACAAGCACGAGAGTTGCGGCCAGTGCACGCCTTGCCGCGAAGGCACCGGCTGGATGTGGCGGGTGATGGAGCGGATGGTCACCGGCGAGGCCGAGATGGCCGAGATCGACCTGTTGCTCGACGTCGCCAGCCAGGTCGAGGGGCACACCATCTGCGGCCTGGGCGACGCAGCCGCCTGGCCGATCCAGGGCCTGTTCCGCCATTTCCGCCACGAGGTGGAGGAGCGGATCAACCTCTACCGGGCCGGCAAGCCCCATGTGCAGGGCCATTCCCTGCAAGCGGCGGAGTAGGGCGCATGCCGATTTGCAAGGTCGACGGCGTCGAGGTCGAGTTCGAGCAGGGCATGAACGTCCTGCAGGTGGCCGAACTCGCGGGCAAGGAGATCCCGCGCTTCTGCTACCATGAGCGGCTCTCCATCGCCGGCAACTGCCGCATGTGCCTGGTGGAGGTGAAGCCTGGCCCGCCGAAGCCGCAGGCCTCCTGCGCCCTGCCGGCCGCCGAGAATATGGAGATCTTCACCGACACGCCGATGGTGAAGAAGGCCCGCCACGGGGTGATGGAGTTCCTGCTCATCAACCACCCGCTGGACTGCCCGATCTGCGACCAGGGCGGCGAGTGTGACCTGCAGGACCAGGCCATGGGCTATGGCCGCGACGATAGCCGCTATGCCGACAACAAGCGGGCTGTCGAAGAGAAGTTCATGGGTCCGCTGATCAAGACAGTGATGACCCGCTGCATCCAGTGCACGCGCTGCGTCCGCTTCATCACCGAAGTGGCGGGCGTGCCGGAGATCGGCCTCATCTCCCGCGGCGAAGATGTTGAAATCACGACCTATCTCGACAAGGCGGTGACGTCGGAGCTTTCGGCCAACATCATCGACCTGTGCCCGGTGGGCGCGCTGACGTCGAAGCCCTACGCCTTCAACGCCAGGCCGTGGGAACTGAAGAAGACCGAGAGCGTCGACGTGATGGACGCCCTGGGCTCCGCGATCCGGGTGGATGCGCGCGGCGCGGCCGTGCTGCGGGTGCTGCCCCGGGTCAACGAGGACGTCAACGAAGAGTGGATCTCCGACAAGACGCGCTATGCGGTCGACGGCCTGGCGCGCCAGCGGCTGGATCGGCCCTACGTCCGCGAGGGCGGCAAGCTGCGGCCCGCGACCTGGAACGAGGCGCTGAGCCTCGTCGCCGACAAGCTGAAGGCCACCGCGCCTGATCGCGTCGGGGTCATCGCCGGCGACCTGCAGGACACGGAGTCCATGAAGGCGGCGCTGGACCTCTTCCGGTCGCTGGGCGTGCGGTCCACCGACTGCCGCCAGGACGGCATGCAGCTGGGCGCAGGCCCGCGGGCGAGCTGGCTGTTCAATTCGTCGATCGCCGGGATCGAGGCGGCCGACGTGGTGCTTTTCGTGGGCGTCAATCCGCGCCTGGAGGCGCCGGTGCTGAACGCGCGGCTGCGCAAGCGCTGGCTGGCCGGTGCGCTGAAGGTGGGCGTGGTCGGCGAGGCGGTCGACCTGACCTATCCCTATGAGCACCTGGGCGCGGGGCCGAAGAACCTGGCGGGCCTCGGCAAGGCCAAGAGCGATTTCAACCACGCCCTGCGCGGCGCGAACTCGGCGGCTATCGTCATCGGCGCGGGTGCGCTCAACCGCCCCGACAGCGCCGCGGTGCTGAAAGCGGCAGGCGCGCTCGCCAAGACCTTCAAGATGAGTTGGAACGTGCTGCACAGCGCGGCGTCCCGCGTCGGCGGCCTGGACCTGGGCTTCGTCCCCGTCGCCGGCGGCAAGACCGCGGGCGAGCTGGCCGCCAAGGGCGGCGCGGACCTGCTGTTCCTGCTGGGCGCCGACGAGATCGACACTGCCGCGTCGAAGGCCTTCAAGGTCTACCTCGGGACCCACGGCGACCGTGGCGCGCACGGCGCCGACGTGATCCTGCCGGGCGCCGCCTACACCGAGAAGGATGGCCTTTACGTCAACACCGAGGGCCGGGTGCAGCGAGGCTTCCGCGCCGTCTTCCCGAAGGGCGAGGCGCGCGAGGACTGGGCGATCCTGCGGGCGCTCTCCGAACGCCTCGGCCACAAGCTGCCCTATGACAACCTCGACCAGCTCCGCGCGAAGCTGTTCGCCGACCACCCGACCTTCGGCCGCATCGACCACGTCGACGGCCCGGCCGGCGCGGACGGCTTTGACGTCTCGACGCTGGGCGGGAAGGGCGAGGTTTCCGACGCTCCGTTCAAGAGCGCGGTGGCCAACTTCTACATGACCAATCCGGTAGCCCGGGCCAGCGTCACCATGGCCGAATGCGCCGCCCAGGCCGGCGTCTCAACCAAGATCGCGGCGGAGTGAGCATGCCCACACACGCCGTAATCAACGCCGACAATCCGCTGATCTGGTTCCTGCTGACCGTCGGCCAGATCCTGGTGATCACCATCCCGCTGCTGCTGGTGGTGGCGTTCGTGATCTACGCCGACCGCAAGATCTTCGCCGGCGTGCAGATGCGCAAAGGCCCCAATGTGGTGGGCCCGTTCGGTCTGCTGCAGTCCTTCGCCGATCTCGGCAAGTTCCTGATCAAGGAGCTGGTGGTCCCGGCCGGCGCCGACAAGTTCGTCTTCCTGCTGGCGCCGTTGATCAGCGTGACCCTGGCGCTGGGCTCCTGGGCCGCGATCCCGCTGGCGCCCGGCTGGATCGTGTCGAACATCAACGTCGGCATCCTCTACCTGTTCGCCGTCAGCTCCATGGGCGTCTACGGCATCATCATGGGCGGCTGGGCGTCGAACTCGAAGTACCCGTTCCTGGGCGCCCTTCGCTCAGCGGCGCAGATGGTTTCCTACGAGGTCTCCATCGGCTTCGTGATCATCACGGTGATCCTGCTGTCGGGCAGCCTGAACCTGACGACCATCGTCGAGAAGCAGGGCGGCGGCTTCTGGAACTGGAACCTGCTGGGCGGCGCGGGGCTGCACAACCTGCCGCTGGCGCTGGTGATGATCCCGATGTGCGTGATCTTCTTCATCTCCGGCCTGGCGGAGACCAACCGCCCGCCATTCGACCTGCCCGAGGCGGAGAGCGAGCTGGTGGCCGGCTACGCCATCGAATACGGCTCGACGCCCTACATGTTGTTCTACCTGGCGGAGACATCGAACATCATCCTGATGTCGAGCCTGCTGGCGGTGCTGTTCCTGGGCGGCTGGCAGGCGCCGTGGCCGACGCCCTATCTGGACCACCTGCCGAACTGGGTGGCCAGCGTGCATGGCCTCATCATGCTGATGGCCAAGGCGTTCTTCGTCTTCTTCATGAACGCCATGGTCCGCTCGGTCGTGCCGCGCTACCGCTACGACCAGCTGATGCGCCTGGGCTGGAAGGTGTTCCTGCCGACCTCGCTTGTGGCCGTGGCCCTGGTGGCCGGTTGGCGCGTCTACGCCAACGGGGTCATCGGGTGAGGGCGGTCCTCGCCATAGGCCTGACGGCCCTGCTGCTCGGAGCCTGCGAGACGGCCGGCAACAACGTCGCCGGCACCGCCGACTACGACGCCCTGAAGCAGGCGCACGACAAGTGTGCGGCCCAGGGCGGCGAACTGGTGCTCAAGGACCAGGGCGACCCGACCTACATCCAAGACTACGTCTGCAAGGTGAAATGATGTTCAACCGGATCGGCCAGGCGATGAAGGGCGCGGCGTTGATGGACTTCGCCGGCGCCCTGGGCCTCGGCCTGAAGTACATGGTCCGCCCCAAGGCGACCGTGCAGTATCCCCACGAGCGCAACCCGCAGAGCCCGCGCTTCCGCGGCGAGCATGCGCTGCGCCGCTATCCCAACGGCGAGGAGCGCTGCATCGCCTGCAAGCTCTGCGAAGCCATCTGTCCGGCCCAGGCCATCACCATCGAGGCCGAGCCGCGCGAAGACGGGTCGCGCCGCACCACCCGCTACGACATCGACATGGTGAAATGCATCTACTGCGGCCTGTGCCAGGAGGCCTGCCCGGTGGACGCCATCGTCGAGGGACCGAACACCGAGTTCGCGGTCGAGACCCGCGAGGAGCTCTACTACGACAAGCAGCGGCTGCTGGATAACGGCGACCGCTGGGAACGCGAGATCGCGAAGAATCTGGAACTGGATGCGCCCTATCGCTAAGACCCGCCCGGGGTCTTTCGAAGACGCGAATCCGCAAGAGTTTGGACGGGAGCTGACCCAGCCGATGGCCCTGCAGGCGATCGCATTTTACCTGATGGCGGCCACAACGATCGCAAGCGCGATCGCCGTGGTCTCCGCGCGCAACCCGGTGCACTCGGTGCTGTTCCTGATCGCGAGCTTCTTCTCCGCGGCCGGGCTTTTCGTGCTGCTCGGGGCCGAGTTCCTCGCCATGCTGCTGGTGGTCGTCTACGTGGGCGCCGTCGCGGTCCTGTTCCTGTTCGTGGTGATGATGCTCGACGTGGACTTCGCCGAGCTGCGCCAGGGCTTCGCCCGCTACATGCCGCTGGGCGGGCTGATCGCCGGCGGCCTTGCGGTCGAGATGGTGATCGTGTCCACGACCGTCGCCACCAAGGGCGCGGCCCGGCTGTCGGAGACGCCGATGGCCTCGGGCGCCTCGGGCCCCAGCGTGCCCAATGCCGAGGCGATCGGCGGGGTGCTCTACACCGACTACGTCTACTTCTTCCAGGCGGCGGGGATGGTGCTGCTGGTGGCGATGATCGGCGCCATCGTGCTGACCCTGCGCCACAAGCCGGGCGTGCGCCGCCAGGTGATCATGGACCAGGTGCTGCGCACGCCGAAAAGCGGCATGCGCATGGCCCAACCCAAGCCCGGCGAAGGGGTCGACCTATGAGTATCGGGCTTCCCCACTATCTCGCGGTGGCGGCGATCCTGTTCACCATCGGGGTGTTCGGCATCTTCGTGAACCGCAAGAACATCATCGTCATCCTGATGTCGGTGGAGCTGATCCTGCTCGCCGTGAACATCAACCTGGTGGCGTTCTCGGCCTACCTCGGCAACGTCACCGGCCAGGTGTTCGCCATGTTCGTGCTCACCGTCGCGGCCGCCGAGGCCGCCGTAGGCCTGGCGATCCTGGTGACCTTCTTCCGCAACCGCGGCGACATCGCCGTGGACGACGCCTCGATGATGAAGGGCTGAGCATGGACGCGAAGCTCCTCGTCACTATCATCCTCTATGGCCCCCTGCTGGGCGCGATCGTCGCCGGCCTGTTCGGCCGCCGCATCGGCAATGTCGCCTCGCAGACGATCACCACGGGTCTGCTGTTCCTGTCGGCGATCCTGTCGTGGGTGGTGTTCGCCCAGTGGACCTGGGGCGGCTTGCAGCCCTTCACCAACACCTATGCGCCCTTCATCCAGGTGGGGAATTTCGTTTCCAACTGGTCGTTCCGCCTGGACGGCCTGTCGGCGGTGATGCTGGTGGTGGTGACCACGGTCTCCAGCCTCGTGCACCTCTACAGCTGGGGCTACATGGCCGAGGATCCGGGCAAGCCCAGGTTCTTCGCCTACCTGTCGCTGTTCACCTTCGCCATGCTGAGCCTGATCAGCGCGGCCGACTTCATGCAGCTGTTTTTCGGCTGGGAAGGCGTCGGCCTGGCCAGCTACCTGCTGATCGGCTTCTGGCACCACAAGCCCAGCGCCAACGCCGCGGCGATCAAGGCCTTCGTGGTCAACCGGGTGGGCGACTTCGGCTTCGCGCTCGGCATCATGACCGTGTTCTGGTCGGTAGGCTCGATCCAGTTCGCCGAAATCTTCCCTCAGGTGGCCGCCCACGCGGACAAGACCTGGCTGTTTATCGGTCAGGACTGGCGGCTGATGGACCTGGCCTGCACCCTGCTGTTCGTGGGCGCCATGGGCAAGTCGGCGCAGTTCTTCCTGCACACTTGGCTGCCCGACGCCATGGAGGGCCCGACGCCGGTCAGCGCCCTGATCCATGCCGCGACCATGGTCACCGCCGGCGTCTACATGGTCTGCCTGCTGTCGCCGATGTTCGAATACGCGCCGGTCGCCAAGGACATCGTGGTCGCCATCGGCGCCATCACCGCCCTGTTCGCCGCCACCGTCGCCCTGGTGCAGAACGACATCAAACGGGTGATCGCCTATTCGACCTGTTCGCAGCTCGGCTACATGTTCATGGCCGCGGGCGTCGGCGCCTACCAGGCCTCGATGTTCCACCTGTTCACCCACGCCTTCTTCAAGGCGCTGCTGTTCCTGGGCGCCGGCTCGGTGATCCACGGCATGGCCCACGAGCAGGACATGCGCCGCTATGGCGGCCTGATGAAATACCTGCCGATCACCTGCGCAGTGATGGTCGTCGGCACCATCGCCATCACCGGCCTGGGCATCCCCGGCGTGGAGCTGGGCTTCGCCGGCTTCTACTCCAAGGACTCGATCATCCATGCCGGCTACATGGCCGGGCAGGCGGGCGACCCGATGGGCTACTTCGCCTATGTGATCGGGGTCCTGGTGGCGGGCCTGACGGCCTTCTACTCCTGGCGTCTGGCGTTCTTCACCTTCAACGGCCACGCCCGCTGGACGAGCGAGGATCTCGAGCACCACTGGCACAACCGCGACCACGACCACGCGGCGGACCAGGAGCCGCAGGCGGCGCACCCGGACGCCCACGCCCATGAAGACCACGGGCATGACGACCACGGGCACGGCCACCATGGCCCGGCCTTGCCGCACGAGAGCCCCTGGAGCATGCGCCTGCCGCTGCTGCTGCTGGCGCTGGGCGCGATCGCCTCGGGCTTCCTCTTCGTGGAGAAGTTCATCGGCGCGGAGCAGCACGAGTTCTGGCGCGGCGCGATCTTCACGGCCGCCAACAATCACGTCCTGAAGGAATCCGAAGCGCCCTGGTACCTGGCCCAGGCGCCGCTGATCTTCTCGCTGGCCGGCTTGGCCTTCGCCTTCTGGGTCTACATCACGAAGGAAGGCATCGCCGCGCGCTGGGCGGCGAACAAGGGCCCAGTCTATCTTTTCCTCTACAACAAGTGGTTCTTCGACGAGTTCTATGACGCGACCTTCGTGCGCGCGGCCAAGTTCCTCGGTGACCTGTTCTGGAAGGGCGGCGACCAGAAGATCATCGACGGCCTCGGGCCGGACGGGGTCTCGGCGGTCTCCATGCAGGTGGGCAAGGGCGCCGGCAAGCTGCAGACCGGCTTCCTCTACCACTACGCCTTCGTGATGCTGCTGGGCGTCGCGGCCATCCTGACCTACGCCCTCTGGGCCTGGAACGCCTAGGGAGCGACGGACACATGCCCATTCTCTCCCTCATCACCTACGCCCCACTGATCGGCGTCGCCGCGATCCTGGCGCTGCGCTTCTTCGGCAAGGCCGAGGATCCCGGCACGGTGCGCGCCGCCAAGTGGATCGCGCTCGTCACCACCATCGCGACCTTCGCGCTGTCGGTGCTGCTGGTCGTCCAGTTCAACCCGGCGACCTCGGGCTTCCAGTTCGTGGAGGAGGCGCCATGGTTCGCCGGCCTCCACTATCGCATGGGCGTGGACGGGATTTCCGTCCTCTTCGTCTTGCTGACCGCCTTCCTGATGCCGCTCTGCATCGCGGCGTCCTGGACCTCGATCCAGAAGCGAGTGCTCGAATATCTGATCGCCTTCCTGATCCTCGAGACCCTGGTGATCGGCGTGTTCTGCGCGCTGGATATCATCCTGTTCTACATCTTCTTCGAGTTCGGCCTGGTCCCGATGTTCCTGATCATCGGCATCTGGGGCGGCCAGCGGCGCGTCTACGCGGCCTTCAAGTTCTTCCTCTACACCTTGCTGGGTTCCGTGCTGATGCTGGCCGCGATCCTGGCCATGATCGGGGTGAGCCACACCAGCTCGATCCCCGAGCTGATGACCTATCACTTCAGCCCAGGGCTCCAGACCTGGCTGTGGCTGGCCTTCTTCGCCTCCTTCGCCGTGAAGATGCCGATGTGGCCGGTCCACACCTGGCTGCCCGACGCCCACGTGGAGGCGCCGACCGCGGGCTCAGTGATCCTGGCGGGCATCCTGCTGAAGCTCGGCGGCTACGGCTTCATGCGCTTCAGCCTGCCGATGTTCCCGCAGGCTTCGCAGATGTTCACCCCGCTGATCTTCGCGCTCAGCGTGATCGCGGTCGTCTACACCTCGCTGGTCGCCTTCCGGCAGGTCGATATCAAGAAGCTGATCGCCTATTCGTCGGTCGCCCACATGGGCTTCGTGACCATGGGTATCTTTTCCGGCACGGCGGTCGGCGAACAGGGCGCGATCTTCCAGATGCTGAGCCACGGGGTGATCTCCGGCGCGCTCTTCCTCTGCGTCGGCGTGGTCTATGACCGTATGCACACCCGCGAGATCGCCTTCTACGGCGGGTTGGTGAACCGCATGCCCTGGTACGCGGCGACCTTCATGCTGTTCACCATGGGTAACGTCGGCCTGCCGGGCACCTCCGGTTTCGTGGGCGAGATCCTGACCATGACCGGGACTTATCACGTCTCGACCTGGACGGTGTTCGTGGCCGCCACCGGGGTGATCTTCTCGGCGATGTACGCGCTCACCCTCTATCGACGCGTGGTGTTCGGCACGATCACCAACCCGAAACTCCAGACCATTGCCGACCTCGACTGGCGCGAGGTGGCGATCTTCGCTCCGCTCATCGCCTCCACCCTGGTGCTGGGCGTGCAGCCCGGGACCGTCTTCAACCTGACCCAGGCCTCCGTCGACCATCTCGTTGCGGCCTACCAAGCGGCCATCGGAGGCTGATGCAGATGGGGTTTTCCGCCGATCTCGGCCTCGCCGCTCCGGAACTGGTCCTGGCGATCGGAGCCCTGGTCCTGCTGGTCGCCGGCGCCTTCGCCCCCAAGGCCAGCCAGGCCGTGGGTTGGGCGTCGGTGCTGGTGCTGGCCGCCGCCGCCTTCGAGGCCGCCACCGGCCCGTTTGGCCGGGCCTTCACCGGCGGGCTGATCGCCGACCAGGCCTCGGCCTTCGCCCAGGTGGCGATCTTCGCCTCCAGCGCCATTTCGATCCCGCTCGGCCAGCGCTGGTTCAAGCGCCAGGGCGTCGACAATTTCGAGTTCCCGGTGCTGATCGTGCTGGCCGCGCTTGGCATGGGCATGATGGTGTCGGCCGGCGACCTGATCTCGCTCTACGTCGGCGTCGAGCTGCATTCGCTGGCGCTCTACGTCCTGGCCGCCATGCACCGTGACAACGCCAAGGCCTCGGAAGCGGGGCTGAAGTACTTCGTGCTGGGCGCGCTGTCCTCGGGCCTGCTGCTCTATGGGGCGAGCCTGGTCTACGGCTTCGCCGGCTCGACGGTGTTCAGCGACATCGCGCTCGCCGTAAAGGGCGGCGCCTCCACCGGGGTGCTGTTCGGCCTGGTGTTCCTGATCTGCGGCCTGGGCTTCAAGGTCTCCGCCGCGCCGTTCCACATGTGGACGCCGGACGTCTACGAGGGCGCGCCGACCCCAGTCGTGGCCTTCTTCGCCGCCGCGCCGAAGCTGGCGGCCATGGTGCTGTTCGCACGCCTGCTGAGCCAGGGCTTCGGCGGGGCGATCGTCCAGTGGCAGCAGGTGCTGGTCGCGCTGGGCCTGATCTCGGTGGGCGTCGGCGCGTTCGCGGGCCTGGCCCAGAGGAACCTGAAGCGCCTGTGGGCCTATTCCTCCATCGCCAATGTCGGCTACGCGATCATCGGGCTTTCGGCGGGCACCGCCGACGGCGTCCAGTCCATGCTGATGTTCATGATCCTCTACATGATCGACGTGACCGGCTTCTTCGCCTGCCTGACCGCACTAACCCGCAAGGGCCGGGCCATGGAGACGATCGACGACATGGCGGGGTTGTTCAAGGAACAGCCGGGAATCGCGCTGGCCATGACCGCCTTTTCGCTCTCGGCGCTCGGCCTGCCGCCGTTCTCCGGCTTCTTCGGCAAGTTCTACGTCTTCAAGGCGGCGCTGGAGGCTGGCGTGCTGGACGAAGTCGCCGCGGTGATCGGCCTGGTGGGCTCCGTCGTGGCCGCCTTCTACTACCTGCGGCTGATCAAGGTGATGTGGTTCGATGAGGCCAAGTCGGCCACCGACGCCCCGCCGGTCGAGGCCAAGGCCATCGGCGTGGGCTTGGCGCTGTTCACCTTCCCAGTGGTGATGATCGCGCTGCACTGGCTGGACGGCGCCGCGGTCAACGCCGCCCACGCCTTCGGCCTCACCTAAGCGCTTGGCGGACCACCCGCCGATCGAGGCGTACGAAGAGCTCGACTCCACCAACGCCGAGGCCCGCAGGCGCGCCGAGGTGGGGCAGGGCGGCCCGGTCTGGATCACCGCCAGGCGGCAGACCGCCGGGCGCGGCCGTCGTGGGCGGGCTTGGTCCACCGAGACCGGCA
Organism: Phenylobacterium sp.; assembly: GCF_036501465.1. Classification (GTDB taxonomy): domain Bacteria; phylum Pseudomonadota; class Alphaproteobacteria; order Caulobacterales; family Caulobacteraceae; genus Phenylobacterium. Next base: position 28,621 of record NZ_DASYAF010000160.1, read on the forward strand.
ACCTGGCGGCCACCTTGCTGACCACCACCGACGTCACCGCCGCTGAGGCCGCCCAGCTCTCCTTCGTGGCCGCGCTCGCCGCCTGCGATCTGGCCGACGCCTGCCTGGGCCCGGGCGCAGCGCGGCTGAAGTGGCCCAACGATGTGCTGGTGTTCGGCAGGAAAGCCGTCGGCATCCTGGTGGAAAGCGGATCGCGCCCGGACGGGCGGTTGTGGCTGGCTGTGGGCGTCGGGGTGAACCTGGCGCACGCACCTGCCGACACCGAGCGGCCGGCCACTAGCTTCGCCGAGCACATGGCCGCCCCGCCGCCAAAGCCCGCCGACGCCGTCGAGATCCTGGCCACTCGTTTCGAATCCTGGCGCCGGCTGTGGGCCACCCAGGGCTTCGCGCCGATCTCCGAGGGTTGGACCGAGCGCGCCCAGGGCCTGGGCCAGCGCTGTGAGGCGCGCCTGCCCAACCGCACCCTCCTGGGCGTCGCCGAGGGCATGGATCCGGACGGCGCCCTGCGGCTTCGGCTGGACGACGGCGGCCTGGAGCGGATAACGGCAGGCGACGTCTTCTTCGGCGCGGGAGTCTAGGCGATGCTGCTGGCCATCGAGCAGGGCAACACCAACACCCTTTTCGCCGTCTATGACGGAAAAACCTGGATCGCCCAGTGGCGCACGGCGACCCATTCCACCCGCACCGCCGACGAATACGCCGTGTGGCTATCGCAGCTCCTGGGCATGGCCGGACTGCAGCTGGGCGTGTTCAACGGCTGCATCATCTCCAGCGTCGTGCCGCAGTCGATCTTCAACCTGCGCAACCTGGCGCGCCGCTACCTCAGGGTCGAGCCGATGGTGATCGGCGAGAACGTCGACCTCGGTATCGAGGTGCGCATCGACAAGCCGTCGGAGGCGGGCGCCGACCGCCTGGTCAACGCCGTGGGCGCGCACGTGGAATACCCGGGCGACCTGATCGTCATCGACAGCGGCACGGCCACCACCTTCGACATCATCGCCGGCGACGGCGCCTTCGAGGGCGGTGTGATCGCGCCCGGCATCAACCTGTCCATGGAGGCGCTGCACCAAGCCGCCGCGCGCCTGCCCCGGGTGGCGATCCAGAAGCCGCAGCAGGTGGTCGGCAAAGACACGGTGGTGGCCATGCAGTCTGGCGTCTTCTGGGGCTATATCGGCATGATCGAGGGGCTGGTGGCCCGCATCAAGGCCGAGTGGGACAAGCCGCTTACCGTCATCGGAACCGGCGGCGTCGCCTCGCTGTTCCACGGGGCGACGATGTCCATCGACAAGTTCGATCCTGACCTGACCATCCGCGGCCTGCTCGAAATCTGGCGGCGAAACACCAGATAGAGGCCCATGCCCAAGAAAAAGGACGACGAGCTCGTCTTCCTCCCGCTCGGGGGGTCGAACGAGATCGGGATGAATTTCAATCTCTACGGCTATGGCCCGGCGCACGATCGGCGCTGGATCGTGGTCGACCTGGGGATCACTTTCGGCGACCAGACGACGCCCGGCGTCGAGATCATCCTGCCGGACCCCGAGTTCATCGAGCAGTACGCCGACCGGATCCTGGGAATCGTGCTGACCCACGCCCATGAAGACCACATCGGCGCGGTGGCCTGGCTGTGGCCCAGGTTGAAGGCGCCCGTCTATGCGACGCCCTTCACCGCCTTCATCCTGCGCGAGAAGCTGCGCGAGGCCGACCTGCTGAACGAGGTGGAGATCACCGAAGTGCCGTTGGGCGGGCAGATCTCGCTGGGTCCTTTCGAGCTTGAGCTGATCACGCTCACCCATTCGATCCCGGAGCCGAACGGCCTGGCGATCCGCACGCCGCTCGGGACCATCCTGCATACCGGCGACTGGAAGATCGATCCTGACCCGCTCTTGGGCGCGCCTACCGATCGCGACGCCATCGAGCGCCTGGGCGACGAAGGCGTGCTGGCCATGGTCTGCGATTCGACCAATGTCTTCGTCGACGGCCACGCGGGGTCCGAGGCCGGGGTGCGCGCCACGCTGACGCCGCTGATCGCCAGCCTGAAGGGCAAGGTGGCCACCGCCTGCTTCGCCTCCAACGTGGCGCGGATGGATAGCATCTGCCGCGCAGCCGAGGCGGCGGGGCGACGCGTCTGCCTGGTGGGCCGCTCCATGCACCGCATGTCTTCGGCGGCGAAGTCTGTGGGCCTGATGCAGGGCCTCCAGCCCTTCCTGGACGACGGCGAGGCGCGCCACCTGCCGCCGGAACGCGTGCTCTACCTCTGCACCGGGAGCCAGGGCGAGCCGCGCGCGGCGCTCTCGCGCATCGCCGACGGTTCGCACCCGCTGGTCAATCTGGGCGCCGGCGACGCCTGCATCTTCTCCAGCCGCGTGATCCCCGGCAACGAGATCCCGATCCGCAACCTGCAGGACCGGCTCGCCGACCGCGGCGTGCGGCTCTACACCGAGCGCGACCACCCCGGCATTCACGTCAGCGGCCACCCGTGTCGCGACGAACTGGCGGAGATGTACCGCTGGGCCCGGCCGCAGATCTCGGTGCCGACCCACGGCGAGCGCCGTCACCTGCTGGAGCACGCCGCCTTCGCCCGCGACCTGCAGGTGCCGCAACAGGTGACTCCCCGGAACGGCGACATGGTGCTGCTGGCGCCCGGGCGCGCCCAGATCATCGACGAGGTTCCGGCCGGCCGGCTCTACGTCGATGGCGGCATGGTCACGCCGGAGAACGGCGATGCGCTCCGCGAGCGCCGCCACGCCGCCTATAACGGCATGCTCAGCGTCTCCGTCGTCCTGGACGGCAAGAACAAGGTCGCCTCTGGGCCGCAGGTGCGGGCGCTGGGCCTGCCCTCGGAGCCCGACTATCCGCTGGAAGACATCCTCGACGACCTGGCCGAGGAGGCGGAACGCGCGCTGGAGCGCCTGCGCGGCGAGGAACGTGAGTTCGATGAAAGTGTCGAGTCCGCCATCTCGCGGGCCGTGAAAAAAGCCAGCCACCGCATCTGGGGCAGGCGGCCCGTGGTGGAGACGACGGTGCTACGGCTCTGATCAGAAGAGCTCTAAGACCTCTCCGACCACATAGGGCTCGCGATGCGTCAGGCTGAACCGGTAGCCGACGTCGATGCACGGATATTCGACCATTCCTCCCCAGCGGCCGTTTCCATGTCCGTTCGCTTCGCGCAGCCAGGCAAAATCGCGGACGAAAAGGCGCTTGAAGGAGAGGGCGAGCGAGTGGGCGTACTCCTTGAAGAGCACGCCATCGATGTCTTCGGCCTGGACAATCTGCAGCCTGGTGCGCACGCCGATGGAATTCAGACGGTCAGCCAGCCGCTGCTTTTCCTCCGGCGGCGTTATCTCGTCCTTCGCGCAGTTCACCATCGAGACGGCCATGGCGGCGCCGTCGGCGGCGTCAGCCATGATCTTCAAATGCCGAGGGTAGGCGATGTCGCGGATGAGGTCCCGGTTCCGATCGTAGAAGTTCCGGTCCAGCCGGTGATCGTATGACCACGCCCCCTCCACATGGCACATCAAGGTGACGCCGTTGTAGTTGGCGGCGTATTCGGCCCTGGCTCCAAATCCCAGGTAGCTGATCGGAGGTTGGGTGTAGCCCGAGTTGTCGACAATGCCGGCCAAGACGCCCGGGGCCATCTTGGCGATCATGTGCGCGATGTAGCCTCCGTGCGAACCGCCAAGGGCGAAGATCTGGGTCGTGTCGAACGCTCCGCCCTGCGCGATCAGGTGCCCGACGACGGCCAGATGATCCATCGCCTGCAAGACGCCGAAATTCTGGTACTCGCCGCGGCCTGGCTTGATCTTGGCGTAGGCCGCGACCGCGTTTCCAGACTTTCCCAGCGCCGTCGTCAGAGCGCCGATATCCGTGGCGTTCTGGAGCGGAAGACCCGCCACAGCGGCCATACCGATAAGCGCATAGTGTTCCTTGGCGTTGATATCGATCGAGCCGCCGTTCCAGGTGCGGGTCTGGATGCAGTGATAGTCGACGGTGACCGCGGCCAGGCCGCAATTGGCGGTGATATATTCTCGGGTATTGCGGCTGCGGCCTTCGGACGTCTCACCATCTCCGCCGCAACCGCCGATCACCAGCGCAAGCCCCGGCGCGGGCAGGATATCCGGCCAGGTGATCGTATAGGTCAGAGGGTGATCGCGGTCCCGATCCAGCTCGAAGTCCCGGGGGCCTTCAATCGTGACCGTTTCCTGCCGCATGCCCAGAGGGTAGCTGATTCCATCTGAGCGTGGTTTTAAAGAATTATCGTTTTGCAGAAATAAATTGATGCGATACGGTTAGTCTGCCTTCTTAGGGAGACCGCGTCATGGCCTCTGTCGTCGATATCGCGCCGCCGCGTCCGGCGCCCAGCCCGAGCGTCCGCAAGATCCGCGGGACCAGTCGAGCGTTCGAGGTCCTCTTCACCGCTCTGTGCGCGCTCAACGTCGCCTTCGTCATCTTCAGTCTCTGGGTGATCTTCTTCTATCGGGGGGAGAATTTCGCCGTAGGCCCGCGCGGCGGCCTGATCACCAGTGAGCCGCTGCCGCCGGATTTCGTCCCGTTCCATACGTGGCGGCTCGCCCAGAAGCTGGCCTATGTGCCGGACGTGATCGTCAGAGGCCTCCCGGTGATCGTGCTGTTCTGGGCGCTGCGTGAACTCTTCCGTCTCTATGGGCGCAGCCAGGTGTTCACCGCGCGCAACGCGCAGCTCATCCAGATCATGGGCGTCTGCCTGATCGCCGACGCCGCCGCGCCGTTCCTCTGCCACCTGGTGCTCAGCGCCACGGGCTACGAGATCGACAAGATGTGGGCCCACATGACCTCGGTGCAGGAACTGATCCTGGGCGCGGTGGTCTTCGTGATCGCGCTGGTCATGCAGGCAGGTCACGAGATCGAGGAAGACCGCGAAGGGTTCATCTGATGGCCATCGTCCTGCGGCTCGATGTGGTGATGGCCCGGCGCAAGGTGCGTTCGAATGTCCTGGCCCGCGCCATCGGCATCACCGAGGCGAACCTCTCCCTGCTCAAATCGGGCAAGGTGAAGGGACTGCGGTTTTCGACCCTGGAGGCGATCTGCCGGTTCCTGGACTGCCAGCCCGGCGACATCCTCGAATTCATCCCCGACGAACGCGCTGAAGGCGCGGAGCCGCTGCGCGAAGCCAGCTGATCTGATCCACCTCTGAGACCGTACGAAGGAGAACGACCGATGATCGGGCGAATGATGGCGCTTGGGTTAAGCCTGGCGCTGGCAGCGGGCGCGGCGCGGGCCGCCATGGTCGACGTGGACGGCGGCCAGATCTACTACCAGACCTGCGGCAACGGACCCCAGGCCATCGTCCTGATCCACGACGGGGTGGTGAATTCGGCCAGCTTCGACGACATGTGGCCGATCCTATGCAGCGACTTCCGCGTCGTCCGCTACGACCGGCGCGGCTATGGCAGGTCGCCGGCCGCCAAGTCGCCCTATTCGCCGCAGGAGGACCTGGCCGCCGTGATGGCGGCGGCGAAGATCGACCACGCCAGCCTGGTCGGCTTCTCGTTCGGCGGTGGCCTCGCGGTCAGCTACGCCATCCTGCATCCGGACCAGGTCGACCGGCTGGTGATCTCCGGGCCCTCCTTGAACGGCTTTCAGCCCACCAAGGCCTTCAGCAAGGCGGTCACCCACATCATGATGCCAATGATCCTCGGCAACTTCGACGCGGTGGTCGACAACGCCGCCAAGTCCGGCTGGGTGATGGCGCCCGGCCACGACGCCGCCAAGGCCAAGGCGCTGGCGATCCTGAAGGCCAGCCCCCAGGACCTGCGCCACCAGATGAAGGATCCGATCAAGCCGTGGCCGTCGGACTTGCCGAAGATGCAGGGCCTGAAGGTCCCGACCCTGATCCTGATCGGCGACCACGACATCGCCGACAACCAGGCGACCAGCGGCGCGGCCCAGGCGCTGATCCCAGGGTCGCGGCGTGAGGTGATCGAAGACGCCGGCCACCTGATGCAGTTGGAGCACCCGAAGGAGATCGCCGAATTGGTCGCCGAGTTCGTGAAGAAGGGCCGCTAGGCCTTGGCCAGCCCCAGGGCGTCGATCGCGGCGACCTGCGCCGCCTCCAGCGGGCCGGCGGCTTCCCCGGCCAGGCACTGTGTGAGCTCGGCGCGGTTCTTCACGCCGAGCACCACGGTGTCGATGTTGGGCATGCCCAACGCATAGCGATGCGCGACGACGGCCGGATCCTCGCCCCATTGGACGCAGAGGGCGCGAAAGCCGGCGGCGCGGGCGAAGTCGGTGTTGTCCGGATTGTTGGGCGACAGCGGCCGGTCGACGCCGGCGGTCAGCGCCCCGGCCTGCACTGCACGGATGCCCATGACGCCGATCCCGCGGGCCTTGGCCGCGGCGGCGATCTCCCGCGGCCGGGCCGGCTCGGCATAGCGCCGCAGCGCGCCGGGACTGTCCATCAGGTTGGCGATGGCCTGGACGGCGTCGGGCCGGGGCGAATGGTCCAGGGCCGCCAGCGCCGCGGTCGGAACCCCGATGCCGGTGATCCCCCAGGCGCCGATCCGCCCCTGCGTCTTCAGCCGCTCCATCGCCGGCGCCACCTCATCGGCATAGAGCGACCAGGCGGTGGAAAAGGCGTCCTTGTGCGCATCGCCATGGGCGTAGCTGAAGCCGTCCAGGTGGATGTTGGAGTGCAGGAAGAACAGGTCCACGCGCTTGAGCTTCATAGCCGCCAGGCTCTCGGCCAGCGATGCTTCCAGCCGCGCGCCCACCTCCGGCGCCGGCGGTGAGCCCAACTGGTGCTTGGTGGTGATCTTCACACCCGCCGGCAGCCGCCCGCCAAACACCTCGCCGATGAATGCCTCGCAATTGCGGTACATGGGCGCGGCGTCCAGCACGGTGATCCCGCCGTCGATGGCGGCGGCGAGCGTGGCCAAGGCCTCATCCTTGGTGTTCTCGCCCCAGATCTGGCCGATGCCGCCGCCGCCCAGGGTCAGCCGGCTGACCTCGCCCAAGGGGCCCAATGTCGCGGTTCTCATGGCGGCTGGTCCCTCGATCCGTAGGCAGTAGGGCTTGTCGATCCGCCCCGTCCTGGCTTTCATAGCCGCCGGGTCAGGGAGGCCCAAGCTTTGTCCGCCTATCGAGGACTCCGCGTCGCTGACTTCAGCCAGGGGATTTCCGGCCCCATGGCGGCGATGTTCCTTGGCGACTTCGAGGCCGAGGTGGTCAAGCTCGAACCGCCCGGCGGCGACCGGCTGAAGGACCATCCCGGCTACCAGGTTTTCAACCGCAACAAGCAGGTCGCGACCCTGGATCTCGACACGCCGCGCGGCCTGGCCGACGCCCTCGATCTGATCGCCGGCGCCGACGTCGCGATCTTCAGCGATCCGCCTGGCCGGCTGGAGACGCTGGGCCTGGACGCTACGACCCTGACCAAGACCCATCCCGGCCTGGTCCATGCCTGGTTGCCGCCCTATGGCGTGCGCGGCGAATGGAGCGGGATCGCGCCGCACCACAGTCTGCTGACCGCGCTGAGCGGCGTCGCCTTCCGGCAGGGCGCCTATTCGGACCAGCCGATCCACCTGGTCCTGCCGCTGATCTGGTATGGCCAGGGCGTGCTCGGCGCCGCGGCGATCGGCGCGGCTCTGCTGGAGCGCCGAAAGAGCGGCAAGGGCCAGGCGGTGACCGTCAGCGGCCTCAACGCCCTGTCCGAGGTCTCCGGCCCTGTGCGTGTCCTGGCCGCGCCGCCGCTGCCACGCGGCCAGCCGCTCGGAGCCTCGCCCAGCTACCGGCTCTACGAATGCGCCGACGGCCAGTGGTTCTTCCTGGGCTGCCTGTTCGCCAGCTTCTACCTCAAATGCTTCGAGGCTGTCGGCCTCGCCGATCACTTCGAGGCGCTGGCGCTCGATCCGCCACGCGCCCGCGAACTGCTGCAAACCGTCTTCCACGCCAAGCCGCGCACCGAATGGCTGCAGATCCTGCAGGATCACGGCGTGCCCTGCGCGCCCGTCGGCTCGCGCGAGGCCTGGTTCGCCGGCGAGACCATCGCCAGTGGCGAGCTGCGCCAAGTGTTCAGCCACCCGACTCTGGGCGAGGTGGCGATCCCTGCGCCGCCAGCCCGGCTCTGCGAGACGCCGGGCTCGATCCGCGGCCTGGCCCAGCCGATCGACAAGCCACCCGAATGGCCGCCGCGCGATCCGCCGGTGGCCAGTGGGGAGGGCGAGGCCGCGACCCCGCTCGATGGCGTGCGTGTGCTGGACCTGGGCACGGTGATCGCCGGCGCCCATGGCGGCGGCGTGCTGGCCTGCCTCGGCGCCGACGTCATCAAGGTCGAACCGCCGGAGGGCGACCCGTTCCGCTCCGAGAACGGCGGCTTCATGGCCTACAACCGCGGCAAGCGCGGCCTGGGCCTCGACCTGAAGCAGCCGGCGGCGCGCGAGCTGTTCTACGACCTCGTCCGTCAAGCCGACGTGGTGCTGGACAACTACCGTTATGGCGTCCGCAAGCGACTGGGCGTCGACTACGCGACCCTTAAGGGTATCAACCCGCGGATCATCTCCTGCTCGATCAATGCCTATGGCGACAAGGGACCGCGCATGACCCTGCCGGGCTTCGACCCCCTCCTACAGGCCGAGGGCGGAATGCAGCAGGCGCAGGGCGGCGACGACGAGCCGATCCTGCATACCGTCCCGGTGAACGATGTCGCGACCGCGGCCGTCGTTTCGATGTCGGTCGTGGCTGCGCTGAACGCCCGTGAGCGCACCGGCGAGGGCCAGGAGATCATCACCAGCCTGATGGCCCAGAGCCTGACCTTCCAGCTCGCCGAGGTGGTGGACTACGCCGGCCGGCCGCCGAACGACCTGGGCGGCCGCGACTGCCTGGGCCCGCGCGCCCTGCATCGCTTCTACGAATGCGCCGACGGCTGGCTGGCGCTGGTCTGCGACCGCGCCGAGGCGGCCCGCGCGCTCGGCAAGACGCTCGGGATCGATCTCGGCGACGACCCCTTGACCGCGCCGCGCGATGGGGAACTCGCCGGCGTCATCGCCCGCGCCCTGATCGCCTGGCCGCGGGACATCGCGGTCCAGAGCCTGCTCGGGGCCGGGGTCGCCGCCGCGCCCGCCCTGCGCGCCGCCGAGGCGCTGGAGAGCGAGTGGCTGTGGGACAATGGGACTTTGGAGATTTGGCGCCACCCACGGCTGGGCGATATCTGTGGGGTGCGGAGTTACGCCGACTTCTCCCGCACGCCCGCCGGCTTCCGCCGCCCGACGCCGGACCTGGGCGAGCACTCCTCCGAGATCCTGCGCGAGCTGGGTGTGGCCGAGGACCGGATCGAGGCTCTTTTCGCCACCGGCGCGGTCTTCGAGCCCTTTCACATCGATCCCAGCCGCGCCAAGTCCGCCCGGGCCGGCAACGACAACGCGGCGCTTTCGACCCAATGACGGTGGCGCAGTAGCGGCCGGCGGACAGCGGGCCTATACCCGCCTCATGATCGGCAAATTGAACCATGTGGGCGTCGCCACGCCCTCCATCGGCGCCTCGGTCGCCATGTACCGCGACGTGCTGGGCGCGACCTCCTTTTCCGACCGCTTCGCCATGCCGGAGCAAGGCGTCTGGGTCTGCTTCGTCAACCTGCCCAACAGCCAGATCGAACTCATCGAACCCTACGGGGACGCATCTCCGATCACCGCCTTCCTGGAGAAGAACCCGAAGGGCGGCCAGCACCACGTCTGCTTCGAGGTGCCCGACATCATCGAAGCGCGCGACGCCATGCGGGCGAAGGGCGCGACCGTGCTGGGGACCGGAGAGCCGCGCATCGGCGCCCACGGCGTGCCGGTGATCTTCCTCCACCCCAAGGACATGGGCGGCGTGCTGGTCGAACTCATGGCCGAGCCGAAAGCGAGTCACTGATGGGCGGCCCGATCACTCTCATCGCAATCTACTTGACCATCTGGTGGACAGTGCTGTTCGCCATCCTGCCGATCGGGGTGCAGAGCCGCGCCGACGCCGGCCTGCCCAACGACGGCTCCGATCCCGGCGCGCCGGTCGATCCCAAGCTGAAGCGCAAATTCATCACCACCACCTGGGTCTCGGCCATCGTCTTCGCCGTGCTGTGGCTGGTGGTCCACTTCCACCTGGTCGACCTCAGCAAGCTGCCGGGACCCCACAGCTAAGCTCAGGCGTTACGCCTCAAGCCGTTTGCAAAGCCGCCAACCCGTTTGCAAAACAAGGGGGGCGAAGGCTATCAGGACCGTCCGCCTAAGGTTCTTCCTGGCCCAAGCGTCCTATTTGGAAAGCGTCTGACCCCATGCGCCTGTCGCGCTACTTCATGCCCACCCTGCGCGAGGCGCCCGCCGACGCCCAGATCGTCTCCCACCAGCTGATGCTGCGCGCCGGCCTGATCCGCCAGGAGGCGGCCGGCATCTACGCCTGGCTGCCGCTGGGCCTGAAGGTGCTGAAGAAGATCGAGCAGGTGGTGCGCGAGGAGATGAACCGGGCCGGCGCCATCGAGGTGCTGCTGCCCACCCTGCAACTCGCCGACCTGTGGCGCGAAAGCGGCCGCTACGACGACTACGGCGACGAGATGCTGCGCATCAAGGATCGCCACGACCGCGACCTGCTCTACGGCCCCACCGCGGAAGAGGTCATCACCGAGATCTTCAGAGCTTACATCAAATCCTACAAGGACTTGCCGAAGAACCTTTACAACATCCAGTGGAAGTTCCGCGACGAGCGGCGTCCCCGCTTCGGAGTCATGCGCGGCCGCGAGTTCCTGATGAAGGACGCCTACAGCTTCGACATCGACGAAGCGGCGGCGCGCAAATCCTACAATCGGATGTTCCTGGCCTATCTCAATGTCTATGCGCGGCTGGGGTTGAAGGCGATCCCGGTGAAGGCCGATCCCGGCCCGATCGGCGGCGACCTCAGCCACGAGTTCATCATCCTGGCCGACACCGGCGAGAGCGAGGTCTTCGCCCACGGCGATCTCGTGGAGATGGGCGCGCCGGGACCGGATATCGACTGGGACGGCGACCTGGAGCCCCTGGTGACCCAGCGTTCGAGGCTCTACGCGGCCTCCGACGAGATGCACGATGCCGCCCGCTTCGAGGCCGAGGTTCCGGAAGCCAAGCGGATGACCGCTCGCGGCATCGAGGTCGGCCACATTTTCTACTTCGGCGAGAAGTACTCCAAGCCCATGAAGGCGCTCGTCACCGGCCCGGACGGCAAGGACGTCCCGATCCACGGCGGGTCCTATGGCGTCGGCGTCTCGCGCCTGGTGGGCGGCATCATCGAGGCCAGCCATGACGAGGCCGGGATCGTCTGGCCTGACGCAGTGGCGCCGTTCGGCGCGGCGGTCGTCAACCTGCGGGTCGGCGACGGCGCTTGCGACGAGGTTTCCGAGCAGGCCTACAAGGCGCTGACCGACCTGGGCCTGGACCCGCTCTACGACGACCGGGACGATCGGCCGGGCGCAAAATTCGCCAGCCTCGACCTGGTGGGCATCCCATGGCAGCTGATCGTCGGCCCCAAGGGCGTCGCCGAGGGCGTCGTGGAGATCAAGCGCCGCGCCACCGGCGAGCGCCTGACCCTGCCGCTCGACGCCGCCTTGAAGGCGATCGCGGGTTGAGCCAGGCCCAGGGGGTAGCTTCAGGGCCAACAGGCTCCGCGCCGCCCTTCGGCCTGTGGGAGCGGATGCTGGCCGGCCGCTATCTGCGCGCCAAGCGCAGCGAAGGCGGCGTAGCCCTGATCTCGATCATCTCCTTCGTGGGGATCACCCTGGCCGTGGCCGTGCTGATCATCGTCATGTCGGTGATGAACGGCTTCCGCGACGAACTGCTGGGCAAGATCCTGGGCTTCAACGGCCACGTCTTCGTCACCGGCGGCCTGCTGGACAACGCCCAGGCGCGCGACCTCGCCGTCGAAAAGATCGCCAGGGTGCCCGGCGTGGTGCAGGACTTCCCGGTGATCGACGCCCAGGCCATCGCCATGGGCCCCAGCCAGGTCACCGGCGCCATGGTCCGGGGCCTGACGCCCAAGGACCTGGCGCGGACGAAGATCGTCGCCGGCAACATCACCAAGGGTTCGATCAAGGGCTTCGGCGCCGGCGACTATGGCGGCGACGTGGTTGTGGTGGGCGACCGGCTGGCCGAGCAGCTGGGCGTGCGGGTAGGCGACAATATCACCCTGATATCGCCCAGCGGCGGCGCCACGGCCTTCGGCGGCACGCCGGTCCAGAAGGTCTATCAGGTGGGCGCGCTGTTTTCCGCCGGGATGAGCCAGTACGACCAGGCCTACATCTTCATGCCGCTCGCCCAGGCCCAGCTGTTCTTCGGCCGCGAAGGCTCCGTCGACGCCATCGAGATCCGCGTGACCGATCCGGACAAGGCGCCCGACATGAAGGCCGCGATCAACCGCGCCGCCGGCCCAGCGGCCCTGGTCAACGACTGGACCCAGCGCGACGCCTCCTACTGGGGCGCGCTGAAGGTCGAGCGCAACGTCATGCGCCTGATCCTCATGCTGCTGGTGGTGATCGCGGCGCTGAACATCATCTCCAGCCTGGTGATGCTGGTGAAAAACAAGGGCCGTGACATCGCCATCCTGCGCACCATGGGCGCGGGGCAGGGCGCCATCCTGCGCATCTTCGTCATGGCCGGCGGCGCGATCGGCGCGCTGGGCACGGCGGCGGGCCTGGCGCTAGGGGCGCTGGTCTCGATCTACATCACCCCGATCCAGGACTTCGTGGAGTACGTCACAGGCCAGTCGGTGTTCTCCTCCGACGTCTATTTCCTCAATCACCTGCCGGCCAAGGTCGACTGGACCGAGGTGTCGATCATCGTCGCCTTCTCGCTCGCCGCCTCCCTGCTCTGCACCCTGCCGCCGGCGCTCAGGGCCTCGCGTCTCGATCCGGTGGAGGCGCTCCGCTATGAGTGAGCCGGTCCTGTCGATCCGCGGCCTGGAGCGGACCTATGTCACCGCCGCGGGCGGTTTGCCGGTGCTGCGCGGCGTCGATCTCGATGTCCAGCCGGGAGAGATCGTGGGCCTGATCGGCCCTTCGGGCTCCGGCAAGTCCAGCCTGCTGCACGCCGCGGGCCTGCTGGAGCATCCCAACGCCGGGCGGATCACCATCCTCGGCCGCGACTGCTCCGACATGAACGACCGCGACCGCTCGCGCGTGCGGCTGGGGGCGATCGGCTTCGTCTACCAGTTCCATCATCTGCTGCCCGAGTTCAGCGCGCTCGACAACGTGGCCTTGCCGCTGATGATCGCCGGCATCCAGCGCGCCAAGGCGCAGGGGAGGGCGGCGGAGATCCTTGCCGAGCTGGGCCTGGCCGGGCGCGTCCAGCATCAGCCGGCTCAGATGTCCGGCGGCGAGCAGCAGCGGGTGGCCGTGGCCCGGGCGCTGGCCAATTCACCGCGGCTGCTGCTGGCCGACGAGCCCACCGGCAACCTCGACCCGCACACCTCCGACGCCGTGTTCCAGAGCCTCTACGGGCTCGCCAAGCGCACCGGCGTCGCCGCGCTGATCGCTACCCACAACCTCGATCTGGCCCGCCATATGGACCGGGTTTTCGCGCTCAGGGACGGCCATCTCGAGGAACGTGAGCGGACTGTTTCGCCGGCGTAACGCTGTAAGCCCAATTGTGACGGAACCCTTTGTAAGAAAGTGGCTTTTCCGATAGGCCGAGCCGTCTTATCTTGGCTATGGGACGCTGAACCGTTGGCCTCGAAGGCCTCGGCCTCTGTAGGAGGTCATGTTGAAGATCATTATTGCGGCGCTTGGCAGCGTCTCGCTTCTGACCGCCGCGGTCCCGGCGGCTGCGGAATCCTCACAGCATGGCGGCTGGTCCCACGCGGGCGGCTCCAGTTCCAGCGGCGGCGCGCCGTCATCCGGTGCATGGAGCCACGGCGAATCGAGCCACGGCGGATTTGGTCATAGCGGTTTTGGCCATAGTGGTTTTGGGCAGAACGGTCTCGGTCGCGCCGGCTTCGCGCCGGGCTTCGCCGGCCATCCCGGCTTCAACCACTTCCACCACGGCAGGCCGTTCTTCCCGTTCTATGGCGCGAGCTTCGGCCTGGGCCTGGCGGTGGGGCTCAGCTTCTATGATCCGTGGTTCTACGGCTTCTATGACGGGCCGTACCCGTACTACGGCTACTACAGCGCCTACCCGCCCTATCCGCCGCCGGGATATGGACCGCCGCCGCCCGGCGGGCCGCCGGTCGCCGGCCCCTCCGGCGCGCCACCGGCCGCCGCCCCTGGCGCAGCCCCGCCGGCCGCGGCCTGCGGCTCCTGGTCATGGGACTCCGCCAAGCAGGTCTACAACTGGATCCCCTGCGCCGCGCCGTCGGCCTAGCCACCGACTGAAAGCCGAGAAAATGCCCCAGGCTAGCGCCTGGGGTCGTCGTCCGTCGGCAGGGTGTCGCGGTCGAACACCTTCTGCTGCTCAGGGGTGAGCTTGCCGTAGAAGGCCTTCACCGCCTCGCCCTGGCGGCGGAAATCCATATCGTCCTGCTGCATGGTCGCCTCGATCAGGGCGATCCGGCGCGGGGTCGGCACCATGGGCAGAAGCTCCTGCGTCGCCCTGTGGCGCGCCTCGACGTTCGGGTCGGGGGCCACCGCCATCACATAGTCATGCCACGCCGGCTCCTGGCCGGGGTTGAGGCGCAGGTCGTCATGCAGCCGGATCAATTCGGCGTTCACCGGCTCGGTCGCAGCCGCCGCCAACCCCGCCGCGCCCACCATCGCCGCGGCCACAGAAAACCCAAGAACAATCCGACGCATAACCAGGAACCCTAAGGACGCATCCCTCTCGCCGGCGATTATCGCACGCGGATGTTCGGCTGGGAACGAGTCAAGACCTCGCGCGAGGGACAGGGCTTGACTATGAGAACAAAAGGCGAATAAGAACGAAAACGGAACGAGTGAGCGCTATCCACAGCGCGCCCACAGGAAGGATGCGAGCGATGGTTCGTCTGGCCCGGGAATCACTGGCCTTTGTGTCGGTGGCGAGCTTTGTCTGGATGGTGTGCGCCGTGGCGGCTCACATGGGATGACGCCGCCATGCGAATGGGAGAGGCGGCGATCGTGGCGGATGGAAGCCCAGCCGGGCCTGGCGACGGCGTCTCTGGCGGCGGCTTCGTCCACCTCCGGGTCCGTTCCGCCTATTCGCTGCTGGAGGGCGCCATCAAGGCCGACAAGATCGGCGCGCTGGCGGCGGCCAGCGGCATGCCGGCCGTGGCGATCGCCGACCGGGCCAACCTGTTCGGGGCGCTCGAGTTCTCGGTCACGGCCAAGGAGGCCGGCGTCCAGCCCATCCTGGGCTGCGCGCTGCCCGTCACCGGGATCGGCGAGGGTTCGTCCGAGCGCTGGGCGCGCACGCCCACCGTCGTGTTGCTGGCCCAGAATGCGCAGGGCTACGCCAACCTCTCCGAACTGTCCTCGGCCGCCTACCTGGAAGTCGATCCCTCCGAGGAGCCCAATGTCGCCTGGGCGAAGGTCTGCGAGCACGCCGAGGGCCTGATCCTTCTGTCCGGCGGCCCGGACGGCCCGATCGACCCGCTGTTCGTCGCCGGCAAGCCCAAGGAAGGCCGCGCGGCGCTCGCCGAGATGAGCCGCGTGTTCGGCGAACGCTTCTACGTCGAGCTGCAGCGCCACGAAAGGCCGGGCGAGGCCGCCGCCGAGCCTGAGCTGGTCGGCTGGGCCTACGAGGCCGACGTCCCGCTGGTCGCCACCAACGACGTCTACTTCAAGACCGCCGACATGCACCTGGCGCACGACGCCCTGCTGTGCATCTCCGACGGCGCCTTCATCGGCCAGGACGAACGCCGCCGCGTCACGCGGGAACACTGGTTCAAGCCGGCCGCCGAGATGCGCGCCCTTTTCGCCGACCTGCCGGAGGCCTGCGACAACACCCTCGACATCGCGCGGCGCTGCGCCTTCGCCGCGCCCAAGCGCGATCCGATCCTGCCACGCTTCCCGACCGAGGGCGGCCGCTCGGAGGCGGACGAGATGGCCCACCAGGCGCGCGAGGGGCTGAAGGCGCGCCTGAAGGTCAATGGCGCGGCCCAGCCGATCGAGGCCTATGAGGAGCGGCTGGAGAAGGAGATCGAGGTGATCACTTCGATGGGCTTTTCCGGTTACTTCCTGATCGTCTCGGACTTCATGAAGTGGGCGGTGGCGCACGGCGTGCCGGTGGGGCCGGGCCGCGGGTCCGGCGCGGGCTCCCTGGTCGCCTGGTCGCTGATGATCACCGGCCTGGATCCCCTGAAATATGGCCTGATCTTCGAGCGCTTCCTGAACCCGGAGCGGGTGTCGATGCCCGACTTCGACATCGACTTCTGCCAGGAACGTCGCGACGAGGTGATCGCCTACGTCCAGCAGCGCTACGGCCGTGACCGGGTGGCGCAGATTATCACCTTCGGCACCCTGCAGGCCCGCGCGGTGCTGCGCGACGTGGGTCGGGTGCTGCAATTGCCGCTGGGCCAGGTGGACCGCCTCGCCAAGATGGTGCCGGCCAACCCCGCCAATCCGGTGACGCTCGCCAAGGCCATCGAGATCGAGCCGCGCCTGCAACAGGCCCGCGACGAAGACGAGGCGGTGGCGAGGCTGCTGGATATCGCCCTGCAGTTGGAAGGTCTCTACCGCAACGCCTCGACCCACGCGGCCGGCATCGTGATCTCCGACCGGCCGCTGACCCAGCTTGCGCCCCTCTATCGCGATCCGCGCTCGGAGCTGCCGGCGACCCAGTTCAACATGAAATGGGTGGAGAGCGCCGGCCTGGTGAAGTTCGACTTCCTGGGCCTGAAGACGCTCACCGTCGTCGATCGGGCGATGAAGCACCTGGAGCGGCGCGGCGCGGGCTTTCCGCTGGAAACCCTGCCGCTGGACGATGGCCCCGCTTACGAGGTGATGGCCTCGGGCCTGACGGTCGGCGTGTTCCAGATGGAAGGGCAGGGCATGCGCGACACCCTGCGCCAGCTGCGCCCGCAGTCCCTGGAAGAGGTCACCGCGCTGATCTCCCTCTATCGGCCCGGCCCGATGGATTCGATCCCCGCCTATGTCGACTGCAAGATGGGCCGCAAGCCCCTGGACGTCCTGCACCCGCTGCTGGCCCCGGTGCTGACGCCCACCTACGGCGTGATCGTCTACCAGGAACAGGTGATGCAGATCGCCCAGATCCTGGCCGGCTACTCCTTCGGCGAGGCCGACCTCCTGCGCCGCGCCATGGGCAAGAAGAAGAAGGAGGAGATGGACAAGCAGCGGGCGCGCTTCATGGCTGGCGCGGCCGAGCGCGGGGTGGAGAAGGGGCTCGCCGACCTGCTGTTCGGCCTGATGGAGAAGTTCTCAGGTTACGGCTTCAACAAGTCGCACGCCGCGCCCTACGCGCTGATCGCCTACCAGACCGCCTGGCTGAAGGCGAACACCCCGGTGGAGTTCTTCGCGGGCTCCATGAGCCTCGATCTGGCCAATACCGACAAGCTTTCGGTCTTCTATCAGGACGCCAGGCGCTGCGGCGTGAAGATCCGCAGTCCCGACGTGAACCTCTGCGGCGCGGACTTCGAGGTGGAGAACGGCGAGGTGTTGTACGCCCTGGGCGCGATCCGCAACGTCGGCCTGCAGGCCATGGAGCATGTGGTCGCCGAGCGTCGCGAACATGGGCCGTTCCGCGACGTCTTCGACTTCGTCGAGCGGGTCGATCCCAAGCAGGTCAATCGCCGGACCTTCGAGACCCTGGCCCGGGCCGGCGCCTTTGACAGCCTCGATCCGAACCGCGCGCAGCTCGTCGCCGCCGCCGATGTGCTGGTCGGCCACGGCCAGGCGCTCGCCGCCGACCGGGCCGAGGGCAAACGCAGCCTGTTCGGCGATGACCCGGGCGGGGCGCATCGTCCGCGCCTGCCCAAGACCGACGCCTGGACGCCGGTCGAGCGACTGGATCAGGAACTGGCCGCGGTCGGCTTCTACCTTTCCGGCCACCCGCTGGAGGACATGATCGAGGCGCTGCGGCGTCGCCGCACCGACCTCTACGTCGACGCGGTCGCCAAGGCCGAAGCCGGGGCGGAGGCCCTGCGCATGGCCGGCGTCGTGCGCCGCCGCCAGGAGCGTGCGGCCCAGGGCTCCGGCGAGAAGTTCGCCTTCGTGACCCTGTCGGATCCCACCGGCGAATACGAGGTGCTGTTCCCGCCGGAAAGCTGGCGGCGCTGCCGCGACCTGCTGGAGCCCGGCGCGGCGGTGGCGATCACCGTGCGTGCGCGAGCCAAGGACGGGGAGGTGCGCTTCTTCGGCGACGGCGCCGAGCCGGTGGCCAAGGCGGTGGAGAACGTGGTCGCCGGCCTGCGGGTCCACCTGGCGCCGCGCAGCGCCGAGATCGAGGCGCTCAAGAAGCGCCTGGAGGGCGTCGGCAATCCGCGCGGCGGCGAGATCGTGCTGGTGGCGGGCGTCGGCGGCGGGCGTGAGATCGAGCTGAAGCTGCCCGGCCGCTTCACCCTGGACGGGGCGGTGCGCGGGGCGATCAAGACCGCGCCCGGCGTCACCTTCGTCGAGGACCTCTAGGGCCTAGTTCGGATTGTAGTAGGGGCTGTTGAGCGCCGCATCGCGCTTGGCCTGGGCCCGGGCCCGCGCAGCCTCGCCAGCCGGCGAGAACGTCCCGCCCGCTTGCCGCTGGGCCGCTTCCCGCTGCCGACGCTCCGCGGCCTGCGGCGACAGAGGATCGGACGCAGGGTTCGGCGGCGCGTAGGGCTTGAACGGCTGAACCGGTTTGACGCCTTCGTAGGGATGGTACGTCGGCTGCGTCGGGCTCGGGCTCGGGGCGCCGGGCAGCTTGGGTAGGCCCGGCAATTGCGGGGGCTCGATCTGCGCCGCCGCCGCGCCGGCGATGAGGCTGAACACCGCCGTGGCGGCCAGGACATGTCGCATCGGACCCCTCCAGGTTGCTGCGGCCAAGCTTACAATGATCGCCTGAGTTCTCAATATGTTTCGCACGCCCCTTTGGGGGCTGGTGAGCGAGCGGTTGATTTTTCCCGGCCGACCGCCTATTTGCGCGGCTCCAAATCCACACGCAGGTGTTTGGCGACGTGGCGGGGAGACATCCCGCCCGCTTCCATTCCGGTCCCCAACTGGGGGTTTGCCTGCGGCGGTCAACCGGAAGAAGGACTTAGATACCCATGGCTCTGCCAGAATTCTCCATGCGTCAGCTCCTGGAAGCTGGCGCGCACTTCGGCCACCAGACCCATCGCTGGAACCCGAAGATGGAGCGCTACATCTTCGGTAGCCGCTCGAACATCCACATCATCGACCTGTCGCAGACCATGCCGCTGCTTCACCAGGCCCTGGTGAAGGTGCGTGAAGTCGCCGCCGGCGGCGGCCGGGTGCTGTTCGTCGGCACCAAGCGCCAGGCCTCGGAGCCGATCGCCACGGCCGCGCGCCGCTGCGCCCAGTACTATGTGAACCACCGCTGGCTGGGCGGCACGCTCACCAACTGGCGCACTGTCTCTGGCTCCATCGCGCGCCTGCGCGAGCTGGAAGGCGTGCTGGAAGGCGAGAGCGGCCGCACCAAGAAGGAGCTGCTGCAGCTCACCCGCGAGCGCGACAAGCTCGAGCTCTTCCTGGGCGGCATCAAGGACATGGGCGGCATCCCCGACCTGATGTTCGTGATCGACACCAACAAGGAAGCGATCGCGATTCAGGAAGCCCGCAAGCTGAACATTCCGGTGATCGCCATCCTCGACACCAACTGCAGCCCCGACGGCATCACCTTCCCGATTCCGGGCAACGACGACGCCGCGCGCGCCATCCAGCTCTACTGCGACCTGATGGCTGACTCGGTGCTGGACGGCCTGGCCGCCGGCCAATCGGCCGCGGGCGTCGATCTGGGCGCGGCGGAAGCACCGGTCGAGCCGGCCTTGGCTCGTGCGGACGCCCAGCCGAAGGACGTCCAGCCGAAGAAGGCGAAGGCGGCCCCCGCCGCTGAAGCCCCGGCCGCGGCTGAGGCCGCGCCTGCGGAAGCCCCCGCCGCGGAAGCTCCGGCGGAAGCGCCCGTGGAAGCCGTGGCCGAGGCCGCCCCCGAAGCCACGCCTGAGCCCGAGGCCGTGCCGGAAGCCGCCGCCGAGGGTGAGGCCGAAGCCACCGCCGAGGCGACCAGCGAGGAACAGGCCGGCTGAGGCGCAGTCAAAGCGTCTCACAGGCCGACTAAGACCAATAGAAAGGGGCGGAGTCCGCGAGGTCTCCGCCCGACCCCAAGAACTTTGAAGGAGCTGACCATGGCGGAGATCACCGCTGCGCTGGTCAAGGACCTGCGCGAACGCACTGGCGCCGGCATGATGGATTGCAAGGCCGCCCTGACCGAGAATGGCGGCAATGTGGACGCATCCATCGACTGGCTGCGCGCCAAGGGCCTCTCGAAGGCCGCCAAGAAGGCCGACCGCGCCGCCGCGGAGGGCCTGGTGGCCGCCCGCATCAGCGACGACGGCAAGACCGGCGTGCTGGTCGAGCTGAACGCCGAGACCGATTTCGTCGCCAAGAACGACACCTTCCAGGCCGCCGCCCGCGAGATCGCGCGCGTGGCGCTGGGCGTGGACGGCGGCGTGGACGCCATCACCGCGGCCAAGACGGCCAAGGGCGAGAGCGTGGCCGACATGGTCACCAACATGATCGCCACGATCGGCGAGAACATGCGCCTGCGCCGCGCGGCCAAGCTTTCCGTGAGCCAAGGCGTGGTCTCCCTCTACCTGCACAATGCGCAGGGCGAGGGGGTCGGCAAGCTGGGCGTGCTGGTGGCGCTGGAAGGCACCGGCGACCAGGCGCTGCTGAAAGACGTGGGCCGCAAGATCGCCCTGCATGTGGCCGGTACGCCGACCCCGCCGCTGGCGCTCACCCCGGCCGACCTGGATCCCGCCGCCGTCGAGAAGGAAAAGAAGTTCCTGACCGATCAGGCGATGGAGTCCGGCAAGCCGCGAGAGATCGCCGAGAAGATGATCGAGGGCCGCATCCGCAAGTGGCAGGAGGAAGTCGTCCTCCTGAAACAGCCTTTCGTGATGAACCCCGACCAGACGATCGAGCAGCTGGTCGCAGAGACCGCCAAGCAGGCGGGCTCCGCGGTGACCCTGAAGGGCTTCATCCGCTTCCAGCTGGGCGAGGGCGTGGAGAAGACCGAAGGACCTGACTTCGCCGCCGAAGTGGCCTCGATGACCGGCCAGCGCTAAGCTCGCCGGCGATTCCTAAGACGGGGGCGCGGTGCGTTCGACGCGCCGCGCCCTCAGTGTATGTTGCGTTCAAGACCAGAAGGAGCGGGAACCCGCCCATGCCCGACGCCCAGCCGCGCTACCAACGCATTCTCCTGAAGCTGTCGGGAGAGGCGGGCGTCGGCGGCGACGGCTTCGGTATCGATCCCAAGACCCTGGCGGCGGTTTCCGAGGAAATCGCCGAGGTGGTTCGCGCCGGCGTGCAGGTGTGCGTCGTGGTCGGCGGCGGCAACATCTTCCGAGGCGCCGCCCTGGCCGAAGCCGGCATGGAACGCGCCAGCGCCGACTACATGGGCATGCTGGCCACCATCATGAACGCTCTGGCGGTTCAGGCGGCGCTGGAGAAGATCGGCATCTTCACCCGGGTGCAGTCGGCCATTCCGATGGCGGCGGTCTGCGAGCCCTACATCCGCCGCCGCGCCCTGCGCCACCTTGAAAAGGGCCGGGTGGTGATCTTCGCCGCCGGCGTCGGCGCGCCCTTCTTCACCACGGATTCCGGCGCCGCCCTGCGCGCCGCCGAGATGGGTTGCGACGCCCTGCTGAAGGGCACCAGCGTCGACGGCGTCTATACCGCCGACCCCAAGAAGGATCCCTCAGCCGAGCGCTACGAGACCCTGACTTACAAGGAGGTCCTGGCGAAGGACCTCAGAGTCATGGACGCTTCGGCCGTGGCGCTGATGCGCGAAAATCATATCCCGATCGTGGTCTTCTCGATCCGCGAGCGGGGAAACCTGTTGAAAGTGGTGAACGGCGAAGGGGTCTTCACGACCATCGCCTGAAGCCATGGGGCAGGGGTCCGGAACCCCGCCCGCGACGACGAGGGAGCGAACATCATGGCCACTGTGGAAAAGCCGGTTCTGTCCAAATACCGCGACCGCATGGACAAGGCCGTCGCCGCCTTGAAGGAGGAGTTCGCCAGCCTGCGCACCGGCCGGGCTTCGGCGAGCCTGCTCGACCAGGTGCATGTAGAAGCCTACGGCTCGACCATGCCGATCAATCAGGTTGGGGCCGTCTCGGTGCCCGAGCCCCGGATGATCACCGTCAACGTCTGGGACAAGGGGCTGGTGGTCGCCACGGAAAAGGCGATCCGCTCCGCGGGCCTTGGGCTCAACCCTGTGGTCGATGGCCAGAACCTGCGCATCCCGATCCCGCCGTTGACCGAGGAACGCCGCAAGGACCTGGTGAAGGTGGCCCACAAGTACGCCGAGCAGCAACGCATCGCCGTGCGCAATGTGCGGCGTGAGGCCAACGACGATCTGCGCGCCGCAGAAAAGGCCCACGTCATCAGCCAGGACGAGGAAAAGCGGATGGAGGCCGAGGTCCAGAAGCTGACGGATGAGGCGATCAAGCGCGTGGACGAAGCCTTGAAAACCAAAGAACAAGAGATCATGCACGTTTAGCCGGCCCCGCCGGACCTCGTAAGGACGCCGACCCAAGCCATGGCCGCCCAAGAGTCCACGCCATCTCCGGCCGGACCTGATCCGCAGGATCGGGCTGGGCTGCATGTGGCCCTGGTCATGGATGGCAACGGCCGTTGGGCCAAACGCCGCGGCCTGCCCCGCACCCTGGGGCACCAGGCCGGCGTCGAGGCGCTGAAGCGCATCGTCCAGGCCTGCCCGGACCTCGGCATCCGCTGGCTGACGGTGTTCGGCTTCTCCACGGAGAACTGGAGCCGGCCGGTGGCCGAGGTCGCCGAGCTGATGGCCTTGCCGCAGCGCTACTTCCGCAGTGACCTGCCCAGGCTCGAACGCGAAGGCGTGCGAGTCCGCGTGGTGGGCCGCGAGCAGGGGCTGTCGCGCGAACTGCTGGGCATCTGCCGCGAGGCCGAGGCGCGGACGGCGCACAACAAACGCCTGTTCCTCACCGTTGCGTTCAACTACGGCGGCCAGGCCGACATCGCCGACGCCGCGCGCAAGTTCGCCGAGGACGTGGCCGCCGGCCGCGCGCATCCCGGCGATCTCGATGAGGCGACCTTCGCCCGCTATCTTTCCACCGCCGAGCTGCCGCCGCCGGACCTGATCGTTCGGCCGTCCGGCGAGCAACGGCTTTCCAATTTCGTGCTCTGGGAGGCAGCCTACGCCGAGTTCGTCTTCCAGGACGTGCTGTGGCCGGACTATGGGCCGGAGCACCTGAGGGCCGCTATCGCCGAGTATCACACGCGTGATCGCCGATACGGCGCCGTGGTCGCCGATGACGTCCTTGCCGCAGGCTAGACGCTTCGACTGGTCGAACCTCGGCCTCCGTGTCGCTTCCGGCTTCGTCCTGGTTCCGACGGCCCTCTACGCGACCCTGGGGGCTCACCAGCCCTGGATCATCGCCCTGCAGGGCCGGCACGAGGCGCTGCCCTATCTCCTGATGATTTCCGTGGGCGTGGCCCTGCTGGCGATCGAGTGGGGCGGGATGAGCGCGCCGCGTTCGCCCGTTCGGGTCGCAGCCGCGGTGACGGCGGCGATTCTGGTCGTAGTGTTCTTGGGCTATCGTGGCGACTTTCCCGAGCATTTCATCTGGGCGTGGCTGGCGCTGCCGGCGGGGGCCCTCGCTGCTGCCCTAGTGGCTCGAGGGGTTGCTGAGCGTCCGGCGGACGCCGCCTATGGCGTGGCCTATATCGCCCCCGCGGCCCTGTGTCTGATCTGGCTGCGGCAGACCAACCAGGGCGTCTGGTGGACGCTGATGCTGTTCGCCTGCACCTGGGGCGCCGACATCGGGGCCTTCGCCATCGGCAGCCTGATGAAGGGGCCCAAGCTTTGGCCCCGGTTCTCGCCCAACAAGACTTGGTCAGGCTTCTTCGGCGGCCTCATCACCGCCATGGCGGCGGGCACGGCCATGGCCTCGTTGCCGTATTTCGAGCTCAGCCTGTGGGCGGCCGCCTTCATCGGCCTGGCGGTGGGCCTGGCGACCATGGCGGGCGACCTCTGGGAATCGGCGCTGAAACGGCGCTTCGGCGTGAAGGATTCCGGCGACCTGATCCCCGGGCACGGCGGCTTACTGGACCGGGTCGACGGCCTGATGTTCGCCGTGGTGGTGATGGCCGGCGCCCGCCTCGCCAACCACCTGGGATGGGGACATTGAGCCTGCCGCGCAAGGTCAGCATCCTGGGCTCCACGGGGTCGGTGGGCCTGTCGACGCTCGATCTGTTCGACAAGGCCCGGGCGGAGGTCGAGATCGTGGCCCTGGTGGCCGGCCGCAATGTCGAGCGGCTGGCCGAACAGGCGCTGCGCTGGCGGCCGCGGATGGCGGTGATCGAGGACGAGACCGCCCTGCCGATCCTGCGCGAGCGGCTGGCCGGTTCCGGCGTCCGCGCCGCGGCCGGGAAGGCGGCGGTGATCGAGGCGGCCTCCGCTGACGCCCAATGGGTGATGTCGGCCATCGTGGGCTTCGCGGGCCTGGCGCCCACCCTGGCCGCGGCTCAGGCGGGCGCGATCGTGGCGCTGGCCAACAAGGAGAGCCTGATCTGCGCCGGGCCGCAGCTGCTGCGCACCGCCAAGCTGGCGGGTGGGACGGTGATCCCGGTCGATTCGGAGCATTCGGCGATCTTCCAGGTATTCTCGCCGGCCAACGCCCAGCATGTGACGCGACTGATCCTCACCGCCTCCGGCGGGCCGTTCCGCAATTGGACCCGCGACCAGATGGCCCGCGCCACGCGGGAGCAGGCCCTGGCCCACCCCAACTGGAGCATGGGCGCGAAGATCTCCATCGATTCCGCCACCATGATGAACAAAGGGCTGGAAGTCATTGAGGCGGCCTATCTTTTCGCCATGCCGCCGGAGCGTGTGGACGTCCTGATCCACCCGCAGTCCATCGTCCACTCGATGGTGGAATATGCCGACGGCTCGACCCTGGCCCAGCTCGGCCCCCCGGACATGCGCGCGCCCATCGCCTGCGCCTTCGCGTGGCCCGAGCGCCTGCCTTGGCCGGCAAAGCCGCTCGACCTGACCCGCGAACCGCTGACCTTCGAGGCGCCCGACCCTGAGCGGTTTCCGGCCCTGCGCGTCGCCAAGGCGGCGCTGGCGGCCGGTGGCGCGGCGCCCGCGGCCATGAACGCCGCCGACGAGGTGGCTGTCTCCGCCTTCCTGAAGGGTCGGATCGGCTTCCTTGATATTGCCGAAGTTGTCGAAGAGACCCTGGCGCGGATGGATCGCCAGAACCTGCTCAGCCCGCCTCAGAACGATCCGGTCGAGGCCGCGCGCATCACCGATGCGACCGCGCGCCGCGTGGCGGACGAGGTAGTAAGCAGCCTTATGGCCCCGGCGCACGCATGAGGTCGGAGACGGGCATGGCTGCAATCGCTGGGAATGGGGAGGTCTAGGCCGGCATGCTCAGCATCCTGCTTCATGTCGCGCCCTATCTGGTGGTGATAGGCCCCGTGGTGGTCATCCACGAGTTCGGCCACTTCCTGGCCGGCAAGGCGGTCGGCGCGAAAATCGACCAGTTCTCCATTGGCTTCGGAAAGCCGATCCTCCAACGGACCGACAGGTCCGGCGTCCAGTGGCGGCTGGGATGGCTGCCGATCGGCGGCTATGTGCGCTTTGCCGGCGACGATAACGCCGCCAGCGTGCCTGACACCGACGATCTGGACGCCCTACGTCGCGACGTCGTCGCCCGCGAGGGCGAAAAAGCCCTGCAACAATACCATTATTTCAAGCCCATCTGGCAGCGCGCGATCATCAGCGCCGCGGGGCCGATCGCCAATTTCGTGCTGTCGATCGCCATTTTTGCCGGCTTGCTGATGGCCTTGGGCGAGCCGATCTCGCCGGCCCGGGTGGGCGCGGTGTTCCCGAACACGCCCGCCGCGCGCTCCGGAATGCAGGCCGGCGACCTGATCGTCGCCGCCGACGGCAAACCGGTGAAGTCGTTCGATACGGTGAGGGAGCTGGTGGTCCTGCGCACTGGCGTTCCGATCACCTTTGTCGTCGAGCGGGCGGGCCGCCAGGTCGCGCTGAACGTAATCCCGGTGCGTGGCCAGGTGGCCGACGCGGTGGGTCACTATCATCAGCTCGGGACCATCGGCGTGCGGTTCGAAAGCCGTCCCGAAGACCAGAAGCTGATCCGCTATGGCCCCGTCGAGGCCTTACGCAAGGGGACGGCCAAGACCTATGATGTGATCCAGACCACGATCTACTACGTGGGCCGGATGATCGCCGGCAAGGAAAGCGCCGACCAACTCTCCGGGCCAGTGGGCATGGCCCAGTTCTCCGGCGACCTCGTCAAGCAGGTCGCCGATTCGTCTCCGGACGCGCGGACCTTGGCCATCAATGTCGCGCTCATGGTCCTGCAGCTGGTGGCCAACATCTCCGTGGGCATCGGATTCCTCAACCTGATGCCGATTCCTGTGCTCGATGGGGGACACCTGCTGTTCTATGCGTACGAAGCCGTGGCGCGGCGCCCACTTGCTGCCAAGGTTCAGGCGGCAGGCTATCGCGTGGGCCTTGCACTCGTTCTCGGATTGATGTTGTTCGCCACCTGGAACGATCTGCAGCGGCTGCGTGTGTTCAATTTCCTCGGCGGTCTATTCTCCTGACCCCCGCTTTCCCCAAACGGCTGATTCGATGCAAAGACACTGCGCCCGTAGCGCTGCGCTAGTTTCCGGTCTTGCCGGCTTGATGGCGACGACCGCACTGGCGGCGCCAGGCTTGGCGTTCGCGCAGGGTCAGCCCTCAGCGGCCGCGCCTGCACCCGCCCAGCCCACCGCCTCGGCCCCGGCCGCGCCTGTGGCCACCGCGCCTGCGCCCGCGCAGCCCAGGCCGCCTGCTCCCACCCCGACGGGGGTCATCCAGCGCTTCGTGGTGCGCGGGAACGAGCGGATCGAGCCCTCGACGGTCATTTCCTACCTGCCCCTGCAGGTGGGCGACACCGTGGACCCGGCCAAGGAAGACCTCGCGCTCAAGGCCCTGGCCCGCACCGAACTCTTTTCCGACGAATCGATCGAGCTGAATCCCAACGGCGACCTCGTCGTCACCGTGGTCGAGAACCCGATCATCAACCGGGTGATCTTCGAGGGGAACAGCTCGATCAAGGAAGACAAGCTGAAGGACGAGGTGACGGTGCGCCCGCGCGGCATCTTCACGCGCGCCAAGGCCCAGGCCGACGTTGGCCGGATCATCGAGCTCTACCGCCGGGCGGGCCGGATCTCGGCCAATGTGACGCCGCAGATCGTCGAGCTGCCGCAGAAGCGCGTGGACCTGATCTTCAAGATCGACGAAGGCCCGAAGAGCGGGATCCTGCGGGTCAACTTCCTGGGCAACAAGGCCTTCTCGGACGACGAACTGCGCGACGTGGTCGTGACCGAGCAGAGCCACTGGTACAAATTCTTCTCCTCCAACACGAACTTCGACCCGGACCGGCTGGAGTACGACAAGGAACAGTTGCGCAAATACTACCGCAACCGCGGCTTCTACGACTTCCGCGTGGTCTCCGCAGTGGCCGAACTGTCGCCGGAAAAGAACGGCTTCGTGGTCACCTACACGGTGGAGGAAGGGCCCGAGTACAAGTTCGGCAAGATCAGCGTCGAGACCGACCTGAAGAAGCTCGACAAGAACGTCCTGGAGGCCCTGGTCCCGTTCAAGCGGGGCGACATCTACCAGGACGAGAAGATCGAGCAGGCCACCGACTCGCTGACCTTCGCGGCGGGCGCCGCCGGCTTCGCCTTTGTGGACGTGCGGCCGCGCTACACGCCCAATCGCGCGAACGGCACGGTCGACGTGGTCTTCGACGTCAAGGAAGGCCCCCGCGTCTACGTCGATCGCATCGACATCGTCGGCAACACGCGGACCCTGGACTATGTGATCCGCCGCGAGATGAACGTCACCGAGGGTGACGCCTACAACCGCGTGCTGGTCGACCGCTCCAAGAACCAGATCAAGGCCCTGGGCTACTTCAAGGACGTCGACATCACCGAAACGCCAGGCTCGGCGCCGGACCGCACAGGCCTGCAGGTGAAGGTCACCGAGCAGCCCACCGGCGAACTGTCGTTCAGCGCCGGCTATTCCTCCATCGACCGCCTTGTCGTTGACCTGGGCGTGACCGAGCGCAACTTCCGCGGCCGCGGCGAGGACGTCCGCGCCCGCGTCTCGGTCGGCTACTTCCGCCAGCAGATCGACCTGTCGTTCACCGAGCCCCGCTTCCTCGGCCGCGACATGTCCGCCGGCGCCGACGCCTATTTCTACAAGTACGACCTGACGCAGTTCTCGGCCTACAAGCAATCGACGGTCGGCATCGGCTTCCGCCTCGGTTTCCCGCTCAGCCTGAATTCACGCGGCAGCCTGGACTACACCATCCGCGACGACGACGTGGAGATCGATCCGACCTTCTGCGATCCGGCGAACCTTGTCCTGTCGACCTCGCTCTGCGACCAGCGCGGTCACTTCCTGACGTCGAAGGTGGGCTACGGCTACCACCTGGATCGCCGCAACGACTACATCAACCCGACGCGCGGCTACTACATCGACTTCAGCCAGGAATTCGCCGGCCTCGGCGGCGACGTCCGCTTCGTGCAGACCATAGCCGAGGGCGCCTGGTACCACGGCTTCAACAAGACATTTATCCTCAGCTTCACCGGCTCGGCCGGCGACATCGAGGCTTGGGGCGGCGACCACGTGCGGATCAACGACCGCTTCTTCAAGGGCGGCTCCAGCTTCCGCGGCTTCCAAGTGGCCGGCATCGGCCCGCGCGACCTGACCCTCGAGAACGAGGAGGGCGGACAGGCCACCAACGACGCCCTGGGCGGCAAGGTCTACGCCATCGGCTCCTTCGAGCTGACCATTCCGACCTTCCTGCCCGAGCAGTATGGCATCAAGGCCGCCCTGTTCACCGACTTCGGCACCGAGGGCCTGCTGGATAACTTCGACAAACGCACCCTGGACACCACCACGGGCCTGCAGATCAACAACCCGGAAGTGCGCGACGACCTGGGCCTGCGCGCATCTGCGGGCTTGAGCGTCCGCTGGAAGTCGCCCATGGGGCCGATCCAGTTCGACTTCAGCCAGATCCTGAAACGGGAGCCGTACGACCGTACCGAGCTCTTCCGGTTCTCCACTGCAACACGGTTCTAGGGATAACATGACCTCCAAACTCTTCGCCGCCGGCGCTTGCTTCGCCGCCCTCGCCACGGCCTCCAGCGCCTTTGCGCAAGCCCCCGCCGCCGCACCCATCACCTCCGGGCCGCCGATCGCCGGCATGTGCGTCGTCGATCTCGATCTGGTCGTCGCCAATTCGACGGTTGGCAAATACGTCCAGACCCGCCTGCAACAGATCTCGGCCCAGGTGAACGCCGAGCTGAATGGCGAAAAGACCGCCATCGACACCGACGCCAAGACCCTGGATGGCCAGCGCGCCAGCTTGGATCAGAACACCTTCGAGCAGCGCGGCCTGGCCCTGCAGCAGCGGGCCAACGCCCTGCAACGCAAGCTGCAGCTGCGTGAGCGTGAGCTGCAGGCCACCGAACAGAAGGCCGTGGGCCGGGTGATCCAGGAATCCGAGCCGTTGATGCGTCAGGCCTACCAGGCGAAGGCCTGCTCGGTGCTGCTGCAGCATGGCGCGGTGCTGGGCGGCTTCTTCAACCCGGCGATGGATCTGACGCCGGCGGTCACCACGGCGCTGAACGGCAAGATCACCCAGTTCGCTTTCGATCGCGAACACCTCGACCAGCCGGGCGCCAACACCGCTCCGGGCGGCGCGCCGCCGATCGTCCAGACGCCGGGCGGCACACGTCCGGCTCCGGCGCCGGCGCGGCCCGCGCCCAAGAAGTAAGACCGAGGGCGGCCGCGGGTCGCCGCACCACCATGCCCGATCCGCGCTTCTTCGAAGACCTGGGACCCGTCAGCCTCGCCGACCTTGCGGCGCTGACGGGCGCCGAACTCGCGAATCCGGATCTGGCGTCGCGACAGGTCCGAGCGGTCTCGATCCTCGATAGCGCCGGCCCCGACGCCATCACCTTCCTCAGTGACCGCAAGCGCCTCGAAGATGTCCGAACGACCTCGGCGGGCGCATGTTTCGTGATCCCGGGCCACGCGGACGCCCTGCCGCCAAACTGCGCGGCCCTGGTCACGGCCGCACCTTACTTCGCCTACGCCGTCGCGGCCGCCCGCCTGCACCGCCCGCGGACACTCGGGCCCAGCGACCCGGCCGTCTCACCGCTGGCCGAGATCGAAACGAGCGTGCGACTAAGCCCCGGCGTGGTGGTGGGCGCGGGCGCGCAAATCGGCCGCGGTTCCCGCATCGGGCCGAACACGGTCATCGGGCCGGGCGTCGCCATAGGACGCGACTGCGAGATCGAGGCCAGCATCAGCATCGGCTTCGCCCTGCTGGGCGACCGGGTCCGGATACTTTCCGGCGCGCGCATCGGCGACGCGGGTTTCGGCGCGACCGCGGGCCCCAAGGGGCTGATCGACATCCCGCAGCTCGGCCGGGTGATCCTGCAGGACGGCGTCAGCATCGGCGCCAACAGCTGCGTCGACCGCGGCGCCTTCGAGGACACCTCGATCGGCGAGAACACCAAGATCGATAACCTGGTCCAGATTGGACACAACTGCCGCATCGGGCGTAACTGCGCGATGGCCGCTCACACGGGGATTTCCGGCAGCGTGGTCATCGGCGACGGCGTTCAGCTGGGGGGACGGGCCGGCGTCGCCGACCATCTGACCATTGGCGCCGGCGCAAGGATCGGCGCCGCCGCGGGGGTGGTGCAGGATGTGCCGCCCGGAGAGACCTGGGGCGGGTTTCCGGCCAAGGCAGTCCGCCAATGGCTGCGCGAAGTGGCCTGGCTCTCTCGGGAAAGCGGCCACAAAGGGGGGCGGAAGTGACGCAAAAAGCGCCGGTGAACACCGATCCAGGGGTGATCGACATCACGGAAATCATGGCGCGGATCCCGCACCGGATTCCCTTCCTGCTGGTGGACCGCTGCGAGGATTTCGTCGAGGGCAAGTCGATCGTCGGCATAAAGTGCGTGACCGTCAACGAGCCCTTCTTCGCTGGGCATTTCCCGAACTATCCCGTGATGCCGGGCGTGCTGATCGTCGAGGCGATGGCCCAGGCCAGCGCGGTCCTGATGTCGAAGTCCCTGAACGTCGATCCGGCGGGCAAGGCGATCTTCTTCATGTCGCTCGACAACTGCCGTTTCCGCGCGCCGGTGCGTCCGGGCATGGTCCTGCGCCTGGCCGTCGAGGTGACCCATTCCCGCCGCGACATCTACAAATTCAGGGGCCGCGCCCTGGTCGACGACAAGGTCGCCGCCGAGGCGGAATGGGCGGCCATGGTGGTGGACACCTAGGTGAGCACCGAAATCCATCCGACGGCCATCGTAGCCAAGGGCGCGGAGCTGGCCGACGGGGTCCAGATCGGGCCCTACTGCATCGTCGGCGAGCATGTCCGGATCGGCGCGCGGACCACCCTGGCCAGCCATGTGGTGATCGAGGGTCATACCCGGATCGGCGAGGACTGTACGATCCGCAACTTCGCCAACCTGGGCGGCCCGCCGCACCACACCGGCTACAAGGGCGAGCCCACGCAACTGGTGGTCGGCGACCGCAACAAGCTCTGGGAACATGTGACGATGCACATCGGCACCCCTCAGGGCGGTGGCGTGACCCAGGTGGGCGACGACGGCATGTACATGGCCACCAGCCACGTGGGGCACGACTGCCACGTGGGCGACAACGTGATCCTGGCGCACTCGGCGACCCTGGGCGGCCACGTGGCGATCGGCGATTTCGTGATGGTGAGCGGCCTGGCGGCGGTGCACCAGTACTGCCGCGTCGGGCGCTATTCCTTCATCGGCGGCCTGGCGGCGGTCACCAAGGACGTGATCCCCTATGGTCTGGTGTGGGGCAACCACGCCCACCTCGAAGGCCTGAACCTGGTCGGCCTGAAGCGGCGCGACTTCGGCCGCGACACGATCGGGGAGCTGCGCTCGGCCTACCGCCTGTTGTTCGCCGAGGAAGGCACCTTCCAGGAGCGGATCGACGACACCGCCACCACCTTCGGCCACTCCGCGCCGGTGATGGAGATCATCGATTTCATCCGCGCCGACGCCGGCCGGCCGCTCTGTCTGCCCGAACGCGAGGTGTGATGAAGAAGCTCGGCCTGATCGCCGGGGGCGGAGCCCTGCCCATCGAGATCGCCGAGCACTGCCAACGCTCCGGCCGGCCACTGTTCGTCATCCGCCTGAAAGGGTTCGCGAGCGCGGGCCTGGAACCCTACGCCGGCGCCGAAGTGGGCCTGGCCGAGCTTGGCAAGTGCCTGAAGGCCCTGCGCCGCGCCAAGTGCGAGGCGATCTGTCTGGCCGGGCAGGTGGCGCGACCCGATTTCGCCACCCTGATGCCGGACCTGCGCGGCCTGCGGATCCTGCCGGCGGCGATCGCCGCGGCGCGCAGGGGCGACGACGCCCTGTTGCGGATGCTGGTCGGCGAGTTCGAGAAGGAAGGCTTCGCCGTCGAAGGCGCCCACGAGGTGATCGACGACCTGGGCTTGCCCGCGGGCCCGCTGGGTGGAGTTGCGCCGGCGCCGGAACATCAGAACGACATCACCAGAGCCCTGGAAGCCGCGCGCGCCATCGGCCGCCTGGATGCCGGTCAGGCTGCCGTGGTCTGCCGCGGCCTGGTGCTGGCCCTTGAGGCTGCGGAGGGCACCGACGCCCTGCTGGCCCGTGTCGCAAAGCTGCCGGAGGCTCTGCGCGGCAAACCCGACGCGCCTGAGGGTGTCCTGGCCAAGGCTCCGAAGCCGATCCAGGAGACCCGCGTCGACCTGCCGACCATCGGGCCAGCCACGGTGGAAGCCGTCGCCCGGGCGGGGCTTGCCGGCATCGTGGGTGAGGCCGGCAAGCTGCTGGTGCTGGAGCGCGAGGCCGTGATCGGTCTGGCGGACGAACTGGGCGTCTTCATCCTTGGGGTCGAGCCGTGACGGGGGCGCCGTGAGCGGCGAGCGCCCGCTGACGATCATGCTGGTCGCCGCGGAGGCTTCGGGCGACGACCGCGGCGCGGGGCTGATGCGCGCGCTCAAGGCGCGGCTGGGCCAGGGCGTGCGCTTTGTGGGCGTCGGCGGCGAACGCATGGCCGCCGAGGGTCTAGACAGCCCCTTCGACATCGCCGACCTGTCGATCCTGGGACTGCTGGAGGGCCTGCTGGCCTATCCGCGCGTGGTGCGCCGCGCCGACGAGACCGCGGCGCTGGCGGCCCGCGAGAGGCCCGACGCCGTGGTCCTCATCGACTCCTGGGGGTTCACCCTGCGCGTCGCCCAGCGCCTGCGCCGCGCGCAGCCCGACTTGCCACTGGTCAAATATGTCGGGCCGCAGGTCTGGGCGACCCGGCCGGGTCGGGCCAAGACCCTGGCCGCCGCCGTCGACCACCTGCTCTCCATCCACGCTTTCGATGCGCCCTATTTCGAGGCCGAAGGCCTGCCGGTGACCTTCGTCGGCAACTCGGCGCTGAGCCTCGACCTCTCCAGGGCGAAGCCAAGCCGGCTGCGCAAGGCGATCGGCGCGGCGCCCGACGATCTCATTCTTCTCGTGCTGCCAGGCAGCCGGCCGGGCGAGGTGGCGCGGATGCTGCCGATCTTCGAGGCGGCGGTCGCCCAGCTGAAGGCGGCCTATCCCGACCTGCACATCGTGGTCCCCGCCGCGCCGACCGTCGCCGACATGGTCAAGTCGCGCGTCGCCGGCTGGCCGCATCGGGCGCACGTGGTCGAGGATGAGGCGGGCAAGCTCGACGCCATGAAGGCCGCGACCGTGGCGCTGGTCTGTTCCGGCACGGTGACGATCGAGGTCGCCCTGGCCGGCGCGCCGATGGTGATCGGCTATCAACTGCCGCCGGTGAGTGGGTTCATCGTACGCCGGATCATCCGCACGCCATTCGTCACCCTGTTCAATATCGCCGCCAACGACTTCGTAGCGCCGGAACTGGTGCAGGACGCCTGCCGGCCAGACGACCTGGCCGAGGAGGTGGCGCGGCGGCTGGACGACGCTGAACTGCGCGCCCGCCAGACCCTGGCGCAGTACGCCGCCCTCGACCTGCTGGGCCGCGGCGGGCCCGATCCCAGCGAAGCGGCGGCCGACGCGGTGCTGAAGATCATCGCTGATCGTCGGACCTAACGCGCAGCCTTCACCTGGCCGAACGGCGCGCCGCGCAGACTGGAATAGACCTTGTCGAGCACCTGCAGCGTGGCGAGTTCCGGGGGCGGTCCGCTGGTCACCGGCTCGGCCAGGCGCTGGAGCGGGCCTTCGTCGCCCTGCAGCCGTGGCCAGGGCGGCAGGCCCGGCCCGTTCGGATCGCCGGTCCTGGCGAAATTCGTCCAGTAGGCGGCCATCACGTCGGCGAGCCTGCGGTCGCCCGCCGTCCAGGCCCAGGTCTCCTGATCCAGATGGTCGAAGACGTACCAGAGCTCGGCGAAGTGCGAGGCGCCCCAGCCTGCGCGCACCGACCCGGCCGGGAAGGGCGGCTTCTGCTCGAAGCGGTAGGCGTAGGCCGGCAGCCCGGCGCGGGCCTGCAGCCGGGCCCAGGCCCAGTCGTCCCAGGCGAAGCGCAGGTCGCGCTCGAAGTCGGCGCGGCCCTGGCGCGCCTGGGCGTCGTCGGCGTGGGGATAGGCGTCGATCAGGGCGCTGGGCAGCGGGCCGAAGGTCTTGCGGATGTCAGCGGTGAAGGTCGCGGCCTTCGCCTGGCTGACGTCGCTCAGCGATCGCGCCTCCTCCGCGTTCCAACCGACCAGCACCGGGACCCTGGCCAGCCGGCCGGTGGCAAAGGCGTC
Source organism: Phenylobacterium sp. (assembly GCF_036501465.1). Classification (GTDB taxonomy): domain Bacteria; phylum Pseudomonadota; class Alphaproteobacteria; order Caulobacterales; family Caulobacteraceae; genus Phenylobacterium. The sequence goes on from NZ_DASYAF010000160.1 coordinate 63,559, forward strand.
GTAAGGCGCAAGCGGCAGGGCATAGCCATCGATCACCGGATGCGAGACGCCGTTCGCCTGGCCGTGCAGCAGCGCCTCGCCGGGCAGGCGGCGCAAGTCCGCGAGCGAGGCGGCGCCAACCGAACGCATGTAGGCGACGCCGTCCTTCTCGGCCTGGGCCAGGGTGTATTGCGGGGCCAGCATCAGCGGCTCGAACAGGCCGCCGCTCTCGCCGATGGCGCGCTGGAAGAGACCGCGGGCGAGCGGGGAGACCATCAGCTGGCTCACCGACATAGCGCCGGCCGACTGGCCGAAGACGGTGACTCGGCCAGGGTCGCCGCCGAACGCGGCGATGTTGCGTTTCACCCAAGCCAAGCCGGCGGCCTGGTCCATCAGCCCATAGTCGCCCGAGGCGTGGTGCGGCGACTCCGCCGTCAGTTCCGGGTGGGCGAGATAGCCCAGCGGGCCCAGGCGATAAGCCAGGGTCACCACCAGAACCCCGCGCCGGGCCAACCGGTCGCCCCAATAGAGTGGCAGCGACGTCGCGCCGTTCTGGTAGCCGCCGCCTGGGATGAAGACCATCACCGGCAGGCGCGCCTTACCGCGCCGGGCCGGCGCCCAGACGTTCAGGTAGAGGCAGTCTTCGCTGGTCTTCGGCGGCGGCTCGCCGGGCATGGAGACGCCAAGCTGCAGGCAGGCCGGCGCGAAGGCGGTGATCCCGTGGGCCGTGACGCCGCGCAGAACGCCGCTGTCGATGCGCGTCATCGCTGCGGCCGCGGGTCCGGCCAGGGCCGTCGCGAGAAGGCAGAAGGCGGCGGCGAGGGACTTCACGCCGCCGACCGGATCAGCGCTTGTCGATCGCCACGTAGGGGCGTTCCAGGGCGCCGGTGTAGAGCTGGCGCGGGCGGCCGATCTTGTAGGCCGGGTCCTCGATCATCTCCTTCCACTGGGAGATCCAGCCCACGGTGCGGGCCACGGCGAACAGCACCGTGAACATCTCGGCCGGGAAGCCGAGCGCGCGCAGGGTGATACCGGAGTAGAAGTCGACGTTCGGATAGAGCTTGCGCTCGATGAAATACTCGTCGCTGAGCGCGATCCGCTCGAGCTCCATCGCCACCTTCAATAGCGGGTCGTTCTCGTCGCCGACCTCCTTCAGCACCTCGTGGCAGGTCTTCTGCATGACGGTCGCGCGCGGGTCGTAGTTCTTGTAGACGCGGTGGCCGAAGCCCATCAGCCGGTAGCGGCGGTCCTTCACGCCCTGGATATATTCCGGGATGCGGTCGACCGTGCCGATCTCCTTCAGCATGTTCAGCGCCTCCTCGTTCGCCCCGCCGTGCGCGGGACCCCAGAGGCAGGCGATGCCGGCGGCGATGCAGGCGAACGGGTTGGCGCCGGACGAGCCGGAGAGGCGCACCGTAGACGTGGAGGCGTTCTGCTCGTGGTCGGCGTGCAGGATGAAGATGCGGTCCATGGCCCGCGTCAGCACCGGATTGGGCTTCCAGTCCTCGGCCGGGACCGAGAAGCACATGCGCAGGAAGTTCTCGGCGTAGGAGTTGTCGTTGCGCGGGTGCACGAAGGGCTGGCCGATGAAGTACTTGTAGGCGCGCGCCGCGATGGTCGGCATCTTGGCGATCAGCCGGTGCGCCGAGATCATTCGCTGTTGCGGATCGTTGATGTCGGTCGAGTCGTGATAGAAGGCCGACAGCGCGCCGACCGCGCCGGTCATGATCGCCATCGGGTGAGCATCTCGGCGGAAGCCTTGGAAAAACCTATCGAACTGGTCGTGTAAC